>JBGCFP010000034.1:0-21707 GCA_045107005.1 Gammaproteobacteria bacterium
TTGGGAGAACGGGAGGTTGTGCAGTCCGCCTATCGAATTGACGACGATCAGGTCGGTTTCGCGCTCGGCGATTGGGACGCCTCGCGATCGCTGGTCATTGATCCTGTGCTGGAGTATTCGCGTTATTACGGTGGTACCAGAGCTGAAACCGTTCGCGGCGTCGAAGTTGACGCTGCGGGCAACATTTACGTGATCGCACTAACGACAAGCAGCGGCCTTGGTACTGCGTCGACGTTCCTGCCCGACCTGCCGGCGGCCCGCGTGGAAACAACGTCTTTTCCGTTCTGTGAGGACTGCACGGACGGCGGGCCTGGTCAGGTGGAGCGCACCCGCATCAGTGCGGGACAGTCCATCTTGATTACCAAATTCAGTCCGGACGCACAGAACGTGCTGTGGTCAACGTATTTTAATGGCTCGCTGGGTAGCGCCGTCGATACCGGCGTCGACGCCACCGGCGTATCAGACAGCGGCGAAGTGGCGATTGGCATTACCACTGCCGCGGACGGACTCCCATTGGTCAATGCCACGCAAGCCTGGTCGGCCAGCCAAACCGCCAGCTACGTCGCCAAACTTAACAGCGCGGGTACTGGCCTTGTGTTCGGGACCTACCTTCAAATGGGCGATGGCATCGTGTCGTGGCTTCGCGGCCTTGACGTGTCGCCGGACGGTCGCGTCGCGGTAACCGGTCTGCTTGGACCCAACAATGGCTTTCCGGTGGTGACCGGCATTGCAGGCCAGAGCTGCGTACTCAATGAAGGTGCGTTTGAATTCGCCGAAGGATATATGGCGTTGTTTGACGCGGACGGTTCTCTGTCGTTCTCGAGCTGCCTCGGCGGCGAACTTCGCGATGGCTCTTCCTTTGAAGGACTGCGCGGCGTCGCGATCGGCGACAATGGACATCTTTATGTGATGGGCTACAGCTCGATGGTCGATTTCCCGGTCGTGAATCCGATTCAGGCCACCAAAAATGTGGCCGGCGCTCGCGAGATGACCATCTCAGAGGTGGACCCTGTCACCGGTTCGCTACTTTTTTCAACTTGGTACGGCCCGACGACCGCGCGCATCCCTGGCGGGATCAACGGCAATTTCGTCGGCTTTTTCCCCATCGGTCTTGAAGTGGATTCCGCGGGCAGCATCATCGTTAGCGGGTCAACCAACACACTCGATTATGGCGGCGTGAATGCGGCTCAACCCAATTTGGGCACGGCGCGCAGTGCAGAAGAACTCGCACTCGGCACGAGCGACGCTTTTTTGACCAAACTCAACGCCACCACCGGAGTCGTGTTTTCGACTTTCCTGGGCGGCAGCGGTCAGGACAGTTTCTTTCCCGTTATCGCTCTGGACGACGACGATAACGTGTACGTCAGTCAAGAAACGTCGTCGGACGACTTTCCGACGCTCAACCCATTGCAGCCGACCAACAACGGACAGAGAACGTTCGCCATCAGCAAGTTCACGCCAACCGGCGCCCTTGCCTTCTCGACGTATCTGGGTGGCTCCGATGACGCGCCCGCGTCGCCGGGCGGACTGGCCATCAACGGCGACGGCGACATCGTGGCGGCGCTCTATACTCGCTCGCTCGATTTTCCGATCGTCAATTCAACTACCCAGAACGCAGGCTCTTTCGATGTCGCGCTTGCCATCATTGACCAGTCTGGCGATGTGGACACCGACGGCGACGGCGTGCCCGATGCGGCCGACGCGTTTCCGAGCGACGCCGGCGAATGGCGCGATACGGACGGCGATACCATCGGCAACGTGGCGGACACCGATGATGACGGCGACGGCGTGCCCGACAATATCGACGCCTTTTCGCTGGATCCCACAGAATCGCTGGACACTGACGGCGACGGCATCGGCGACACACTGGACGAATTTGATACCGACGCATTCGACGCATTCGATCTGGACGGCGACGGCACGCCCGACTCGCAAGACTCCGATGCCGACGGCGACGGCATCCCGAGACCTGACGATCGATTCGATTACGACGCCGCCGAGAACGCCGACAGTGACAACGACGGCATCGGCGACGTGGCGGACACCGACGACGACAACGACGGCATCGCCGACGCGCTTGACCCGGTGCCAACCAATGCGCAAATTCCAGTGCAAACGTTTGAGGGTTACGATCCGTTGCGCACGGATCTGTTCCTGTCGCCTTGGCCCGAGGGGTATGACGCAGTACCGGGTACGACGGCATCCTGGACGGCAGGTACCGACCGGGTGTTCCGAGGGGACACCAGCTTCACGTCGCGGATTATCGGCGATGGTGAAGTGGCCGCAATTCGCTACACCGATACGCTGTCGGGCGGCATGTTCCAATTCTACTATCGCGTAGACAGTCAGGAAGACGCTGACTTCCTGACGTTCAGCGTGGACGGCACCACTGAACTGACCACGTCAGGCGACACCGGCTGGCAGGTGTTCCGACTGCCGATTGCCGCTGGCCCGCACACGCTTGAATGGCGTTACACAAAAGATGGCAGCGTTGCAGAAGGACTTGACGGCGCCTGGATCGACGACATTTCGTTTGATGACGATGGTGACAACGTTGCCGATGCTCTCGACAACTGCACGGTCGTTGCGAATCCCGAGCAGCTGGACAGCGACGGCGACGGACACGGCAACGCTTGCGACCCCG
Organism: Gammaproteobacteria bacterium; assembly: GCA_045107005.1. Taxonomy (GTDB): domain Bacteria; phylum Pseudomonadota; class Gammaproteobacteria; order Steroidobacterales; family JBCCMA01; genus JBCCMA01. Next base: position 2,645 of record JBGCFP010000034.1, read on the forward strand.
ATCTCAATAACGACTGCGTCGTCAACGTCGTGGATCTGGGCGTGTTGCGCTCGGTGTTTTTCAGCGCCGACGCGAATGCGGACTTCAACGGTGATGGTGTCGTCAACATTGTTGACCTCGGCCTGCTGCGGTCGCTGTTCTTCGCAGCACCCGGCCCAAGCGCTGCTGGCATTTGCGCTACGCGCTAGCGTTACGGACGCCTGACCGAATTATCGGTCAGGCGTCCTGCATCGCAAACGCAACGTCACTCCATGCCGAGCGCGACCAACAGCATATCGTCGAGCAACCCTTCCTTCCGGTTTCGACCATACGCGTCGAGAGCCTGATCGGTTAAGGATGCGACGAGCTGTGCATGGTCTACCCCATCCATCGAGGGATCAATCTCGAGCGCGTTTGACAGCAAAAACCACTTTAGCTGACGCATATCAACGAAGGTGCCAGCCTCCACAACTTCATCGACCTGCTCGGCAAGATCCAGATACGCATTGGCGTGACCGTTCTGCGCCGCTTTGAGTAACCACACAGATCGTGCATTGGAACCCAGCGGGTAAGACAACCCGAGCAATCGCTGAGCCTCAACGTCACCCCGCTTGGCAACGGTTTCAATAATGCGTACCCGTCGCTCGAAAAAGACGATCGGCACATCCGCACAGCGTGCGAAGAGCGACGCCGCCAGATCGAAGTCAAACCCAACCTCCGCCGCGTGCTTCTCAAGCCAGCGTTGATAGTCGCGTTCCCCGCGCGGAACCCCCGCGCACAGGTCGTGTAGCGCAAACGCTTTTCTCAGATCTTCCCCGGTGTGCGTGCCACCGTCGCCGATTAGTGTCTCGAAATCGGCGGTCTCTTGTGCGCCTGCAATCGGCTGCATGGTCAAATCCGCAGAATCGACCGTCGGTTCGATAGCCTGCAACTGGGCTGTTTTTTCTGGTGACGCAAGCCCCACACTCTGCGCCGTGACGATGCCGGTGCCGGCCTCGATTGAGCGGTGGCTCTGTGCATCGACGCCCAGCTCCGGGAGACTCACGGTAACGACCACAATGGCCGCCGTCGCAAGGGCCAAAATGCGGAGGCGCCAATGCGCCTCCGGCTTTAGTGAATGGCTTAGAGACATTTTCGTATTCGTCTCGTTAGAAGCACATCGGCTGACCGATGCCACCACACGGCGCCGCGACGTGGTAGTTCAGCACTGTGGTATCGCTCAGCCCGCCATCAGAAACGGTTAACGTGACCTGCTTGTTACCCGTATCCCATTGCGGATAAGTGCGATAGGCAAGACGACCGTGCTCAACGCTCCCATCACTGAATTGCCAGGTATAGGTCAGCGGATTACCGTTTGGGTCGCCAGACGCGCTGGCATCAAAACGATAGCGCCCCAGAGTGATCGGATCTGCCCCGACACCTGCTCTTGCCGTTGGTGCCAGGTTTGGCCGCACGCGCATTTCAGCGTAGTTGCAGGCATCCGGGCTGAGCGGACCTTCAAAATCGATGTTGATGTTCAAATCACCAATACTGAAGCCCTCCTCAGAATCCTCGGAGTCAAAATCGATCATCCATTCGATTTCCGATTCGAGCATAACGAAGGCCGTGGTGTAATTCCCGATTACTCGATAGACATGGTACGCCGACGAGATGTCTTCCGATGATATCGGCAGCATATTGGCATCGCCCGTCCACCAGATCCATTTGTGGATCCGAGCCTGTCGAGTAAGCCAACTGGGTCGTTTGGCGGCCAGTTCCGTTGGGACGCCGACCGTTGCCTGAAACACCAGGTCACCGTTCCCCTCGATCACATTCATCAACCCAAGATTAAAGTTTCGGTCCTTGTGGATAGTGGGCGTGTCGATGCAGGCCTGTTTGATCTGGGGGCCAGCCATGAACGGGATCGGATAAATGGTATCTGGCTCCAGCGTCTGACCCAGCTGAATCTGAGCGATACTCTGCACCGACCCCACAATCAGCGTGGTCAACTGCTCACGACCGCTTAACAACGGCAGGAAATCGTCCAGCGTGACCTGCTGGGCTGGCGCCGTCGAGCCGTCGAGTTTGTCCAGAAAGTGCTGCCCATGGGCAACGACAAACTCGGCGGTCTGGTCCGATAGCCGGTTGTACATCGGGTTGCTTGAAGCGCTGTTGGGAAACCCGGCGTTCTCAAGGTAGTCCGAAAGCGCGGACTGCGTACTGCTGTGCCGAACGTTCCAGGTTTGACCATTTGCTTCGGCCGGGCAGAAAGCGGGTGGATTGACCGAACAACAAATGTCACCGGCGTAGGCCGCTGTACTGCATCGGGCGTCGTATGCGTATGTCTGCATCGGAGTCATAAACGCTCCGGCTACAAACGCGATTGCAAACTTGTTTCTCATCGAAAAATTCTCCCCAAAATCAAACGTCACGGTGTGTGACATCGTAATAAGCTCCGATTGGCCGGGGCCGTGGCACGCTTGACGCCCCGCCGGATCCGGCTCGTGACCAGAGATATCAAACGCCTGATTTGCAGGCGTTAGGAGAGTGTTAGCAAACCGTTACCATTGTGTTGCCGCCAACAAGCGACGTTACGGTACGGCGTAGCAAGCGCCACCAGCGTCAAAAACCGTGGTTAGCTTCAGATCAATACTTGTCGCCGGCTCTTCTTCTTTACTCAACTTGGTGCGCGCTTGCTCAAGCGTGGTGCAATTTTCCTTGCGCATCGTTGCTGTCAAATTCTGGCTGAGCTGGTACCCGGCGAGCGCAATTTTCGAGTGCCTGATGGTAGCTGACTCGTCGCCGTATATTTCAAGCAACATTGGCATTGAGGCTTGCGCTTTTTCCAATGGACTGACTCCGAGCTGCCGCTCGGTAAGCCAAGCCGCGAGGACCAGGCGGACGTTAAAGAGAGCCACGATTGTTGGGTTTGGCGAATGGGCTGAAGCGCTGGTATCAACGCCCGATAGCGCGACCTCATAGACGTCCTCGAAACGCCCGAGCCGAACAAGCGCCGACAACTTGTTCACCAGATAGATTCCATTGCGAGGATGTTGTGGCCCGTGCAGATCGGTGCGAATTCGAAGCGCTTCGTCGTAGAGCTCGATGGCTTCGTCGAGCTGCCCCTGTTTGAGTCGCACACTCCCGAAATTGGCCAACGCATCGGCGTCACTGGCCTTGGGGGGCTGGCCTCCCAAACGTCGCAAGGTGTTAGCTGACGTCATCCATCGTGCGGCTTGCTCGAGCTCACCCTGTTTCATCAAACTCATGGCCCGATTGGCGTGAACGTTGAACTGCAGTGATTTGGTCGCGATGTCGGCGACCGATTTTTCAAGTAGCGCATCCGCGGCGACGTAAGACTCGAGCGCGCGATCCTGATCGCCTTGACGGCTGTGCAACAGACCAAGAGCATTCCGGCAGCGCGCCACCAGATACGTATCTTTTGTTCCGCTGGCAAGATCCAGCGCTTGCTGCAGCCATAGATCGGCCTGGTCCGATTGATCCAGATCACGGTATCGCGCGCCGATTTCCAGCGCCATGCTTGCGGCAAGGCGCGGGGCTTGTGGCGCAATACCTGGTAATAGTGTCTCGAGTTCGCCAAGCAAGCGGTCGGCATCCTGTTCACGACCGATCAGCAGATTGGTCTCACCCAGCGCGCGCACGATCGCCGCACGCCCCTGCGACTGATCCCACTCAGCACGCATGATCCGCTCGGTCGCCGTTGCCAGCAACTCCGCCGCGCTGAGGTTCTTGCCGTTCGAGTTATCCGGGTTGGCCGATTCAAAGATTGACACCATGAATTCCGTCGTTGCCTCAGCACGTTTCGCCGCCAATTCAGCCCGTTGATTGCCGATGACCGCCTGGCGCCACAAAAGCAGCGACGCCACAGACAGAACAACCAGACACGCAATGACGGTTCGAATGCGTCGCTGCCGACGACTCGCAAGATGAGTTGAAGCAACAACAAATTCACCCGTTGTTCTCTCAAGCGCGTTGGGCTCGCTCGCTATGCGCTGGGCTTCGTCGAGAGACGTCCCGGCGCGCAGCAGGTACTCGCTCGTGCGCCCGCTCGTATCCCAGCGCGTCGCCACCTCATCCAGCCACGAACGAAATCGGATGCCAGCGTAGTTGATATTTACCCAGTCTCGAGCACGCGTCCACTCAGCAAGCACAGCCTCATGCACTACCTGCACGGAGGGCTGACGCGTCGTGGGATCGAGAAAACTCGAGAACAGCCGCGCTCTGACAAAACTGTGCACCAGCTCGCCCGCCCCCTCGATGGACTCGAGTTGCGCAACGCTCTCGGTCCGTTTCAAAACCCGACCGGCATTGCGTGGGTCGGCTATGACCAGACGTTGTAGAACCTCCGGCAATGCGCGCTTGCCCTCGCCAGACAACTCGTTGAAAACGCGCTCTGCATGACGCGACAAACAGCCCGACAGTCCGCCCAGATGTACATACGCATCCAATGGCATGATCCTGTCTTCCGTAGCGGCGAGTTCGAGTTCACGGAGTGCAAACTGCAGCAGTGGCAGCGCTTCTGGCTGGCCGGTCGCGTCATCGATCAGCGCATGGTCGAGCTTGCGACCACCACTGTCTTCGCCAAACACAAGTCCGGCCATTTGTGCCGGCCGGCGAACAATGTCGGCGATCTCTGGCGCCGTCGGTGGCAACAGGTCGACGTGACCGCGCTGACCTTTCAAATAGATCAGGCACTGGTGCTCTGTAAAACGTGGCAGAAACTCGCTTCGCATCGTGGCAACAATCGCTACCGAACCGCTTCGTGCCAGCGCGTAAAGCAACTCAACAATTTCCTCTCGCGCTGTTTCGCTGACCGAATCAAGCAAAAACAACTCCTCAAACTGATCGAACACCAACAGCAGTCTTGGCGGTTCGGCCACAGGGTCGAGATTCGGGTCGGTCGGCTCCTCATGGGTGTCGTCATCGGAGCCAAGCGTGTCATCGAGGACGCCAGGCGCGATCGATTCGAGTCGAGTTTTGAGATAGGTCAACGGCTCGGTCAAGCTATCGCTGAGTCGAAAATCGAGCATTTGGAAATTCTCATTGCCTGCGTCGTGCTCGAGTAGTTGCAGTTGCGGCCCGACGCCGGCCCGCGCCAGGGACGATTTTCCACTGCCACTGGCGCCCAGAATCAATACGAAAGCACGACCGTCCTGACGCTGCGCAGACAACGCGTCGAGCACTTGACGTACGACCGCGTCACGCCCGAAAAACAACGCGGCGTGTTCTGGCCCGAACGGTTGGAGTCCGCGATAGGCGTCCAGAGCCCGGTTCGGCCCCGCGGCGGGCGTCTGCGCTTCCGCTTCAGGCACTTTGCTTAGCCGAAACCCCCGACACGGCACCGTTTCGATGCACCCGTCCAGACCCGCGTGCGCGAGCGCCTTGCGCAAATAGAACACGCAGCGGCGCAGCGCGCCGTCAACTACGAAGCGGCCCTGCCAAACGTGCTCAAGCAAGTACTCCTTGGAGACGATCGTCCCGTGGTTTTCAGTAAGACAGAGCAGCAGGTCCATGACCTTGGGCTGAACCTGGCTGGCGTGATCACCTTCGCCAATACAGCCCGATACCGGATCGATCCTAATCCCGTCCAGGCGAAACGGCTGATGACGCAAATCAAGCGACATGTGAGCACAACAGGAACCGGGCTACAGTGACGTTGCGCGGTACAGGTAACGAAATGGTAACGCCCGGTTGCGCACCAGAGCTTGCATCTGTTGCGACTTTTTCGGAATGTGGAGCCATTGGCAGGATTGTACGCGTGGATGCCCCAATCTGCCGACCGTTTGCACTAGGGGGAGCAAATGAATTCAATAAAAAACGCCGTTACTATCCAGACCGAGGCCCGAGTCTTGTTCCAACGGATGTTGACCGCCGCACTGATCCTGATCCCGACGTCATCTCTCGCGGCCGATTTCGGCCATTGCATGCGCGACCAATCCGGTGTTTGCTTGCTGTTTGCGCGCATACCCGTAGCCTCGGGAGGCTCCGGCACCGAGGAAATTCTGGTCTACGACAAGGGCAAGTGGATTCTGAATGACCAGGTGCTGATGGAATACGGCACCGAACGGTCACACCCCATAGTCGGTGACTGGAATCAGGACGGCTACGATGAGCCAGGCGTTTACGAGGACGGCGAATTCCGGTTCGGCGTGTGGCCTGGCGGCGACACCGAGGAACAGCACAGCCTCGTTTTCGGCGCACACGGCGCCATACCGGTGGCCGGTCGATGGAACACTGACGGTACTGACAGTATTGGCGTCTATCACGACGGTCAATTTGAGTTGCTGACTGACTTTCGCACGCCCGCGCCACCGATCATCGTGGCCTTCCATTCATCTTGGCCCCTCTTTTTGGAACCGGTTGTAGGACCGCTAGATGGCACGATTAACCAGGTGGGTGTGCGCAGAGGCAATTCGTTCATCTATGCAGCGCAGAACGTGCCTGGCAACTACAACTTTGACTGGCCCCAGTCGACTCAGCTGGCGTCGCGCACCGTAGTGCCGCCCGGACCAAACTACGCCCTTGCCGTGCTGCCCATGAGCACACAGAACGTCGCGGATGCGTCCTATCGCTTGGCATTTGTTCGCACACGCTCGCCGCAGTCGTTTGACGGCATTGGATGCATCAGCGGAATGCCGGGATGCACGACAAGCGATGATCCAAACGAATTTGCGACGCCCATTAATCCCTACGATAGCGATGTGATTATTGTCGGCGATGACTATTAGCCTGATCACGAATGACCGAACAGGACGATCACAGACTTCAGGAATTCCGTTTCGATTATCTTAGAACGCATTCCCAGGCGCGAAAATCGAAGCTAAGAGCTCAAAAACGGATTGTAAGGAGTCGTAGCGCTTTATTGCAGGCTATTCATTGGTCTGACCCCGAATCTCCCATTGGTCTGACCCCGAATCTCCCCCATTGGTCTGACCCCGAATCTCCACATCTCAAATGCCGGCAAACAACGGTTGGATCCACGCCTCGTCAGTGCCGTGAACAGTCGCAGCCTGATTCAAGGCGCGAACCTGATTGAGTGAAAACGGAAAGTGTTGCGGAACAGATCCATAGGTAACGTCGTCAAAGTGAAAGACGCGGTAAGAGCGATCTGCCGCGTTACCAATTTGCCCGTAAAGGAAAGTAATGGAGGGACGATTGCCGACATTGATGCCTTCGCGCACCGTGTGCGCCTGATACATGCGTAGATCGGGACGATCACGCTTGCTCACCGTCACGACCGCAGTGATCTGCTGTTTCGACATGTAAAAACTGTCGTTTGGATAGCGCAACCTGAGCGGCTTGTCGTGAGAATAGGTGCGCCCTCGCGGCACACTCCCTCCAACAAATGCCTCGAATTCACGAAGTTCATTCTCGGTAAAAAAAATCAAAGAATTGGTGGTGTCACCACGCCCGAGAAAGCGCTCAGCGGCAATTTTTCGCAACTGCGCCGCCTGCCAGACTTGGCCGCCCTCGAGCACATGAATGTGGTTTTGTTCGAACTGGTGACCAAATACGCTCATGACTGAATGCTCCCCGGTAGGTGATGCTGACACAAAACGTTTTAGCGATGGACCATTTTCACGAACGGTCCGACCTGCTTAGTTATAGCACAGCGGGACTAAAGTGTCGGCCAGTCACCGACGTCAGGAACGCCGTTTCGACGTCTGTGCCGACCAGAGCGCCGCCAGCAAACACCCACAAAAAACCCCGCCATGAAAGGCGGGGTCTTTGCGTTACGTCAGACGCCCGCTCGATCGCGAGCATCCAGGCTCCGGCTCAGACGCGACGACGCCGCACCAAACCCAAGGCGCCAAGGCCGGCCAGGAACAACGGCAGCGCCGCTGGGACCGGCACAAACGCCGCGTTGATGGCATCGATCGCCAGACTGCCCACGATCGAGTGACCGTTAGCCGTCGGGTGAATACCGTCGAAGAACAAGTAGCTGTCGATGTCCGAACACAAGCTCGCTTCGCCGTCGAAACAGCTTTCGCTCGCGTTGGTCAGACCGTAAGCACCTGGATCCGAGATGACGTCGTTGAACACGGCGAACAGGTCAAAGCGCACGATCGTGATGTCGCGCGTTGCTTCCAGATTGTCCAGGGCGGTCGCCAGGTCACCGTTGAAATCGGCGGTGAGTTGCGACAACAACGCCGAATCCCCACCCGGTGCTTCACCGGCAAGCGCTTCCGGAGTCAAACCAATGTCAGGCAGATTCGGCACGAAAAAATAACGTGCGCCCGCGTCGGCGAGGTTCGTAATGATGTCGGTGATGCCCTGCACCGAGCTTCCGGTGTTTGCATCACGCACATCGTTGCCGCCACCAAATACGGTGTACAGCGCGTTTGGATCAGCTACCCCTTCTACGTCGTTCAAGAAGAAGTTGCTCTGATCGATCAGGCTCGGTGGAAAACCCGCGTTTGGCGGTCCGATTTGCGCACCACCCCAAGCGTAGTTGGTACCACCCGCCAGCGAGTTCACCGAGTTGCCGCCGAACTGCGCCGACACATACTCAACCCAAATCGAGCCTTCCGTGCCGTCGTTAAAGCGACTGGTAAAACGACCCGGCGTGTATGGGGCCGGCGGAAAGCCACCGGTCGCCTGAGAAATGTTACCGGTGTCAGACAGGCTGTCGCCAAAGGAATAGACGTCGGTGAAGGTAATGGCACTGGCGAGTGGCGCGAGCGCCATCCCTGCCGTAATCAGAAGTGCCTTGCACGCCTGGTGCCGCGTGAATCGTTGCATAGTCTCTCTCCGGAAGTGTTGTTCCGATGTTTCGGGTGGCAGGACGTCGGCGTCCGCCCCCAAACATGCGCTGTTGTTATTCTCGCCAGCGCCTCGCGCGCTGTATTGTTTCGGTGTGACGTCGGTCACAGGGCAAAACTATTGCACAGCCCCAGTGCGCAGGTCCACCCGCCGTTTTATGTCACTAATTTAACATCCCCCGTCTTTTCATCCATTTACGAGCGCCCAAAGCCACCGAAGACTGTCAGACCACAGTCTGCTGACACCCCATTATTGTCAACGAACGCGCATTGTCTGACAAAACCACGGGTTCACCCGATGGCGAGCGCCGCCGGATGTGGTAATAATGCGCAAAAAGGTCGCTCGCATGAGCAGGCCCTCAAACACCACGCATGAACAAACCAGCCAAAATTGCACCCTTGAGTCCGCATCGCGGGACCGTTGCGCTCCTGCAGGTTGACGAGCAAACGCAAGAGCAAATCACCACGCAGCTCAAAACCGGCTACCAGTTTGAAGTGTTCGACTCACACGAACCACTGGTGTCAGCGCTTGGTATCGGCTCGCTGCACCTGGATGCGTTGATTGTTGGCGCGGAATTCGAAGGCGCACTCGACGTCGCGTTGACGGTGCGCAAGACTCTGCGTTCTTTGCAGATCATTCTGCTCACCGAGTTGCGCAACGTTGAATCCGTTCAACGTCAAGTCGAAATTCAAAGCGACAACACAGACGAAATCACCATCTGGCCCAGCCAACATTTGCACGTGTTGCCGCAAGTCATTCGTAAAGCCGTCAAGCGCGCCCACCGCCGTGTGCGCAACGATGAAGAAACGCAACGCGACGATTCCGGTAATAACACGGTGTCAGAAGCCAGCGGTCACCTGACTCGTTTGCTCGAACACGCTCCCATTGGCATTTTGACGCTTAGCGACGCGGGCGAAGTGCGCACGTTGAATAAACAGGCACGCGACATCATGGGGCTGGCTCCGGGCAACATCATCAGCCGCCCTGTGTACGAATTTTTCCCGGTGTTCGAACAAAAGAAATTGCGCGCCCTGCTGCGACAACGCCACGATGACGAGCCCAACGAAAAACGCACGGACGACACGTCAAGCGTGTTTCGCGTATTGGGCGATGACAAACGTTTTGTCGAAGTCATTGTAGCCGGACCGGTGGAGCAGCTGGATGAACCCTGCACGATGCTAATCCTGCACGACGTCACCACCATTGTTCACGCCGAGCAAGCGCAGCAACGCACGGCCGCGGCGCTGCAGGCAAGCGAAGATCGTTTCAACGATTTGGCCGAGGCGATGCGCATGATCCCTTGGGAAGCCGATCCACAGGTGATGCGCATCACGTTTATCGGTGATTTGGTCGAGGAAGTGATGGGGCACCCGCCCAGTCAGTGGCTAAGCAAGAACTTCTGGGTCGATCGCCTGCATCCGGATGATCGCAAGCGCGCGCTCGACATCATCAAGCGCAACAGCCGCCGCTTACAGAATTTTGATCATGAATTTCGCATGTACGACGCCGGCGGCGAGATTCGCTGGCTGCGCAACATCGTCAACGTCGTACGCGACGATGCCGGTCAACCCGAACGGATCCGCGGCTTTATCGTCGACATCACCGAAAGCAAGACCAGGAAATAGCTTTCAGCGACCGTCCAGCTCGCTCGCCTGCTCAACCCACTTATCGCGCGCGATGCGCCCGGGAAACGTGTTGATGTGATTGGCGACCCACTCGATTTCCTTTGAGCTCAGGTTCGACACTTGCGCAAAAAAGTAAATGCCCAACTCGTTGAGCGTGCGCTCCAACACCGGGCCAATACCGCGGATTTTTTTCAGATCGTCAGCCGGCCGTTCTGTCGGCGCGCTGTCCAACAAGCTTTCGGGGCGCACCCCTTCCGGCCGTGGAGCACTCTGGCCGCTGCGGACCTGATTGCTCAGCGCACCTATTTTTTCTTCCTGAGTCGCGACACGTTCTTTCAACTGCGCATTGGCATCGCGTAGCACGGTACGCTCCTGCTCAAACAGACGCACGGCGTTGGCGTGCTTGGCGATGGTCTCGCTTTGCTGTTGCGCGCGCTGCGTCATGGCGTGCAGCTGTTGCGCGCTGGCATCTGCCCCGGCGCTTTGCACGTTCGCCGCACGCGCTTGTTCCAGATCTGCCAGCGCCCTCTCACACTTGGCGCTCACCTTGTCGAGCGTGCCGTGAAGTGTGTCGAGCTCGGTATCCAGTGCGTTGACTCGCGCCTCGGCGCGGCGCTGCGCCTCTTGCGCACGACGCACCGATTTTTCCATTTGCGCTCGTTGCTGGGTGCTCGGTTCTGCGGCGTCCGCAGGACTCTCCTCGCGCTTAGCCAGCTTGCCCTGCAGCTCAGTCAACTGTTCAGCAGCGGCATCGTGGGATTGTTCCAACTGCGCAATCTGCTCATCTCGCAGCTTGATCTGCGCTTCCACTTGCCCGAAACGCTCGCGCCATTCCAGAAGGTCGGCTTCCAGTGTGGAAATCAAATCGCTGCGATCGGCCAGCGACGCCTCGAGCGTCGGGATCTGTTGCCTTGACTCATCCACTTCGTGACGCAGTTTGGCAAGCTTGGTGTCAGTTTGCCGCTGCATGTCACCCAAGCGCTGCTCCCAGCGCGACGTCAGATCGTCTTCACGACGCTGTGCGTGCGCTCGCCAGGCGAACCACGCCAGCGCAAACCCAAAGCCAAACGCCAGCACCAGACACAGCGCAATTTTCGAAATCAGATACATCGCATTTTGCTCATCACAAAGTCGGCATCGCGCAGCGGCGTCCTGATCCGCATTAGGCCCAGCCAGTCAATCAATTGTCCTGATGTGTTAGTTCGTCGCATTCATTCCGGTCAATTTTCGCGCTGGCCGCGTGGCGGCTCATCACCGCAGGCCAGTTATGCTTCTTCGCTACGCCTTGCGTAGCACGAAAATTGCCCGCCGAATGATGCAACGAACGATCGAAACAGGACACTAGGGCGAATCATCTCCCACCACAACAAATTCAATCCGGCGGTTGGCTGCCCTTCCGGACGGCGTGTCGTTCGGCTGCAACGGCTGTTGTTCGCCAAATCCCCGGGCACTCAACATACCCGGCTCAACGCCTTCGCGCACCAGATAGCTCACGACCGCTTGCGCCCGTCGCTCGCTCAAATTCAAATTGGCGGCGTCCTCGCCCATAGCGTCGGTGTGTCCCTGCACCTGTACGGCGACATCGGCGCAGTCTTTTGCGGCAGCTGCCAGCGAATCCAGCAAATCGAAACTGTCAGCGCTAATCGACGCGCTGCCGGTTCCAAAACGCACCACACTACCGCGCAGCAACCGGTCATAAGAGCGCTGACAGCTGTCCCGTCGCGCCGCATCGGCCGGGCGTACGCGCAACGCGGTCACCAACTTCACGCGGCTCTGATCGACCAGTTCGAAGGCACCGTCAATCAACCGTACCGTCGCCGGATCCGGTGCAACACCGCTCAGCCGCGCCCGCTGACCGCTAAACTCAAAGCGCCCGGAATCCAGGCGCGCCAGATGGCTCAGACCCAGTTTCACAATCGCATCGTAACCTTTGGGTGCCCCGGGACTGGTTTTCAGTCGATCCATCACGCGCATCGGCGAAAAGGCTTGCCGGGCAAGCCCTACGACGCTGGCTCGCTGAGCGTCGTTGACCACATACCCGGTCAGACGCACGGAATCGTTGGTGCGGCGTGCTTCAAACGCGTATTCGAGCGGCGCGATCACCGGCGCGACAATTTGGATGCGGTCGTCGACACGAGCAACGCCCGCCAGTGCGCTTAAGGCTTGGACCACCGCATCGCGGTCGGATGCGCTCGACATTTGCCCGGCAATGACGATGTCCTGATGGTGCACGTCGAGCTCGAGAGCGGTGCCGCTTTGAACCAGCGTATCGGTCGCCCTCGCGCTGATGTCGGACTCGATGCGGCGCACCGTATGCGGCACACACCACAACGCGATGAAAAGCGCGAATACAGCGCAACCGGCCGCCACGATGATGGTCCTAGACGGCATTAGTAATATGTGCCCGCATCGTAATGTGGAATCATGCTCGCTGTTCGATCAGTCTTGGCGCAAGAATTCGGTTTTTTGCCAACCAAGTCAAACGCAATGAGGCCTGTACACCCATGAGTCATTTGTCATGAGTTTCCCCGATCTTCTGGGACTGATCGGTGTCGCCCTGATTTTGATCGCCTACGCCATGCTGCAGACCAATCGCTGGGCGCCCACGGCTCGACGATTCAGCGCGCTCAACGCGCTCGGGGCCGGGCTGATTCTCGTCTCGCTGGGCTACGACTTTAACTTGCCCGCCGTAGTGATCGAATCGTGCTGGCTGCTGATCAGCCTGTACGGTCTGTTCCGGCATAGCCGCACAAAAGTTGACATGAAATAACATCAATTAATGATAATATATTGTTGATATTATTATTGTTAATCTAAGCAAGACAGAAAAAACTGATTCTCGTTTTTCATGGTTTTGTGACCGGTGTCACAGAATCATCTCACCGGCTCCGATACTATTTCCCACAGAAGCGAGGCTACGACCGCGCACTGCACAACGACAATAAAACGGGTATATCATGAGCGATATTCAGTCACTACGCATGGCAGCGACCTCAACTGACGACACGGGAGAGTGGCGTCCGTTTAAAGTGTGGGCCGCTCAGGTCAAAGACTCTACGTCGGGCTCCGACGAACGACGCGAAGAAGCGAACAAAGAAAACTGGGATCCTTACGCGGTCTGGAAACGCCAGGTTCGTCGCTAACACATCAATAGCGCATTAGCGCACTGCCCCACGTAAACCCGCCCCCGAACGCTTCCATCAGCACCAATTGACCGCGCTTGACGCGTCCGTCGCGCACCGCGACATCCAATGCCATGGGCACCGAGGCTGACGATGTGTTGCCGTGATCCTGAACGGTAAGCACGACTTTCTCCATTGGTAAACCAAGCTTTTTCGCCGTCGCCGAGATAATCCGGATGTTGGCCTGGTGCGGGATGAGCCAATCCAGCTCCTCCTGATCGATACCGGCCGCTTCGAGCGTCTCGCGAGCCACTCGGCCCAACGTATTGACGGCGACGCGAAACACTTCGTTGCCGCGCATCTGGATGTGATCCTTGCCCGATTTCAAATCGTTGAATCCCTTCGACACACCAGAGGGAAAATAGAGCAAATCCTTGTATTTCCCGTCCGCGTGAAGATGCGTACGCAAAATACCCGTTTCTTCATCCGGGCCCAGAATCACCGCGCCGGCACCGTCTCCAAACAACACACAGGTATCGCGGTCGGTCCAGTCGACCATGGAAGTGAGCGTCTCGCAGCCGACGACCAGGGCACGCTTGGCCTCGCCAGCGCGAACGAATTTGTCCGCCAGCGACAGCGCGTACAAAAAACCGGTGCACGCCGCTTCGACGCTGAACGCTGCACAGCCGTGCACATCCAGCCGCGCTTGCAGCAAGCAGCCCATGTTGGGGAATACCTGATCCGGCGTGGTCGTGCCGACCACAATCAAATCGATGTCTTCCGGTCCGACGTCAGCCGCCTCCATCGCCGCGCGCGCTGCGCCCTCGGCCAAATCGCAGTTGGTCTCGCCGCCGCTGACGACATGGCGCCGTTCAATACCGGTTCGAGTTCGAATCCACTCGTCTGACGTTTCGACCATTTTCTCGAGATCGAAATTGGTGAGCACTTTGGGAGGCAAAAAGTGGCCGGTGCCAAGAATCCTGGAATACACGTGCTTTACCTTTGCGGCTGGGCGGGGTCGTGGCCGAGTGTAGCCGACTCAATCAAGGTCAGCGAGTACAAAAAAGCCGCAGCGGTTGCCCGGCTGCGGCCTTTACGCTTCAGAACGAAGACGCGGACTATTCTTCGCCGTCGTCATCCATCGCGGTGTTGAGCACTTTCTTGCCACGGTAAAAACCGTCTGGCGTAATGCGATGACGCAGATGCGTTTCGCCGCTGGTTGGATCGATGGAGAGCGTGGCGCCCTTCAGCGAATCGTGACTACGGCGCATGCCGCGACGTGACGGCGGGGTGCGGCTTTTTTGAACAGCCATGATGAAAACTCCTACTATAAAAAACGCAAAACAGAACGAGCCGGTTAGCCCTTCTCGTCCAACATGTTCTTCAGATCGGCAAACGGCGTACGCATCGGCGGCCCGTCGCTTGCGGTCAAATACTTCGTCGCTGCCGCTTCGCAATCGGCCCGATCCGCGTGTTTCGGGATCGCCGGCAGCGCCAGCAGCAGCTCATCCTCGACCCAGTCGATCAGCCGGATTGGCTCACCGCCCAGTTCAAAATCTCCGTCCGGCAGCGCCCCGCTGCGCCATTCGATCGACAGCGCAATCGCATCGTCGAACCGCTCGAGGCAGCGTTGGCAGGTTAGCGGCCAGCGCGTCTTCACACTGCCCGTCACCTTCACGCCGTCAGCACCGTCGCTGCCGACATCCAGCTCGCAATCGACGAGCGTAGCGGCGGCGTCTTGCCCCAAGCCTAACGTCTCGACAAGCCTTTCCAGTTGGGCCAGACTCACCGACTGCGTCAGGTGCAGCCGGTTGGCCGCCACCCGTGCAATATCAATCGAATCGGTCAGGGCCACAGACATAAGCCCGCCATGATAAATGACTCCGTAAATCCCTGTCAAAACCCTTGTCGCGCATTGCCATAATCATGAGCCGCCCACTTGTCCTCGCTTCGACCTCGCGCTACCGCAAAAGCTTGCTTGAACGGCTGGGCACTCCTTTCGCCGTGGCGTCCCCTGACGTCGACGAAACACCCCTTGCGGGCGAAGGGCCCGAGGCGCTGGTCCGGCGTTTGGGCAGTGCCAAAGCTCAGGCGGTACACAGCGCTCAGCCCGACAGCGTGGTCATTGGCTCCGATCAGATCGCCACGTTTGACGGTCAGATCCTCGGCAAACCGGGCTCGGTTGCCAGGGCTGAGGCCCAGTTGGCGGGCTTTTCAGGCCGGGACGTCGCTTTTCTGACGGCGGTCAGTGTCCGCTCACCGTTGGGCGAACAAACCCATCTCGATCTGACCAGAGTGCTGTTCCGCCCCCTCGACCGCGCGGAGATTGCGCGCTATGTGGCGGCCGAGAAGCCGCTGAACTGCGCCGGCAGTTTCAAAGCCGAAGGCTTGGGCATCAGCCTGTTTGAGCGCATCGATGCGCATGACCCAACTGCCATTATTGGGCTCCCGCTGATCTGGTTGGCCGCCGCGCTGCGGCGTGAAGGCTATCGCTTGCCCTGACGATGTGCGCGCTGCATCGCGCGCGGCGTGCGTTGGCGACCGCGTTTCTCGATCTGATCAATGACGGCGCGCAGGTCGTCCGAAAGCGGCGCGCTGAAGTGCCTTGGAAATCCCTCAGGATGCTCAAACGCCATCGACGCGGAATGCAGAAACAGACGTTTCAGCCCGTAGCGTTTGAAGCTCTGATTGATCGCCCGGTCTCCATAGCGCTCGTCGCCGACGATCGGATGTTCCAGATAGGCGGCGTGTACGCGGATTTGGTGGGTTCGACCGGTTTGGGGCCGCGCCCGAATCAAGCTGACGTCGCCCCAGGAGTCGCACAGCGAGAAGCGCGTGGCGGCCGCCATCCCGTCTGCTGCGACGCGGACCGTGCGCTCACCGCCGCGACGCTGATTGACATCCAGCGGCACGTCCACCAAATGATCGCCGTGCTGCCAGTCTCCCTTGACCAGCAGTAAGTACTCTTTCGACACCTGCGCTTCGCGCAGGGCCGCGTGCAAAGCGCGCAACGCGCTGCGTTTCTTGGCCACCACAAGCACACCGCTCGTGGAGCGATCGAGACGATGGGCGAGCTCCAGGTCGTGGCGATCCGACAAGTTGGCCCGCAGCGACTCAATCAAGCCGTGGCGCACCCCGCTCCCCCCGTGCACCGCCCAGCCCGACGGCTTGTCGATGACGAGAAACGCTTTGTCCTCCGCCAGAATGTGCGGCGTCCAGTTGTAGCTCGATGTGGTGGCCGGTCGTGGGTCGCTGTGCGGCGCAATGGGCGGGATTCTGACCACGTCCCCCGGCTCCAGCCGATAGGTCTGAGCGATGCGCCCCTTGTTGACTCGCACTTCACCCTTGCGAATCGCCCGGTACAGGCGCGGCCGCGGGACCCCTTTTAAATGCCGCACGAGGAAGTTGTCCAGACGCTGGCCGGACTCATCGTCAGACACGGTGACAAAGCGAGCCTTGGAGGGCTCTTTGGCGGCTGTGGTCATTGTCACGCAACTCATTGATCTGTCGTTAGGGGGTTGCTATATTACTGGGGTGTTTACACAAATAAAGCGCTTTCTTATTTCAAAGGCAGCGACTTCCATAGAAATGCTTCTTCTCGGGCTCACCGCTTTGGCGGCTATGTTCTCGCAGGACGCCCGACTCCGAAGCTTTCGTTTACCGATTTTTCATCGGGTCGGATCGACCCGAAAGCCGGCAGCGTCATGCGTACGCTGCGGGGCGCGCGCCGTTCTAGTTCCGGCACGCCGTTACAGACATCGATTCTCCAGCGCATCGCGGGCACCAAGATCTCGCACATGGCGCATCCCAAACGTTTGCAGTCAGCCGCCGGCGCGCCATGTGGCGCGAGCTGGCAAGGAACTGCAACATCGATGGCTGTTCGTCCCGCCCCCTCTGGCTTTCGGATAGCGATACCGGCCCTGTTACGCTAACAACAGGGACAATAATGAAACGTATGCTGGTTAATGCGACGCAGCCTGAAGAGCTGCGCGTCGCCATGGTGGACGGTCAAAAGCTGTTTGATCTGGACATCGAAGTTCCATCCCGGGAACAGAAAAAAGCAAATATCTATCTCGGAAAAATTACCCGCGTCGAGCCAAGCCTCGAAGCCGCCTTCGTCAATTACGGTTCGGATCGACACGGGTTTTTGCCGCTCAAGGAAGTGTCGCGCGAGTATTTCCGCACACAGCCGGAATCGGGCAAGAAGGTCAATATTCGCGACGTGCTCAAGGAAGGGCAGGAAATCGTCGTTCAGGTTGAGAAAGAAGAGCGCGGCAATAAAGGCGCCGCACTGACGACTTTTATCAGCCTTGCCGGACGCTTCATCGTTTTGATGCCGAACAATCCGCGCGCGGGCGGCGTATCGCGACGCATTGAAGGCGCCGATCGCAACGAGCTTCGCGACGCCCTGGCAGCCTTGGACATCCCGGACGGCATGGGCATTATCGTGCGCACTGCGGGCGTCGGTCGCAGCACCGAAGAGCTCAAGTGGGACATGGACTACCTGATGGGC
The DNA here is from genome assembly GCA_045107005.1 of Gammaproteobacteria bacterium. Taxonomy (GTDB): domain Bacteria; phylum Pseudomonadota; class Gammaproteobacteria; order Steroidobacterales; family JBCCMA01; genus JBCCMA01. The sequence continues at coordinate 20,647 of JBGCFP010000034.1, forward strand.
GTGTGGCAAGCCATTGAGGCCGCGACGTCGACTCAGCCGGCGCCCTTCCTGATTTACCAGGAGAGTAACGCGATCATTCGGGCGCTGCGCGACCACCTGAATAACGACATGGGCGAAATCATCGTTGACGATGAAGCCACCTATGACGAAGCAAAGAAATTCATGGATCGCGCGATGCCGCACAACGTGCGCAAGCTCAAGCGCTACACTGAGCCCACGCCGCTGTTCACGCGCTTTCAGATTGAAAGCCAAATTGAATCGGCCTTCGCGCACACGGTGCATCTGCCCTCCGGCGGCAGCATCGTCATCGACCCGACCGAAGCGCTGGTGTCCATTGATATCAACTCGGCGCGCGCCACCCGCGGTGTCGACATCGAGACCACGGCGACCAATACCAACCTGGAAGCCGCCGACGAAATTGCACGGCAGCTGCGCCTGCGCGACATGGGCGGCCTGATTGTCATCGATTTCATCGACATGAATCAGAGTCGCAACCAGCGCGAGGTCGAAAATCGTCTGCGCGACGCCGTCAAGATGGACCGGGCACGCATTCAGATCGGACGTATCTCACGCTTCGGTCTGCTGGAAATGTCACGCCAGCGACTGCGTCCGTCGCTGGGCGAATCGAGCGCCATCGTGTGCCCGCGTTGCAAAGGCCACGGTTCAATTCGCGACGTCGAATCCCTGTCGCTGGCGATCCTGCGTTTGATTGGCGAAGAAGCACGCAAAGACCGCACGGCCAAAGTGATAGTCGCCGCACCGGTCAATGTCGCGTCGTATCTGCTCAATGAAAAACGCGAAGCGGTTAACAGCTTCGAGAAGCTCGCGAACCTGGAAGTGATCATCGCGCCGACTGCAGAACTGGAGACGCCGAACTACGTCATCAAGCGCGTGCGTGACGACGAAGTGGAACTCGATGAGAACACCGGCGCGAGCTACGACGTGGCGGCGCCGGAAGAAGTGGAAGAAGCCCCACCCGCTCGAGCACCGCAGATTCCGACGCCTGAGAAAGCCGCTGTGCGCGATATCGCCCCACCGACCCCTGCGCCAACACCAGCTGC
>JBGCFP010000035.1:0-10235 GCA_045107005.1 Gammaproteobacteria bacterium
GGACAAGTCGGCCTCGCGCTTCGTCGCAACGGCCAACACCATGACGAGCAAGCAACAGCGTGCGCTCGTGGCGCGCAGCGAAGCCTGGTTGCGTGACAACGCCCCCGATTTGTACACCGAAGGTGTCGGTGTAGCGGTAATGTTTTCGTACATCAGCGAACGCAACATAAAAAGCATGATCGGTGGCTCGATCTTTGGTCTGATCCTGATTTCGATCATTCTGATTGTCGCGTTGCGCAGCGTAAAAATCGGTTTGCTCAGCCTGGTTCCTAATTTGCTGCCCATCGGGCTGACCTTCGGCATCTGGGGCATTTTTGTCGGGCAGGTCAATATGGCCGCGTCGGTGGTTTCCGGCATGGTGCTCGGCATCGTGGTCGACGACACCGTCCATTTTCTTAGCAAGTATCTGCGAGCGCGGCGCGAGAACGGGCTTTCACCCGCTGACGCCGTGCGTTACGCGTTTTCAACGGTTGGCATGGCGCTCGTGGTGACCACCGCCATCCTGATCGCCGGCTTCACTGTTCTGGCGCAGTCGAATTTTGCGATCAACGCGACCATGGCAACGTTGACGGCGATGGCCATTGCCCTCGCCCTGATCGTTGATTTTCTGCTGTTACCCCCCATTTTATTGAAGTTCGACCGCGGCGACGGCAGCGCAACGGACCCGTCCGACGAATCCAGCTTTGACCAGGAGACTCTCCATGAACCATCTCTCGCCTAATTCAAGCTTGTACGGGGCGCTCTTAGCCGTCGGCATCGCGCTGTGCTCGGTTGCCGCCAGCGCGCAAACGCCCGAGGAACGCGGCTTGCAAATCGCCACCGAAGCCGACGCACGCGACGAAGGCTTTGGCGACACTGACGTGCTCATGCAAATGACCTTGCGCAACAAAAACGGCGACGAACGCACGCGCCAGATGCGCAGCCGCTCGCTGGAAGTGGCGGACGACGGGGACAAAAGCCTGATCGTTTTTGCCGATCCGGCGGACGTGAAAGGCACCGCGCTGTTGACCTTTTCGCACAAGGAAGCGTCAGACGATCAGTGGCTGTATCTGCCGGCGCTCAAACGCGTAAAACGCATCTCGTCCAGCAACAAGAGTGGACCGTTCGTGGGCAGTGAGTTTGCCTACGAAGATCTGTCGTCGCAGGAAGTCGAAAAATACACCTACAAGTATTTGCGCGATGAGAGCGCTGACGACGTCGACTACTTCGTCATGGAACGCTATCCGGTTGACAAGAAATCTGGCTACACGCGTCAGGTTGTTTGGCTGGATCAGGAGCACTACCGGGTGTTCAAGGTTGAGTTCTACGATCGCAAGAAAAGCCTGTTGAAAACGCTGACCGCCAGCGAATTTGGCCAGTATGTCGATCAGTTCTGGCGCCCGGGGCGCCTCGAAATGGTCAATCATCAAACCGGCAAGAGCACGATCCTGGCGTTCAAGGACTACGCGTTTCAGACCGGTTTGAAGGCGAGTGATTTCACGCGAAACAGCCTGTCCAAAGCGCGTTGATGCGCCAAGCTGCAGCGCTTGCTGGCGTACTGCTTGCGCCGCTTGCCGGTGCCGGTGAGTGGACTGGCAGTGTCGGTTTCGAAGGCACGGCGTTCGCACGCGATCCGCTTTTCGCCGAGCAGTCCGATACCGCGCTCTCGTTCTCCATCGAGCCGGAGTATTTCCACGATTGGGACGACGGCGCGCAGCGCCTGGTTTTTGCTCCGTTCCTGCGTGTCGACCAGCGTGACAAAAAGCGCACGCACACCGATTTGCGCGAAGCGTACTGGCAACGCAGTTTCGAGGCGGCGGAACTGAGTATCGGCTTGCGCCGCGTGTTTTGGGGCGTCACCGAATCGATTCATCTGGTCGACATCATCAACCAGACCGATTTCGTTGAAAACATTGACGGTGAAGACAAGCTGGGACAACCCATGATCAGCCTGCGCTGGCTGCCACAGTGGGGCACCATCGACCTCTATCTGCTGCCATTTCATCGCAAGCGAACGTTCCAGGGACTTAACGGTCGGCCGCGCTTGCCACTGCCCATTGACCTCGACGGCGCGCGTTACGAAAGCAGTCGTGAAGATAAGCGCCTCGACGTCGCGCTGCGCTACAGCCATTACTTCGGCGACTTCGACATCGGCATCGCGCACTTCTCCGGCACGATGCGCGAGCCACGTTTCGAGTTTTCCCTGGATCCCGTACTCGGCCCGACCCTCGTACCCAACTACGACCGCCTGGAGCAGACCAGCCTCGACCTGCAAGCCACCAAGGGCGATATCCTGTGGAAAGCCGAGGTCGTGTCGCGCCACAATTTTGACGGCCGCTCCACCGCCGTGGCCGCCGGGTTCGAATACACGCTCACCGGCCTTTGGGAATCCGCGCTGGATCTGGGCCTGATCGTCGAATACCTGTTCGACGACCAACCCGCCCTGCGCACCAGCACGCGCAACGATGTGGCGCTGGGTGGACGGCTCGCCTTTAACGACGTTCAGGACACCGAACTGCTCGCGTTCGCCGTCGTCGATGCGGACACCCAGACGGCGTTTTCGTCGGTCGAAGGAAGTCGCCGATTGGGCCAGTCCTGGCGCCTGTCGGTGGAGGGCCGGTTCTTTTTCAATCCCGACCCCAACGACTTTCTGTTCGGACTGCGCGACGACGACTACGTCGCATTGACGCTCGAACGCTTCTTCTAAACCCGTCCGCCAGGCTCTGCCAGTCGCGAATTCCATCGCGAACCCATATATTCCGTTACAACTGCGGCTTTGTGCCCGGCCACGCCAGCCGTTACCATTGGCTCTGCACTGCCGTTCTTTAACCGCCTGACAACGTTGTGCCCGTCACCGGGCTTCTCGCGCTGTTCGCTTACCGGATTGAAAGTCCATCATGGCCCGCTTCGTCAACGAACCGAACTACCGCCACGAAACGCCCGAGCGTATCGGCGTGCTGTTGACCAATCTGGGCACGCCTGCGAGCCCGACGCCGGGTGACGTGCGGCGCTATCTTGCGGAATTCTTGAGCGACCCGCGCGTCGTCGAAGTGCCGCGTTTGGTCTGGCTCGCCATCTTGCACGGTGTCGTGTTGCGCACACGGCCGAAGAAATCGGCCGAAGCGTATGAAAAAGTGTGGGGTGAAGACGGCTCACCACTGTTGCGCATTGGTCTGCAGCAGCGCGATGCACTGCGCCCGCTGCTCCAGCAGCGCCTCGGCGAAGACGTGGTGGTGGAACTGGCCATGCGCTACGGCGAACCGTCGATTGCCAACGTCATGGAAGCCATGCGCCAGCAGCACGTACGCCGACTGATCGTGTTGCCGCTTTACCCGCAGTACTCCGCCACCACGACGGCCGCCACGATCGACGAAATCACGCGTGTGCTGCGACGCTGGCGCTGGCTACCGGAATTACGCACGATCAACCAATACCACGATCAGGACGGCTATGTGAACGCATTGGCCGATAGCGTACGCGAGTACTGGGAGCGCGAGGGACGTGGCGAGAAACTGTTGTTCTCCTTTCACGGTATTCCCAAGCGCAATCTTTTAAGCGGCGACCCCTATCACTGCCAGTGCCACAAAACCGCGCGACTGTGCGCCGACGTGTTGGGCCTGAATGACAACGATTGGTCATTGAGCTTCCAGTCGCGCCTGGGCAAAGCCGAATGGCTGCGACCCTACACCGATGAAGTCCTCGAACGCTGGGGGCAGGAAAAAGTCGGCCGCGTAGACGTGCTGTGCCCGGGATTTTCGGCCGACTGTCTGGAGACGCTCGAGGAAGTCGCGTTGGGCTACGCCGAGTTGTTTGAAGAGAAAGGCGGCGGCGAACTCCAGTACATCGCGGCGCTCAATGATAACGAGGCGCACATGCGCTTCCTTGCCGATCTGGCTGTCCAGCACGCCGGCGGCTGGATTAAATCCATGGACGAAGCCGAGCTGGAACAGACGCGAGTGCGCGCAGTCGCCATGGGCGCGGAACGCTAATGCTGGGGCGCTTCCTCGAGATCAGCGTGTCCTGCACGGACGTACTCGAGACCCTGCACGCGTTCACGGAAATCGGCTTTCGCGAGATTCCCGTGGGTGATGTGTGGACGCATCCATACGCGGTGGTCAGCGATGGAACACTGAACATCGGACTGCACCGCTACGACTTCGATTCCCCGTCGCTGACGTTCGTACAGCAGAATCTGGATCAGTGGATCGCCGGCTATCGAGCGCTGGGCATTGAACTGGCGTTTGAAAAACTCTCCAGCGAGTCGTTTAACGAACTGGGGTTTGTCGATCCGTCGGGCCAGATGACCGCCGTACTCGAATCCCGGACGTTCTCGCCACCGCCGTTCGAAGATCGGGACGTCTCGATGTTCGGGCGATTCAATGCGTTGGAAATTCCGACGGATGACCCTGAGACCAGTCTCGAGTTCTGGACCAAAGTGGGCCTGGAAGAGGATGGCCGACTTGGCACCGCGCAGCTTGCGCTGCGGTTTGGGCAAGCTACGTCGCTGGTTTGCCATTTCGATGGCGACGTCATGGCGGTGGCGGAGCAAGCCGCGCGTCGCGGATTGACGAGTGTCAAAATAGCGGGCGACGAACGCAGCGCGCGCATGCATATCGCTGGTCTGACTTTAATGACACACCAGAGCGCATAGTCAGGATCGCCAGCGCTTTTTTTGCGCTGGCGACCATCCGTTAGCTAGCGGAAACTGGCCATCGTGCCACGACGGATATCGTGAACGCGTCGATTATCGCGAAACGAACTGTTGCCGATGGTGATTCCGTTGAGAGACAGATTGTCCGCCGAGAACGCACCGATGCGTCGCTGGGGATTCGAGTTCACCGCCATCACGGTGCGGAAGTTACCGGCGGCACTAACAAAGCCGTGACCAAACCGAAATGGCGAGGTACCCGGATCGTTGTCGTGGCGTGCACCAAACAAGTGGCCGATCTCATGCACGAACGTGAAATTAGTGCAGGACTGGTTGGTCAGAAAAAACGCCGTTCCTGCGTTCGCGCCAATCGCGTCAGCGATGCCACACAGCCCACCAAACGGCGAGCTCAGACCGCTGGCCGTCATCAGACCGACCAGATCCGCGCGACGAGCGTTCCGGCCGTTACCGCTGTTGCTGCCGCCGGCCAGCCAGTCGTACGCGCGACCGTCGTTGGTGCGCGACAGCTGATCGATCAATGAGACACCGTTATTGTTGTTGACTCGGCCGCCGGGCGTACGCAAGCCCGCATTCTGCAACCGTACTTCGATGCGGGTCGTGCTGTATACATCGTTGGCCTGAGCCAGAAAAAAGCGCATGCGATCGCGCGCCGAGTTACTGCCGCCAAGCTGATCGCGTGCCTCACGCGAAGCGATCTGCAGAACGCGAATGGTCGTGATCGCGCGCGTTGCCGAATCCGCCGACTCTTCGAGCAACGTATCTTTTGGAATGTCGAAAGCCTGTCGCGGCGTATCGTCGGTTTGAGGTAGCGCGCTGAAATCTCGTTCGACCATCAGATAGTGGCCACCCTCTTCGACCGTCAAGACCTCGAACACCTGCCCCTTGACCCGTATCTGGCCGAACACCCGTTCGCCGGTCACGACAAACAATGCGCCGTCACCCGCTTCCTGCACGCGCGCCGCACCCGCAATCGTGCCGCTCCAGGTTGTCGACTCGTCGTCCAGCACGGTGGCTTCGCGCAGGGAAGCAATCACCGATTCCCCGGAGGGCAAACGTAAGGACAGCGCATCTTCCGCTCGTGACAACAGCTCCGAGCGGATGCCGATGTACTCAATCGATCGGATCGACGCGTTCCCCTCCAGATTGCGCGTGACGCTGCTGCCGGTCACGCCGTCGCCGGGCGCTCTGGTCTCGAACATCAGTTCGGGCACTTGCGCCGCCGCGCCGACGCCTGCAAACGTCAGCGCCAACGCGCCGGTTAGCGGTAACAGTCGCGCGATAACGCGACGAAAGGTCGTATTTTTCATATCAATCCCCAGAATGAAAAGTGAAGGTGGAAAATGTGATTGGTCAAATCACCGGCATCGTGGTGTGATGCCCTCACCCGAAGGCGGTCTACGACAATCCTTGGACTGCTTAAGTTCGGCAAGTGGGGATAACCCGATGTGTTCCCGCCGCGCCTCAACGGCAAAGGGCGATTAGCATCGGGCAACGAAAGACAGACGGAATCGACCGATCATGACCAGCTCGTCAGCAACGCATCAACCCACAATCGTGCAGATCGAAGCGGATGTACTAGCGTGGCTCAAAGACATTGTCATCGGCCATAACCTGTGTCCATTTGCCAGCCGCGAACTGCGGCTCAATCGGGTTCGCCTGCACGTGTCGGCGGCAACCCAACCCCAAGACCTTGTGGATGCATTGCAAGCCGAGCTTGAGCGGTTGGTGGCCAACAAGGAGATTGAAACGGCGCTCCTGATTCACCCTTGGGTGCTACAGGATTTCGCCCAGTACAATCAATTCCTGGATATCGCTGACGCCCTGTTGGCGATGATGTCACTGGAGGGCGTTATCCAGATCGCGAGCTTTCATCCGAATTATCAGTTTGAAGGCAGCGATGACGACGACCCGGCCAATTACACCAATCGATCACCCTATCCTCTGTTGCATCTGTTACGCGAAGACAGTGTAGCCAAGGCCGTTGAGCAGTATGGCGACAGCTCAATGATTCCCAAGCGCAATGTTGAGCACCTCGAAGCACTGGGTATTGATGAAGTGCGCGCGATGACTGCTCGGTGCAAGGCGCGGTCGTAATAGCTCTGTGGGGCTACGGCTGTTCGATCGGGCTCGGTAGCGGCGGCCGCGCAGCGGGTCGTCGGTAAAACGGATCGGCCAATTCTGGCGCCAGTGGTCCGCGACCTTGATTGGGGAAGCGCTTGCGCACTCCGCGCACATCAAAAAACGACCTTTCATAGAAGCTCTGGACAGGGACTCCTCGCGCATGCGCAGGAATAAACCGATTTTCTTTGAAGCGACGCCGAGCCCAGTCTCTGCATTCCACGCTGATGTCGTCACCGACAGGTTTGAACCTCCGCACCTCTCCACTCGACGTTAGACTGGCAGTGACCCTGTGACTTTCCTCGCATTTCGCCGTACGCGCTGATGATTGACCCACAATTCACGACCATGCTGACGTCATCGACACCGCGCGGAAACTCAATGCGTTGAGTCAGCGACCCCACATCCTCTGTAAACACCGCGGGACGCAACTGCGTCGACGAGAACGGCGACGACGGCCGACTCACACATCCGCTGCTGAGCAAGACGGCCGCAGCAATGCCACCAGCGGCAAGCGCTACTCATCGACATCAGCCAGCAGTGCATCCCGGGTTTTGCTCAACTGCTCGTATTTGAACAACGGAATCGTAAACACCCAGTTGGCGACCCGCTCGTTGATCTCACGGCTCTGGTTCTCAATGGCATCAAGCATTGCGGCGGCTTTTTGCTCCGCTGACGGGGCGCCAGAATCCTGCTGATCGTCGGCCAACACCTCGGCAAACTTCGCCGGATCTACCGCGATCGGTGTGGCGGTCAGCGACAGGTAGTATTCATTATTTGCCGCCGTGGCCAACGCATCGACAACCAGCCCGTCCGACGTTTCAAATCGCACGGCCACCGGCTCCGCATCACCAGCATCGAATTCACTGGCTGGCGTCACATCGTCAAACTTCAGATTATTGAAAATCCCGGCCAACTCGTTGGCCACCGTCGGACTCGACAGCTCTCTGTCCGCAGGGATGTCCGCAACATCGAAATTCGCCCCGTTGCGCGTGACGTCAAGCACGGCTCCGTCCGGTTGCGTAATGCTGATGCGCGTGACGCGCGATTCGTTCACGTCGATCAAGTCGTTGACCAGCCAGTCGGCCGGATCCTGCGTAACGCTCATGCGCGGGTTTGCCACCCACGAAACGTCTTCATCGCTACGTCGAACATACACCGCGCCGTTACCGCGCGCGCTCTTGCCGACAATGAACGACGCGGGTGAATCCAGACCGATAAGCTCAACCTGCACACCTGTGGCAGCCGGATCGGATATCGCCCGCACACCCAGCGCCGGGTAATTCTCCGCGCGTGCACTCTTGCGCTCAACCAGCATCGCATCGGCGATATCGATGAGCAGCTTGCGCACTTTCGAAAGATCAGCAGGGTAGCCGCCGCGCTGCGCCACGCCCCACACATCGTCACGACGCTGTAGCGTCACTCTCGACGCGCCGCCAGCAACGGTGATGGCGATCTCGCTCACATCATTGATGCGCTCGGACAATCCCTCCACCAGCGCTTGCTCGGCGCCCACGCTTGTCTGCGGTGCACGCTGCTGCGCCACCCACCAAGCACCCGCCGTTGCCACAACGGCCAAGCCACCCACAACGTAAAGTGATCGACCTGCCATTACTGCTGCCCTCGCTGTTGCGCGGCCCGTTTCGCCCGTCGTGCGCCCATGAAGATCGCAAACACGATAACCAGAGCCGGTACCGCCAGAATGTTGATGGCTTTGAGCGTGCCACCAAGCTGACGAATGTCCTTATCGAGATCGCTGCGCACCTGCCGGAGCTCTTTGCGAATGCGCACTTTCTGATCCTGAAAGTTCTCAATTTCCGCGCGCTGCTCGGCGGTCATGATCAGCGCGTTGCTGTCATCGCGACTGGCCTGCAGCTCGCTCAAGCGCGCCTCGGTTTGCTGCAGCTCGGTCTGCAAACTTTCTTCCTTTTGGCGAAATTTCTCATCGGCAATTCGCGTGAGCTCTTCGACTTTGTCGAACGGACGGCGGAACGTCGCGCGACCGCGAATACTGATCAGGTCAGCGTTACCGGTCAGGTTGTCCAGCGCGTTAAAGACGAAGTCGCCGTTGTTGGCGAAAGCGCTGGGTACCCGCTGCCCAAAGAAATTCTGCACACGAACCCACAAGCGATCCGCCAGTAGATCAACGTCGGTAACGACAATCACGTTGATCGGCTCCGCGGAATTGGCGATGTGCGTCTCGGCATCGCCGGGAATGGCATCAGTAAACGCACTGGACACTGAACCCTGCACCCGCGCTGCAATGACATGTTGCTGATCGTCCGGGCTGAAGTTGCTGCGCAGTTCATTGGGGTCTTGCAAAAACGTCAGTGCGCTAATGTCGAGCATCGCCGAGTCGCCGCTACTTTGCATCAGCGGCTGCAGCGTGACGGATGCATCGTCGCGCAACGACAGCGAACCGCCGTAGCTCAGGTTAATGGTGTCGAGATCGCCGGTGACCACGTCGCTCTGCTCCAGCGCATCGCCGGTCATGCCAAGGTAGCCGATGTGGCGAATCAATCCGCCCGGTCCACCGCCAAGCTGCAGCGCAAGCTTGTCGTCGGCCACAAATCGACTCTTGTCGAATTCGATTCCCCAGGTGTCGAACAGCTGGTCCATGGACGAAGTGCGAACCGCACTGAACATCGCTGCGGGGTTGTTCGGATCCTGTACCGGCTGATCGGCTTCGGCAAACGGATCCACAAAAATCAGCGCGCGCCCGCCACCGAGAATAAACTGGTCGATCGCGTAGGTCGTTTCCGGCGACAGGTCTTTCGGGTGAACAACCATCAGCACGTCGATCCCCGGTTCGATCGACGTGATCGTTGGGTCAAACACGCGTAAATCGAACAACTGGCCGATTTGTTCGGTGATCATCCAACCCGGTTCCTGGCGGCGCGTGGCGGGGTTGAACTGGGCGGTCATTGGCAGCGTCGACAATACGCCGATGACCGGTCGCTTCGGGTTGGCCAGCGAATGCACAAATTTCGCCAGATCGTATTCGAGAAACGCTTCCTTGTCCGGCTGGAAAAACGGGATCGCAATCTGCGTGTCAATCGCGTTGGTTCCCGCCAACCCAAAGTAAATGGCATCGCCACCGGCCTGCAGCGGCACCGCTTGCAATCCGAACTGTGCCGCCTGGTCTTCTTCTTCCGAGAACGGCAGCGGGTCAATCACCCGCAAATTGACCTTATCGCCGGCAACCAGTGCAAACTCCTCGAGCATCTCACGCACGCGCTGAGCGTAAAGGCGCAAACCGGTCGCTTCGCCGGCGACACTGTCGGAAAAGAAGTAGTAGAGGTTCAGCGGCTCATCAATGCTGCGCAGAATGTTTTTCGTGCCCGGTGACACGGAATACAAGTTATTCTCGGTTAGATCCAGACGCATACCGCGAAACAGTGCGTTGCTGATAAACAGAGTTGCCAGCATCAGCGCTGCCAGCGCCACCAGGCCCAATGGGCTGTAAAGC
>JBGCFP010000036.1:0-67373 GCA_045107005.1 Gammaproteobacteria bacterium
CACTCGACTCGCTCGCCGCGCGCTGCTGCCCGGTTTCGCCAAAATCGCGCACGATGCGCCGCGGGCACGCGCCGCGTTTGTGAAAGCAGCGGCCGTGATGACCCTGTTCTCGATGCCCATTGCCTTTGGCATCGCGGCGACGGCGCCGTTGATTGGCGAGGTTATCCTTGGGCCAAAGTGGCTGGCTGCCGTCCCTCTAATGCAGTTGCTGGCCCTGGCGGGGGTGGTGACGGCGATCGCATCGCCCATTACATCGGCACTGATTGCCATGGGTAAGCCTTACGTGGTGGCAAGTCTCTCTTTGTGTAACGCAGTGGTACTGCTGTCTCTGGTGCTGCGCTTTGCCTGGCAGGGCGGAGCACTGGGCGCGGCGCAGGCAGTTCTGTTGACGGCGCTGATTTTTCTCCCAGTCTATTTCGCGATTTCGATGAGGTTTCTGTACGTGAGCGTTCGGGATATTCTGACGATCGTTTTGCGTCCGGCGATGGCTGCGATCTTGATGTATTGGCTCGTGACCAAATGTTTGCGCCTGACCGGTTTGGCGCCGGTCGACATACTGCTCGCAGCGGGAATCGGGGCCGTGATCTACGTGACCACGGTTTTGCTGTTGTGGCGGATCATGCCCGCGGAAGACGTTTGCGCTGAGTCCTTTATTCTCGAGCGAATCCGCGAGCGGTTGGCGGCGCGCGGGCTGATACGAAACGCCAGCGATGGCGCGACGCCGTGACGCCGTCCTGGCTTGACGAGTTCTTGCTGCCCGGCGGGAAGCTGGGTCTTGTTCACTCACCGGGCTCGCGCGAGGCAACGACAGCGCAGGATCTCGACGCGCTCAGTGCGCTGGGCGTCCAGCGAATTATTTGCCTGCAAGAAGCGTTCGAGCTCGAGCACTTCCGGGTATCAGAGACCATGGACCAGCGCCGCGCGGCGGTCGAGCAGCGTGGCATCGCGTTCACCCATTCTCCGGTTGTCGATCGCAGTGCCGCGGGCATGGCGCAGGCCATCGAGTTGGTCGCGCTGCTCAATGCCGAGTTACGGGCGCAGCGTACGGTAATCGTTCACTGTTGGGCCGGCCTGGGCCGCGCGGGCACGCTGGCGGCCTGCCTGCTGGTCGACAACGAGATGCGTCCGGAAAATGCAATCCTGGAGGTGCGGGCGGCTCGACCGGGCGCCATCGAGTCCGAGGAACAGGTCCGCTTCATCGAGCGTTTTGCGGCTCACGTCAAAGGATGAGGGAATCGGCTGACGGCTGTCGCTAAACCTTGTGTGGGGCAGATTCTGTCAAACGCGCGGCACGCGCCGTCGATTACTGCTATAAAACAGACTCGCATCGAGCGAAAACGGCCGATCTGATGAGTGGGTCAGATTGGCGGCAGTAACAAAAAGGCGTGCACGATCATTCGTGTAAAAGCGCCTGCGCAAGACGCGCACCCTGACATTGCTTGTTCGATCGAAATCCCATCACGCCTGTAAATCTCTGGGGAGTTTTGGCTATGACCTATTCGCCACGCGTTGACCTGATACGCGCCGTCTTCACTCTGCTTTTTTTCTCTTGTCTTATGTTTCTTGCTGGCGCAAACGCGCAGTCATTGCGATTGGCGCCCGGCGCCGACCTGGCGTCACCGGAAGCGAATCCGCGCGCGCACGCGGGTGTGGCACAAACCGCTATCGTCGGTGAGCGCGTCACGCTCGACGGCACGGCATCTGTGCACCCGGCTGGTCGTGCCCTGAGCTGGAATTGGTCGCTTGACGCACCAGCGGGTAGTGGCGCGGCCCTGTCCGATCCGAACGCGGTGCGACCGCAGTTTACGCTCGACCTGGTCGGCGACTATGTCGCTACGCTGGTGGTCGCGGATGGAAAGAACGTGAGCGCCCCTTCAGCGGTGCGTATCAGTACCGGTAACGTCGCGCCCGTCGCGAAAGCCGCGCCGCAGCTTCATGCGGACGTGGGACAGGCGGTCGTGCTGGACGCGGCGGCGTCGACCGACGCCAATGGCGACGTCCTGAGTTATGCGTGGCGTCTGATTGCTTCGCCAGACCAAAGTGTTACGCAGCCCGCTGTGGCTCGCGCAGCGCGCACAACCTTTGTACCTGATGCCCCCGGCGACTATTTGTTTAGCGTGGTGGCCAACGACGGTCGTCTCGACAGCGCGCCAGCAACGGTGCGCTTGAGCACCGCGCGCCAACCGCTCGTGGCGGACGCTGGTGACGATCAGATCGTGGCCGTGGGTCGTCAGCACTCACTGGAGTCACAAACGCCCGGCACCTGGAGTCTGCTCCATGCGCCGAGCGAGTCCGCGGCCGTGCGCCGCACTGACCAGGGCAACACGCTGTCCATCGACGCCGCGGGACTCTACGTCGCCCAGCTTGCCGTGTCCGATGAGCACGGTCAGCAGGCGTTGGACACGCGTGTAATTGAAGCGCGCAACCTGTCAACGTTGCCTGTCGCCAGCTCGGCCAACCGAGGCGGTTTGGACGTGGACGGTGACGGTGTGCCGGATGACATTGATAACTGCGTCGACGTCGCAAATCCGACACAGCTCGACACCAACGGCGACGGTTTTGGCAACGCGTGCGATGCCGACATCGACAACGACGGTTTTATTACCAACTTCGGTGACCTGGGCCTGCTGCGTCTCGCATTTTTCTCCAACCCGAGTACGCCAAACTGGAACCCGGACGCCGATTTCAACGGCGACAATATTGTCAACTTCATTGATCTTGGCATCATGCGCTCCTATTTTTTCGGGCCACCCGGGCCGATCGCGCTGCGCTTCACCAACCCCGCAGGCGGTAGCTGGCACGACCCGGCGAACTGGACGCCACCGGTGGTGCCCACAACGGTGCACACCGTGCGCATTGATCTGGATCCGGGGGTGATCGTTGAGTACTCCACCGGCACCAGCGAAATTGCCGGCTTGCGGGCCAGCAGCCCCGTGCTCATTTCCGGAGGCGAACTGAGCATCGCCGGCGACGCGCAGTTCAATGCGGGTTTAACGCTCGATGGCGCAACGCTCGCCAACGCCAATATCCTGACGCCAGCCACCGATCCAGCCCCCAGCATAACGGTTCCGACGTTTACTACCGGGGGTCTCGACAACGTAACGCTGGGCGGCGAACTGACGCTCGAAACGGGTGCCACGGTCAATGTCGAGGGAGATCTGTTCCTCAATGACGGTGTTGTGCGACTAATCAGCGACAACAACTTCACCAATCTGCGTTTCAACGGCCCGACGAGTGGCACTTCGGTATTCGGCGGCACCGGTACGGTATTGTTTGACGGCGGCGGCAGCGTCGACGGGCGGAATCGGGTTCTGGCGCAGGGCGTCAGTCACACGCTGATCATCGAACCGGGCATCACGATAGCGGCGCTCACCCGCGGTGGCGAAATTTCTCATCAGTCGTCGAACGGCACGCTGTTAATGCGGGGTCAGGTTCTGTCTGATCTTGACGGTCGGCTGACGACGCTGCGCGGCCGCCCTCTGATTGTTGAAGGCACGCTGGCCGTGTCCAACAATTCAAGACTGCTGGCCGATTCCGCTTCAGTTGGCGGTTTGTTGACGTCAGCCGCAAACGTGACGGTCGACGACGCCGAGCTTGAGCTGTTTGGTCAGATCGTTAACGAAGCCAGTATTCCGTTGAACAACGCGATTCTCGACCTGGGACGCAACGCTAACGATCGCTGGAGCAACGACGGAACGGTGACCGCGGTCAATTCGATCATTGAATTTGGCGGCGTGTTCACCCAGGCCGACGTCGGGACGATGACCGGCACCGGCACATCCCGTATCGACGGTCGACTGGACAACACCGGCGAGACACTCGACGTTGGGGCGCTGTTTCCGGGCACCACGGAACTGGCCACGTCGGGTTCGATTCTGGGTGGCACGATTGCGGTCACGCCGCTGACGTTGCCGCGCAGCACGACGTTCACGCTTGATGGCGTGACGCTCGCGACCGACCTGGATATCGAGCCAGTCTCGTCAATGAATATTGACAACGGCCTGACGCTCGACAACGCCACCGTCTCACTCAACAGTGACAACAATTTCTGCACGCTGAGTTTCAGCGGTAGCAATGGCGACACGTCCGTGCTCGGCGGCGTGGGCGAAGTGGTGTTTAACGGCACGTCGACGGTTGACGGTCGCAACCGCGTGCGCGCTGTCGGAACGAATCACACATTTATTGTCGATAGCGGCGTCACCGTGCGTTCCGGCACCTCAACCGGTGAGCTGTCGCACGCCAGTACGAACCCGGGTCCGCTGACCGTTCGCGGGCCGATCACATCGTCTATCGATGGGCGGCGCGTGGTTTTGCGCGGAGCACCGCTTAACATCGATACGACGATCAACGTCACCAACGATGCGTTGGTGCAAGCCAACTTTGGCAATACCGGTTCGACCATATCCGCCGGGTCAACGATCACGGTCAATACTGGTGAGCTCGAGCTGTTTGGGGATTTCACCAACCTGGGCGCGATCAACATCGTCGACAGCACACTCGATCTTGGTAACGTCGCCGCGGACGAGTGGAACAATGGCGGTGTGATCACACTGACCAACAGCACGCTGGAACTGGGCGGTACGTACGCAGTCGCAAACCTCGGGACGATTAATGGCAACGGTCAGGTCATCCTGAACGGCACCTTGCTAAACGACGGTCAAATGTTTGATCTGGGCAGTATCGTCGGCGGCAATGTTCTTCTGAACACCGGCGGCAGCATTGTCGGCGGCACCGTTATCGGCACGACGCTGAACGTACCGTCCAACCAGACGTTTACGCTTGACGGGGTGACGCTGGCTGCGGATGCCAATCTGGACCCATCGGCAACGCTGACGATCGCAAACGGCCTGACCTTGGACAGTTCGACCGTCCGCTTACTCAGCAACAACAATTTTGTCAGCCTGAATTTCATCGGGGCTTCTGGCGAAGTGTCGGTATTGGGTGGCACTGGTGAAGTGTTGTTTAGCGGCACGGCAACGGTCAATAACCGAAATCGCGTGCGCGTTTCCAGCGGTGGGCACGGCCTTACCGTGGCGCCGGGCGTTACGATCCGCTCCGATACGGCCGGTGGCGAAGTGCGACAGTCATCCAACAACGGCCCGATCCGGCTGCAAGGCGATGTGGTGGCAAACGTGGCGGGGCGTGGGATCTCTCTTGGTGGAGCGCCACTTATCGTCGAAGGTGCGCTGTCGGTCAGTAATGACTCCGTGGCCACGCTGAACGGGTTTGGCGAAGCCTCGACGATAGCGTCGAGCGCGACGGTGTCGGTTAGCGACAGTGAGCTTGAACTGTTTGGCGACATCACCAACGAGGCCAACATCATGGCGACAAATGGCATCGTCGATCTTGGGACTCTGGTCACCGACGAATGGGTGAATGCCGGTACGATTACACTGACCACCAGCCGAGTCGAACTGGGCGGCAGTTTTGATATCGGCGCGGTTGGTACGATTGTCGGCAGCGACACACTGGTCATCGATGGCGTATTGGACAACGTTGGGCAGACGCTCGATGTTGACACGCAGTTCCCGCTAACGCCGACGCTGGAGACTGGCGGGCGAATTGTGGGCGGCAGTGTAACGGGTAGCCCGCTAACGATTGGCGCTTTCGAGAATTTTGGTCTGGAAAATGTCACGCTCGGCGCGGACCTGGCCGTCGAGGGCGGCGGGACCCTGTCGATCACCGACGACGTGACGCTGGATGGGGCAACGATTTCGCTGGAAAGTGACAACAACTTTACGTCGCTGAGCTTTTTGGCGGCGGCCGACGACGTGATGACGCTCGGCGGCATCGGCAACGTCGTGTTCAACGGCACGGCGACCGTTGATAGTCGCAACCGGATTACGACGTCGGTGCCTGGCGATACATTGGTTGTGGAAGCCGGTGTGTCCATCGCCTCCGGTACGGCCGGCGGAGAACTGCGCCACACCGGCGGCGCGATGATCATCCAAGGTGCGGTAACGGCAAGTCTGCCCGGCCGGCTGGTTTCCGTACAGGCAGCACCACTGACGTTCGAAGGTTCGGCGCAAGTATCCAACGACGGTGAGTTCAGAGCGACGTTCAGTTCAACCAGTAGCGCCCCGGGCTTGGCGTCGGCGCTCAGCACCCTGTCCGCGAACACCGGCGAAATCGAACTGTTCGGCGACGTTACGCTGGCCGGGACCGTCACCCTCACCGACGCGCTGCTCGATCTTGGCAATTCGGTCAACGACAACTGGGTCAACACCGGGTCGATCGCGCTGACCAACAGTGACATCGAAGCCGGCGGTACCGTGAGCAGCGGTGACTTTGGCAGCATCACCCGCACAGGTACTGGCGCGAGCGTGTTCAACGCTGCCATGGACCTGACGGGCGAGACCATTGATTTGGGCACGCTGTTGCCGCCACCGATCCTGTTTGGCGCTAACGGCAGTCTGACCGGCGGCACGCTGACCACGACACCTCTGTCCATGAGCGAGTTCGTGACCTTCACGTTTGACGGCGTGACCCTTGCCACCGACATGTCAATTGCGCTGGGCAGCACGCTGAACGTGAACAACGGCTTGACGCTGGCCAACGCCACCATTCGGATGTTGAGCAACAACAATTTCTCTTCGCTGACGTTTGCGGGCGCCTCTGGCGAGGAATCGCTGTTTGCCGGTACCGGTTCTGTGATCTTTGACGGCACAGCGACGGTTGACGGTCGCAACCGAGTCCTGGTGACCGGAACCATGCACAGTCTCGACATCGCTCCTGGCATCACGATCAGCACCGGGACGGCGTCTGGCGAGATTCGGCAGAACTCGAACAATGGTTCGATTACGATGCGCGGCGACTTGGTGTCGAATTTACCCGGGCGGTCGCTGAGACTGTTTGCAGCGCCGTTCAATCTTGAGGGTACGCTCACCGTTGATGCCGGTAGCGACGTCGACGCGGGCAACTATTCCGTGAGCGGAGCAGCGACGGTTAACCTGGGCATTGGCGGCACGGCCACGGCAGACCAAGGCCGTATTCTTGCCCCGAACGTCGACGCGGCGTTGGACGGCACGCTCAATGTCAGTCTTGCGAACGGGTTCACCCCCGTGTTGGGCGATACGTTTGTGTTGTCGACGTTTGGGTCACTGACCGGCACTTACTCGACAATCAATGTGCCCGCGTTGGGTGGCGGCTTGGTCTTGACGCCGACGTATAACGCCGGTGATCTGACGTTCACCGTGACGAACTAGTTGGAGAGCGGGGGCCGCTGACCGCGGCTCCCGCTACTTGCGCAGAAAGTCGTCGAGCGGCGGGAAAAACTCGTCCGGGCATTCAAAGTGGGGCAGGGCACCGGCATCAAACGCCACCTTGGTCCAGTTGGCGCGTTGCTCGGTCCAGGTCGCCTCGCTGAAGTCCTTGAAATCGCCCCGCGTACCGTGACCGAGCCAAACCTGCTGGGTGAGCCGTTCGTAAACGTCGCGAATGTCTTTGCTGAACAAACCGCCGCCCAGGAACGCCAGCGGCGCGAACTCGCTGCCCGGCTGATTGGTGATGATGTCATCGTAGGCCGCGAGGCCTTCATCGATGTTGTCTGAGCCCCACGTGCGCTTGAGGAAATAGCGGATGGAACGCGGGCTGGTTAAGGCCCTGAACAGTCGCCGACGCCACAACGGAGCACTTAACACTCGTTGCAGCCACGCGATTTGGCGCGTGCTGCCGGCGGGCTCGCGCAGGCGCTGGCTACCACGCCGAAAGCCGGTCGGCGTGATAAACGCCAGGCCGTTTAGCTGATCGGGCAAGGATAAAGCGGCCCGCGCCAGGAACTCACTCGAGAGCGACAGTGCCACCGCGTCCAGCGCCACGCCGGGTTGCCGGGCGGCGATGTATTCGACCATCACGCGTATCGCGTCGGTGTAAAGCGCGACGTCGTATCGGCGGTTGCTGCGTTCGGAAAACCCAAAGCCCGGCAAATCCGGAGCGTAGACGCGCCGGGTTTTGGCGTAGTGGTCGTACAGCGGTTTCACTTCGTAGGCCGAGCCCGACGCGTTGATGCTGTGGATCAGCAGTAGCGGCGGTCCGTCGCCACCCACGTAGGTGCTGATGCGGCCAGCTCGACTGTCAAACTCTTCGCGTTGCCCGTCGAGTGCTGCGGGCATGGGCGGGAAATTTTGTTTCATCAATCGATCTACGGCTCCGTCGCTTCTTCGGTCGTAAAAAAGTACTGGTTGCGCAGCCTGGCGGAAACCGCTTCCCCGTTCTTGATGCGGGGTGTGAATCGCCAGCTGTCGATGACCTGCAGCACGGCATTCCCAAACTCGGGCGGCCCGTCAATCTCTACGATGGACGGGTTCCGGACAAGACCGGCTTCGTCAATCGTGATTTCGAACGTAACGGTACCTTGCGACCGGTCGCGCAAAAGCGATCTTGAATACGGTGGTGGCACCATGAACAACTGGCGCGGCATGGCGTCGCCGCCGTTGGCGCCAAGGCGTGCCAGCGCCAAAACGTGCACGGTAGCTTCATCACGTTTGTTGCCCGTTTCCAGAATGCGTAGCGCCTCGCCGTGTGCGCGTGCCATCAGATCCTGCAGCACGTCCGACGTCGGAGACTGACTGGCCGCAATGGCGGCAGATTGGGCGTAAAATTCAACTGCGTTTTTCTTTCGCGATCTGTTTTCCGACGAGATGCCTCGATAGAAAGCGATCTGCGCTAGCTCCAGATTGCTCTGTGGCGCCCGTGCTGAATACCATTGCTCTGCGTCGTCCAGGAATCGACGCCCCGACCGGCCGGCGTCCGCGTCGATCAACCCGCTGGCGGCTTCGAGTAAATATCGACCGTAAAGCGGGTGATTTTCCCCCACAGCATCGCGGGTCGTGCTCAGCGCCTGCTGATAGAGTGTGCGCCGTTCCCATTCATCGACGCTGGCATGACCGAGCATCATTCTGGCTTCGGCGGACTGCAAACTTTTTTTCCCCCACTGGGCGTTGGCTTTGTCCAAACCTTCCTCGTAGGCGTACGCCACCGAGTTTGGATTGATAAAGGCGCGGCCGACAAAGGACTCGCGGGTTGCAAGCAGCTCGTCGGCGGTGGCTAACGGATCGGCGTAAGCAACGAGACTGCACATCGCCACAACAGCGCAGGTAAGCGCACGCGTGTTATTCCTCATCGCTATTCTCAGTCTCTTCATCGTCGTCGATGAGCACGAACTCGCCGAGCTCAACAACGCCACCGAGGTAATCAAGGCGCGTGTTCATGCGTTCGCGAATGGAGCCATAAAACTGATCGCCGGGAACGCGGCTGCCGTCGAGCCTGACAATCGTCAGCGGCAAGTTATCGGTCGCGCCAACGCGCGAGCCCGTTGCTCTGCGCAGAGCGCGGCTGTCCTTTCGAATCAAACGGGCAAGTACACGCCGATCTCCGTACTCGTTGGCAAATTCATCAAACAACTGATTGGAGCGTGCACGCTGCCCATCGTTTATACGCTCATCGGCGTCCCGGTAAGCGGCCATCAGCTTCGGGTTCCCGCGCTCGGCGGCTAGTTGCAGCCAGGCTACGCCTCTGGCGGGGTCGGCACGAACGCCTTGACCGTTCAGATACATGACGCCCAACAGATACTGTGCGTACTTGTCGCCGCGCCAGACCAGGCTTTTGGTCAGAATGCGGTAGGCCCTGGCGTAGTCGCCACGATCGTAGGCTCGATCGGCGTCGCGTTTTAAATCGGCGACAAATCGCGTGTCCGGCGTGCCGGGAAAAGCGCGTTCCTTCGCCTCGGTCGACGTCGAAAACATCGCGCAGAGCACGAGTAGCAGAACCGGCCATCTTTCTAAGAGTAATGAATGAACATGCGTCACAACTTTCGCTCTCCGGGTTTATCGATACTGACTCACAACCTGCGCCAGCGTGGCGCGCGATTACTAGCGTCGGACTTACTCGCGAGCGAAAAGTTTGCCTTGTCGGCACGCTTTGCCGCTAACCTACCGGTCCACATGGGGTTATTCCTAGATGCTGGGTAGCAGTCTTCGTGGTCAGATGGTAGCGGAAAATAGCAACATTCCATAGGAGGCCGGCCATGAGCGCAGTTAACCCGCTATCGGCCCCAACGTTCCCGATTACACTGAGTCAAAATCCGGTTGCACCGAGCACCACCATGCTCGGCGACGGCAGCGCGTTGTTTGAGGACACGCACTACGCGATCCTGGTCTCAGATCGCGGGCAAATTGACGTGATGAACAAGACCACCGGTGAGGGCTATCAGATCTGGAGTGGTATGCACTTCAGTGATGGTGATGATCAGGTGTTCAATTTCTGGGGTCATACAACGTTTTCGTTTGAAGGTGGAACTAAAGCCATCATCGAGACCGTGCCTTGGGAAGCTCATCCGGAAATGACCATTGCGTCAGTGGTGTCCATCATCAGTGGTAACTATGGCGTGCAGTTGCGCGGCGTCGAGCCCGTCGTGGAAGGCGACCTATCCTTTCGCACGTCGTTTGGGCCGCTGCTTGACGCCTTCGTTCCAGACGGCAACACCATTTACGAGAATCCGAACGGACCGGGGTTCGTGACCATCGATGACAATGGCGACTTGCAGACGGTCGATCAGGATCTGTTGTCCGCTGCGGACTTGCGCAATGTGGAAAAGCTCGCCCCCGAGGTGATCAAGTTTCTGCGCCTTTTTGGTGGTCTGTTGACCATTACGCTGGCGGGCAATTTCGTGTCCAGCACGAATGTGGATATCGATTTCGCCGAGAGCGATGATGTGGATGCGGGACAACTGGCGTTGTCCTTTGGCCAGCGACCCGACCCGCTCTAGTCCGACCGTTCCGTCGGGTTGACCCGTCTCGATTCGTTCAGACGTCTACGCGCACAAAAAAAGGCCGGTCACAGTTGTGACCGGCCATCCGCTGCTAGGATTGCCTGCCTTAGAGCGAGCGCACCAGGGAGAGCAGAAAGTTGTTCGCCGAATCCTGTACGGCGTTGTTCAGGTCCTGTCCAAGATTCATGCCGCTCAAAAATGCGCCGAAGAAGGTGACGGCCATCAGACCACCAATGTTCTCGAACTGGTCGGTGAACGACTCGGTCAGCTCCGCCAGCTTTTGTTCATCGGTGCCGTTAATGTACGCTTGGTCCACTTGCACGATCGACCCACCTTCAACGCCGAGGAAGCCTGCGCCGAACGGGTTTTCATACAGTGTATTGCCGTCGCGCATCACGAAATCGGCGAGTTCGCCGTTGACTTCCACCATGCTCAGATCGCCGCGCGCATTGGGATCAACGCCGGTAATGTGCACGCCAAAGTCGCCATCGGTGATGGTGACCTTGGAGGCGACGGTCATGTCTTCGTTGCCGGCCCACGGTGTGGTTTGCATAGTGATTTTGGTGCCGTCATCGAGCACAAACGTCGTCGTGCCCCAGAAATCAAACGCGTGATTGCCGTCGATCATCACGTGTGGGTCGCCCCACACCCGGTACGTTTCGCCCGTGTTCTTGTTGGTCGTAATGACTTCGCCGCCGTCCGTCACTTTGATGGTGTAGTTCTCGTTTTCGAACATGACGTTGCCTTGCGCGTCTCGGCCAACCGTCGGTTCCTGACTCGGGCAAACACAGCAACATTCCTGCGCCAAGTTCGCTGATGTTAATGCGGATTCGATCCCACTCATGGTGATGCTCCCTGATGTTTACGGTATTTTCTCCTGCCACCAATAAGACCACAGTCCGCGTACGCCAACAGCTAGGACTAACCCGAAGACAGGGTTAACCCTAGCGTCGTGAATCAGTAGCTGATAAACCCGTCTTTGGTGGTGAGCCGAAGTCGCTGCAAGTCCACGCCGCTCTTGAGCAGGTTTCGTTGCGTGGTCGCCGCGAGTTCGCGTTCGCGAGCGCGATCCTTGTTGCGTTCTGCCGTGGCGCGTTGTCCCAGGGCGAACATCGTTTCGTAGACGAGCGCTTCTGTGATCTCCTGGCGTTCGGTGAGTGACGCCTTGGCCACCATCGAATTGCTGAGCATGTTGTGCGTGACCTGGCGTCGCGCGGCGGCGACGCGTGCGGCGGAGGGGACGGCGCGGTTGTTGGCAACAATCCACATCGTTAGCCAGTAAGCGCTCATGGCATCGGCGATGTTGTTGGAGCGCAAGCCGTAGGGCTGCATGTCGCGGTCAAAGTCGGCCAGCACGTCCTGTCGATCGAGCACGCTTGCGATGTGCGCCGAACGCCCGGGATCGGCCTGTTGTACGGCTCGCTTGAATTCTTCCTTAACCCGGCGCGACACGCCCGGATCGGGTTTGAAGGTCAGCGCATCAAGTTGCGCGTCGCTCAGCGCATCAGCCCGTTCGCGCTGCGTTTTGCGCGACGGCTTGCCGCTCCCTTTGCCCATCGCACTGTTGACGGCGATGGTGCCGGCGATATTGATCCCGGCCGTGTTGGAGGCGTTGAACATCCCCATGTAATCCTGTGCATTGGCGGCGGGCAGCACGAAGGCGCCGAGCACCAGGGCGAAAAGTGATCGTGAATTCATGATTGTCTCCTACGGTGGGGATGTTCCTGAGGCGGTAATCCAGGAGCGGAGCGACGACGCCAAAACGAAAAACAGCGGGCCCGCGAACGGGCCCGCTGATCGTAGCACTTTGTGCTTGAGTCTTACTGCTTACGAGCAGCCGAGACCATGCCTTCACCGATTGACTTGAGCGCCGTGGAAACGGTGTTCATGAGAATCGAGAACTGCTGCGAAGCAACCTGGAAATCGGTTGCCGTCGACGGATCTTCGCTGTCAACCCCTTCGGCTTTCTCGGCCATCGTGGCTGCCGTTTCGTCAAGCTTCTTGCCCATGACTTCTGCAATCGCGTACAGCCAGCCCGGCGCACCGGTCGTGTTACCGCGACCGCCGCCACGTGAGTTGGCAACGCTGGAGCCGTCTTCCGAATCGTCAGCGCTGTCGACGATGGCTTCAACCAGTTTCGAGAACACGTCCTGCATTTCATTGCGGAAGTCGTCGGCCGCACCCTGCATCTGACCGACGTCAGCAGGCGTGCCGCCGGCTTGCGCCGCGAGGCCTTCGATGGCTTCGTTGATATTTTCCAGTGCGCCGGGGATGTCCCCGATGCCGGCGTGGAAGCCAGCCTGCAGAATGTCTTTCAGCGACTGGTCGATCGGCAGTTGATCAATGACCTGGTCGACGATGTTGGTCATGATCTGCTTGCCGAGTTGGGCCACCATCATGCCGATAGGACCGCCCAGCATGCCGCCAATTGCTGACGAGACGATGCTGCCAAAGTTAATTCCGTTACTCATTTCAGTCTCCTGACAAAAACTTCTAAATTTCAGTGTTGGCCTTGGCGGTGCCAGGCTCAGACGTAGTGTCGCTATGTCGGCGGGTTTGTATAACTGGGGCTTTACCTAGGCTCGGGTTTACCCTAGCCATCGCACCGTCTATAAGGTGCGGATTACCCAGTCGGCGGTGACGCCGGTTGGAGACTTGTCGGTTGCAGCGTCGTCGTCGGCGACGGCTTGGGCAATGGACTGGGGGGACGACTCGGCGCGCCACTTTTTCGCCAACCGGGCCAGGGCAGCGCGCGTCGAGCCGGTGTAGGTGCCTTCGATTTGACGCTCACTTTCAGCGCCGAGACGGTCGACGTAGCGACGGCGCGTGTCGTCATTGTGGTTGATCAGCGAAACCAGCTCGCGCAGGGCAAAGGCGTAGGCGTCGGCGCCCAACGCCACGCGCTGGGTGCGCTGGTAGTGCCAAACCGTGAGGTATTCCAGCGGTCCAAGCCGCCGCTGTGGCGCGCCGCTGGCGAAATAACCGCTCAATTGGGACGCGGTTTGGGGTTGCGTTGGCTGCTGCAGTTTGGAGGCGCCCCAGGATGAAATTTGTCCGCTCGGCAGATCCATCTTCTTCAGCGCGATGCCGAGCGTCTGAGCCACCAGGCGTTTGGCGCGCACGTCGTGGCTGCACGCCACCGTCAGCAATAGACGAATAAACTCGGGGTAGTCGTCGTCGCCAAATCGGCGGGCCACGCGTTTGAGCACCGCGAGTCGAAAGTCTTCCTCGTCACGAACGCCCAGCGCCAGCGTCAGTCGCCGGGCGAGTTTTACGGTTGGGTCAGGGTCGGTTTGCGCACAGGGCGCCGACGCACTCACTCGACAGCGTCAAAGACGTAGTCGACAGCGCCACGCACCGCGTCGCCAAGATTCAGGTCGGCCAGTTCTGCCTGTAGCGATGGAGCATCGCCACCGGTCATCAGCAGCCGCTCGCCGACCGGCGTCGTCCCCCAAGGGTCGTCGGCAATGCGCGCAGCGCCGGGATCTTGCGCGGGAGCGCGCTGAGGATGGAGATTGGCGTCCTGATCGGCGCGAATGTCCGGTGTATCAAACGTATCGGCAACGCGCTCACGGGCCACGTTGCCAGTGGTCGGCAAGAGTGCTTGAGTCGCGAGTGGCTTAATGTCCATGTTTTATCGTTTGCGTTGCGGGTTGGTGCAGCAATTTGGCAAGCCTGCTCACCCTTTTGGATGCACGGCTTGCGCTTATTATTCACCACGAGATGTTAGCGTCTTTTGCCCATCGCCTGCCCTAGGGTAAACCCGAGCGCCAGTTCGGTTGGTGGAAACAGGGCCCGGTGCGGGTAGGGCGGCGTGTTTTTCTCGACATTTCGCGGGCATACGGTGGGTAATGTTGCAGCGCGTTTTATCGGCAGCAGCGCGTTAGCGTGGTAAAATCGCCAGCGAATTTATGGTTCAGGAGTGACAGGGTGCATAAAGCGACCATTGCGGATGTCGCAGAGCTTGCGGGCGTGTCCATCAAAACGGTCTCTCGAGTCACTAACAACGAGCCCAACGTGCGCGGCGACACGCGCACTCGCGTCCAGGAGGCGATTGCCAAACTCGGCTATCGGCCGAATCCTTCGGCCCGCTCACTGGCCGCGAGACGTTCCTATTTGATTGGTTTGTTGTACGACAACCCGAGCCCCAGCTATCTGATCAACGTGCAGCACGGTTCATTGCGCAAGTGTCGGGAAGAGGGCTACGATTTGGTCATCCATCCGTGCGACTACCAGAGCCCGACCCTCACTGAAGACATTGCCACGATGGTGCGTCAGTCTCGCGTCGACGGTGTCATTTTGACGCCGCCGTTGTGCGACATGCCCGAATTGCTTGGATTGCTGACCAAAATGGAGACGCCGTTTGCGCGAATTTCGCCGTCAGACGCGCTTCATCCCGCCGTGTCAGTGGTCACCAACGACGAGTTGATCTCAGCCCAGATGACGAATCATCTACTGGAATTGGGCCACCGACGCATTGGTTTCATTTGCGGACATCCGGATCACGGCGCCGTGTGCAATCGCTACAATGGTTACGTGACGGCGTTGGAAGCAGCGGGTGTCGAGCACTTGGCCGAACTGGTGATTCAGGGATACAACTCCGTTGAATCGGGCGAGCGCAGTGCGCGTCGCCTGCTCGAACTGGAACACCCGCCGAGTGCGATTTTTGCGGCCAACGACGACATGGCGGCAGGCGCGCTGCGTGCCGCTCACGCTTTGGACGTACGCGTGCCGGACCTGTTGTCTGTCGTAGGATTCGATGACACACCCATTGCCCAACAGGTGTGGCCCGCGTTGACCACTATCCGTCAGCCAATTGAGAAGATGGCCGAGCGCGCGACGGCGGTTCTGCTGCGTCAACTGGGCGACGACGAGGCGTCCGAACTGACTCGGGAAATCGACTGCGGACTGGTGATGCGTCAGTCCACAGCGCGTTTGGAGAGCTAGCGGTAGCTCGACCGATTCACGATCGATGCGAGCGGGTCGCCGTGGGTCAGGGTGAGCAAACGTCCGTCGTTCCACTCGGTCCCGGGACGCCAAAGAACTGATTGCGCAGCAGTCCGAGGTCCTGGACGTTTACAACGCCGTCGCCGTTCAAGTCAGCGTCTTCGTCGGCACTGAAAAACACCGCACGCAGCGCTCCCAGATCGACCACGTTAATGACGCAGTCGTTGTTGAGATCGGCGTCACACAGGTTTCCGTAGCCGTCGCCGTCGCTGTCGCGTTGATCCGCGTTGGCCAGGTCAGTGCAGTTGTCGCTGGCGTCGTCAACGCCGTCCTCGTCGACATCGTCCAATCCGGTAAACGCCCAGTAATCGGTTCGAAACGAGATGTTGCTGCCGGACGTCGCGATCAGCGCGACGACCATATTCACAAGCTGACCGTTGCTCGACAGTGTCGCGTCCAACTGGCCGTTGCCACCGGGCAGGAACGAGTTGTCATCGAAAAAGCTGGTCAACGGTATCGTGACGCGCTGCCAGCCACCGCCGGCAATGGCGCACGGTCCGGTCGGGGACACCACACAGTTGTACTGGAACTCGTCGTCATCACCGGCGTTGATTTCGCCGTCGCCGTTGTCATCTTCCTGAATGTTCATCTCGATCAGGTAGGTCTGATTGGCATCGGGATTGATCCAGAAACTGAAGTCCGTAATACCGGTCAGATCACGTCCACTGGTGCGACCAAAGCCGCCGGCAAAACCGGTGCTGCCGCCGGTGCCATAGCTGGCAATCAGCGCTGCATTGCCGCCGTCGACGGGAGGCAAATCAATGGACTGGGTATCAATGCCACCACCGCCAACGCTGCCGTTGAAGGCGAACCAGCCGTTGTTCAGCGGGTCGTTGTGCTCCAGATCATCGAACACCACGGTGAGGCCCGGCTCGCCTTCCTGCGGCGTTTGATACACGCGCACGTAGTCGATGATGTACTCCTGCGGGAACACGGTGGTAGCGTCCGGGTTGCCGGGGAAATTGCCGCCGACGGCGAGGTTCAGCAGAAGATGGAAATCGATGTCGAACGGCGCCGGGAATGGGCCACCGGTTGACCACCAGGACGAGCGCGTTGCGTAGAGCTGACCGTCGACGTACCAACGGATGACGCCTTCTTGCCATTCCACCGCGTATTCGTGGAAGTCACCCGCGGTGCCGGGTAACAAATCGTACTCTTCGCCGGAAAAAACGTTCTCCGGGAATGAGCCGCCGTAGTGAATGGTGCCGTAGATCCGTTCCGGGATGTTGCCAAGCGATTCCATGATGTCGATTTCGCCGCTCGCTGCCCAGACACCGTAAACCGAAGGTGCGCTGGACAGCATCCAGAACGCTGGCCACATGCCTTGCGTCGACGGCAGCTTCGCGCGCATTTCAAAGCGCCCATAGGTGAAGTCGCCGCGGCCGAGCGTGCGCAGCCGACTCGAGGTGTAGTCAAAACTGCCGAGCGATTCTTCACGCGCGGTGATCGTCAGTACGCCGTCGGCCACCGTGGCGTTGTCGGTCGTGTAAAACTGCAGCTCGTTGTTGCCCCAGCCGGGGATGCCAAACTGGCTGCCGTCACCGAGCTGAAATTCCCACTTGGTGAGATCCACTTCAGTGCCGTCGAATTCGTCCGACCAGGACAGCTCGCAGTCGGGAATGTTCACGCACTGAGCCCAGGCAGGAGCGGCAACCACAAGCGACAACGCGGCAGGAATCAACAGTCGTGAATACATCGCAAACACCTCAGTTTGAAAAAAACGACCGACACCCGATCAGCAGGTGCCGGCCTTAGCGTGTCATGGACTGATCGGTCATCGGCGACCGGTCGTATAGCCAGGCTTGGTGCGCGAGCGCTGCAATTCTCACGGCATCGGCATACAAGGAGTTTTTTCTTGGCGGATAACCCCTCGCCCCGCACGACGTACCGCGTAATGATTCGGGTTGGTCGTGTTTCTCGCGGCTTTCGATTCGGTGGCTTGGCGCCTGAATCTTCCGTCGCGATGTGGCGGCGATATCCGGTTCGTTCCCCGTTTTCGCGCCGGCGAACGGATCGCCAGCACACCCCTTAAAGTATCGTTCAGACTGACAACGCTGTCAAGATTCAGTTGCGCTGTGTCAGTGCCGCAAGCTGCCGTAAAACATATGTTTAATTGCTGTTGGGTGATGCGCTAGCGAGAGTGGTTGCCCGCCCGCTGACGGGTTCCGAGCAGTGAGCGCTGGCCGCGGCGCCGATCAGGCCGGGTTGTTCGGCGAGGATGAGAGACACACCAGTGGCATCGACCATGTCGTGCAGTGTGCCGCGCTTGCCAAACACGTCCAGAAACGCGCCGCTGGCGAGCCAAGGCTGCAAGCCGCGGAAAATGTCGCCGGCGAAAAAGACGCCGCCAACTGCACCGAAATACAGCACTGCGTGGTCAGCAAAGCGCGCAAGTGACCGGCAGAACGTGGTCACGGTTTGCTCGGACAGTGGGTCACTTTTCTCGGCGGCTCGTCGCAGAATTTGGTGTGAATTCAATTTGGACGGCGCAACGCCAGCGATGTCAGCCAGCGCCCTGTAGATTCGTGCAATGCCAGGGCCAGACAAAATCATCTCCCATGACACGTACGCATGGTTCCGGCGTAACGATCGCAGAAGCGCAACATCGTCGTCGCACGCAGGGGCGAAGGCGCTGTGTCCTGCCTCACTGGCAATGGCGTGCCAGCGGTCCTTGCGATGAACCAGAGCGGCAATGCCCAAGCCGGTTCCGGCCCCGATGACCACGCGCGGAGCCGTGCGCTGCCGCTCGCCGACCTTGATCGGCAGGATCTCTTCATCCAGGACGTAGCGCGTTGCGTGCGCTGCCGCTTCCAAATCGTTGATCACGGCCAGACGGGCAAAAGCGTGGCGCCGACGTAGCTGCTCCACTGAGAAATTCCAATCGTTGTTAGTGAGCGTGACGCGGTCGCCGTTCACGGGGCCGGCGACGGCGAGGCATACGGTGTTGGGCAGATGCGCGTGGGTATCGCTGCGGTAACGCAGCAGCATGGCGTCGACACTGGGCAGCTCTTCGCATCGGTACACTCGCGTATCGTGCAATTGCGCGATGTGTCTGGAATTGTCGATCACCGCACGCGCACAGCGCGCGTTGGTGCCGCCAATATCAGCAACGAGATAGTCGTACACAAACCCCACCTTATAATTCGGATGACCTAATCGCGGACTGCCCCATTTATAGGCACGAATGACAGCGTTGTCAATTCCGCTGTATGTCAAGCCGAGCTGACAATCCGTGCACCGCGCTCGGGATCCGCCAGTTAACGACTGCAAAACTCCAAAACACGACTGAGCGTTTGCCCGACAAAGCGTGGCTCGAATTGCTCTTTCGACAGCGCGGCGCGCGCCTTGACGCTCAAATCTTCCGCCGTCGTGCGATGAACCCGGACGTCAACGGGCAACCCGTCAGGACCGACGACAAAATACAGTTCCGCGTATCCCCACTGGTTTGCGCCAGAGGCAAAACAGGCATTTCGCGCGGTATCTTCGTCGAATTCTTCGTCACCGGGCGCTTCGGTATCAAAGGGAATGCAGTTGTCTGGCGCAGCGAAGTCGATCTTCTGGGTCAATGTGGTGGCGATGGGGCTGCCGTTTTCGACCCTGGGTCGGAAACGCCATGAAGACACCGCGGCGATCGCGGAGTCATTAAAGATCGCGGACGGTTGGGCGTCCATGACCACGGCGTTTTGCACCGCGCCCAGCTCATCAACGTCGAATTGAACTTGAGCGAAACCGGTGGTGCAAGTGGCCAAAGCGATCAGCGGATAGCTTGGCGCTGACTGTTTCGTGATGACCGCTGGTGTCGATGAAACCGTTGCCGGCGGGACCGTCGTCGCGCAACTGGCCAGGCCGCATGCAACGGTGCTCAAAAAAACCGGATTGGGTGAGAATTTGCGCATAGCTTCCATGGTGCCACAGACCGACGATCAATGGCTCACAACTGCGTAACAGCACGCAGTGTCACCAATTTGACCCTAGGGTAAACCCGAGGGTGCGTTTTGGCATTACCCGTTACGATGAATGCATTGATTGTTGCGACGTGACGATGGCCAAAGAAAAGGGCGCGAGCCAAACAGAAAAACCGACGTCCAAGAGACTGCGCGACGCACGGCGCGATGGCGATGTGCACAAAAGCAAAGAGCTGACCAGTACCGTTCTGGTGCTGTTGTGGCTGCTGATGGGCTGGTTGCTCGCGCCCGTCATTGGCAAGCGACTGCGCGAATTGTTTGCGCAGATGTTTGACGTGATGTCGGAGCCGTTCGGCGTGGCCGTTTACGGTCTTGGCTTGATGTCGCTGCAGGTCTTTCTCTACGTCATGGCAATTTTGCTCTTGCCGGCCATTATCATCGGCACGTTCACCGATTTTCTACAGATTGGCGCCATTTTCGCTCCCACCAAAGTGAAGCCCAATGCGGCCCACCTCAATCCGGTCGAGGGCTTGAAGCGCATGTTCTCCATGCGAAATTTCGTCGAGGTGATCAAAGCGCTGGCCAAGACCATCTTGCTCGTTGGCATCATCGCGTTTGTACTGCTGCGCTATCTGAACGACATCCTCGGTCTGCCACTGCTCGGTGTCGGGCCGATCGGGCCGCTGTTTTGGCAGGGCACCGTGCTGATCTGCACCGCCGTGATCTTCGTCTTTTTCTTTGTCGCCGTTCTTGATGCTTTGTACCAGCGTCACGCGTACACCAAAGACCTGATGATGAGTCGGCGCGACATCAAACAGGAATCGAAGGAAAACGAAGGTGACCCGATGATCAAGAGTCACCGCAAACAGCTGCACCAGGAGTGGGCTCAGCAGAATCAGCTGCAGGCCGTGCGTAAATCGTCGGTGGTTGTGACCAACCCGACACACATTGCGGTCGCGCTGTTTTACGATGAACAGGAAACCGAGCTGCCGGTCATCACCGCGATGGGTGAAGGGGTCGACGCGCAACGCATTCGGGAAGTCGCGGAGGAAGAGGGTATTCCGATCATGGAGAACGTCAAACTCGCGCGCGGCTTGTATGCGGATCTGGCCGTGGACGACTACGTCACCGCACCGTTTTTCGATGCTGTAGCCGAAGTTCTGCAGTGGGCGGAATCGATGGCCAATCAGCGCTACGGCAAATAGCCCAGGCGGTTACAGGATCCCCTTGAGCGTTGAGAGCAGCGCTTTGTTGTTGGCAATGCCGCGCAGCGTGAATTCCACCAGCACGCCAAGCATCAATATGATGATCCATGTCGCGATCAAAGACTTGATTGGCATCGAAAACGAAATCAGCTGCATTTGCTGGGCATAGCGATTGACCAGCCCCAAACCAATATCGACCAGCATCATCGTAACGATTGCCGGCGCGGCGAGTACAAACGCCGTCGTCATGAAGAAATCGAACTGAGCGATGAAGAAGCCCAAGCCGCCGCCGTCGAATTTTGGCGTGTAGGAACCTACGGGCCAGATGGCGTAGCTGCCCAGCAAGATATCCAGAAAGATCAGGAACGCGCCGCTGGCCATAAATAGCCACGCTGCCAACTGAGAGAAAAACAGGCCCCATAGCGACGTCTGATGCCCTTGCAGTGGGTCCGCGACGACGGCAATGCTCGAACCCACCTTGGCGTCAATGAGATTGCCAGCCGAACCGATAGCCCAAAAGATCACACCGAACGCGAAACCGATAATCAGGCCAAGGAGGATTTCCTTGAGCACAATGATTGGCCATGACAGCGTCGTGACCGGCGGAATGTTGCCCGCTGCGCTGATCGCTGGAAAGGCCACAATGGCCAGGCTGACGAAAAAGCTGTTGCGCGCGGTGGCGGGCATGTTCTCGTTGGTCAGCAGCGGCAGCATGATGAACGCGGCGGCGATCCGCGGCAGGGTCAGTGCCAGCGGGCCGAGCGAACTCTCGACCATGGAGAAATCCACGGTCAGGGAACGAGTGACGGCAAGTCGGTAAAGATGCGGTTGGCGAAGTTAAACAGCGTGCCGCCGATCAAACTGGCCGTAACAAAGATGGCAACCACGATTACCACCAGCTTTACCGCGAACGTCAGCGTCTGTTCCTGGAGTTGTGTCGCTGCCTGCAAAAAGGCAACCAGAAGACCCACCACCGAGGCTGCCACGATCGGTGGCGACGACAACAGCAAAACCAGCCATAGCGAATATTTGGCGAGCTCGAGAACTTCGTTGTTAATC
The DNA here is from genome assembly GCA_045107005.1 of Gammaproteobacteria bacterium. Lineage (GTDB taxonomy): Bacteria > Pseudomonadota > Gammaproteobacteria > Steroidobacterales > JBCCMA01 > JBCCMA01. The sequence goes on from JBGCFP010000036.1 coordinate 21,945, forward strand.
ATGATCAGTAAGTCATGACGATGCCGTGCACCAGTTTTGCCCAGCCGTCGATCAGTACGAACAGCAGCAGTTTGAACGGCAGCGACACCACGGTCGGTGGCAACATCATCATGCCCAGCGCGAGCAGGATGTTGGAGACGATCAGGTCGATCACCAGAAAGGGCAGAAAAATCAGCACGCCAATTTGAAATGCGGCGGTCAATTCACTAACGGTGAAGCTCGGCACCACGACGATAAAATCGTTGCCGGAAATATCGTCGCGTTTCTCTTCGGGCAGCAGGCGCTGCGCGCTACGCAGAAAAAATCCTCGCTCGGTTTCGCTCGAGTGTTCGAGCAGAAAGTCGCGCATCGGCTCTTTGCCCTCGTTTACGACATCGAGCATGGTGTCGAGCGTCATGCCCTCGGCAGGCACGTTGGCCAGCGGTTCAGCAATCGAATCGGTGGTCGACAGAATGACCGGAAACATCACGTAAATGGACAGCACCATGGCCATGCCGTTGATGACGATATTGGGGGGTGTTTGCTGCAGCCCCAGCGCGTTGCGCAACAGGCTTAAAACCACCACGATTTTCGTGAACGAGGTGACCATAACGGCCAAAAAAGGCGCGACCGCCAACGAGACGACCGTGACGATAATGAGAGCAGGTGAAAAATTGCTAAAGTCCATCGGGTCGCCAGCGTCCGATGCAGACGGCCAGTTTGTCGCCAGCAGCCACCAGTTCGCCTTCGCCGATGGGCGCGCCGTTGGCCAGTATGGTCACATTGGTGCCCGCCACCGGAACATCCAGGGGCAAGATAACGCCACTGCCCAGTTGCTCCAGATCGTTGATCGTCACGTCGACGGTGGCCGTTTGAATCGACAGCCTGACCGGGATACTGCTGCCAAGCGTCGTCGCCGTTGCGCCTTCTTCGGACATGGTTGGGGTTTCCTTTGTGGGTTGTTCTCGCAGCCAGCTCGCCGGGGCGCCGGCGCTAAGCGAAATTTCGTTATCGTTCACGGTGCAGCGCGCCGGCAGTGCCGAGCCGTCGATGTGCACGGCAAGCAGTGACCCGTGCAGGGCTTGCTGCTGACCCAGCACGATGACGTCGCCCGGCTGACAGTCGCGCAACACGTCCAGCGCCATTTTTGGGCCTCGCGCGCGCACGGCCACCGGGATGGGCACACCGAGCCAGGTTTTGGGCAAGGGTTCAACCGGCGTCGACTGCGCCTCGCCAAGCAGCTGATCGCACAAGGTACTGGTCAGCGCCAGCGACCCGCTCCAGGTGGTTGCTCCGGTGTCGTCTGCCAAATCGAAATCGACCACTGGCCCGGCGAGGCTCTGGTCGACGTGACTCGGACTGTCTGCAAAAGCAAGCGGCGCCAGGCGTCGATCAAGCAGTCGCTGCAGAGCGTCGATCAGTCCCTCATGCTGTAAGGACCAAGCCATTAGTCGGGCTTCGCCGTCGTAGTCGTGCCAATGGCGCTCGCCGATCAACGGTGCATCGGCGCGGTGACGGACGGCGAGGCCCAGCGGCGGGCCCTCTGTGGCCATTTGCAGCCAGGTTTGTGCTCGCACCTGAGGCGTTACCTGCAGGCTCCAGTGATCAGCGCTCTCGCCGTTGGCGCGCTCGTGTTGATAGCGCAAACCCAGATGTTTTTGCCGCGCAGCGTGTTCGGCCGGATCGATCTTTCGCAGGACACCGGTCAGCGCGGATGACAACGTCGCCACTGTCACAGCTCCTGGTGCCCGAGGACCAGCTTCATCAGGTCCGGCACCGTGCGCACTTTCATTTTGGTCATCATGTTGGCGCGATGCAGTTCGACGGTTTTGATACTGATGTCGAGCAACCCTGCGATGACCTTGTTCGACTTCCCTGACACGACCAGATCCAGAACCTGACGTTCGCGCGGCGTCAGGCTCTCGATACGCCGGGTGGCATCCGGGCACATTCGCGCCGCCGTGTGCGCCTCGAACGCGCCGCGCACCGCGTTGACAATGCGCTGCTCACTGAACGGCTTCTCGACAAAATCGAGTGCCCCGTTACGCATCGCATCGACCGCCAGCGGAATGTCACCGTGACCGGTCATGAGCACGACCGGTACATCGATCGCGGCTTTCTTGATCTCCTCGTGCAACTGCAGGCCGTTCATTTGCGGCATTCGCACGTCGCTAAGCAGACAGGTGCCGCCGCCGTGTCTCTGGTGCTTTAGCGCGTGCAGAGCGCTGGCGGCATTGTCGAATTCACTGACGCTGAAGCCCGCGGTCTTTAGCAGCCACGTTGTCGATTTGCGGAACGCTTCGTTGTCATCCACCAGCACGACGGTTTGCTCAGTCATTGGAATCTCCCTGTATGTCGATTGTCGGCAGCGTGAGCGCAAACACCGTCTGGCCGTCAGCGTCGCGCTCAAACCACAAGCGACCGGTGTGGTATTCGAGAATGGAACGACAGATGGCCAGGCCGATGCCCAGTCCGTCCGGTTTCGTCGTGAACAACGGTTCGAACAACCGTCCCTCGTGATCGCGTGTTACGCCGCAGCCACTGTCCGTCACTCGCACCTCGAGATCATCGTCGAGATTCAGCGCGACCGTTACCAGAATGCGTCGATGCATCGGATGGGTTTCACGCATCGCCCCAATGGCGTTGCGCACAAGGTTGAGCAACACTTGCTCAATCATGACGTCATCGATCAGCGCGTGCGGCAAATTGGCTGCGCAGTCGTGCGTGACGGTCACGAGGTTTTGCTTGATATCGAGCTCGGTCAGCTGCAGCACTTTGGCGATGATCGATTCCACGCGATGCGCGCGACGTTGTGGCTCACGCGCCCGTACAAACTCGCGCAGATGGCGAATCACGGCGCTGGCGTGCTGGGCTTGCGCCTGCGCCATATCGACCGCTTCGAGGGCATCGCCGACGGTGTCGGGTGATTCCAGCAAGCGACGGCTTACCGCCAGATAGTTGATGATGGCGGCGAGCGGCTGATTCAATTCGTGCGCGATGGTTGACGCCATTTCGCCCACCGACATCATCCGCGAGGTGAATAACAGCTTGTCCCGCTCGTGCACCTGATCGCGCACGGCGGCGTGTCGGGCACTGGTATTGCTCACCGTAACCATGGTGTGGTTGAGGCCATCAGACCAGTCAAAGTCTGACCACTGCATGCAGAACCAGTTATTGGATGCCGGCTCGAATGCGTCGTAGACCCTGCGTGCCTGCGCATCCGATTGCGGCAGTTTGGTTGCGTTATCGTCGTCGCCCTTTTGCGGGTAGTGCGCGAACCGTGCTTCAAACACGTGTTGCAGAGCGATGGCATCGCCGCGACCAAACATTTTGCGAAACCCCTGGTTCGCAAATCGGAGCTGATGGTTGGCGGTGCAGTAGACCGCACAGGGAACGGGAATGGCTTCGAGCAACGTGACGGCGGCTGCTGTCTCGTTGGCGCGCGACACAGCGTCGATAACGTGAACATCACCCGCTGCGTTGATGACGGTCGCGTTCATGCGGAGCACCCTGACGTCACGATCCGCTGCGTTATACTCCGCTCGCGGAGGGTCCCGCCATTTCGAGGTAGATCATCGATGAACCACAATGTCACACGGCGCTTTGTTATGGGTTTGGTTCTGGCGCTGTGCGCTCGAGTCTGCACAGCCCAGGAAGGTGCAAGCCAAACCGGCCAGTTTCTCGCGATCCTGTTGCCCGTGATGGTGGTATTGGGGACGCTGCTGATCGCCCTGATCTGGCTCAACAAAGGGCGCGGGCTGTATCGCAGCACCGGGCCATTGAAACTGGTGCAAGTGCTTGCCGTGACGTCGCGCGAACGCGTAGTGGTGCTCGACGCCGGCAAACGCATGCTTGTCGTCGGTGTCGCCAGCGGGCGCGTCAGTTTGCTTTCCATGCTCGACCCCGAGGAGCTGCCAGAGCAGATCCCTTAAAGTGCGTTGCGCGATTTGGCCAGCGTTTTACGCCGCCTGAAACGCATCAACGATTCACGTTCTTTTCGAATTTTTGGGGTCGTTCAACATCGGTTCTTGATGACCGATGGTCCGAGACTAACCGAACTTTTTGCGTGGCGCCAATGTGTCGCGCTATGGCGACACCTCTACGAAATACTGTCGTATGTGAGCGAAAAGACAAATTTTTGCGCATTGGAAAACCGAGATGCGCTATGTGAATCAAACTCGTTCCTTGATCGTCGAGTTCGCTACCGGTTTTTTCGTAAACGCCTAACGCCCTGCAATTCTTGGCTTTACAGCGCGTGACGAGCGTTGTCACAAATGCATGCCCGTGTGCTCTGTCTGTGTCGCCCGCTGGCCGCAGATTGTAATGTCTCAATTTTAGTGTTTCATTTGGTGAAACACAGACGCTGAAGTTCGACAGGGCAACGGAGATTGCCCTTCGGTTCGGACCACCCCAAGCGAGAGTCTGTTCGTTACTAAACGCAGGAGTGCGTTCCATGCGTCGCCGACAAGATCGGTGGCAGGAGCGCGCGGTTAGTTCTGATCGGAGGCTTGCTTTGTCGAAGTTGCAGGAAGCAGCGCCGCATTCGTTTTTGTCGGGTGTGATGCAGCGTACGCGCGGTTTGCGCGGTGCCAGTTACAGCGATGTCATGCTGACTTTCGGCGTGGTCGCGATCATCGCCTTGATGATCTGGCCGCTGCCGTTGTGGCTGATTGACGCGCTGGTGGCGGTCAACATTTGCATTGGAATCAGCCTTCTGCTGGTTGCCATCTACGTGCCTTCGCCCGTGGCGTTTCCCAGTTTTCCAAGCGTTTTGCTGCTTTCCACGCTGTTCCGATTGTCACTGTCCATTGCGGTGACGCGACAGATTCTGATGCGCGCGGATGGTGGTCACATTATTGAAACCTTCGGTACGGTTGTCGCGGGCGGCAACATTGTCGTGGGTCTGGTGGTGTTCCTGATTATCACCGTGGTGCAGTTCATTGTCGTGGCGAAAGGGGCCGAGCGAGTTGCCGAAGTGGCGGCGCGCTTCACGCTCGACGGCATGCCGGGTAAGCAGCTGTCCATCGATTCCGATTTGCGTTCCGGCTTGATGGACAAGGACGACGCGAAGGAAAAGCGACGTCATCTAGAGGTTGAGAGTCAGCTCCACGGCAGCCTTGATGGAGCGATGAAGTTTGTCAAAGGCGACGCGATTGCCGGCATCATCATCATTATTATTAACCTGCTCGGTGGCCTCGCCATCGGCATTTTGCAAAACGGCATGCCGCTGGGCGAAGCCGTTACCACCTACAGCATCCTGACCATTGGCGACGGTTTGGTGGCGCAAATCCCGGCGCTGTTGTCCGCCATATCAGCAGGCTTGCTGGTCACGCGCACCGCCAATGGCGACAACGACAAGCATCTGGGCGACGCGATCGTGCGTCAGGTGACCGCGCAGCCTCGAGTGATACTCGTTACCGGCGTAATCGCCCTTGGCATGGTTCTCGTACCGGGCTTTCCAAAGCTGGTCTTTCTTCTGCTTGGCGTCGTGCTCCTGAGCATTTCGGCGATTCAGATGCGCGGCGATCTGCCGTTCATGCAGCGCATAATGGGCGAAGTTGACGCCCCGGAAGATGCTGCCGAAGAGACCGAAAAGAGCGGACAGTTTGGCGCGCTGGAAGCACCGCCACCGTTATTGTTGCGTGTCGATCCCGTGCTTGCGGACTATCTCGAACGCGACTATCTGAGCGCACGTATCCGTGACGTGGCGCGCGGCTTGCGCAACGAGTACGGCGTGCCGCTGCCGATGCCCGCGTTTGCCATCGACCCCGACCTGCGCGAAGGCGAATACTGCCTGCTTGCGTCCGGTTCACGCATTGCCTGGGGGTTGGCCGTGTTCGATCACGTGTTTGTGACGACGGCCGCCTCCGACAGCGACGCCCTGACCGCGCAATGTCACCCGAAGCGCAACGGTCATTGGGTTGGCGCGGACGACGACGTGGAGGGGCAGAGCGTTGAGGACTTCGTGTTCACACACTGCGAGCTGGCGCTGACCCGCTCGCTGTCCGAGTTTATGGGTATCCAGGAAGCGGCCCGAATCTACCAGAGCCTGAGTCGCGATTTTCCGGATCTGGTCAAGGAGACGCTGCGTGCCGTCGCGCCGCAACGTATCACCGAAATTCTGAAGCGCCTGGTCAACGAGGACATTCCCATTCGCGATGCGCGCAGCATATTCGAAGCAATTGCCGATGCTGGCGTGCGTGAAAAAGACATCGTGCAGCTCACCGAGTTGGTGCGAGCCGCGTTGAAGCGCCAGGTCAGCGATCGTTTTGCGTCCAATGATCGCAGTCTGGAAGCGCTGCTGGTGCAGCCGGAGCTCGAAGACCGCTTGCGTCAGAGCGTGCGCGTTACCAACGGCGTCGCGCAGCTCGCCGTTGATCCGGACACAGCCAAGGCAGTGATGGGTTCCATACGGGAGTCCGGGCAAGATGCGGCGCGGCGACCGGTTGTGCTGTGCTCGCCCGATGTTCGACGGCACTTGCGCACGTTGATTGAAACGGAGTTTCCAACGTTGCCGGTGCTGTCGTTTCAGGAGCTCTTCGCCGATCTGCGCATTGTGCGGGTCGGCCAGATCAGTGCGTGATCGCCGTGAAGAACTCGGCGGTTACGACATTTTTTTGCGCTGTGGTGGCTTCGTCAGGGCATCGACTGCGCGACTGGGTAGCAGGGGAAACGTTTTGAACACAATTCGACAGATTCGCCGCCGAATGCCGCGCTGGCTTGCTGTGCTGGCGGCAGTACTGTGCGCGCCGCCCGCACTGTCGGGCGAGATTCCGTTTGGCGATGCCGAGCTGTTCTACGAGTTTGACGGTCAGCCGTTGCAGAGTTTTTTCGAGGGTTTCTTTTCCGAGCAGGGGTTGTCCGTGTCGATGAGCCCGGGCGTGGCGGGCCAGCGTGGCACGTTGAACGGACCGCGGCGCGGGTCGCCGGAAGACCTGTTCGACGGGATCAGTCGATCCAATCAAGTGCTGGCGTACTTCGACGGATCGGTGGTTCACCTGTACAAGCCGCAGGAGCAGGTGTCGCGCTATTTCACGGTGGGGCGCGCCAAGGCATCGAAATTTCGTCGACTCTACGGCGACCTTAATCTCGGCAATCGACACAACAGCGTCAATATTTCGGCGGGCAACGGTGTCGTTGCCGCGACGGGTGCACCGTATTTTGTTGAGCAAGTGGCGCAACTGATCGGCGCGATCGGCAGCGAACCCATTACCATGCCGAACGCCGAGAACACGTTGCGCTACTTCCCATTGCGCTACGCGTTTGCATCGGACACCACCATTTACGTAGGGCGTCGCGAGACCGTCGTACCGGGCGTCGCCACGCTGTTGCGCCAAGCTGTGACAGGTCGCGGCGGTGTTGGCAGTATCGTGGTGCCACAGGAACCGCGCGGCGGCGCTCGCCGGTTGCGCGGTAAGGGCTTGGCGGCTGAGCGACCGCCGCGCGAGGGCAACGGTTCTTTCCCGGAGCAATTCGCCGAACGTTACGCCGATCAGTACACGGAACAGGCTGGCACGTATGCGTTGTCCGCCGCTGCGCCGCCGGCCGCGAGCGATGGACCTTACATCGTCGCCGATTCGATGCACAACGCGATTCTGATTCGCGATAAACCTGCGCGCATGGCGATGTACCAGAATCTGATCGAGATTCTGGATATCGAACCCGCGCTCGTGGAGATTGTGGCAACGGTGATCGATCTTGACCGCAAGAAGCTCAAGCGCACGGGCGTGGACTTGCGTCTTCGCGGTACCGATGCCGCCGTCAGTTTCGGTGATCCCAGTCCCGTTCAGGATTTGATCAACGCTAACGTTTCCAGCGCCATCGATTTGATTCCCGCGCTTTCCGGACTCACCAGCAGTGTGATCGTCGGCGACACGATCAGTTTTTCGGCGCGACTCAACGCGCTCGATGACCGCAATCTCGCCAAAGTCGTGTCGAGTCCGCAGATTATTACGCTCAATGATATGGAAGCCGTCATCCAGAGCAATCGCGAAGTCTTCATCCCCGTTGGCGGCTCGTTTGAGGTTGACCTGTTCGACGTTATCGCCGGTACAACGCTGCGCGTGACGCCACACGTGATCAATGATGGCGGAAGACGGCGCATACGCATCGCTACCGCCATCGAAGACGGTGATGTCCAACTGGTGACTTCGTCCGTGCAAAAGGCCGAGTTACCCATTGTTGATCGCAACATCATTACGACCCAGGCAATCATCGATGACGGACAGAGTTTATTGATCGGCGGGTTGCGCCGAACGACGGAAATCAAGCGCAAGCGCGGCGTTCCTTTCCTGCGCAACATTCCCGTTGTTAAGCACGCGTTTAGCAACGCGCAGAACCAGCGAGATGCGGCAGAGCGGCTGTTTCTGATCACGCCCCGCCTGGTGGGTCGCCAACAGGTGCTCGAGCTGCGCGAGGATGCGGACATGATCGAAGAACAATTCGACGATGAGCTTGAGCAGTTCTGATGTATCCCGTGAGCACACTGACCGCGAGGCAATGCCGATGAAAAAAGCGCCGGCTTTCGAGTCCGAAACAACGTCACCGGAACTGCGTTTGTGCGTGATGACTGGTGCGCATCGTGGCGCGAGCTGCGATTTGGGCGCTGACGCGTTCGCGGTGATTGGTCAGCGCGATGACTGCGACATCATTTTGTCGGATTCGGGCGTCGCACCTCACCACGTCATTGTCTCGACGTCAGGCGGGCGGCTGTTGGTGCGCGCAGTGGACGGTATGGTGATGGCGGGCAATCGCAGCGTCGAGCCGGGCGAGCCGCAGCCACTGGATGAGTTTGTCCCGCTGCACCTCACCGCCGACGTAAGTCTACTGGTCGGCGAAAAAGAAGCGCCGCAGTGGAGTGAGCTGCTGCGCGATGTTGCGCTTCGAGAAATCAAAGCCAGTCCGCCACCGCCGCGTCGCTGGCCTGTGGCGTCGGCCGCCATGTTCGCCATCGCCGCGTGCGCGACCACAGCGGCAATGATGTTGCGCGACGAGTCGCTGGTGGAAATGCCGGCGCGCATCACCGAGGTCATCGAAGTGGTTGGCGGCATGACGCTGCCCGAAGTTCGAGTCAGCGGTCAGGATGGCGACATTAAAGTGGTTGGTGTCGTAAGAGATGCTGAGCGCCGCGGGCAGCTGCAGGATTCCATGGCGACTTTGGGTGTTGGCGTCGAGCTGAACGTGCGCACGGGTGACGAGATTGCGACTGACGTACGCGAAGTTCTGCGGATGTCCGGGTTTGGCGCGAACACACGTTATTTGGGTAAAGGGGAAGTGGCGGTGAGCGGCACCTTCGGCGATGAGCATGCGCTTGCTCGCGTTCTGGATTCCCGTTCCGTGCGCGACGTTGTCGGATTGGCGAAGATCGCGGTTCAGAACGCCAGCCCAGCCGCCGACCAGACGGGCGAGCTTGCGATACCCAAGACCAAGAAAATCGTTTCCGTCGTGCGCGGGGATGACCCGTATGTGGTCACGGCGGACGGTTCACGTTATTACGTCGGTGCGCTGCTGCCAGGAGGCAGTCGCTTGCACGACATTACCAGTGATGCGGTCTGGGTTCTGACCGATGGAGACGTCGTGCGTCTCGATCCTGAACTTACCCATGTCCATCGTTCTATCGTCACAATCGCGGGGCAGGACCCCGAAAGGAGCATCGAATGAGTGCATTTTATGGTGTGCTACAGGGCGGCGCAGGCGGCGAGCAGTCGCTGTCAACCAATGCGGCAACGGGCAGTGCCGGAGCGGCCATGGGCGCCGATTCCCGCGACGTCAAGAGTTGGTACGAGGCCATGGCACGGGCTTGGGGCGAAACGCTGGATGCCCAGGCGGAAGTGATCAGCGATCTGTCCGATTCGATCGGCAACAACGGTGGCGATAACCCGTCGACCATCGTGCAGCTGACTGCCGAAAGTCTGCGCATGCAATTCCTGTCGAACAACGCAGCCACGGCAAACAATAGTGTTGGCCAGGCGCTCGAGTCGCTCGGTCGCAAGCAGTAGTTCGCAGCCGTTACCGAAAGCCAACAGGAGGTGTCCCATGGATGCTATTTCCGATGCCCTGGTGCAGATCGCGGGCTTAAGCAACACCACCGCAACCGCGCCCGGTGCGACCGCGCCAGCAGCGGGTGAACCGTCAGCGTACGACATCTCGGCGTTTCGTCAGTCGTTCGAGAAAGCGCAGTCGGTGAATTCTGCCGCGCCTTCCGCCGAGCCGGTGAAGCCAGCGGATTCCGAGGGCTTGCGCGCCGTTTTCTCAACGCTGGATTCGCTGAACGGTCGTGCGGAGACTCTCGAATCGAAGTCCGATGTCTTCACGTCCGGCAAGCGCGACATGAGCCCGGGCGACATGCTGATGCTGACCGTGCAGTCGCACGAGTTTCTGTTCCACTGCGAGCTGACCGCGAATGTGGCCAACCGTACGTCGGACGGAATTCAGCAGCTGTTCCGGCAACAGGGTTAGGACCATGATTAGACATGCACTTGTCCTCGTGGGGCTGGCGTTGCTGTTGACCGGCTGCGGTAAGGTCGATCTCTACAACGGTCTGAGCGAGACGCAGGCGAACGAGGTGGCCGCGTCACTGTTGGCGCAGAACATCAGTGCCGACAAGCGTCGTGCCGACGACAAGAAACGTTGGGTCGTTTCCGTGGCCAAGGCCGACATGGCGAACGCGATGCGCGTGCTGACAGCCGCGGGACTGCCGCGTCAAGAGTATCAGAGCTTGGGCGATGTGTTCGCCAAGAAGGGTTTCGTCTCGTCGCCGCTGGAAGAGAAAGCGCGCTACGTGCACGGCCTGTCGCAGGAATTGGCCCAGACACTGGCTGCCATCGACGGTGTGCGCCACGCTCGTGTGCACATTGCCATGCCCGAACGCGATGCGCTGACCGCTGAGGCCAAACCTTCCTCGGCGTCGGTCGTGATCGTCGTGCAGCGTGACTCGGGAATAGAATCGCGTGAGACCGACATCAAGGCGATCGTCAAAGACGGCGTCGAAGGGCTCGATGACGTGAATAAAGTGACCGTCAAATTCTTCAACGCACCGGTGGTTGAACCTCTGGCTCAGCGCGAGCAGTTGTCCATCGCGTCGTTGCCTTACCCCGAATCGCAAATCGGTTTGGTGGTCGCTGTTGCGGGACTGGCCGTCTGGTGGTTGCTGCACTGGCGCTTTACGCAAGGCCACCGGCGCCTGGCTGCGACAACGCGGGATCGCAACAAGGTGAACGACCGGGCACCCGTGAGACGCCGTCGCCGCTGATGTCGAACGTTGCGACAACAACGCCTCGGTTGGGTGAGGCAGCGGTGAGGCACTGGCAGACCCTGGTCGCGCGCGCGGTCGACGATTGCGATGCGGCGTGGGTGCCCGGCGCGGATGCCGCACTGCTGACAGCCCTGCGCGCCTCACCGACCGGGCGGCGACTGCTGGCGCGCTGTTTGGCCAACGGTGTGGCACCCGCATTAATGAATGTGCCGGCGATTGACGTCCTCGCAACGCTGCCCCAGTGCGACTGGGTCCTGGATCGGGGCGAGCAACTGCGCAGTCGCATTGCTGACCTCGGTTGCCTCGCACTCGCCCCGGGCGTACGCAAGCTGGTGGATCGCAACGCCGTGCGCTCGCTGCGTACCGCCCTTGGCGGCAAGCGCTACGACTGGCTGCTCGGCTCCGGGGCGGAGCTCGACGGACAAATGAGCGAAGTGCGTCGACTCAAAGGCTGGCGCCTGGTTGATCAATTCATGGGCGACGAAGACGCATTCGTCAGGCTCATTATCGAACGGGGTCTGGATGAAATTGGGGGCGCGCTTACCGGCGCACCCGTGCTGCTGCGCGAGCGAGTTCGCCTGCTTTTTCCACCGTCGGACACAGGCAATACGGCGGACCCATGGTTGCCACCCGGCCGAGCCTTGCGCCTGATGCGCGAAGGGGGTAGCGACGCTCAAGCCTTAAACCCCGCGTTGCGAGGCTTGCCACAACAAGCCGCTACGGCTGAGGCAGTATAACGATGACAGACGCGCGAATCCTGGATCTGAAGGCACTGGCTCACGCGCAGGACGGCGCGGTGATTCCGGCCGCCAACCACGCGCCATTTGCCGCGCTCGACGAGTTGTTGACGGCGGCCAACGACGTGTTTGCCGAAGCGCAGCTTGATGCACGCTCCATGCGCGAGCAGGCGCGGACGCTTGGCTACGAACAGGGCTTGCTCGACGCGCGCGAGGAAATGGCGCAGGAATTGGCAGGTGCCCATCGCAAGGGGCACGAATTGTTCGAACAGCAAACCGCGATGGTGCTGGATTTGGCGCTGGCGATCGTTGAGCGCCTTGCGCCCGATCTGGATGCCGGCGCGCTGGTTCAACCGATGGTGTCGCGTTCGATACTCGCGGCACAGGCGAACCAATACTTGCAGATCAAGGTTCATCCGTCGCAGCTTGGCCCGGCCAAGGCGGCCGTCGACGAGTTGGGCAACGTGCACCCCGCGGTGAGCAGCTATCAGGTCATCGCCGACGATTGTGTCGATGAGCTTGCGTGTGTCGTGGAAACCGAAGTGGGCGCTGTGCGCTCAAGCTTTGAGCAACAAATTAGGGCGATCCGGACGGCCCTGAGTGCGCCGCTCACCGTCGATGAAGAGGTCGACGACACAGAGCGTGACGATGGCTAATGCGCATCGTCAGCGATTGGCCCGTGTTGGCCGCGTCGACACGGTTCAACGTGTCGGACACGTGGCCAGAGCGTTTGGCACGCTTATCCGCGTCACGGGAATTCGCGCGCGCATCGGCGAGCTGTGCGAATTGCGCAACCCGGATGACGACTTTCGTCTGATTGGCGAGGTCGTCGGCATCGCCGGTGGCGAGACGCTACTTACGCCGTTGGGTTCGCTCGAGGGCTTGTCCGCCGCGGCGGAAGTGACGGCAACGGGTCACCGCGCTTCGGTGGCTGTCGGCGAGCAGTTGAAAGGGCGCGTGCTCGATGCACACGGTGTGCCGATGGACGACGGTCCGGCGCTGTCCTTACCGCAGCGCGTGCCGGTTTACGCAAACGCGCCCAACCCGCTGACGCGGCGGCGCATCGACCGGACGTTCGACACGGGAATTCGCGCCGTCGACGCGTCATTGACGTTGGGCGAGGGTCAGCGCATCGGGGTCTTCGCGTCCGCCGGCGGGGGCAAGAGCACGCTGATGGGAATGCTCGCCAGGCGCAGTGACGCGGACGTGAACGTGGTGGTGCTGGTGGGTGAACGGGGTCGCGAGGTCAGCGAGTTTATCCAGGACAATCTGGGTGACCAGGGCATGCAGCGCAGCGTGTTGGTCGTGGCAACGTCGGATCGTCCTGCTCTGGAACGCTCGCGTGCCGCTTACGTGGGCACCGCCATTGCCGAGTACTTTCGTGAGCAGGGCCAGCGCGTCCTGTTGCTGGTTGATTCGATCACACGTTTCGCACGCGCCCTGCGAGACGTCGGTTTGGCGGTGGGCGAGCCGCCCGTCAGGCGTGGCTTTACGCCTACGGTTTTTTCGTCGCTGCCGCTGCTTTTCGAGCGTGCTGGCAACAGTGCGAACGGCACCATGACGGCGGTCTACAGCGTGCTCGTGGAGGACGATAACGATGTCGATCCGATTGCCGAAGAGACACGCTCGATCATCGATGGACACATTGTCCTGTCAAAAAAACTGGCGGCTGCGAATCACTACCCGGCGATCGATGTGCTGCGGAGCATCAGTCGCCTGATGCCCAAAGTCGCCGCTGTGGATCATCTCAAGGCCGCATCCCAACTGCGCGAGTATCTGGCCAAGTATGAAGACATCGAACTGCTACTGCAGCTCGGTGAGTATGAGCCGGGCAAGGACGCGACCGCGGATGCCGCGATTCAGTATCGCGACACCATCAACCAGTTCCTGCGTCAGACTGAAGAAGAGCGTTGTCCGGCCGCGGCCACATCTGAACAGCTGCAAGGCTTGTTCAAGTGAACGCCGACGCGCTGCGCCGCCTGCTGGTGGTGCGTGAGCATCGGGTCGATGCAGCGCGCGCAACGCTGGAAGGAAAACAACGCATCGCCGAGGGGTGTGCGAACGAAGAGCAGCGGTTGCAGAAAAGTCTCGAATCGTTGCTGCTGCAGCGCATGCACCAGCAGCGGGTTCTGGGTGAACAAATGCAGCCGCACAGTGGCGCGGGATTGCAACTGTTGAACGTGCAGCAGGGCGATCAGTTTATCGGTCGTCTCACCGACCTCGCGAGCAACGTGGGTAACGAAATCGTTGCCGTGCGCAAAGCGCTCGCCAAGGCGCTCGAAGACGTTGCGTCGGCGCGGCGCGTGCTGCGTCACGCCATGGCGAAACGCGACGCACTGATCAAGGTGCGCGATGAGCATGAGGGCGAGGTGCGTCGCGAGAACGCGCGCCGGGAAGACGAGGAAAGTGAAGAAATTGCGGCACGTCGAATGGTGTTGATGTGAAGACGTCTGACGCGCCGCCGCCGTCGACGGCGCGTACTCCGGCCCCGAAAGACGACGCAGGACGTCGTGGTTCGCCGGTCGAGCAAGCTTTGGTAAATCGATTTCGCGCGGCGCTGGACGCGCGCGGCCTGGGAGGTGAGAGCGCTGAGAGGCCAGAGCGGGTCGACGATGACGCGCTCGCACCGGTGCAGGAGCGAGATGCACGCGAGCGCGAATTGATGTCGGGCGCCGGAACCGACACGCAGGCCGATTCACGTGATTCGGGTCAGCCAGGCGATCTGCCGACGCTTGGTCTGTCACAGACGATGGCGCCAGGCGGCGTCGCTTCCGCCCTGGCGACAGCCGCCACGGTGACGCCCGGATATAGCGCCGCCGTCGTGGCGCAGCTGTTGGAAAAGCACGTCAAACAGTTGCTGGTGTCTGACTCAACGGCGGTGCGCAGCGAACAGCCCAGTGTCATGCTCAATCTGACGGACGCTGTGTTACCTGGCACGCAGCTCACGCTGACCCAAACGGAGCAGGGATGGCGATTGGACTCGCGCTCGTCGTCCGCGTCGTCTTACCGAGCTGTGCGAGATCTGGCCCCGCAACTGCAGGAGCGTTTCAGTGAGCGGGGTTTGGGTGAGCTGCTGCTGGACGTGCGCCTGCTCTAACGAAGCAGGTCCCGTCAGCCTGACTGGTTGACGGGACCTGCAAAGCGATACCTTAAGGCTTAGCGCTTGGCGCGGCGCAACCGGCTCAGCATGGCCAAGCCGCCCGCGAACAACCATACGGCTGCTGGCAAGGGAACGGGCGCAAAGGCGATGTCCTGAATGCGTCGGTCGTCGTTGAAATCGATGATGAATTCCACCGCACCCGTAATCGGATCGATGGTCCACATCGTTTCACCCAGCGCGTCGCCGTTGCAGCAGTCCGACGCGTAAAGGAGCCCATCGGCGGCGTTGTATCCAAGGCCCAGTACGCCACCTGTGATGGTGCCTGCCAGGTTGCCCAGAATGTCGCCGGTACCGGCGTCCAACTCAAACGCAAAATTGGGCGAGTTGGCGTTGTGGACGAACAAGCTGTCGGTGCCGTAAGCGATCGAGTAAAAGCCGTCTCCGCTCGGCAGCGTGTTGATGACCTGGAGTTCGCCGGTGAGCGGGTCGACCGTCGCCACCTGTTCCAGACCACCAATGCGTGCGATCGCATACAGCGTGCCGTCGGGCGCGGCCGTCAGATCGTTAACGCGATCGCCCGTGGCGGCGCTAAAGCCGCTGCCGTTAAAATCCGCCGACCCGGAAACCGTGCCCGCCAGATCCATGGTCACCAGCGCGTGGGTCGATGACGAGGCGTACAGCTGCCCGCTGGCCACTGCCAGGCCGCTGAAACCGACACCGGCAATCGGCTGCCCAAAGGACACGAAGGCGCCGGTATTGCTATCGAACGTACCTAACTCTCCGCCGAAAGGTGCGCCTGCGTTGGCACCGCCGTGAATAATGTACATCGTCGCCGCGTTGGCGCTGGCGCTCATCAAAAGCGCAGCGCAGAGAAGCATTGATTTTTTCATTTTTGACTGTCTCCAGATTGAATCATTCCTTCTGCCACCGAAAATAATGGACCTTTTGACGTCGCTCAGCCAGTTCGGCTCTCAGATGACGACGGCGCCAAGCGTTCGAAAGACTGTGCGTGCCGCTCGAAGTGCGTGGTCAGGCCGGTGTCGCGAAAACCCAGCCGTCGCAGCAGGATGCCGATGACGCGATTCCCGGGATCGCAGTAGCCCACCAGACGTCGCAGATTCAGCGTGTCGAACGCGTAGTCGCACAGCGCACGTCCGCCCTCAAGCGCGTAGAACTTGCCCCAGGCTTCAGGACGCAAACGCACGCCGATTTCGACCTGGTCTAAACACTCGTTAACGGGCATCAAGGAGAAGTAGCCCAGGAAAGCGTCCTCGTCATCGGCGGCCCGCCAGATACCGAGCCCGCGGCCGTCGGCGTAAAGCGACTGCAGGTGTTGGATCAGCAGGAGTGCTTTGGTCGGTGAATCGACCGGGTCGTCAATGAGGTATTCGCGGACGCGCGGATCTGCGTCCAGATCGATTAGCGACTGCGCGTCACCGAAGTCGAATTCTCGCCACTGCATGCGGCGCGATTGGAGTGCGTTCAACGACGCCGCATACCTTGGTTGGTCAGTTTCATTTTCGCCAGCTCATAGCCTTTTTTGCGCGTGTTTTGTTTGGCACTGCGCGCCATTTGGCGTAGCTGTAAATCCTGCTTGTTGCTCAGTGCGTCCCGATACACGCCGTACGCCACGGTGGACTCGTAGACCAGTGCCTCGCCCATCATCTGGCGCTTGTCGACCGATGCGGTCAGTTCGCTGGAGGCGATTCTCGGCAGCACCTGGTCACGGACGGCGAGTGCCTGGGCGCCGTTCGCCAACGGCTTGTTGTGAATGATGCTCCACATGCTGATCCAGTAAGCGGCCATCGTGTCGGCCAGATTGTCGTGGCGCAAACCCAAAGGTCCAAAAACATCGCGAAATTCGGCGACGATATCGCGCCCGGCCAGTTCGGCTTCGACCACCGCACGGTAAGCCGGGTTGTCGCGCGAGAGAGTGTCAACGGTTTCAGCCAGCACCTGTTTAGAAATGGCGTCGTCGTAGGTGAAATCGAGCGCCTGATAGGGCTCGTCTGCGCGCACGGGATCCGGGTTTACTGCACTCATCGCATGACTCCTTGGGCAACTTCGCGGCGCAAAATAACGCTTCACGCGTTGTCACTGTAGCAACGAGCGGTGCGCGGTATAACCTGGGGTAAACCCCATGTTGGTATAGGTCAGGGAATCGGTGGGTACTCAAACCCGTTGCACGGCTAGACGCAGACGCCCATCCGTCTTGCGTTTGACGAATACGGCTGCGCGATTTGCCGGCTGATCAGGCTAGCGCGGCAATGGTTTAAAGCGAACCGGTTTTAATCCAGGGTTGGACGGCTCGTCCGGATTGTCCTTGAGCGTGATTGTGGCGCTGTTGGAGACGTCGGTGATATGCCGTTCAAGCCGGTCGAGCAGCGCACAGCGGCCGCAGCGCTTGGCGAACGTGATGCCCTGGCGATAGTAGTCCACCGCTTGCACAGCCTGATCCTGTTCCTTGTACGCATTGCCGAGCAGTTCGTGGGCGACCGCGCTTTGATGCCAGGCGTCGTGCCGCTGTGCGATCTCCAGTGCGTCACTGAGTAGTTTCGCCATTTTGCCGTAGGCACCGGCGTCGAAATACTGACGCGCCAGTTGCTGGTAGTCGTCGATCTTGTGCAAATCGGCCAAGGCATCAATCTGGAGCTGGCGAATTTCCACCTGCAGTCGGTTCGCGTCTTCCACATCGCCGCGCGTTTGATACGCGGCGGTGACTTGCCCCAGTTGATTGAGCGCACCGTCGAACACGGTCAGATCACTGTCCAGCACCAAGGCGTCGCGCGCGGCATCCTCGGCACTTCGCAATCGACCTAATTCCTTGAGCACAAGGGACAGCGACAGAGCGGTGTGCGCCCGCGCAACGTGCTCAGTGGTTTCGCGCTGCAGTGCGTAAGCGTCCACCAAATGCCGATGTGCACCATCGAGCTCACCGCGCTCGTGCTCGAGCTGGGCCAGCGCAAACAGATGCCGTGCTTGATCTGAGGGTCGTCCCTCGCGTCTGGCTTCGACGATTCGACGTTCCAGGGAGGCTTGCGCGTCGGTCAGCGTCAGGCGAGGCTGGTCCGGTGCAAAGTCCTCGACGGTGAGTGCGCCCAGCATCTCGAAACCGCGTTTCTTGTCGCGCTTGAGCACGGTGCTATCGCCAGATCCGGGATAGTGCTCGGTGAGCGCCGTAATGTTCACTTGATGCGTAACGATAAGAATATTCAAATCAAGCGGTTGGCGTCGAATCCATCGGATCAGGTCGGTATTTTGCCGCAGACCTTTTTCAGGGCTGTTATAAAAGGAGTTGGCGGATCGCAGTGGCGTGACTTCGCTAATGCCCAGCAACCGGGCCGTCTCGAGACAACGGCACCACTGGCTCGAGAACACCACCAGGTTTTTTACCTGCCGCTCGCGCAGCGCGGTCCCGATGGCTTGAGCCTGGGCACGGCCGGCGTCCGACAGATTGCGTTGCGTTGCGCAATCGTTGAGCGCGAAATGCGCAGGATCACCGGTACCGGGCGCTAACGCGTGGCGCATCAGCAGCACGTGCCCCGGGCGCTCAAGTGCGCTCCACAGCGCATCATCGGCCGCCGTTGCCAGTGGCATGGAAAACAAGCTGGCGAACAGCCAGACACTGGCGAAACCTGCTCTTAACATAAACCGGTAACCTGCTGCGGGGGTTGCGACCGTATATGAACCCAATGACATCGCTCGAGCGCAAAGCACCAGTGTAAGCAATTGTGTCCTGTCATGTTCGCCAAATGTCTGTCGCTATACTGTTACGACCGCTGCCAACAGCAGCGCGCGCGGTGGACGCCAGCCTTACGGAGCACGTAGGCTGGTCAGTGCGCGAATGCCGAATTCGGTAAATGGATGGACCCATGGATGGATCAAAGGTAGTGCGAAAGGGCCAGTCTGACGACAAATTTGTCGCGGAAATGCGCGAACGCGTGCAGCTGCTGGAAATGGCAGAGTCTTTGGCCGCCGTTGGCCACTGGCAGATTGATCTGCGGGCGGGCAAGTTGTTCTGGTCGGACGAGATTTATCGCATTCACGGCCTGAGCCCGGAGACGTACACGCCAGACATCAGCTCTGCGATCGATTTTTATCACCCCGACGACGCGCCGCGCGTGGCAGCGCTGGTCGACAGCGCTATTTCCGACAAGCGACCGTTCGAATTCGACGTTCGCCTGTTGCGACCAGACGGTGCCATTCGCCACGTGCGATCGCGCGGTCGCATCACGTTGTCCGACAGTGGCGAGGTCGAAACGGTGTTCGGCGTATTCCAGGACATCACCGATACGCTAGAGACCAAAGAAGCCCTTGAGGAAAGTCAGTTGCGCTTTGATCTCGCGGTGCGCGGATCGAACGCTGGGCTGTGGTATTGGCAAATTCAGACCGGCGAGCTGTTTTGGTCGCCGCGCTGCATGGAAGTGGTCGGTCTGGATCCCGTCCAGTACAAGCCGACTTTTGAGGATTTCGAAGATCGCATCCATCCCCAAGACAAAGAGGCTGTTGCTGCTGCTCTGAACGCGCATCTTGAACACCGCGTTCCCTATGACGTTGAATTCCGCCAGCGGCGCACTGACCATACCTACGTGTGGATACACTCACGCGGTCAGGCCGAGTGGGATCAATCGGGCAAGCCGGTGCGGATGGCCGGATCGGTTGAAGAAATTGACGTGCGTAAACGCCACGAGTCATTCCGCGAGGCGGTCTATGCGGCACTGACCACGTCCAACGTGCATGTCGACGACAAGATTTCGCAAATGCTGCAGCTTGGCTGCGACTACCTGAACCTGGATAAAGGCACCATTTGTCGGCACAGCGACGGGCGCATCAGCAGTGAATACGAGTCCGGGGATGACAACGAACAGAACGAGCTGGAAAACGTGGCCGTTCGTTTCACGCCCTATGTCATCGAAGCCGATGCGCTGACGACGCACAGTGACTTGACGCCGGATCAACGCGCGACGGCCGGACAGAAAAAACACGGTGGGGGTCGGGTTCATTACGTCGGCGCGCCGCTAACGGTAAACGGGCGGGTGTACGGTAGCGTTTCGTTTGCATCCAGATCGGTCGCCCGGCGCCAGTTTGCTTCGTACGAAACCGCGTTTGTTCCAGTGCTGGTGCGCCTGCTCGCGTACGAGCTGTCACAACGTGAAACCCTGAGTAGAGCGATGTCGGCCAACCGTGATGTCGAAAGACAGCAGGCGGAGCTTGACCGCATCTTGAACATCGTTCCGGTCCGTATCTGGTACAAGGACAAGAACAACCGCATCCTGCGTCTGAACGAAAAAGCAGCCAAATCCATGAACATGACGGTGGCAGACGCAGAGGGCGCGGACACCTACGAGCTGTTCCCGGCGATGGCGCGCAAATACCATGAAGACGATTTGCGCGTCATTGATTCGGGCGAAGCCGAATACGGCATTGTGGAGCAGTACACGCCGCGTGACGGACCGCGCGGCTGGATATCGACCGACAAGATTCCGTTTAACGATGACGAATCCGGCGAGCCACGCTTGCTGGTTGTGTCGCAGGATATTTCGCCCATGATGCGGGCGCAGCGCGATCTTGAGCGCCAGGCGCAGGAGCTGCGACAGACCAATCATGATCTGGATCACTTCGCTTACATTGCCTCCCACGATTTGCGCGCCCCGATGCGTGGCATTGACCAACTGGCCACGTGGATCGAGGAGGATCTTGGTGATCGCCTGGACGATGACGTGCAGTCGAAACTGCGGCTCATGCGCAAGCGTGTGGGGCGCATGGACAAAATGCTCTCCGACATACTGACGTTCGCCCGCGCCGGGAAGCGCGAGCATACCGATGAGGGTCTCGATGTGCGTCGAGTGTTACACGGTGTCGTCGAGTGGCTTGCACCGAACGAAGGAATCGATATCTCAATTGAAATCGATGCCCTCACGCTTCTGATGTCACGCACCCAGTTTGAGCAGCTTTTTCTGAACCTGATTGGCAACGCGATCGCGCATCACGATCGAGCGGTCGGCACCATCACCGTAGAGGCGGAAGTGGATCCCAATCGCGTGGTGTTCATCGTGCGCGACGATGGACCCGGAATACCGGTAAACTATCAGGAGAAAGTGTTTGAGATGTTTTCAACATTGAAGCGGCGTGATGAGCGTGAAGGCAGCGGCATTGGGTTGGCGGTGATACAACGTATCGCGCGCGCGCACGGGGGCTCAGTCACGTTGAATTCGCCGCTGACGGATCGCGGTACCGAGTTTCGCGTGTCTTTTCCGGCATCCATGGTCTCGAGTGACGTTAAGATTGATTCAGTTTCGTAACCAAACCCCCAGTCCGGTGTCACTGCTGGTCGTTGACGATGATGATGTCGACATCATGGCGATTCGCCGCGCGATGAAAAAACTGGGTTTGGAGAATCCGATACGAACGGCTCACACCGGAATTGAAGCGCTGGACGTTTTGCGAGGTGGGGAGCAAACGGAGCGAATTCCGTCGCCTTACATCATCGTGCTCGACCTGAATATGCCAATGATGGACGGTATCGGCTTTCTCGATGAGTTGCGCAGCGATGAGGCGTTGCGAGAGAGCGTGGTTTTCGTGCTCTCTACGTCGGATTCCCAGGAAGACATGCATCGGGCATACCGTCGCAATGTGGCGGGATACATTGTCAAAGCAAGACGCGCCGATGCGTATACGGACGCGCTGCGCATGCTCGAGACCTTTTGCTCTGTGGTCGAGTTGCCGCACGCCGTCTAAGCCCGCACGCCCGGCCGCACCGGGTCTGCAGCCAATTGTGGTGACGCAGCCCTGTCGCTGGCACAATCGTGGGCTGACATTGGTTTCCTGACGGGTTACTTCCATGAATCGACTGATACTTGCCGCCGCCGCGCTGGCCGTGGCGGGCTGTGCTACGACCACGGTCCCTGTCTCCACGCAATCGCCGGCCCCGGCGCCGAGCCTCGATTCCGCGGATCCCTTCCTTTGGCTTGAGGATGTGACGGCGGAGCGTTCATTGACGTGGGTAAGGGAACAAAACGACCGCAGCCTTGCACGTCTGACCAAAAACGCCACGTTTAATGAGCTTTACGATGACGCACTGGCGATTCTCGGTAGTGATGCGCGCATCCCTTACGGCAATATTCAGGCGGGCTTTGTTTACAATTTTTGGCAAGACACTGAACACGTCCGAGGTCTATGGCGGCGTGCGCCGTTGACCAGTTTCGTCGACGGCGCCCCGCAGTGGGAAGCGGTGCTAGACATCGACTTGCTGGCCAAAACGGAAAACCGCAATTGGGTGTTTGGCGGCGTCAGCTGTCTGCCCCCGGCGTACGAGCACTGCATGGTTGAACTTTCGGATGGGGGCACCGACGCGTCCATTCAGCGTGAGTTCTCAACACTGACGCGTGAGTTTGTCCGCGACGGATTCGCCCTGCCGAAGGCGAAGGGAAACGTGGCGTGGCTGGATGAGGATCGCTTGATTGTCGCCACGGATTTTGGTGCCGGCAGCATCAGCGAGAGCGGCTACCCGTTTGAGATTCGCCTGTGGCATCGCGGTCAGGCGCTGGATGCGGCACCGACGGTGTTCCGCGGTGAGTCGAGCGACGTCGCGGCGTTTCCAGCGGCACTGCGCGACGAGACCGCGGTGTGGCCGATGGTGATTCAAGCCCTTACGTTTTTCGAATACAAGATTCACGTGCAGCGTGAGGACGGGGCGACCATCACCTTGCCGCTGCCCAATCGAGTGAGTGTCGTTGGCAAAGTCAACGGTAAGATCATCGCGCATCTGAAAGAGCCCTGGGAGCACAACGGTGCGCGCTACGCGACCGATGCGATCGTGGCGTTGACGCTTGACGAGGCGGGTGCGGTGACATCGCAACTCGTTTATGCGCCCGGTCAATCCGAAGCCCTTGAGCAAATTCGCGCTGGCAAGGATGACCTGTTTGTTGTCCTGCTTGACGACGTGATTGGTAAAGTGAAACGTCTGCGCGAAACCGCCAACGGGTGGACAACCACCGCACTGGATTTGCCGCCCAACGGTACCGTTTCGATTAGCAGCACGAACGGCAAGGGCAATGATCTTTTGGTCAGCTATGAAAGCATGACCGTGCCAGACAGCCTGTTTTATGTCGACGGGGCGGGAATGGTCGCTCAGGTCCAGTCATTGCCTGAGCTCTATGACGCTACCGACGTGGTGGTCGAGCAGCGGTTTGCAATGAGCCGCGACGGTACGCGAGTGCCTTATTTTGTCATGGGGCGCTCCGATGTACTCGCGCGCGGGAATGCGCCGACAATCCAGTACGGTTACGGTGGCTTTGCGGCATCCATTTTGCCGACCTATTACGCCGATCCAGGGCGTCCTCAGCACGGTGCGCTGGCGGGTCGTCTGTGGGTGGCGCGCGGTGGTGTGATGGTGCTGTCCAACATTCGTGGTGGCGGCGAATACGGTTCAACGTGGCACAAGTCTGCGCTGAAGCAAAACCGCCAGCTGGCGTTTGACGACTTCTTTGCTGTCGGCACCGCGCTGGTGGCAACCGGGGTAACGACACCCGACAAACTGGGCGCGATCGGCCGTTCAAATGGCGGACTGTTGATGGGCGCGGCCATGATTCAACGCCCGGATTTGTATGCCGCGATTGACTGCGGCGTGCCCCTGCTGGACATGTTGCGCTATCACAAGCTGTTAGCGGGCGCGAGCTGGATGGGGGAATACGGCAATCCGGATGTGCCGGAGGAGCGCGACTATATTAGCGCCTACTCGCCCTATCAGGCACTGCGGCGCGATACCGACTACCCGGACGTGCTGTTTTACACCTCGACCAAAGACGATCGCGTACACCCGGGCCACGCACGCAAAATGGCGGCAAAAATGGCGTCCTACGGTTACGACTTTCTCTATTACGAGAACATCGAGGGCGGTCACGGTGGTACCGCGAATCAGGACCAGCTCGCGTACCGCACGGCACTTGAGTACATGTTTTTCGTGGAAACACTAATGAACTGACGGGGCGAGCGATCAGCAACCACTGGACGGTGCGGCGAAGGAGACTTCGCCGCATTTTTTTTGGACGCTCGAAAAAAGACTGGATGCTCGTTGATTCGTCCGGTAAGTTGCAGATATGGTGTTACTCGATATCACCGACGATATATGAAAGAAAAAACAATAAAATAGACCAAATATTTATATCGACTCTTATATTTCAATTATTTATCATATATGCAGAACAATACTGACAGTGTTGTCGTGAACGCGATCCGTCGCTTCCTGCCCAGTGTGATTCGCCTCGCACTGCGAGGTGGCATCAACGGACGGCAGTTTGTCGATTTGGTGAAGGAGTCTTACGTCGATGTCGTCACGGAAGATTACGGTCGCTCGGGACGCCCCACCAACATCGCGCGCACGGCGCTGCTCACGGGCTTGTCGCGCAACGACGTGAAGCGGATCCGTGTTCGAGGTGATCTGAAAAATCCGTCACTTTCGTCAGACAAGAAACGCTACGGACTAGGGACTCTGCTTCGCGAATGGCACACCAACACAAGCTACCTGAATGCCGAGGGCGAGCCGATTGCGCTCAGCTTCGATGGCGAGGAGCCGTCTTTCTCCATGCTCGCGCGACGCTTTTTCAGCGACGTCCCGGCAACCACGACATTGCGGGAGCTGATTGAAACCGGTGCGGTACGCAAGGATGAGAATGACCGAATTGTGGCCCTGCGCGACTACTTTTTGCCAGCGCCCGGCAACGTGCAGAACACAGAGCGCATGGGCGGGCTCATTGCGGATTTCGTCGGCACCGTTAGTTACAACCTGCAGCGAAGTGAGCAGGAGCCGTCGCGTATCGAAATTCGCACGACGGAAGAGAATATTGCGTGCGAGCACGAGCCGGCATTTCGGCGCGTGCTGGAGCGAGAAGCGACGAAGTTTTATCGGCGCATTGAACGTTGGCTGAAAGACAAGAAAGAGTTTGAGACGTCGGACGACGAGGAAACGACGCGGCTAGGGTTTGGCGTGTATCAAATATCCGGTGGTGGCACCGAGGATACGCCAGACGATTAGCTCGCCGGCACCCGCGACCGTAACGTGTTCGAACGATGGAGAGTTTCGAAAATGGAGCATCAACGATTGCAGTCCGGGGACCGAACGTCTTCAACGCCAAAGAAAAACGTCCTGTTGTGCGTCGCGAGTGAGTGCCCGCAGGTCGTCACCCAAACCATCTACGGCCTTGCTCACATGCCCCGGCCGTGGGTTCCCGATGAAGTCGTCGTTATTACCGGTCAGCGAGGCGCGCGGCGTATTGAGGCAAGCCTGGTCGGCGACGGGCATTTTCAGGGCGTGTTTGGCGAGTTGGCTCGTCGTTTGACCCTCAAGGTGCCCGTGGCAACGGCCCGGCTTTGTCTGGAAGTGATGACCCGCTCGTGCAAGCCCAACGCGCCGCTCTACTCACTCGAAACCGTCCGCCACCGGCGGGACATTGGCAACTCTATCCTTAAAACCGTGCAGCGGATTACCGACGACGACGATACTCAGCTGTGGATTTCACTCGGGCCGGACCAAAATGTCGTCGCGAGTTTTCTTGCTGGTCACGCTTTGTCCCTGCTGGGTCGACCTCAGGATCGTCTGGTACAGGCTGTGGGCACGGACAGTGATCCGGGTATGGCGGCGTCCTATTACCCGTCGGCCGCGCACGGTGAAGGCGATCAGCCGGCGCGTATTTGCGACGTTCCGTTTGCCCGCATTGAAGGCTTGGCGTCCGTGCGCAATCTTGCGCGCCAGGTGGATTACTCAACCTTGTGTCACGGCCTCGATGGCAATGCGCATCTTCAGATAAGCAGTGTTTTCAGCGGGCTGCAGTTTCGCTTCTCGAATGCGTTCGATGTGCTGTGCGACAGTTCGCATCGACGGACGGAACCGCGTTTTGAGCCACGCGCTGCTGCGCTTTACGCCTATTACGCAGAACGTGCGCGACGTGGTGCACCGTTTGTCACGGATGATCAAACGCTCGACGAGCCGGACGAGTTTTTGGCCCTCTACGAAGCCTGTCTGGTCGGTGGAGGGCGTAAATCGGAGTCGGACGGTAGTCGCGGTCTAACCCGCGAAGCGTTGCGCTCGGCACGCAGTCGCATTGGTCGCACGTTACAAGCGTTGGTGAAAAACGGCGCGAGCTTCGCGGCTTATCGCATCTACAGCCGGCGCAGTGAACGCTCCTACGGCTTGGGGCTGCAGCCCGAGCAAATTGCCTTTATCGATTGGGCCGGTGCCGATGCCTGGCAGACGTCTCCCTACGCCACGGTGCGATGTTGAGTCGACCGGGCCCAACATGCTGGATGCTTGATTGCCCAAATTCGCCAATTGGCGAAATTGAGTGGCAACGATTTGCCCTGTGCAAAGTGATGGTCGAGCGCGCAACGCAACGCGCGCTCGCAAAATCACTTCGCAAAGGAAACGCAAATGAACGCAACTCGCAAACTGCTCACCGCCGTCGCTGCTTCTGGTCTTCTGATGAGCGCGATGACCGCTGCCGCCGCAGACACTTCGTCCACGTCAACGATCACTCAGTCGATTACGGCGTCTTCCGGGGGATTCTCCACTGACGCAACGGATCGTGGTGGTCGTCCTGCGCCCAAGGGTGAGACGCAATCCACGATCTCGATTCTGGATTGGCTGCGGGGTCTCATGGATTGATACAGACCTTGGCGCAAGGACGCGCGCGGGGCGAGGGATTGCCCCTGATTGCCAGGGTTTTGCGAGCTCATACTCGCGCTAAGGACGCAACGTGCTGATCGGCAGAACGGCAGTGCGAACGTAGGTGTCCGTCGCCGTATCACCGATCGCTTGCCACGCGAACACCAGTTGATCACCGCTGCGCTCCATTTGCGGCATGCCGCTACGTCGACTGCTGTCGAGCGCAACCGTCGTGTAGATCGGCGACAAGTCACCGCTCGCCGTCGCGCGACGCAGACACAGTTGAGCGGCGTCTGACGAAGAGGTGCACACCCAGCTGATCGCGACGCTGTTCGCGTCAAGCCAGACGATATCCACTCGGCCGACGGGCTGCTCTTTGTCAATGACTAAAGCATCACCAAACCGCCGACCTCCGTCGTCGGAAAACGCCAGTTGTACTGTGGGCGTGTGATCCGCTCCGGTGAACCAGGCGATGGCCACATGATCACCGGATGCGTCAAGCACAGGGCCGTTCACCGGGCAACCTTCAATTTTCCAATTGTCCGGGCCAAGAGTTTGTGGTGGCGTTGGCGGTTGCGAATCAATGCGCGCGACCACGATATCGCGAACTTCGTCATCGCTGCGATCGCGGTACGCCACGAGCGGGCCGCTATCGGTCATTGCGCTCGCGGTCTGACAGCAATCGCAGACGCGCGCATCGACCACTTGCGCGTCCGCAGCGTCGCCGCCAAGAACCGTATTGAACAGCTGCATGGCGCCACCGGTTGCGTGATGGCCGCGACCGCCACCATCAGTGGCACGGCCGTCAAGCCAATGGATCCCCGCACCATTTGCCGTTGGATAAACGCTGACGAAACCGTGTTCGGTTCGGGTGCCGTCCCGATGCAACACAAACGGCGTGTCCCAACGGCGACCTTGGTCGGATGACAGCGCCACGTGAATGTCGTAGGCGTACGTGGCCGGGCCGCTGCGCACACGCCAGTGCGCCAGTCGCCGTGTGCCGCGAAGAGGAACCACGGCCCCGAAGTCGGCCCAGTTGACGAACCAGTCGCTGCCGGTAGCAATGGTGGTCTGCGAGTGCCAGCCGTTGTCCGCGTAGTCCGCGCTGCGCAGCGCCACACGGTCATCGGGGAAGTGGTCCAGCCACGAAAGCACCAACTGTCCATCGGGGCTGCGGTTCAAAGCGGCTTGTCCGCTGCGTCCACTGGCTGGCGAATCAATGAACTGCAACGCGAGAGGCTGCGTGATGGCGACGGGAGGCGGGGCGCAGCCGCTCGCCAGCACACTCAGCATCGCGCCGATAACAAGTTTCGTCAGTTGAGTTGGAATTGTCACTCGCTGCACCCGCACGGGTCGACACGCAGCCTGCAGCTTGGGTGACAGCGCAGGCTGTCGTCAACCCGCCGTGCACATTGAATAACCGCGGGCTTAAACCCTGAGCGCCACTTCGTCATCCAACCCACAACCAGACACCGGAGACCCGCTATGAATCTACTGACCAAATCCATTTTGCCCGTCTTTTTTGCCCTCGCGATGTCGACCGCGATGGCTTCCGATCTGGAGCGGCAGTTCGATGTCGGTAGCGGCGGTAAGCTGATCGTGGATACCAATCCTGGCAAATTGGATATCCGGACCGGTGGTACCGATGTGCAAGTCGAAGTCTTGCGCAGCGGAGAACGCGCCGACGAATTTCTTGTGGAATTCGAACAAAAGGGAAACGAAGTGACGATTCGAGGCGAGTGGCCGAGCGAGTTGTCCTCATGGCGTTCGCGGCCCAGAGCGCGCATCGAATACCGCATCACGATTCCAAGCCGGTTCGATCTCGACCTGTCGACCAGCGGTGGTTCGATCCGCGTGGAGGATCTCGACGGAGAACTGCGTGCCCAGACCTCGGGCGGTGCCATGAGCTTCGGCATGGTCAGCGGCGAAGTGAATGCCTACACCTCCGGCGGCAGCATCACACTTGAAGGTGGCGGTGCGGACGCGAACTTGAATACATCGGGCGGCAGCATACGCGTGGGCGAAGTGGCGGGAGACTTGAAAGCCACCACATCGGGCGGTTCGATTCGCATCGCTGGTGTCAGCGGCAACGTGCAAGCCAATACGTCCGGCGGCAGTGTCGAAGCCACGTTGCGTACGCAGCCCACCAGCGACTGTCGTTTGTCGACGTCGGGCGGCACCGTGACCTTGAATTTGTCGGATGCGTTCGCGGTCAATATTGATGCAAGCAGCAGTGGCGGCGGCGTGCGTTCCGATTTTCCGATCGAAGGCAAAACCAAATCCAAGCGTCGGTTGCGTGGCGCGATCAACGGCGGCGGACCGCTGATGCGGCTAAAAAGCAGCGGCGGTGGCGTACGCATTCGTCGCGGCGGTTAATGCCCCGGCCTAGCAACGCACGCCGAGAAACAGGCGCGGCGCCAGTGGTGGCGACGCGCCTTTTTCGTGTTCGGTCCAGCGAACGGTTTTGTCATTAGTCGCTATCCACGTCGAAAGCGCCGTCATCTCTTCGCGCCCGGTTGGATGACCAACGTAAGCGATCACCGACAGCAGGCCGCCAGGTCGCAGCAGCTGGGTCGCCTGGGTCAACGCGACCACGGTCGTGTCCGCGGTGGTCGTCAGCGTTTTGTCCCCGCCGGGCAGATAGCCGAGGTTGAACATCACGGCGCCCACTCTCCCATGCTGATCGGCGGGCAAGTGCTCGAGCATGCGCTCGTGACTGTCCTCAATCAGTGTCACATCGCCGCGCTCGGATCGCGGCAAGGTCAACAGCTGTTGGCGGGCTTGGGTCAGTGCGGCGGGCTGGATATCAAACGACCAAACGCGCCCCTCGGGCCCAACGTGCCCGGCGAGAAACAGGGTGTCGTGACCGTTGCCGAGGGTGGCGTCCACCGCTGTGTCGCCGCGTCGAAGAACTTGCGCCACGGCGGCTTTCGCAGCGCTGGTGCGGCGCGCAGTCACGCAGGTTCCAACGCGCGAACGGGTGGGCCGCTCATCAGTTGCTCGGCCAGGCGCTCGGCTTGCCAGGGGGCCCACAGGACGCCGCGTGACCCAAGGCCGTTGAAAAGAACAACAGACCCGTGGACGGGGTGTGCACCAACGAGGACTTGGCGGCCGGGACCGACCGGGCGCAGTCCCGCCTGCTGATCGACAACTCGAAACGAACGATCGACCAACTTGGTCAGCGCCGTCTCGAGCGTGGTGCGGGCGTCGCGCGTGGGCGCTGGGTCGTGATCGCCGTGATCGTAGGTAGCGCCAAATCGATACACGCCTGGTTCGTCGGCTGGCAGCAACCAGTAACCACGACTGTGCGTTGTGCGCTGCTCGTGAAAATCGTCGATGGTCACCGTAATAATCTCGCCTTTCGCCGGATTGAGCTTGCTGTCAGCGAGCCACGGGTTGCCGCGGTCGTCGCTGCCGCCGCAAAGCACCACGTAGCGAGCGCGGGCACCGAGGTTTTTGATGTGCACGCCTGTGCTTTCGGGCTCGATATCACTGGGGCAAATCTCGCACTTGCGCAGGCTCTCCCGAGCTGACAGCTGGTCGCGCACAGCGTCCACGTATTTGGGCACGTCGAGCCTGGCCGCCGAGCGCATCAGCGCCGCATCAGCAAACCGCCTGAACCCGGCAGCCGGTGCGGGTGAGGCATCGGCTAAGTCGTGTTCGAGATCGGCACGTCGTGTCGCCAGCCGGCGGGCATCCTCCTCGGTCGGAAACAGCCGCAGGGCTGGGCGCTCGAACCAGAACGCCTGACCCTCGGAATCCTCAACCTCTCTATAATGCTTCGCGGCGGCGGCTCGGTCGCGCTGAAAGTGCGCCGGTTGACCCAGTGCACGGCCAGTGGCAGGCGTAACCAGACCAGCAGCAACGCTTGAAGCCGTGCCGCCTGCGCCCCGGTCAGCGACCAGCACTCGAGCGCCGCGCTGCAGCAAAGCCCAGGAAAGTGCGGAGCCTGCCAGCCCCTGGCCCACAATGATTACGTCGTACTGCAACGTCAAACCTGTCCCATGAAAAAGCGCGGGCAATAGTCGTTCCAACACTCTGTTTATGCAAGCGAATTGGAAGGCATGCAACGAGCCCTGATTGTCTTATGTCGGGAAACCAGACGCTTTTGATATCCGGTTTTCCGTTTCGGTCAACAATTGTAAAGACATGAAAAATAACGGTTATTTGTTGTCGTGGAGCCTTGAGGCCACGGATCGTGGGCCGTCATGTATCTGCGCTGCGGGCGACTCCGGGCTTCGGTGTCGGAAAATTTCACACATACCGTATTTGAACGAGAGGCTGACAGAGTCTAATTGTCACAAAAACCCAAGAAACAGGCACTTACAAAAGTTGGCACCGCTTTTGCAATACTTCCCCCAGTCGCGGCAGATGCTGCGGGTACTTTTCAGACAAAATTTGGTAACTCGCCTCTCAAATATGAGCGGTACAGGGGATAAAAATGAAACTTAAAGCAATTATGGCTACTGCTGCTGCCACGCTGCTCCTGAGCACGTCGGCAAACGCTCTGATGATCGATCTGGCTGGCGAAGAAGCCGACGGCGGCGCGTTCAACGTCTTCGTGGTTCCTAACGCTGATACCGGTGCAGTCACCGACATCACCTTTGACTTCATCTACGATGCAGGCAATAACGGTTCGAACATCTCTTGGGGTTCGGAGCTGGTCGTTCAGATCGGTCACCTCCCAACGATGTCTTTCGCTCAAATCGGTACGGTTGACGGCGGTTGTGCTGTTTTCGGCATCGACTGCGCATTCGACCTGATGTGGGACGACACCAGCGGCATCTTCTCCGCTTCGGGTTCGATCACGTTCATGGACCCAATCCTTGACGGTTCGGGCGACTGGGAAATCCTGATCGCTGACTCGTTCGACGATGCTGGCATCGACGGCGTGTTCCTGGACGGTTCGTTCATCTCGGTGAACCAGGTTGCTCAGGTTCCAGTGCCTGCTACGCTTCTGCTGATCGGCCTTGGTGTCGCTGGCATGGGCTTGGCTCGCCGCCGCGCCTAAGCGCTTAGAGATCTAATCTCTGAAAAAGCCCCGTCGGGTGACCGACGGGGCTTTTTTTGTGGGTTACTTCCGCTGTTTAGTGGCAGTCTGTGGCACACTGCTCCGCCAGAGAAACCGGCTGCCGGACCTTGCGAGGAATCATGAACGAACTATCAATCCGGTCGACCCTTGAACCAACGATCAAGAGTCGCCCTTGGGCCACGCTTTTTTTTGTAACAGCGCTGGCCGCCGCTGTCGCCGGCTGCGAGCCGGCCGATCAGCCAAGCGTCGCGCCGTCCCCAACGCCAACGGTCAGTGATCGTCCCAACGTCACCGTGGATCTGTCGGTGTATCCCGAGGATGCGCGCGCGCGTGCCGCCCAGCTGATTGAGGCGGTTAATAACGCCCCTAACGATGGCAAGTCGGCGGGATTGGCAGGCATGTTTGCGCACGCCTACGAACATCCGACCGCGGCATTGCAGTATTACACTCGAGCGGCCGAGCTCGAATCAGACGAAGCGGCGTGGCCGTATTTGAAAGGCGTCGTTCTGGAAGCGCAAGGCGATGATGCGGCGGCCATGTCGGCGTATACACAAGCGTCCAAGTTGTCAGCAACCTATCCGCCGTTGCGATTGCGCATGGCCGAACTCCAGGCGAAGGCGGGTAGAACTGATGCGGCGCTGGTCGCGCTTGGCGCGTTGACCACCGATACGCCAAGGTATGCGCAAGCGCACTATGCGTACGGCAAGCTGGCGCTGGACATGGGTGACAGCGCCACCGCTATTGAGCAGCTGCAAAAGGCAACCGAATCGGTGCCGCATTACGGTGCTGCGCATTATTCGTTGGCCGCGGCGTACGAGGCTGCCGGGCGCGAAGAGCTTGCCGCTACGCATCGAGCCTTGTTCGAGAAACATCGGCGCGCGGGACCGCCCGACCGGGATCGCATGCTGACGCGCGTTCAGGATATCCGCAACTCATCCCAGCAGGCGATCATTCGTGCCGGCCGTTTGAGTTCAGAAGGCAAATTCCGTGAAGCGATCGAGGTCTTTGAAGCGCTGCTTAGCAGCGATCCGGAAAATTTGGTCGCGCGGGTGAACCTGATCGGACTCTACGGCCAACTGGGCGAAACGGACCAGGCGCAGGCGAATTACGATGCGGGTCTTGCCATCGATGCGGATGCCCCGAAGCTGCACAGCAACTACGGCGTGTTGATGCTCAAAGAGTCGCGTTTTGAAGACGCGGTTAGCGCTTTTGAAAAAGCGTTGGCCGCCAATCCGGACGACGCGACGGCACACAAGTATCTTGGCGTTGCGCAGCAGCGCCTGGGCCAAAGCGCCGATGCGCTCACTCAGTTCGGCAAAGCGTTCGAGCTCGATCCTCTTGACTATCAGTCCGGGTTTTTCTTTGGCAATGCGCTCATCGCGGCCGGCCAGTTTGATCGAGCTGCTGATACGCTGGAAAACATTGTTGAGCCCGTCTCCACGGCGACGCCCACCTATTTGCGCTCGTTGGCTCAAGCGCATTTTAGTGCGGGCAACCTCGACAACGCAGGCGCTGCGCTCAATCGTGCGCGGGAATTGGCGACACGTTACAACCAGACGAGCACGCTAACCCAGATCGATCAGGATTTGGCACAGCTGGCCGAGGCCGGTGGTGGCTCGCGCTGACACCCTTTGCCGCGCGGGGCTAATTCTGTTGGTGTGTGCGGGTTGCGAGCAACCGCCGCCCACGGTGCCATCATCGCGGTCGCTGCTTGCCCAAACCGAGGCGATCACGTCCTATTTCAAGGACGTGACCGCGTCGGTCGGCATTGATTTTGTTCACGTTGCGGCACCGTCCGGTGAGTTTCATCTGCCCGAAATTATCGGTCCGGGCGCGGCGTTGTTTGACTACGACGGTGATGGCGATCTGGATCTGTATTTGATTCAAGCTGGTGGGCCGGTTGTCAGCGACACGCTGCGGCAAACCAATCAACTGTATCGAAACGATCTGCAAGACGGCGCGCCGCGATTCGTCAACGTAACGAAACAGGCGGGTGTTGGCGACGCCGGCTACGGCATGGGTGTGGCTACCGGCGATATCGACAACGACGGCGACGTCGATTTCTATGTCACCAATTTTGGCGCCAATGCGCTGTACGTCAATCAGGGTAACGGTCGGTTTTTGGAAACCGGCGCAGCGGCCGGTGTCGCGCATGCGGGATGGGGCGCGAGCGCGGCGTTCGCCGACTACGACGGCGACGGCTTGCTCGATCTGTTCGTCACCCACTACGTCGCCAACCCGGTGACCGGCAACCGGTCGTGCAAGAACCCGATTGATCGCGCGGACTACTGCTCGCCCACCGTGTTTACGCCCACGGCCGACACGCTTTATCGAAATGTGGACGGCAAGCGGTTTGCCGATGTCACTGTCGCCGCAGGGCTTGCCGAAGCCAAAGCCGCAGGTCTCGGTGTTCTTGCCGCAGACTTTGACGGCGATGAACGCATTGATTTTTTTGTTGCCAATGATCAGTCTGCCAATTTTTTGTGGCGCAATGAAGGCGACGGAGTGTTTCGTGAGTCGGGTCTGGTATCCGGCAGCGCGTATAACGCGCACGGGATGGCTGAGGCAAGCATGGGCGTTACCGCTTCGGACTTTGACGGTGACGGCGACGTCGATCTGTTCATGACGCATCTCAAAACCCAGACCAACACCTTGTACACGAACGACGGTCGCGGCGGTTTTACCGACTCGACGGATCGTGCGCGCCTGGGCAGCGCCAGTTTGGTTTTTACCGGCTTCGGCGCCCGCTGGTTTGACGCCGATAACGACGCTGATCTTGATTTGTTCGTCGCCAACGGAGCGGTGGTGACGGAACCGTCGCGAATCAGCGCATCGGATTTTCCCTACGAACAACGCAACCAGTTGTTCATTCTTGAAGCCGCTGGCACGTATCAGGAGTGGCGCGGGGCATCGGATGACGCACTGGCAGCTACGTCGACGAGCCGCGGTGCGGCGTTTGGCGATCTCGACAACGACGGCGACATCGACATTGTTGTGGCTAACGCGAACGCCGCGCCGCAAATTCTGGTCAACGCGCACGATGTATCCAGCGACTGGTTCGGCCTTGACGTGCGCCTCGCGAACGGACGCACGGCGCTTGGCGCACGTGTGGCGCTTCTACAGAAGGGCCGGGCGCCACTGTGGCGTCGCGTCGCGCGCGATGGCAGTTACCTGTCGGCGAACGACCCGCGTGCGCATTTTGGCTTGGGGGCAGGCAATGACGAATCGTTGCGCGTTGGCGTCGTGTGGCCAGACGGTCAGCGGGAACAATGGGCTGACGTCCGACCCGGACGCTACTTACGTCTGATGCAGGGTGAGGGCGAGCCGTGGGACAGCGACGCGTCGTGATCAGAGCGGGACGCGCAATCGGATGTTTGGCGGCTGTGGGATCCAGCCTGCTCATCGCCTGCGGTCCCTCGGTGGACATGGCGACGCTACCGGTGGTGCCGGACGTCAACATCGAAGAATTTGAGCCGGCGGTGCGCGAGCAAGTGAGGGCAGCGCGCGAGCAACTGGCGCAGCGGCCAGATTCGGCGAGTGTCAACGGCGAGCTGGGCATGATGTATCGCACGTACCGCCGCTTCGACGCGGCGCGTGCGCTCTTCGTGCGCGCCCGAGCCCTGGCTCCGCGCGAAGAAAAATGGATCTACTACCACGGCGAACTTCTTGAGAACATCGGCGACACGCCCGGAGCGCTGAAGGCCGTTGAGGCTTTTCTCGAACGCAACGCGGACGATGTGCCGGCGACCTTGCGCCGCGCACGACTGCAGACCGAGCTTGGTGATGCGGCGGATGCGCTTGCGTCGCTGGAAAAACTGCGCGCGAAGTATCCGGAGCTTGGGGACGTGCACGTCACCTACGCTAAAGCGCTGACTCGACTCGAGCGCTATACCGACGCGGCCGAAGTCTGGGAAGAGGCGTTGGAGCGTTTTGGCAGTTTTCGCGTGGCGCACTATGCGCTTGGCCAGCTTTTGCGACGCCTCGGTGATTCGCGTGGCGCTGAACAGCAGCTGTGGTTGTTTGATGTCGCAACGGTTGCTGAGCCACCGCACTACGACCCGCTGATGCAGGCGCTGTTCGCGCTGAACAAATCCGATCGCGTGCTGGTGCGCTCCGCGCAGGCAGCGAAGCGCAAGGGCGACGCCCAAGGCGCGCTCGCCCTGCTGGAAAAAGCCATTGCCCGCAATCCGCAGAATATGGAAACGCGCGCTGGATTGGTATCCGGTTACACCGTCGAATCGGATTTTGCCAACGCAACGCGACATGCGCGCTCCGGGCTGGAGATCGAGCCCGAACACGCGGCACTGAATTTGGCGTTCGGTCGGCTTCTGTTGCAACAGGGGAAATTGGTAGAGGCGACGTCGCGTTTTAAGCGTGTCGTACAGCGTTCGCCAAAGTTGGCGGAGGCTCACGCGTGGCTCGGTCGGGCGCGCGAGATTTCGGGTGACGCAACGGCGGCAGGTGAGGCGTATCGCCAGGCCATTGCGTTGGATTCGTCGCAGCGCACGGCGCGGCGCTTTTACGCCGCGTGGTTGTCTGCCAATGCGACGCCGGCACAAGCGCGCGCTGGTTTGAGTGCGTTGACGCAGACGCCCTCGCGTGACGTGCCGCAGCTATTGAGTGCACTGGCGACGTTGCAAGTGCGCGGCGGTGATCGCGAAGGCGCGCTCGTCTCGTTGGATCGGGCGATCGAACTGGCGCGTTTGATGGCGCAATCGAAAACGGTTTCAAAGCTCGCCAATCAGCGTGCACGGCTTGAGCGGGACGCAGCATGACTCAATGGCAATGTAGAGCGAGGCTGACGGGTGCTTTGGTTGTGTTACTGCTTGCGAGCTGCGACAAAACGCCTCCGGTGGCTGTCCCTGATTCGGTCGGTGATCCAGTCAACGAAGCATTGCCTTCCGGCCCTGCGTTATTCATGGATGTGGCATCCGAATCCGGTGTGCACTTCCAACACGTCGCCGGTAATAGCGGCGACTACGCGTTCCCGGAAATCATGGGTTCCGGTGTCGCTCTGTTCGACGCGGACGGAGATGGCGACCTCGATCTGTACGCATTGCAAGGGGGCTCACGGGCTGAGCCCGCGCTTTCCAACCGTTACTTTCGTAACGATTCGTCAGACGGGGTGTTGCGTTTTGTCGATGCGACCGAGTCGTCGGGACTTGCCGACCGCGGATACAGCACGGGTGTCGCCACGGGCGACATCGACAACGATGGTGACGTTGATTTGGTGGTTACCGCATTCGGACCCAATCACCTGTATCGGAACAACGGCGCGGGCGTGTTTGCGCTGGTTGGCGACGCGCTGTTAACCGGCGAGAGCGAAGGCTGGACGACCAGCGCGAGCTTCGCTGACGTTGATGGCGATGGCGATCTGGATTTGTTCATGACCGACTACGTTGCGTTTACGTCGGGCAATAACATTCGCTGCAACAGTGCAAACGGCGAGCGCGACTACTGCGCGCCGACGACCTATCCACCCACTGTCGATCAACTGTGGCGTAATGACGGCGACGGTCAGTTTACGAACATCAGCGACGAATCGGGAATCGCCAGTGCCGCTGGCAACGGGTTGGGCGCGAGCGCTGCGGACTTCGACGGCGATGGGGACGTCGACATTTTTGTGGCCAACGACCAGATGGAAAATCGACTTTGGACGCAGGGCGCCGACGGGCGCTTCAGCGATACGGCGCTGATGGCCGGTACGGCGTACAACGGCAACGGCGCGGCGGAGGCGAGCATGGGGGTGACGGCCGGCGACTACGACGGTGACGGTGATGAAGATCTGTTCATGACCCATCTGGCGGCGGAAACCAACACGCTGTACGCCAATGACGGCAGCGGCAACTTTTTCGACGTGACCGACAGCGCCAATCTCGGCGCGCCGAGTTTGCGGCTAACCGGATTTGGCACCGGCTGGATCGATTACGATAATGACGGTCATCTGGATCTGTTTATCGCGAACGGTGCGGTCACCGTTGTCGACGACGCGCAGGCGAATCCCGATTTCCCCTACGGCCAGCCCAATCAGTTGCTGCGTAACGAGCAGCAGCGATTCGTTGAGGCGAGTCGCGAAGCTGGGGTGGTGATGCAGCGGCGGGATGTCAGCCGAGGTGCCGCGTTTGGCGATGTGGACAACGACGGCGATGTCGATGTTGTCGTGTCGAATGCGAATGGCCCGTTACAATTGCTGCGCAACGATCTGATCAGTGACAACGGCAGCTTGCAGTTGACCCTTCAAGGAACGACGAGTGCGCGCGACGGCAGCGGAGCACGTGTCGTCGCACGACTCACCGACGGGCGCGAGTTGTGGCGACGCGCGCACTCAGACGGCAGCTATCAATCCGCCAGCGACGGGCGCATCACTTTGGGTCTTGGCAATTCGGATGTTGCCGATTTGGCGGTGTTCTGGCCGCTGGGGCGGGCCGAGCGATTCGATGTCCCGCCTTCGTCGCGCCGACTCAGCTTGGTCGAAGGGACGGGCGTAGCGGTTGCCGACTAGGCGCTACTTACCACAGATACCGAGGAACTCCGTGCGGGTGCGCGCATCGGTGCGCACGTCGCCGAGCAGTTGCGATGTCACCATCGACACGCCGGGTTTGTGAATGCCGCGTGTGGTCATGCATTCGTGTTGGCCTTCGACGATGACGCCAACGCCTTTGGGCTGCAACACATCCTGAATGCATGTTGCAATTTGAGCGGTCATTTTTTCCTGCACCTGAAAACGTTTTGCGAACGCTTCGACGACGCGCGCGAGTTTGCTGATGCCAACCACTTTTTTGCTCGGCAGGTAGCCGACGTGGGCGTGGCCGATGATTGCGGCCATGTGATGTTCGCAGTGAGATTCGAACGGAATGTTGCGTAACACGATGAGCTCGTCGTAAC
This sequence comes from Gammaproteobacteria bacterium, assembly GCA_045107005.1. Taxonomy (GTDB): domain Bacteria; phylum Pseudomonadota; class Gammaproteobacteria; order Steroidobacterales; family JBCCMA01; genus JBCCMA01. The sequence continues at coordinate 60,591 of JBGCFP010000036.1, forward strand.
CCTCGACCTCCTCAAACGTGCGTTCCAGGTACTCGACCGGATCCTGGTTGTAGCCCTGGAACCAATCTTCGTAGGCGCGCACTACACGCGCCGGCGTATCGATCAGGCCTTCGCGATCGGGGTCTTCGCCAGACCAGCGCAACAGCACGCGAACGGCAGCTTCTGCCTCATCACGAGTCGGTCGATCGGTTTGCGTTGTTGCGGGGTTAGTCATGCGAGGCCTCGGATACTGCGGCGTGCGTCACAAAGCGCACGCGATGGTCTGGAACACTAAACGTACATTGTACGCAACGTGGGCGATATGTGTACATCGCTAAGGATTCAAACTTCGCCGCGACAACTAGCGTGGATTCAATCTCCGGACTGTCGAATCAGCGCACGAAGCATTTCCAGCGGAACGCGGCCCTCGGCAATGGCGGCGTCGGTATCGCTGCGATAGTCGATCATGATCTGACGCGCCTGTTCGATCTGGCCGCTACCGTAAAGCACCGTGACCAAGGCGGCGATGGCTTGATGCCGGTGCGCATCTTCAACCGCGGCGAGCGGCAACAGTGCACGTCCACTCTGCTCAATTTGCGGCGAATCGCGCTTCGCCAGGGCGTGATAAAAACGGATCAGCGCGGTCAGTTCCACGTTGGCGTCGTCCAGGCAACGATCTGGCGCGATACTCTGGACCATGGCCGTCGCATAGGGCGCAGCGGCGTGCCCCAGCGCCAGGCGCGTGACCTCGCGTAACGCTTCGTTCCACGACGCGTTGCTCGGATCCAACGTGCACGAATCGGCGGCATCCCGCAGCACATTCACGTAGAAACCGGCAGCGGGCTCAAGCTCGCGCACGCCCTCAAAATTGCCGTCGATCAACGCATCGCCGATCGCATGAGCCAGGCGCTCGCGTATGGCCCGTGCCAGCGTGTCGTCCGGGGATACCGTTGTGCGCCGTACTGGCAGCGGCTCAATCAGCTGCGCCATCGGCAGTGACGACAGCGCCCAGTCGGTCATGATAGTGACCTGCTGCTGCGAAAATCTTGCTTGGCCAGCGTGCAGGTCCACTACCGGGTAGTAGTCGGAATTGGCCGGTGACTTGGTGTGCGCAACGATGCCGTGAACGAGGGTTTTTGCACCGAGATAGCGTCGATGCAAATCGCTGTGATCGTTCACGCCGACAGAACCCAGAAGTTCACCCAGGCGTCCTTCGACAATGCGCTCGAACTGCGGCGGAGGCAGTGTGCCCGACGGTGTAGCGATCAGGATCAAGTCAGCGTCCGACGTGTGATAGAGCGCGAAGTCGCTAAACTGCTCGCTCAGCGCCGCCAGCACCGAGCCAGCCAACGCGTCGTTGAACTCGTAGAGTTGCAGCCACTGCACGAAGACACCGTCGTCTTTTAAGTAACGTTTGACGTGGGCATAGAACTCGGTCGAAAAGAGCGTCGCGACGCCGCTCACCCAAGGGTTAGACGGTTCCGAGATAATCACATCGTAGGTGCTGTTACGTAGTGCAAAAAACGCTTTTGCATCGTCGATATGGATATGGCTGCGCGGATCGCTGTGCGCCAATTCGACGCGGTCGCCGAAGCCCTTCGACGCTTCGACCATCGCGGCTTCAATTTCGATGGTGTCAACGCGTTGCACCTGCGCGTCGTGCAGAACCGCGTGCGTCGACAGACCTGAGCCCATGCCAATCGTCGCGACGTCGACAGCCCCGTCAACGTACACCAGGGGCAGAGCGCCGAGCAGCACCATCGTGATTTCATCACCGGTCAAGTCGTAGTCGTCGCCCATTTGCATGCCGGCGTCGGTCTTGCCGTTGGTTTTCAGTGACAAGACATTGTTGTCCGATTCGAGTAGCGCGACGGAAGCGGTTTTGCCGTCACGATAGAACACCGTTTCGGTCTTGTTGCCATCGCTAAGACTGCCGAATCGATAAACACCGGAGGCCAGCATTTCGCTGCGAAACGGCACGGCGACCAGCACGGCAAGCCATGCCACGACGGCCGCGAAAACCCAACGCATTCGCCGCGCCGAATGATCGCGTCGCGCGACCCACAACAAGACGGCGCCGAGCGCAATGTCGAGCAGCGCACCGGCACCGACGAGTCCTTTGAGACCGAGCCACGGCAGACCGATATGAACGGCGAACAGCACACCGACAATGGCCCCAACGGTGTTGGCGCTGTATATCTGGCCAATACTCTTTTCGCCGCGGCGGGTCTTGAGAAGCACGTGCGTGAACAACGGCAGCGTCATGCCGGCGGTGATGGTGGCGGGCAACATGATTAACAGCGCCAGTGCGTGACTGGCAAGCGTAAACAGCGTGTAGCCATTGTCACTGCGCGCCAGGCCGGCGATCAGCTCCGAGATCCAGCCGAACGACAACGCGTACAGCGGCAGTGTCGCCATTGCGAGCAAACCCATCAGCAGCTGCACGATCGCGCAAAAGACAATGGGATCGCGCACTCGGTCGATCAGGTTGCGCACGGCAAAGCCGCCGATCGCCAAGCCGGTAATGAACGCGCTAAGCATTAGCTCGAACGAATGCGTGGTGCTGCCGAGAACCAGCGATAGCATCCGGATCCAGCCGATTTCGTACATAAACGACGCGGCGCCAGTGACCGCCGCTGCCAGAACAAACCAGCGCGTCAGGTCGGGCTCGTCGGCGCGGTCGGTGGATTCAACCGTGACGGCTGGTGCAGCAGCGCGATTGTCGATACGCACCACCAGCCAGACCGTAAGCGCCAGCACGATATTGATGACGCCAGCCGTGCGAATTGTGCCCGGCAAACCAACCGCTTTGATCATGACAAAACCGGCAACCAGCACCCCGATGGCCGCCCCCAGACTGTTAGCGAAGTACAGCACGGCGAGACGTTTGCCAGGCTGATGCGGGAAGCGACGCAAGATGCCCGCCGCCATCAGTGGGAACGTCATGCCCAAGGCGATGGACTGGGGCAAAATCAACGCCGCCGCGATGACCCACTTCAACGTGCTGGCCATCAGTGGCGATTCGAGCCCCGGTAACACGCTGTCATAGACGCCACCGGTCACGCTGACAAACAACGGATGAAACACGGTCGCCGCAACACCGATTAAGGCTTCCACTGCGGCGTAAACCAACAGTGGCTGGGTGATGCGTTGGCTGTAACGGCCAATGCCCCACGCACCCAGGGCCATACCGCCCATGAAAATAATCAATACCAGCGACTGCGCCAGCGCGGCATGACCCAAAAATAACTTCAGGTAGTTGGACCAGATAGATTCGTAAATCAAACCGGAAAACCCGGACACCGCGAACAGGCCGATGTAGATCAGCTGACGTGATCCGTCGACCGGTAAGGTGGTAGTACGATCGCTGGTGCTCATGTGCTACCCAGATAGCGGCCGATTAGGCCAGGGTCGGTGACCAGTACGAACGCAATGCCGCTGAGCGCCCCGCAAAGATGCGCATCGTGATTGATTCGCCCCTGATTTTGGGTCGCGGCGTAGTACGAGTACGCCACGTAGCCAATTGCGAAAAGCGGAGCGGGAACTGGAAACGGAATTGGAAAAATATACAAACTGGAACTCGGGAAATACAGGACGTAGGCGAACAGCACGGCCGAAATGGCCCCCGATGCACCTAGCGATGCGTAGTGGGGATTGTTGCGATGTTTGCGCAGCGTGCACAGGTTGCTCAGCAACAGTCCGGCAAAGTACAGCCCGAGAAATTTCGCGCTGCCATAAAACTCTGCCATCGGGAAAGCGAAAAAGAAATACGTCACCATGTTGAAAATCAGGTGCCCCATGTCCGCGTGCAGGAAACCGCTGGTCAAGATTGTGTCGCGGTCGTTGCCCCGGGCAAACTGGTGCGGACGAAAGACGCCAGCCTGGATCAGGGTTGGCCGCGCGTAAAGGGCGAGCAGGCTGGCAGCGATGGTAACGACAAAGATGGCGATTGCCGCGATGTTGACGTTCAGGTTCATGAGACTTGCGGTACCAGATAGCTGTGCAAAGCACGCGGCAATGTGTCGAGCAGCGACGCATCGGGTTCTGGCGTCGACGTCGGCGAACTGTAGGTCGACCAAAACAGCGAGGTGCCTGACGCGTCGTTACTGCTGTCGGCAAGCAGCGCTGCGGCAGCTTTGCCACTGTAGGTCGTCTCTAGTTTCAGTGCCCAGTGATCGGCCGCGAAATCCACGGCAGCGCGCGCCTCATCGGTCGCGACGGCGTAGCCCGCGCCAAAAAACTCGTTACGCACGGTTAATTTTGCCGACGCGTAATCCAGTGCTGGAAACTGCGGATCGAGTCGGTGCAGAGCGCGGGCGGTCTTTGCATACAGCGCTTTGGCCTGCGCCTCGCTGCCGATGCTTTCGTGCACCACGCGCACACCCACCACTTCGGTCGCCAATCCGACCGCTGCGAAACCCAGAGCGAGACCAACGACGGTACCCATGGTGCCAAGCGGCGCGTACACCCTTCGTGGCACAGGCATCTCGCCGCGCTTGATTTGATCGCGTAGCTCAAACGCGGCGTTGACGTAACCCACCGTGCCGGCGATGGACGAGCCACCCATCGGGATGAGCCAGGTCTTGTGCGCCGAGGCGTCAAGAACGTCCTGCGCCTGTTGCTCACGCTGGACGCGATGGCCGTCGACAAACACCAATTGCGCGCCGCTCGCAAGCTGGCGCTTGATGTTATTGGCCACCCACGGTGTCTGACGCTGGCGGCTCAGGAAGTTAATGCAACGCAGACCCAGTCTCTGCGCGTGGAGCGCCGTTGCCGTTGCGTGGTTTGATCCGGCCGCGCCGAACGTGGCGACTTGCGTGCATCCATGACGCTGTGCCTGACCGAACACGTATTCAAGTTTGCGAACTTTGTTGCCGCCGTACAAAGTGTGCGTGCCGCCATCGTCCTTGCAGAACCACGGACCGGATCCTGGCAACGGGCAAATCGGCGTGGGCAGCTGCGCGAGCGGCAAGTGCGCAAGGGCACTGGCAAGACGCGGATAGGCAGTGTGCAGCGGACGCTCAGTGATCATGCAAGGCTCTGGCGGGGCCAACGGGGGCGCGGTCAAAAACGTGAGAATACCGGAAAGGAGAGGCAACATGTGGCGCTATTATGGTCAGGAGCGGCCGCCGTTCGCGGACGAACCCGCAGCGGGTCAGGAGTCGGTGTGGGACTATCCGCGTCCCCCCGTGCTGGAGGCCATGACGCAAGCGGTCAACGTTACGCACGCCGGTTCATCTCTCGCGTCGACCCAGCGCGCGATCCGCGTACTCGAGACCGCCAGTCCGCCAACGGTGTATTTGCCACCGGAGGACGTCAATCTGGAATTGCTGGCTGAAGTTGCGGGTCACTCGCACTGTGAGTGGAAAGGCCCGGCCGACTATCTGGCGCTCGCGTCGGATGTGCAGCGCCGCGCGCTGGTGTGGCGGTATCGCGCACCGACGCCGCGATTTGCCGATATTGCCGGCTATCTGTCGTTTTACCCGGCACACGTGGCGTGCTTCATTGGTGACGAACGGGTTCGCCCGCAACCCGGCGGGTTTTACGGTGGGTGGGTAACGGACTCGATCTGCGGCCCGTACAAGGGCGAGCCCTCTACCGGGCACTGGTAGCGCCGCGCAACGCCGCGATTTCACGCGCGAGCAGGCGGTCTTCGTTGATGTGTTCGAACGCGGCTGTGAAACGCTGTGCCGCTTCGGCATCGTGGCAGCGCTCTGCCGCCAGCGCCAGATAGCCAAGTGCTCGTGCGCGATCCTCCTGGTCCGGTGCCAGCATGTAAGCGGCGGCCAGTTCGTCGCCACCTCGCGCACTGCGTTGTTGCCGTACGCTGGCAATGCCACGCGTGATCGCCAGCTGTGCCGTCATCGGACTGTCCGCCGGCGCGAGCCGACGTGCGCGGTTGAGCGCGAGGTCGGTCCGGATCGCCGCATCGTGCGGTGCGCGCATTTCGACGAGGGCTTCCTGGTGCAGCAAATTGACGTCGGTTAACTCAACGATCGGGGTCTGACCAATCACAGCGTCAAGTTCGCGACGCGCTTGCGTGTAACGACCGCTGCGCGACAACAATTCGATGCGCAGGCGCTGCAAACGGTCTTCCTGAGTCGCCGTGCGATTCAAGTTTGCGAGCCTTGCCAGCGCCGCGTCGGTATCACCGGACTGTGCCAGTCGCATGGCTTCTCGTTCGTCCAGAAACAGGACGCGCTGCTCCACGGTTTCGTCGGTCATGAAACCGCTGAGAAAAATACCGAGGCCGTCGCTAACGCCGTCGCCGACCCGAAACGGCAGCAGATTAAAACCCGCGCCCCAGATGATCACAATGGCCAGCGTCTTGAGCGCAATCAACGCCGGCTGGTCGGATTGATTGAACACGGTATCGGTACCGAGCCAAAGAACCAGCAGCACCAACAACGCGATTTCGATGCCCGGTCCTGCCGCGAAGATAAGCGCAGATTTGAGTCGCGCGCCACGCGCGTCCGTCGGGCCGGGCAGCACGTAGCCTTCGATTGGGATCAGTCGCAACATGACGTGCGTGCCACCGATGGAGCCTCGCCACAGCATAGGGCCGAATCCGATCGACATTTCCGCGACGCGCCAGCCCAGTGCGCGTGCCATCAACGCGTGCCCCAGTTCGTGGAGAACCAGCATCAACCCCCACAGCACAACAAAGAACGGGACGCTGAGTTTTTGCGGCACGTAATTATTCAGCAGGCCAGCGATCAGGATAGCGCAGAAAACGCCGCCGCAAATCCACAGGGTCAGATTTTCACCCCGTGTTGTCGGTCGATAGGCGGCGCTAACCCGCAG
>JBGCFP010000037.1:0-37371 GCA_045107005.1 Gammaproteobacteria bacterium
GCACGCCAACGATCCGCGACCGGCCATCTTTTCGTGGGACACGCTGGCGCACGCACGCACTGGCGAGCCGTTGTGGGACACAGCTCAGCGCTCATTGTTACGGCACGGCGAATTGCACAACAACGTCCGCATGACCTGGGCGAAGCAACTGTTGCAGTGGACGTCATCGCCCGAGCGAGCGCTGGCCATGTTGCTCGACTTGAATCATCGCTATGCGCTGGATGGCAGTGACCCAAACAGTTACGGCGGTTTGTTGTGGGCGATGGGTCAGTTCGACCGCCCGTTTACGCCAGACGGACCCGTGACTGGGACGGTGCGGGGTCGCTCCATCAAGGCACACGCGGCGCGTCTCGATATCCCGTCGTGGCGCCAGCGCATTGATCGCCCGAGCGGCGTGCGGCGGCGGGTTGCCGTGATTGGCGCTGGCATTGCCGGTCTGGCAGCGGCGCGGTCGTTGTGCGACCACGGTCATCAGGTTGCGGTGTTTGACAAAGGGCGCGGTGTGGGAGGTCGCATGTCGACGCGGCGTGCTGATGGCGGCAACTTTGATCACGGCGCCCAGTTTTTTACTGCGCGTCATGATGCTTTTTTGCGGCGCGTGCTGGCGTGGTGTGAGGACGGTCTGGCAGCGCGTTGGCCCGGTGAGCTTGTGCGCATCGCCGCGGACGGCGTAAAGCAGATCGATCCCACCACCGAGCGTTTCGTGTTTGTTCCGGGTATGAATGCACTGTGCAAGCACTTGGCCAGCGAGTTGGACACCCGTCTGTCGACGCGTGTCGAAAAGATCGCGAGCGGCGACGATGGCTGGCAGCTCGACACGACGTCGGAACGGTATGACGACGTTGTTGTGACGATTCCGCTGCCGCAGGCGGCCGAACTTCTGGAGGCGAGCGAACTGACCACCAAGATTGCGTTGAACACGCCGTCGGTCACGCCGTGTCTGGCGGCCATGCTCGTGCTGCCTGCGTGCACGGCGCCATTCGACGCCGCGTTTGTCGACGACCACGCGCTGGCTTGGGTGGCGCACGATTCGTCGAAGCCGGGTCGACGTGTGTCCAACGGGCTGACTCACTGGGTCGTTCACGCCAGCGAGCAGTATTCGCTGGCGCACGTCGATCTTGGCCGAGACGCGATTGGCGAGCGTCTGGCCCACGCGTTGCACGAGCTGTTGCCGGATTTGCCCGCGGCGTTGTCCAGTACTGGCCATCGCTGGCGTTACGCGCGGGTAAATGGCGAAGCGCTGGATCCTCTGGGCGACGGCGCCGTGGCGGTGCGGCCGGGACTGTGGCTGGCGGGCGATGGCTGCACGGCGAAATCGCGCGTCGAAAGCGCGTGGCTGAGCGGCATGGCGGCAGCGGCCCGCGTGATGGCAAGTGCCAATTCAAGTGACCGGTAGCGACCAGGTGAATGGAAAACCCTCCAAGATTTGCGCGACGTGCGGGCGCACGATCACGTGGCGGCGCAAGTGGGCGCGCGACTGGGATTCGGTGCGCTATTGCAGCAGCGCGTGCCGCCGCGGCTTGCGCGACACGGACCATGCGCTGTCTCAGGCGATCGTCGAGTTGTTGGCCAAGCGCAGTGCGGGCACAACCATTTGCCCAAGTGAGGCGGCGCGCAGAGTGGATCCTGAGCGCATGGCCGAGCTTATGGAACGCACGCGGCAAGCCGCTCGCCGACTGGTCGCGGCTGGCCAGATTGAAATGACGCAGCGCGGGCGCGTCGTGGACCCGTCCACGGCCAAAGGGCCGATTCGGCTGCGTCGAGTCGGTTAAAAACGGGACGCGCCCACCCGGCCAGTCGTGCTAGCGTCCCAGTCGATGTGGGGCAGCCACGACTGAGATTTTCGGTATGACTGACGCGATTGAGCAAATAGAAAAGACGTTCACCGTCATCAAGCCGGATATGGGGATGGAGGCGGTTCCCGTCGGGCCAACGCTGTACCCGGATCTGGACAAGAATTTCGACCAGTTCCGCGGTCATCATCTGGTGTCGACGCACGTGTTCAAAAAAGACTGGGGAATGTGGGAATGTCACCCGGCGGGCGATGAGTTAGTGGTACTGCTCACCGGCAGTGTGACGTTCGTACTGCGCGAAGGCACGACGGACAGATCGTGTGCCCTGACCGCGGCTGGGCAGTTCGTTATCGTGCCGCGAGGAATCTGGCACACCGCGCGGACCAGCACCGGCGCGACGGTGATGTTCGTGACGCCCGGTGAGGGCACGCGCAACGCCGCACAACCTGAGGATTGAATTCTGTGCGTTTGAAACTCGGTGCGGCGCGTTCATAATAAGCGGCCATGAAGAATGCTAAACAAGGTAACGTCACGCTGCGTCCGGCGCGCGTGGAAGATGCCGCGGCGATGAGTGATCTGGCGCTGCGCTCCAAAGGGCACTGGCCCTATTCGGCCGATTTTCTGGAAGCGTGTCGCGGTGAGCTCACCTACACCGCCAACGACATCGAGTCGGAGACCTTCCACTTTGTTGTGGCTCAACGGGGCGATTCGCTGTGCGCGTTCTACGGTCTGTCAGTTGTCGCCCAAAGCGTGGCCGAGATTGAGGCGCTGTTTGTGGATCCGGACTGCATTGGTCAAGGCTTGGGTGGCCAGCTGTGGCGCCACGCCGTCGCGTTGGCTCACGATATCGGCATCACGACCATAACCATTCAGAGCGATCCGTACGCTGAGCCGTTTTATGCAGCCATGGGCGCGGTCACGACCGGAAGCAAGCCGTCGGGTTCTGTGCCCGGGCGGGTTCTGCCGCTGATGCGCTTCAGCGTGCCCGTGCCGGCGGCGTGATTTTGCTGGAGCGTCTCACCTGTCGACTGGCGACGCTGCGCGACGCCGCGCCACTGGCCGATGCAGCGAGTTCCCTGTTCGTGGCAGCGTTTGGCGCGGACAACACGCCGGAAGATATGCAGTCCTACACGGCGTCAGCATTTGGCCCTGATATCCAGAGTCGCCAGATCCTCGATCCGTTCCAGGACACGCTGCTGCTGCATCGCGACGATGATTTTCTGGGCTATGCGCAAATTGACTACGGGCCCGCGCCAGCGTCTCTGTCCCTCACTCGCCCCGGCGGCATCCGGCGCTTTTACCTTGAGTCGCGCGCGCACGGCAGTGGGGCGGCGAGCGTTTTGTTCGATGCCGTGACCTTTGCCGCGCAACAGCGCGGCGCGCGTTGTTTGTGGCTAGGGGTCTGGGAACACAATGCGCGGGCGATTGCTTACTACCGCAAAGCCGGGTTTGATGTGCGCGCCGACACGTCGTTTTTGCTGGGCAAAGATCTGCAGCGCGACCTGCTCATGGTGCGCGAAGGCGGTCGCTAAACCGAGAGTCGGTTTGCGGTATCCTTGTCAGCATGTTTGATTCCGCTCAATTTGTGGCCGCCTGTCAGGCGGGTCTGCTCACCGAAAACCCGGCGCAAGCAGCGCGCGATATTGTGGCACGCGCGGTTTGTGAGCCCGAGAGCATCATTGCCGCGCTGGGCGAACCGACTCTGGGCGGCGTACACACGCTGCACCAGTCGGCCGAGCTCACCGTACTCAATATCGTGTGGGCACCGGGCATGTCGTTGCACCCGCATAACCATGAAATGTGGGCTTGCATTGGCATCTACCGTGGCCGCGAAGACAACGTGTTCTATCGGCGCAGCGAAACGGGGCTGACCCAACATGGCAGCAAATCGCTGACCGCCGGCGATACACTGGCGTTGGGGCGGAGCATCATCCACAGCGTTGCCAATCCGTTGGACCAGTACACGGCCGCACTGCACGTTTACGGCGGCGATTTTTTCACTCAGCCACGCAGTGAGTGGGATCCGGTATCTTTGGTTGAGCATCCGTACGACATCGAGCATACGCGTCAGGTGTTTCGCGACGCCAACGATCGAGCCCGCGGCCGAACCGCATGAGCGCTTGCCGGACGGCGGCGTTTTACCGCTTTGTCGACTTACCGGATTTTCGCGAATTGCGCGCCCCGGTGCGCGCCGCTTGCGAGCGCCATCACATTCTCGGCACCATTTTGCTCGCCCGGGAGGGCATCAACGGCACGATTGCGGGCGCGCCGGACTCGGTGCGCGCGCTGTTTGCACAGCTGGCTCAGGATTCACGTCTGGCGGATCTTGAGATTAAGGAGGCCTCGGTTAGCGAGCCGCCTTTTTACCGACTCAAGGTGCGCCTGAAAAAAGAGATCGTCACGCTGAACGTAGAGGGTGTCGATCCGGTCACGCAGGCGGGTGAGTATGTCGAGCCTCGGGACTGGAACGCGCTACTCGATGATCCCGATGTCACCGTTATTGATACTCGCAACGACTACGAAGTGGCGCTTGGCACTTTTGACGGGGCCGTGGACCCGCAGACCCGGAGTTTTGGTGAACTGCCGCAGTGGCTCGATGAGCAAACCGGGATTACGTCCGATACTCGGGTCGCGATGTTCTGTACGGGTGGAATCCGCTGCGAAAAATCGACGGCGTTGTTGCGTTCGCGCGGCGTCAAGCAGGTGTATCACTTGCGCGGCGGTATTTTGAATTACCTGGAGAAAATCGAACCCCAAGACAACCGCTTCGACGGTCACTGTTTTGTGTTTGATGAGCGGGTTGCCGTTGACGCTGACCTCAGGCCGGGGCCTTACACGCTGTGTCGCGCGTGTCGTATACCACTGAGTACAACAGACATTCTGTCGCCGGACTTTGTCGAGGGCGTGAGCTGCGCCCGCTGCATCGATCGCACCACGGAAGATCAAAAAGCGCGTTTCGCCGAACGTCATCGCCAGATGACGCTTGCCAAAGCGCGTGACGACGCGCACCTGGGTCGGCGTGAGCAAGAGCTGCACGTACTCTATTCCTTTCGACGTTGTCCCTATGCGATGCGCGCACGCATGGCGCTGCGCGTGGCCGGCGTTGCCGTGGAGCTGCGCGAGGTGGTGTTGCGCGACAAACCCAAAAGTATGCTCGACGCGTCGCCCAAAGGTACCGTGCCGGTGCTGGTGGCGGGCGCCAGCGTCCTGGACGAGAGCTTGTCGATCATGCGATTCGCGTTGGGACGGCACGATCCGGATCAGTGGCTGTCGCCGCAGACGGACGACGCGTCGACGATGCGCGCGTTGATTGAGCAGTGCGACGATGATTTCAAATATCATCTGGATCGCTACAAGTACGCGACTCGTTACGAGGACGTCGACCCGGCAGAACATCGTGCGGCTGGCGCGCGTTTTCTCGAGCAGCTCGACGCGCGTCTGCAGATTCAGCCGTTCCTGTTTGGTGCGCGACGCTGCCTGGCCGACGTCGCGATCGCCCCGTTCGTTCGCCAGTTTCGCATTGCCGACCCAGGATGGTTTGACGCGCAGCCCACGGACGCGCTACGCGAATGGCTCGCCACGTTCGAGGCGTGGCCGGTCTTTCAGTCCGTCATGGATAAATATGCGCCGTGGCAATCGGGCGACGTGCCGGTGCTGATGTAGCTAGCCCTCAGGGTGAGCGGTTGAACTGAAAGCGTCGCTCACCGAGGATGTTGCCGTCGCCGTCGATGACCGCGACACTCCAGTCACCGGTCATGCCCGGCAGCAAATCCTTGCTCGAATAGGTGCGCCAGCGCCAGCCGCCGCCGACCCGTAGCGGCACGTCAGCGATGACTTTGCCGTTCACAGTCCAGCGATGAACAACATGGCCCGCATTGAAATTGCGCAGCTCCGTGAAATAAAAGACAGTCTGGTAGCCACCGTCGCTGAGCACGACATCGGAGCCCAGATCGTCCAACGGTTCGAGGTCTTCGACGCCGCTGCTGACGACAGCGCGGCTAACCTGTCCGTTCGTCGACGTCGCGCCTTCCGGCGCGTTGGCTAGCCGACTGACGATCGGCTCGACGGCTTTTGCAATCGGTGCCGCCGCAACGAGTTCCTCCGCAACGGGCTCCTCCGCAACGGGCTCCTCCGCAACGCGTTCCTCTGCAACGGGTGTCGTATCCACAGGTGCCTGTGCCAGGACGGGCTCGTCGGGTATCAGATCTGGCGTGACGTCGACGGTCGTTACCGGCACCGACTCGAGAGTTGCCGGCGGTTGTTCTGCGGCGGCAACGGTAATCGCTTCTGGTGTTTCGATCGGCGCAGCGCGCACCGGTGGCGCGACATCGGTGGTGGGCGGGGGGGATATCGATGAGGCGTCGGCATTTGGTGCGGGCGCTGGCGGATCGACGCCGCGCGGCGCCGTCGCGTCATTGCTGTCGGGTGTTTCGCTGCCGGGCGCTGGCGCGGGGTCGTCGAGCAGAATGGGCTCAGCGGGTCCGCGGTTGCCGGGAACGGGTTTGGTCACCTGTGCATCGGACGTGCCGCCAAACAAATCGAGTTTGGGCACCACAAACACAACAGCGCCCAAGCCAATGACCAACGCCAGACCGAGCGCGAACGGCCGGATCCACCCGGTGGGTAACTTGATGCTTCGGCTGCGTCGCTGACGATACCGCTTGCGCGTAGCGAGCACGGCCGGGCGCGCGGCCGGCGTTGGTGGCTCGGGGGCGACGGGTGCAGGGGCATCCATTACCTCTTCGGGAATGGCCACCGTCGGCGTATTGTCGTCGACCGGCGAATCTTTGATGTCGTCGCCCAGTTTGGCGATCATGCCGCGCACGTTGTCGAGCGCATCCTCAGCTTGCTCGTAGGTCATGTCAGGGTAGACGCCAAGCGTCTTGCGACGTTTGCGACCTTCGTAATCGTATAAAAACGCCCACGTCTTGATGCCATTTGGCAGGACACTGATGACGAAATCGTCAAATATGGTGACATCGTAGCGCAGCGTCTCGGGCTCGAGACTGAGGATGTAATCGTCAGACAGTGGAGACATCGCGTTCGCGTGTGGCTTTGGTCTGCCAACATCGTACACTGACCGAATGCGCCGCGCGAGCGCTGCGCAGGGCGCGTAATAATTGTATACGGTTCAATTGCTTCATGGGGCTGCCTCGCTATGCGCACGTCGCTGAATTCCTCCGAGACATGGTCCAAAGAACTGCTGGGACCCATCCGCGGTGCTCTCGCTGACCTGCGGACGCACTGTCCGACTCTGGTGGCAGCGCTGGCAGCGGCGGACGTGATGCCGGATCTTGAACGGGTGCTCGCGCTCAGTGAGTTTGTCCAGCGTACGCTGCGCCGTCGCGCAACCTGGTTGGCACACGCGGCGCGGGACGGTCGTATGGCTCGGCCTGACCGCCCCAGGATCGATGATGTGCTCGACCAAATTGACGACACATCGGTCGCGCTGCGAACCGCCCGCGATCGCGAACTCGTGTTGATTTGCTGGCACGACCTGCTCGGTCAGCGGTCAACGCGTGAGACCCTGGCTGCTCTGTCCGAACTCGCCGATCGACTCATTGCGGCGGCGTGCACGGTCTGCGTTGCGCAGATGGCGGCGGAGCGCCAACACGACATCGAGCCACCCATTATCCTCGGTATGGGGAAACTCGGCGGCGGCGAACTGAATTTCTCGTCAGATGTGGATCTGGTGTTTCTGCATCCGAACACCGACGAAGACCGGAGCGTACTCTACGCGAAACTCGCCCGCCGCATTATTGGGCTGCTCGATGAGCGCACTGAGGAAGGATTTGTTTATCGCGTGGATGTTCGATTGCGTCCGTTTGGCAGTACCGGTGCGCTCAGCCTCAGCTGCGGCGCCTTCGAGACCTACCTGCAGTCGCACGCGCGGGACTGGGAGCGCTATGCCTACATCAAGGCGCGCGCGCTGACCGGAACACACGCCAACATTGCCACCATCGAGCAGAGTCTGCGCGGCTACGTCTATCGTCGCTATCTCGATTTCGGCGTACTGGAATCCCTGCGCAAAACCAAAGGACTGATCGAGACTGACGTGCGTCGCAAAGACGCGGATCACGACGTCAAACGCGGGTCCGGCGGCATCCGGGAAATCGAGTTTGTCGTGCAGGCGTTGCAGTTGCTGCGAGGTGGGCAGCAGCGCGAACTGCAACTGCCGCCGCTGCTGCCAGCGCTGGCGCAACTGTCTCGGCTGGGCTGGGTCGATGACGCATCCGCGGCGCAGTTGCGTGACGCCTATCTTTTTCTGCGCCACATCGAGAACCGATTGCAGCAGTGGTCCGATCAGCAAACCCACAGCTTGCCTGAGACGGCCGTAGGTCGCACGCGGCTCGCGATCGCCATGGGTATGCCGGACTGGCCGGCGCTGGCGCAAGCGCTGGACCAGCACCGAGCCGCAGTAGCCAGTCACTTCCGCGCGCTGCTGGGCACCGACGGCGCGCTGGAGGGCGATGCCGGGGAGCGCGACTTGTGGTCGGTCGCGGAACACCGCGATGAATTGCTTGAGCGATTGGGCGACAGGGCGCTGACCGACAAGGTGGTCGCGCTGCGTACGTCGCGTTTTGTCGGGCGTCTTGGACGTCTCGGGCGCGAGCGTCTCGACAAGCTGATGCCCGAGTTGCTCAGCGATATTCTGCGCACGGATGCGCCCGCTCAGGTTTTCGAGCGCCTGGCGCTGGTGCTCGAAGGGGTGGGCCGGCGCAGCGCTTACTTTGCACTGCTCAACGAGAATCCGGCGGCGCGCGAGCGATTGGTCACGCTGTGCGCACAAAGCGCGCGCATCGCCCGCGACGTGGCCGAGAAGCCGCTGTTGCTCGACAGCCTGATTGATCCGCACGTCGCACAGCTGCCCTCACGCAGTGCCCACTCTGCACAGCTGCGTGCGGCGCTGCACGGCATCGCTCGTGACGATCTCGAGCTGTTGATCGACTCGCTGTCGCAGTTCAAAAGCAGCGCGGTCTTTGAAGTGGCCGTCGCCGACCTGTCGTCGCAGCTGCCGGTGATGCAGGTTTCCGATCAGCTAACCTGGGTGGCTCAGAGCATCGTTGGTGAGGTGCTGGCCGTGGCGCGCCGCGACGCACGCGAGCGCTACGGCAACCTCGCGGATACCAGTAGCGCCATGAGCGTCATCGCGTACGGCAAACTTGGCGGCATCGAGCTGGGCTACGGTTCGGATCTGGATCTCGTGTTCATTTACGAGGCGTCGGAGCCGGATGCACCGACCGACGGGGAACGCGCGCTGCCCGCATCGATGTACTACGCGCGAATTGTCCAGCGCTTCGTGCATATTGCGAGCGCCACGACGCGCACGGGCTCACTGTATGCGGTCGACATGCGGCTTCGACCGAGTGGCAATTCGGGGGCGTTGTGCAGCCGGATTGAGGCGTTCGCGCGCTATCAGACCGAGCGTGCGTGGACCTGGGAGCATCAGGCGCTGCTGCGTGCGAGGCCGGTCGCGGGCGACGAGGGGTTGGGGGAACGGTTCAGCGCGTTGCGCCAGCAGATCCTGTGCACGCCGCGCGAGCGCTCGGCGCTCAGTCATGATGTGACGACCATGCGGGCTCGGATGCAGAGGTCGCACGCCAGCCGTCGCGGGCAATTTCACGTCAAGCATGACCGCGGTGGCTTGACCGACGTCGAATTTCTGGTGCAGTTCTTTTTGCTCATGCACGCGCCCGAAGAGCGAGCCCTGGTGGCTTTCAGTGATCACATGCGGCAGCTGGACGCGCTGGTCGCCGCGGGCTGTCTGGCGGCTGGTGTGGGCGAAGACCTGCAGGTGATCTACCTTAACTACCGCACGCGTCTGCACCGGGCGGCGCTGAACGAAACGGGAAATTCGGCAGATTTGACGGAATTCTCTGCCGAGTCTGAACGTGTCCGGGCGCTGTGGACAGAGACGTTTGGCTGATCGGACTGCCTGACCTGCCAGCCGGATTGGGGCTTGGTATACTGCGACTCCCGGTGCATCCGGGTTCTCCCGGATTTATCAAGGAATTGACACGACGTGGCCGCTAAACCAAACGCTCAGGAACTGGATCTGCCGAACACGCAGAACATCTACAAAGTCACGCCCGACGATCTTCCCGTGCACTGTCCGATGCCGGGCTCGTCACTGTGGAACTCGCACCCACGGGTCTATTTGCCGGTGGAAAAGACTGGCCAGGCCAAGTGCATTTATTGCGGTGCCGAGTTCGTACTGGACGTCGCTACGACCCACGAATGACCTCGCCGTCCGGTACGCCGCGCGCAACCGAGCGCCTGCGCTCGTCGCGCGCACGACGGCATCGCGACGGTGTGGATTTAATCGGACACCTTAACCTCGCCCGCGGGTTTCGCGGTGGCGAACGCCAAACTCAATTGCTGGTCGAAGGGCTGGCGCAGTGGGGACTACATCAGCGGCTGATCGTCCGTGCCAACGAACCGCTGGCATCACGCGTGCGTTCGGTGGAGAGTGTTCAGGTCAGCGAACAGAACGGTTCACTGCTGCGGGCAGCACGTGCGTGTCGCGGGTGTTCTCTGATCCATGTGCATGACGGGCGTTCCGTTCACGCGGCCAGTCTTGCGCATGCGCTGTACCGGGTTCCCTACGTGATCACACGCCGCGTCGACAACCCGATACGGTCGAACTGGCTCACACGACGCGCCTACCGCCGTGCGGCGTGCGTCGCGGTGCTGTCCGGCGCCATCGAAAAGCAGGTGCGCCGCGTCGCGCCGGCGGCGAACTGTCTACGCGTGCCCGATGCGGCGAGCGCATTTCGGCATCACAAGGCCAACGTCGAGCGGCTGCGCAAGCGGTACAAAGATCGTTTTATTGTTGGGCATATTGGCGCACTCGATCATGCGCACAAGGGCCAGCAAGACCTGTTTGCGGCAGCGCGTGAGCTGGCTATCACGCATCCCAAAATACTGTTCCTGTTGCTGGGCGCGGGCAAGGATGAGGCGACGTTTCGGGCGCAAACTGCGGATCTTGCCAACGTGGAACTGGTTGGTCACGTCGACAACGTGGGCGACTATTTGGCGGTGTTCGATGCGTTTGCGTTTCCGTCGCTGCATGAGGGCATGGGTTCGACATTACTGGATGCGATGGATTTTGGCCTGCCCGTCGTCGCGACCCGTGTCGGCGGTATTGTTGATCTGATAACGGACGACGACAACGGCCTTCTGGTCGCGCCGGCCAATCCCGATCAGCTGCGCTTCGCCATCGCCAGGCTGCACGACGAGCCGGCGCTGGCGGCGCGACTCGCTGGCGCCGGGCGACAGTTCGTGCAGGAATTCACACCCGAAAAAATGGTGAATCGGTATCTCGAGACTTACCAGCCGTTGATTGGCACCGAAACGATCCTGGAACAACTATGACGACATCTGATCCTGTAAAAGCGCCCATCGTGGTCACGGGTGGAGCCGGCTTTATCGGCGCCAACCTCGTCGAACGCCTCAACCTTCGAGGGCGGCACGACATCATCGTGGTTGATGATCTGCGCGACGGGCACAAGTTTCGAAATCTCGCCGATCTGTCGATCGCTGACTACTACGACAAAGATGAGTTTCTGGACGAGTTGACCGCCGGCCGGGTCGGCCCGTTCGAGGCCATCTTGCATCAGGGCGCCTGCTCGACGACCACCGAGTGGGACGGTCGCTTGATGATGGACCTGAACTACCGTTACTCGAAGGCCCTGCTCGCGCACTGCCAGGCCGAGCGCATACCGTTTATCTATGCGTCGTCAGCGTCGGTCTACGGCGCCGGCCCCGAGTTTGTCGAGCGCGATGAAGCGGTGGCGCCGCTGAACGTCTACGGCTGGTCCAAAGCGATGTTCGATCGCTACGTCCAACCGAGACTTGCCGATGCGACTGCGCAGGTCGTCGGGCTGCGCTATTTTAACGTCTACGGACCGCGCGAAACCCACAAGGGCAGCATGGCAAGCGTTGCGCTGCACTTTGATCGGCAGGTTCGCGAAGAAGGGGAACTGCGTCTGTTTGAGGGCAGCGACGGCTATGCGGACGGTGAGCAGCAGCGGGATTTTATTTATGTCAGTGACGTCTGTGACGTCGTGTTGTGGTGCCTCGATAATCCGCAGGTCCGCGGCATCTACAATCTGGGCACGGGGCGCTGCCAGACATTCAACGATGTGGCGAACGCCATCGTCAAATGGCACGGGCGCGGCGACATTCGCTACGTACCGTTTCCGGATCACTTGCGCGGGAGCTACCAGAGCTACACCCAGGCCGATATGACCGCCTTGCGCGCGGCCGGGTGCGACCACGCCTTCCTGTCGGTGGAGGAGGGTGTGCAGCGCTATCTGGACGCGTTGCATGCCAAGCGCTGACGCGACGCTCGTCGTCGGCCCGGCGTGGGTTGGCGATATGGTGATGGCGCAATCGCTGTTCATGTCGCTCAAAGCGAGCGCACCGGACGCAGCGATTGACGTCGTGGCGCCAGGGTGGTCCGCGCCGCTGCTCGGGCGCATGCCGCAAGTGCGGGCGGCGCACACGCTGCAGGCCGGTCACGGTGAACTGCGGCTTGGCGATCGACGAGCGTTGGGGCGTTCACTGCGCGGCCAGTATGCTCGTGCGATCGTGCTCCCGCGTTCGCTCAAAGCGGCGCTGGTACCGTTCTTTGCGCGCGTGCCCGAGCGCGTGGGCTATCTGGGGGAATGGCGCTACGGTCTGTTGACCGACTGGCGTGCCCTCGATAAACAGAAAATGCCGACCACTGTGGGTCGCTACGTGGCGCTGGGCCTCGAACCGCAACGCGAACTCCCGTCGGCATTACCCGAGCCCGCGCTGGACAAGGACGCAGCGGCGACGACGCGGGTGTTGCAGCAGCTGAATCTCGATACGTCGGGCCGAGTTGTCGCACTGTTGCCGGGCGCGGAATACGGGCCTGCCGAGCAGTGGCCGGAGACGCCGTTCGCAGCGCTGCCGGCGCGCCTTATAAGTCTCGGCTGCGCCGTTTGGGTGCTGGGTTCAAAAAAAGAGCACGCGTTGGGCGAGACCATCTGTGGTGACAGCGGTGCGCGCAATCTGTGTGGCCAAACGAGTCTAACGGACGTCATCGATCTGCTGCACTGCTGCGACAGTGCGGTCAGCAATGACTCAGGCTTGATGCACGTCGCCGCGGCCTGTGGCGCACGCGTCGTGGCCCTGTACGGTTCGTCGAGTCCGACCATGACGCCACCTTTGACCGAGCGCGCCAGCATTGTCACCGAGCCGCAACCGTGCAGCCCGTGCTTCGCACGCACCTGCCGTTACGGCCACTATGATTGCCTGACGAAAATTTCGGTGGATCGGGTGTTTGGCGAGATCGAGAACACTAGCCTTCGCCGATAACCTGTTCGACCAGTGACGCAAGCTTATTGGCGACATCGTCGATGGTAATCAAATCCATCGCATAAGGTGAACGCACCCGGTAGCCCCAAGGCAACTGCGCAACGCGCTTGTCCAAGGCGCGGGACACGGCATCCGGGTACCGATCGACAACCCACTCCAGGCTGGAATACGGCCCGGTGCGCCAGCGGTTGGATGTGGCGTAAAGGCCGATGACCGGTGTGCCGGTCGCAGTGGCCATGTGTGCGGGCCCGGAATCCGGGCTGATCAGCAGCGCGGCACGGTCGATCAGCGCATACAGCTCTGGCAACGAGGTCTTGCCAATCAAGTTTGTGATCGGCGCTTGCGCCAGCTCCGCGATCTGTTCGCCGTAGTCCTCTTCAAGCTGCGTTGGCCCGCCCGTCAGGACTACGTCAAAGCCGTACTGGCGGTGCGCAATATCGGCAATCGCGGCGTAGTTTGAGGCCCGCCAGTTGCGGAAATTGCGCCAGCGCTGGGAGCTGCAGGGGCTGATCAGGAGTGTGCGATCCGACAGCGTTTCGCGTGCGAAGTCGCGCGTTTTTTCCGCAATCGGGATATCCCACAGCAGGTGGCGTTCGTGGATGCCCAAGTGTTCGACGAACTGAAAAAAGCCGTCGAGCACGTGCACCGACGGTTCACCGGAAATGTGCTCATTGCAAAAAAATCGTTGAAAATCGCGTGCGCGCCTGGCGTCGAAGCCAATCTTGCGCGGTGCCTTGACGTAGCGCGACAGCCGGTTGGCGCGCAGTGATGCGTGCATATGGAGCAAGACATCAAACTGCCGGCCAGCCAGAGCCGCCTTGAGTTTGCGCCGCGCGGCAGCCCCGCCCTTTTTGTCAAACGGGACGAACTCGACGCCGTCGACGTCGCCCAGCAGGCGGTGCTCCGTGGTGCCAATGATCCACGTGATCGACACGTCGGGCACTTCGCTTTGGAGTGTGCGTACAATTGGCAACAAATTACACGTATCGCCAATGGCCGACAGCCGCAGTATGCAGATTGAGCGCATGGAAGTGCCTGTCATAATCTGCCCGAGCGACCTTGGTGTGAATTAAGAGGGCGTCATCTGAGCAACTCGAGTCCAACCCGTGCGCGCGCGCTCGCGCCCCCGTCCGAATCGTAGCGGATGGCGTTGGTGCAGGCAAAGAGCCACAGCGACGACCACGAGCACATCCTCTTCGATGCCGCGCTTGAGGTCTTCGAGCCGGCGTATTTTGAGCCGGACTATTGGGTAACCCACGGGTCGCTGGAACGCGTTGGCGCCGGTCGAGGACGCTGCTGGTTTGTCGATGGAGAATTGGGCGCATGGGTGTTGCGCCACTATCGGCGCGGCGGCAAAGCGGCGTTGCTGTCCGCGGATCGATACGTTTATTTGGGGCTGGCGCGCACACGTGCGTTCCGCGAGTGGCACCTGCTGTGCGACCTTGTGAATCAGGGGCTCCCAGCCCCCGCGCCGGTTGCGGCGCGCGTTCGAGTCGACGGCCCGACGTATCGTGCCGCTCTGATCACACGAACGATTGCGGATACGCAGACTCTGGCCGAGTGTTTGTCCACGGATGTGAACCTGACCCCAATTCTTGGCGAAGTCGGTCGGTGCATACGGCAGTTTCACGATGCCGGCGTCTGGCACGCCGATCTGAACGCGCACAACGTGCTGGTGGACAGCGCGGGCAAGGCGTACCTGATCGACTTTGATCGCTCGAAACGTCGCGCCGGTCAGAGCTGGAAACACCAAAATCTGTCGCGCCTGCGCCGTTCACTGGACAAATTGAGCACGGCGCACGCAAGCGAGCCGTTTTCGAGCGCCACCTGGCAAACGTTGTTGGACGCTTACTCGTAAATGCCGTCGACGCCCTTGAAGCGCCGATGAACCCACAAATACTGCTCCGGTGCGCGTCGCGCCTGCTCTTCGAACAGCGCGTTGAGGCGCGCGGCGTCCGCCGTCGCGTCGTCCGTCGGAAAGTTTTCGAGTGGCGGATACACAAATAACTCGTAACCGCTGCCGTCGCTGCGTCGCACCGGCAGAAAGGGCACAACCAAGGCGCCGCTGCGCGCGACCAGTCGCGATGTTCCCGTACTGGTGGGCGCCGGGATGTCAAAAAACGGCACGCTGACGCTGTTGCTGCGCACGTAAGCCTGGTCCGGCATGTACAGCACCGCATTGTTTTTCCTGAGTCGACGCAACATGCCCCGAAAGTCGCCGCGTTGGATGACGTGACTGACGTGCTTGAGTCGTTTGCGCCGCATTACCTCCTCAAACAGAGGGTTTTCGAAACGGCGGTACATGGCGTTCATCGGAATGTGCTGCGCAAGCAGAATGCCGCCGATTTCAATGGTGGTGAAATGGCCGGCGAGCAGCACTACGCCGCGACCTTGCTCGAGCGCACGGTTCATGTGTTCAAGCCCGTGGATCGTCCCGAGTCGTTCGAAATCATCGACGCTGCCCCACCAGCCGTACGCAATTTCCATCAGCCCCATACCAATGGATCGAAAATGCGCCCGCAGCAGGGCCTCGCGCTGCGCGTCGTCGTAGTGGGGAAAGCACGCGGCGATATTGCTTTTGGCAATCCGCCGTCGGCGCTTGATCAGGCGCATCGCAAGCAGGCCAATGCGGGCGCCAATGCGTTGCTGCCACGTGAAAGGCAGTGCGGCACCGATGCGCATCGCGAGCAATCCAAGCCAGACGGGCCAGTAGCGCGGGGCCCAGAAGCTCAGCAGTGAAACGGTTTTGTCTTGCATGGCGCGATGCAGTCTAACCGCGCGGCGCGATCGCCCCAAGTGTTTCCGGGATCGGGCACGTTATAATGCCGCCACTTTTTGTAGCGGCGGTTTGAGTATGCGAAGGCGTGGTGCATGAGCGTTTCGGTTCCGGATTTTTCTGATCTGAATATTCTGGTCGCGGGGGATCTGATGCTCGACCGCTACTGGCTTGGGGCGACGGGCCGAATTTCGCCCGAGGCACCGGTTCCGGTCGTGCGGCTGGAGGGCGCCGAGGACCGACCCGGCGGCGCCGCCAACGTGGCGGTCAACGTCGCTGCGCTTGGGGCTCGGGCGACGCTGACCGGCCTGGTCGGGCGCGACGAAGCGGGCGATGCGCTGGTTAATCGGCTGGGCGAGCGGGGCATAGACGCGTCACGGGTCACCCGCGGAGATGCCCCCACCATCACCAAATTGAGGGTGCTGAGCCGCAATCAGCAGCTGATCCGGCTGGACACCGAAGATTTGAGCTATCCGGCTCCCGCCTCACTCACCGCCGACTTCCGGCAGGCGCTCGAGGGAGCCGATGTGGTCGTTCTGTCGGACTATGCTAAAGGCGCGCTCACCGACTGCAGCGCCATGATTGAGCTTGCTCGCGACCGCGGGGTACCGGTGCTGGTCGATCCCAAAGGAAGCGATTTCGCGCGTTACCGTGGCGCGTCCGTACTGACGCCGAATCAGGGCGAGTTGGAAGCGGTGGTCGGTGCGTGTGCGGACGATGCGGATCTGGTCAGGCGTGCGGCAAAACTGCGCGCCGAGCTGAATCTGGGTGCACTGCTGGTCACGCGCTCAGCGCGCGGTATGACACTCATTGACGACAAGGATCAACCTCATCATTTGCCGGCCGCGGCGCGCGAAGTGTTCGACGTGACCGGCGCGGGCGACACGGTGATCGCGGTACTGGCCACCGCGCTCGGCGCATCGCGTTCGCTGATCGACGCCGCCGCCCTCGCCAATACGGCGGCCGGTATCGTCGTTGGCAAGCTCGGCGTGGCAACGGCAACGCGTTCGGAGCTACGTCTGGCGCTGCATCGGCGCGGCGTCGGCGGTCGCAGCGCGCAAAACGCGGAGCAAATGGCGGACGTCGTGGCTGAGGCGCACTCGCGGCAGGAAAAGGTCGTCATGACCAACGGCTGTTTCGACCTGCTGCACGCCGGTCATGTCGCCTATCTGGAAGAGGCGAAGCAGCTGGGCGACCGACTGATCGTTGCCGTGAATTCCGATGCGTCAGTGCGTCGTCTTAAGGGCCCTGAGCGCCCAATTACGCCGCTGGAAGATCGTCTTGCTGTGCTGGCGGGGCTGGCCGCTGTCGACTGGGTTGTGGCCTTTGACGAGGACACTCCGGCGTCGCTGATTGAAAAAGTGTCACCGGACGTGCTGGTCAAAGGCGGGGACTACACACCGGATCAAATCGCGGGCGCGGACCACGTGCTCGCCAACGGTGGCGACGTCAAAGTGCTGTCGTTCCGTCCGGGCCGCTCAACCAGCAGTATCGTTGATGCGATTCGTGGAAGTGACGTCGCTAAATGAGAATCCTCTATGTGGTGTTGTCGTATTTGCTAACACCCGCCGTCCTTGGTTTTCTGCTGTGGCGCGGCTTGCGCAATCCGGCCTATCTGCGACGACTGCCCGAACGTTTCGGCTTCGGGCCTACCGCCAAAGGTGCGCAGTGCGTTTGGGTTCACGCGGTTTCAGTGGGGGAAGTGCAGGCGGCGTCGACACTGATCTCGCGCCTGCTTGACGACTATCCGTCGCTGCCGGTGACCGTGACGACAACCACACCGACGGGCGCGCAGCGCGCGATGGATCTGTTTGGCGATCGCGTTGAGCACCGCTATGCACCTTACGACTTACCCGGGTCGGTCGCCCGATTTTTCGACCGGGTGAATCCGAAGGTCTCGATTATCATTGAGACCGAGCTGTGGCCGAATTTGTACAACGAGTGCGGCCGCCGCGGCGTGCCGCTGATTCTGGCCAGCGCTCGAATTTCGCCCCTTTCCGTGGGCAAATATCGGCGCTTTGTCAGCCTTTTTCGTGAGGCGCTGTCGCACGGTATTGTGATTGGCGCGCAAAGCGACTCTGACGCCGAGCGATTTCGTTCGCTCGGTGCAAACCCGGCGCGAACGTTTACAACCGGGAACATCAAGTTTGATTTTGAACTGCCGGTCGGAACGCCTGAAAAAGGCAGCGCGCTGCGCGCCATTCACGCGGCCGAGCGACCGGTCTTCATTGCCGCCAGCACGCATGAGAATGAAGAGGCCATTGTGCTCGATGCGTTTGCCCAACTGCGCAGACACAATCCTGATGTGTTGCTGATTCTGGTCCCGCGCCACCCGGAACGGTTTAAAGGGGTGGGCCAACTGCTGGCTGAACGCGAGCTGCGTTACGTGACGCGAACCAGTAACAAAGAGTGCGACGCCGAAACGGACGTGTGGTTGATCGACACGCTCGGTGAACTGCAGGCGATTTACGGCGCCGCTGACGTGGCGTTCGTCGGCGGCTCACTGGTGCCTATCGGTGGACACAACCTGCTGGAACCGGCGGCAATGGGCGTAGCCGTGGTGACCGGTGACCATTTGTTTAACACCGAAGACATTGCTCGAATGCTGGCTGACTGCGGCGGTGTGTCGATCGTGAACGATGCGCAGACGTTGGCGGACGAGGTAACGCGACTGCTCGGCGATGAGGAAGCACGCGGCAGCATGATTGACGCCGCCCTTAGCATGATTACCGAGAATCGGGGTGCCGTGGATCGGCTCCTGCGCCTGATCGATCCGATTCTGGTGCCGCCCGCTTCGCCCGCTAGTGAGTCAGCCAGCGGTTGATGTCTTCCAGATCCGCCAGCGCCAGCGTACCGGCCGCTTGTTTGAGGCGCACGACGTTCAACAGGTAGTCGTAACGTGCGCGTCGGTGGTTGGTTTGCGCGCGCAGCAGATCGCGCCGCGCATTGAGCACATCTACGCTGGTGCGTGTACCAACATCAAAGCCAGCCTGCGTCGCTTCGAGCGCCGTTTCGCTTGAGGCTACCGCCTGCTTGAGCGCTCTGACCCGGGCAATCTCAGCTTCGACCCCGAGAAAGGCATCGCGAGTCTGACGCTCGGTTTCGCGCGATACGCGCTCGAGACGTTGCTTGGCAGCGCGTTCCTGATGCACCGCGCGGCGAACGCGAGTGCTCACGCCGCCGCCGGAGTAGATTGGAACCGTGAACTGCAGCGCTATCGTGTCAGTATCGAAGTCGGACGCGTCAGGGCCACCGCCGGTGGGGGTGTCGTCGAGAAACTCGTTGAATCTGGTACCCGATGTGTAACGACGGTTACGCGACAACACCAAGTCCAGGGTCGGATAATGGCCCGTGCGCTGAGATTTGATTTCTTCGGCCGCAATGTCGACGGCGAGCCGGCTCGCCTCGACGGTAAGGTTCTGCGCGAGGGCTTGCGCTACCCAGGTCTCCTGCACGGCAGGCTCGGGACCAACCAGCGGAAGGTCGTCACCCGGTGCCCCAAGATCGCTTTCGGCATACGTGCCGGTCACTTCGCGCAGGCTTTCCAGGCTGGAGGCAAGCACGCGCTTGGCACTGATTTCAGCCGCGACGCTTTGGTCGTAAGCCGAGCGGCTTTCGTAGACGTCGGTGATCGCGATCAAGCCAACGTCAAAACGGGTTTCCGCTTCTTCAAGCTGGCGCGCGATGGCCGCTTTGTTGGCTTGCTCGGCCACCAGCTCGTCGGTGGCCGCCAGCGCGTCGAAATACCTTTCGGTGACCCGCGTAGCCAGTTCCTGAACAGCCGCTGCGTAATTGGCCTCTTCCTGAGCGACCTGCTTGTCGGCCCGTTTGAGTTCCACCCATCGATCCCAGCGAAACAATGGCTGCGTGAGTTGCAGCGTGTAATTCAGGATGCGTTGATCGGACGGATTAATGGTGGTCTGTGGCGGCAGGTTGGGCAGGAACTGCCGAGTGGAGAACCCGTCCGAATCCTGATCGGTATATCCACCGTTGAAATTGATATCCGGCAACAGCCCGGAAAGCGCCAGCGGCCGGTTCTCAGCTGTCGCCCGGCGGGTCGCCTCGGCTTCCAGCAGCAGTGGATCGTTTTCGAGAGCCTGGCGATAGATGTCGATCAGGTCGGTGGCACCAGCGGACATTGCCGAAGCCAGGGTCGCGACCAGTGCGGCCAGTTTCAATCGTGTCATCATCGCCAGTTCCTTGTTCTATCAACGATGTGTATCGCGTGTGTTATACCTAACTATATCACCAAAACGCCTAGCGTCAAACGTGATTATGCGCGGGCGCTCTTTTGCTCCGGTCGACCGGTATTACCCCCGCTAGCGGCGGCTCCCGGCTTTCCTTTACGTTAATCAGGCATCGCCGCACTGACTTTGCAGACCGTCAGTGGGGCAGTTTGTTCAGTGCCAACGGGGCGTGAGCGCGCTCGCGCCCGGTGCTGACTAATAGAGATGCCGGGAATCGGCAGTAAGTTGGGACCAGGCGTCGATTCCGCCCGTTAAATTAATGACTCGTTCAAAACCACTGCGCTGCAGGAACTGAGCGATCACCATGCTGCGCGAGCCCTTGTGGCAAAACACGATTAGATCTTTGTCTTGCTGCTCGGCGCGGATGTCGTCGAGACGATCCGGGATATCGTTCATCAGCACATTGAACGACCCTTCGATGGCGGCAATTTCCCGCTCCCAGTCTTCGCGCACGTCCAGAAGGACAAAATCGCGGCTGGTTTCATCGCCCGCCAGCCGTGTGGCCAGCGTCGCGACGTCGCACTGGGCGATCGGGGTGGCGCTCAAAACCGAAACTCGACGGGGTCCGGTGCATTGAGTAGCGCCGGCACGTCCGTCTCAAACAGACTATTGGTCGCCCATTGATCTTCCGTAATGCGGGTCACCACTCGTGCGTCCATGACCGGCGAATGGCCAACAGCGACGTAGAGCCTCCCGCCCACCTTGAGGAGTTGCTCGAATCGAGCGTCGTACACCGGCAGCGATCCGGTAATGGCAATCGCGTCGTAGCGCTCGTTGGACGGCAGAGTGAACGCGTCGGCGGTACGCAGATCCGCGTTTTGACAGGCCATCGCCTCCAGTGCCTGCGCGGCGCGCTCGGTCAAATCGGCGAATATGTCGATGGACGTGACGTGGCTGGCCAGATACGCAAGGCACGCGGTCAGATAGCCGCTGCCGGTGCCAATTTCCAGCACCCGATCTGTCGGGCGCAACGCGAGGCCCTGGGCGATACGGCCCACTACCTTGGGCGCCAGCATCACCTGGTCGTGCGCGAGCGGAATGCGACTGTCGGCAAAAGCGACGTTGGCAAAGGCGCTGGGGACGAAGCGTTCGCGGGAAATCGCTCTCATGGTTTCCAAAACGCGAGGATCGAGCACTTCCCAGGTGCGGACCTGTTGGCTGACCATCTGGACGCGAGCCGAATCAGTATTCATGGACGTAACCTGCTGTCGGGGAGGCGAAGATTACGCATCTTGGGGGGCCAAAACAAGGTACTGGAAGGGTTTTGGGCATTCCGGTTGACAAAATTGTGCAGTCCAGAAATGCCACCAACGCCGCGCATGGTTTATGCTTGTCGGACAATCAGGCAGCGCCAATGCAGTGCTGTCCGCACCGCCGGACCAGGACGGTTATCCCGGCGGCGAACTGGCCTTAAATCTGGGGATTTACATGACAGCCAAATCCGAGCAAGTCCGGGGCGCCACGGCGGCGAACCCGCACGCGGCTACGCCCGCAGCGAATCGACGACCAACAGAGCCGGTGCAACCACAGGCTTAGGCCGTGGGCGAGCTTGGTCTGTTCGCGATCACCGCAACCGCGGGCTTGATCGCGTTGTTCGCGATCGCGTATCGGCGGCGAACGCCGCAGCGCCCGTCTCGTGCGCCCGCGTTTCCCGCCGCCGCTGCCCGGACGCGCAGCGTGTCGGGCGATACGGAGCAGGCGGCCCGCCCGGCCACCATGGCCCGTCAGAGCATCATGCCGCCGCCCGCTGCGCTGGTCGACAACGTCGCGGGAGCGGTGGTGTTGCATCGGGAGCACGTTTTGTACGCCAATCCCGCGGCGGCGACATTGCGGGGTATGCGCCAGCAGGACCTGATTGGCCAAACGGCCGTTTCTCTGTTTGTGCCCGATGATCGTGGCCAAGCCGCCGATATGCATCGTCGGCGCCTGCGTGGGGACGAAACACCACCGTCCTATTCGCTGCACATGCTTAATCGGGCTGGCGAAGCGGTGCCGGTGTTGTGCACCGATACGCTAGTCGAACACGATGGCGCACCCGCGCTTTTGACTACCGCCTTCGATATTGGACATGTCGTTAAGGCGTCCATGGTCTTTGCTGCGGCTGGCCAGCGTGCGCTGGCGACGCTTGGCAGTATGGGCGACGGCGTGGTCAACGCCGATTCGGACGGCCGCCTGGTGTTCATCAATCCGGCAGCACGCGTGCTGATGGGGCTAAACGAGTCGACCGAGGAGGCATGGCAGGGCAAGCGCCTGACAGACCTGGTGTCGCTGGTGGACGAAGCGGATCGCAAACCACTTAGCGATCCGATCGCACGCAGTCTGGACGAAGGTCGCGCCGTCAATCTGGGGCGACCGGCGCTGCTGATCACCGCCGCTGGCGAAGAGCACGCCATCGAGCTGCGTGTGTCGCCGTTGTTGGCGAAGGACGGTGATTGCCAGGGCGTGGTCGCGGTGCTCCACGATGTCACGGAGCTGCGCGGCATCGCGCGGCAGATGAGCTACCAGGCCAGCCACGATGCGCTCACCGGATTGCTCAACCGGCGGGAATTCGAACGCCGACTCAGCGACGCGTTGGTTACGGCGCCTGAAGCGGTCCCCGGGCACGTTTTGTGTTACCTCGACCTCGATCGTTTTAAGGCCGTCAATGACACCTGCGGGCACGTTGCCGGCGATCACTTGCTGCGTCAGCTGGCGGCATTGATCCGTGAAAAAGTGCGCGATTCGGATTCGGTTGCGCGGCTGGGTGGTGACGAGTTTGGCCTGTTGCTGTCGGGTTGCCCGCTCGACAAAGCGCGGCAAATTGCCGACGACGTGTGCAACGGTGTCGAGGCACATCGTTTCGTGTGGCGCGACAAGATTTTCCAGGTGAGCGTCAGTATCGGTCTGGTCGAAATCGGCGGTCACAGCGGCAGCGTGGAAGACGCGCTGTCCGCAGCCGATTCAGCCTGTTACGTGGCCAAGCAGCGCGGTCGCTCCCGCGTGCATGTGTATTCGTCCAAAGACGAAGCGCAGGCGCGCCACAGTGGTGAGATCGCCTGGTTGCAGCTGCTCCAGAACGCGCTGAAAGACGATCAGTTTTCACTGGTCGCCCAGCCGATTGTTGCCGCGGCCAGCAGCGAGCGCGGAGGGCCGGCTTGCGAAGTGTTGTTGCGCCTGCGCGATCGACAGGGGGTTGAAGTGAGCCCGAGCGCCTTCGGCGAGTCGGCTGCTCGCTATCAGCTGATGCCGCGCATCGATCGCTGGGTGCTGCGTCGCACGCTGTCGGCCATCGAGAGCGGTGCACTGAGCTTGCCGCCGGGGCGACGTTGCACGCTTAATCTGTCCGGACAAACCATGGGCGATCCGGGGTTTCTCGAGTTCGTCGTGGACTGTTTTGATGAACTCGGTGTCGGCGGTGAGCAGCTGTGCTTCGAGGTCACCGAATCGGCTGTGATTACGAATCTGACCCACGCACGGCGTTTCATTGACGTGCTGCACGGATTGAACTGCCATTTTGCCCTCGATGATTTTGGCAGCGGCATGGGCTCGTTCGCGAATTTGAAGAATCTGCACATGGATTACATCAAAATCGACGGGTCG
The DNA here is from genome assembly GCA_045107005.1 of Gammaproteobacteria bacterium. GTDB lineage: Bacteria > Pseudomonadota > Gammaproteobacteria > Steroidobacterales > JBCCMA01 > JBCCMA01. The sequence goes on from JBGCFP010000037.1 coordinate 23,742, forward strand.
TTCACTCGCAACCTGGGCGAGGACGCTGTCAATCAGGCGATGGTCGGGGCCATGGTCAAGCTGGCCCGCAGTCTCGGTATTCGGGTGGTTGCGGAGCAGGTAGAGAGCCAAAGCTCGCTGGACGCCGTGCGACGTATGGGCATTGATTTCGTGCAAGGGCACGTGATCGGCGAACCGGCGCCTGTACGGCGCTAACGTGAGAGTGGTCGAGGCCACGCCAGACCGCGGCTCTTCTCATCCGTCGAGATTCACGTAGAATGTCGCGCCACAACATCCCGGGTGAGGGCTCGGGGATGCATAAAAATCCAGAATAGACGCTTTACTATGCCGCGCCGCAGCGTCGCGCAAGCGTCGGAGACGACATCATGAGTATTGAGCTGTTCCCCGTCATCATGGGGGCCGTTGGGCTGGCCATGGCCTTTTTCCTGTACGCCGTTGTGCGTAAAACGCCAGCGGGCGAGGGCGATGTGGCCGCCATCGCCGAAGACATCCACTTGGGTGCCATGGCGTTTATCCGCCGCGAATACACGCTGTTGTGGGGTTTCGCGCTGCTTGTGGCGGTGATCATTTTCTTCTCGCCGCTGGGTTCCAACACGGCCATCGCCTTCGTGGCCGGGGCGTTGTGCTCGTCGGTCGCCGGGGGCATTGGCATGTACACCGCGACTCGCGCCAACGTGCGTACGGCGGTCGCTGCCCGCGATAGCGGGGCGGCTGATGCGCTGTCCGTCGCGTTTTACGGCGGTTCTATCATGGGGCTCACGGTCGCTGCGATGGGTCTGCTGGGCCTTGGCGGGCTGTATTTGTTCTTTGGCAGTGATCCGTATTCGGCTCTCGTGCTGCACGGCTTCGGCATGGGAGCGTCGGTCGTTGCTCTGTTCTCGCGTGTCGGTGGCGGTATTTTCACCAAGAGCGCCGACGTCGGCGCCGATCTGGTGGGCAAGATTGAAGCGGGTATCCCCGAAGACGATCCCCGTAACCCGGGCGTCATCGCCGATAACGTTGGCGACAACGTGGGCGACGTCGCTGGCATGGGATCGGACATTTTCGAATCGTACTGCGGTTCCATGATTGCCAGCATCGCGATCGCGTCAACGCTCGCCGTTGGCCCGCTGAACGAGATGCTGATCGAAGGCGGCTCGCGCTCGGCGTTGATGGGTCTGCCGCTGCTGCTGGCGGCCACCGGTCTGATCTGCTCTGTGCTTGGCATCGCGCTGGTGAAAATGGCGTCGGGTCGCGCACCGGAAGTGGCGTTGCGCACCGGTACGCTTGGCGCCGCCGTTCTGTTTGTGATCGCTGCCTATTTTGTCGGCAACATGACGGGCATCGGCAACGGGGTATGGATTGCCGTACTCACCGGTGCAGTGGGTGGCACCATCATTGGTCTGGTTACCGAGTACTACACGGGTGGCGCCCCGGTGCGCAAGATTGCCGCATCGGGCGGCACGGGCCCGGCTACGGTCATGATCACCGGTCTGGCCGTTGGCATGCATTCCATTGTGATCCCGATGCTGACGATTTGCGTCATCATCTTTATCGCGAATATGACCGCAGGCCTTTACGGCGTCGGTATTGCGGCCGTGGGTATGCTCGCCACCGTCGGCATCACAATGGCCATTGATGCGTACGGCCCTGTTGCTGATAACGCCGGCGGTATCGCGGAAATGGCCGGTATGGGTGAAGACGTACGCAAGATCACCGACTCGCTGGACGAAGTGGGTAACACGACGGCGGCGATCGGCAAGGGTTTTGCGATTGGCGCAGCGGCGCTGGCGGCGTTGGCCATCATCACCGCCTTTATTGAAACGGTACGCGTGTCCAACCCGGACTTTGTGATTGTCATGAACGAGCCGATCGTTTTGATTGGCATGTTCCTTGGCGCCATTTTCCCGTTCCTGGTGGGCGCTCTGACCATGACGGCCGTGGGTGACGCGGCGTTCGAAATGATCACCGAGATTCGCCGACAGTTTAAGGAAATTCCGGGATTGCTCGAAGGCAAAGCCAAGCCCGACACGGTGCGCTGTGTGGACATTGCGACGACCGCGGCGCTCAAGCGCATGATCCTGCCGGGCGTGCTGGCTGTGGCGGCGCCTGTCGTCGTGGGCTTGGGTCTTGGCGCCGAAGCGCTGGGCGGCATGCTGGGCGGCGCGCTGCTTGGCTGTGTGAGCCTCGCCCTGTTCATGGCCAACGCCGGCGGTGCGTGGGATAACGCCAAAAAATTCATCGAGAAGGGCAATCACGGTGGCAAGGGTTCGGACGCGCACACCGCTGCGGTGGTGGGGGACACGGTTGGCGACCCCTTCAAGGACACGTCGGGCCCTGCGATGAACATTCTGATTAACGTGATGGCCATCGTCTCGCTGGTGATCGCACCGTTGCTCAAGAGCCAGGGCGGCTAACGCAGCGCGAATCGGGCGGCGACGTCGTCTGCCTGATGAATAAAAAAACCCGCCAATTTGGCGGGTTTTTTTTGTTTAAGGAGCCGAAGCCGTCGGTCAGATTTTGAACGACGTCTTCAGCTTCTTTGCGACCGGCGTGTTTTTGAGTTTCACGTAGCGCGGCAATCCGGCGCGAAAGGTCGGGTAGTCTTCACCTTTGATCAGCGGCTCAAGATAGCGACGACAGGCGGCCGTAATCCCAAACCCATCGCGACTGATGTAACTCTTTGGCAGCATTTTTTCGCGATTGGCAACCCGTTTGAGATCGACGACACCGACTCCCCAGCGATAGGGTTTGTCGTTACGTCGCACGATGACCGGCATGACCGCGTTGTTACCGCGAATGGCCAGTTCCACCGCCGACTTGCCCATGGCATAGGCTTGGTCGACATCCACTTTCGAGGCGATATGCCGCGCCGAGCGCTGCAGGTAATCGGCAATCGCGTAGTGATATTTGTAGCCCAGTTTGTCCTTGACTAACTGCGACACGACGCTCGCCGCACCGCCGAGCTGCGCATGTCCAAAGGAATCGACGAGCCCGGATTCGGCCAGAAAGCTGCCATCTTTGCGACGCGTGCCTTCGGAAACCACCACCACGCAGTACTCGAATTTATCAACCGCGCGTTTCACCTTGGCCAGGAACGCCTTTTCGTCAAACGTGACTTCCGGAAACAGAATGACATGCGGCGGATCGCCGTCTTCCGTGCCGGCCAGCCCGCCGGCGGCGGCAATCCAGCCAGCGTGGCGCCCCATCACTTCCAGAACGAACACCTTGGTCGACGTGCGTGACATTGACTGCACGTCCAGGGCGGCTTCCATCGTCGACACGGCGACGTATTTGGCCACCGAGCCGAAGCCCGGCGATACATCCGTAACCGGCAGATCGTTGTCGACGGTTTTGGGGATGCCGACGCAGGTAATCGGGTAGTCGAGCTGCTTACCGATCTTGGATACTTTGTGCGCGGTATCCATGGAATCACCGCCGCCGTTGTAAAAGAAGTAGCCGATGTTGTGAGCGCGGAACACTTCGATAAGACGTTCATACTGGGCCCGAGACTCATTCAGACCCTTCAATTTATAGCGGCAAGAACCGAACGCACCGCCGGGTGTTTGCCGCAGTGCCGCAATCGACCGTGCCGATTCACGACTGGTGTCGATCAGGTCTTCGGTGAGTGCGCCGATAATGCCGTCGCGACCGGCGTAGACCTTGCCAATCACATCGCTGTGCGCACGTGCCGTCTCAAGTACGCCGCAGGCGGACGCATTGATGACCGCGGTGACCCCGCCAGACTGGGCGTAAAACGCATTCTTTTTGGCCATTTTGTTTCCTCGAGCCGCTTCGTGGTCGGCCGCAACGGGCAGCCTTGCCGTGGTTTTTTTAGCGGGCACGAGGATACCGGATTTCAAACTTGTCGACACATAATTGACGTCGTCGAAGTCAAACGGTAGGTTTAGCGATCTTTTTGAGCGCGAAAACCCGATTCAGCCGTTTCGGGGCATGCTCGCAGCATCCTGGATGACACCATCATGAGAATCGTTTTACTTGGGGCGCCGGGTTCCGGCAAAGGCACACAAGCCAAACTTCTGGTCGACAAATTCAAGATTCCGCAAATCTCCACGGGTGATTTGCTGCGCGAGGCGCTGCAGTCGGGATCAGAGCTCGGGTTGCTGGCCAAGCAAGCGATGGAGGCTGGCCACCTTGTCTCCGACGAGATCGTGCTGGCGATCATTCGCGAGCGGCTCAAGGCCTCGGATGCCAAGCGCGGATTTGTGCTCGACGGCTTTCCACGCAATCTGTCGCAAGCCCAGGCGCTCGACACGATGCTCGATGAGAACGAATGGCCACTCGACGTCGCCGTGCTCATGGAAGTGGATCAGGATCAACTCGTGCAGCGCCTCGCCGGCCGCCGGACCTGTACCAAATGCACGCGCGTCTACAACGTGTTTTCATCGCCGCCGCAAATTGAGGGTCGCTGTGATCACTGTGGCCACCAGCTGCACCACCGCGCTGACGACAACGAAGAAACCATCGGCAACCGTCTGCGCGTTTATGAGACGCAGACCAAACCGCTGACCACCTACTTTGACTTGCAGGACAAGCTGGCACGCCTCGATGCGGTTGGCGCGATCCCGGACATCTTTAAGAAGCTGGTCACTGAGATCAAACGCTACGCGCGTCGCCGCGGCAAAGGTATCGCCAAGCCGGCGGTCGTGTCACCGGATGCCGAAGTCATGGATCGTTCCGAGCGCCGGGCGGCGATCAAGAACGCCGTCAAGAAGAGCAAGAAATCGGCGACAGGCAAGAAAGTCGGCAAGAAGAAAGTGACCAAGAAGAAGGTCGCGAAGAAAAAAGTGGTCAAGGAAGAAGCCAAGAAGGCTGTGAAGAAAGAGACAAAGAAAAAAGTCGCCAAGAAAGTCGCCAAGAAAGCGGCGGCCAAGGCGGCACCGAAAAAAGTGACGAAGAAGAAAGCGGTCAAGAAGAAAGTTGTGGCCAAGAAAGCGCCAGCGAAGAAAGTGGCCAAAAAGAAAGTGAGTAAGAAGAAGGTTGCCGCCCCGAAGAAAGCGACGAAGAAGAAGGTGACCAAGAAGAAGGTGGTCGCGCGGAAACCAGCGACGAAGAAAACGACGAAGAAGAAAGTAACGAAGAAGAAAGTGGTTAGAAAAGCCGCGAGCAAGAAAAAAGTCGCGAAGAAAAAAGTGGCGACGAAAAAGAAAGTGGCCAAGAAGAAAGTGGCGAAGAAAAAAGTGACGAAGAAAAAGGTGTCCCGCAAGAAGCCGGCGGCGCCTAAGAAGGCGGCCAAGAAGAAAGTCGCGAAAAAGAAAGTGACCAAAAAGAAAGTAACGAAGAAAAAAGTCGCCAAAAAGAAAGTAGCGACGAAAAAGAAAGTCGCCAGGAAAAAGCCGGCGACAAAAAAGGCTGCCAAGAAGAAGGTGGCGAAGAAAAAAGTCGCCGGAAAGAAGCCCGCTGCCAAGAAAAAAGTAGCGAAGAAAAAAGCCGCGCCGAAGCGCAAGTCGGCGAAAAAGAAAGGCCGACGCTAGCCGACGGAACGTATCCGATTTGACGCGCGAGCGGTTGTTGCCGTTCGCGCGCTCGGGTTCAACTCAACCGTCAATCACGTCCAGCAACGGCTCGCCGACAACGGCTCTGCGCCAGCCGGACACCGCCGTCACATCGCGCTCGCCGCGAACAAGCTTCTCGACCTCTTTGCGCGGTGCTAACACGCTCGGCGCAATATCCAGATCCGCCGCCACTTTGCGAACGACTTGCATGCCACGATCCAGCGTTTTCATCTGGGCGGGTGACAGACGGTCAGGACGGTCGTCGGTTACCGGCGTGGCTTGCGCAATCCGCTCTCCGATTGCCTCGATTTGCAATCCTCGATGCGCTTTGACGGATTGGAGTACCGCTCGAATCCCGTCGTGGTCATCGGCCGCCAGTACGGCGAGTTCTTCGATGCCCGCATCTTCAATGATCCAGCGGCGTGGCTTGTCCTGTTCGCATGCCGTCTCTTCCCGCAGCGCGCACAGCGCTCGCCATGCGCCGCGCTCCTGGTCACTGAAATGGCGACGGGATTTGCACCGTCGCCAGGCGCGGTCGATATCGGGTTCGTATAGACCGACCGTCAACAAACGAGCGCACTCCGCGTGAAACCAGTCCAGCCGGTTTTTTTTGTCCAGCTGTTCCTGGAGATGTTCCCGCAGCGCCGGCAGATAGCGCACGTCGTCCGCGGCGTAAAACAGTTGCTGCTGACTCAACGGGCGCCTGGCCCAGTTTGTCCGCGTTTGGCTCTTGGGCAATTCGATCCCCGCGATGTCCTTGACCAACTGGGCATAGCTCACCTGATCGGCCGGGCCGGTCAGCGCTGCCGCAATCTGCGTGTCAAACACCGTGGCGGGCAAGCGCTTCGCCGAGACGACAAACGTTTCGAAATCCTGGCGCGCCGAGTGCAGCAGGATCGGCAAACCGGATTCATCGAAGCAGTCGAACAGGGGCGCGAGGCTGCTGATGTTCAGCGTATCCACGCAGACGGCCTGATGGCCATCATAAATCTGGATCAGGCAGAGCACCGGGTAATAGGTTCGAACGCGCATGAACTCGGTGTCCACGCCGAGCACGCTGGCGTTGCTCAATTGACCGCACAATTCATCGAGCGCGGCGTCGCTCGCGACCATCCTGGGCGGCTCAGTCTTTGGAGGAGGCGTGACCATGAGTTCCTTCGCGGTGATGTGCGGGCAGCGGCGTCAGGCTACCATCTTCGAGCCAGCAGTTCGTACGTTTTTTGCCGCTACCTTGGCACGAGACAAGCAGGTAAAGTGGGACGTCTGACAGAAAACGTGTGGTTTTGATGCTGCTCATCCTCCAGTCCTTCGCCGATATCGCGCTGCTGCGGCGCGGCCCGCAGTCGTTGCCCGCTTCGACGGTGCTGCTGTGCTTCGCGGTCCTGGGGGTTGGCGCGCTGTCGCTGCTCCCGATTCCGGGTCAAACGCTGACGCTTACCGAGCGCGTCGTCATTTACGTTCTTTACGCGGCGATGACCTTGTCGGTTATCGGGTTATTGCTCAATTCGATGGGGCGTAGCGAGCGCTTTGTGCAAACCGCCACGGCGATGTTCGGTGCGGATTTGATCCTGACCTGTATGAAGCTGTTCGTCGTATTTCTGTTTCCTGACACGCTGGAGCTGTTTGAACAGAATCGCCGTTACAGCGGCGGTTTGTTGCTGCGAATCGCGCTTGAGGCTTGGAGTCTGTGCGTGATGTCGTCCATTTTGCGGGCGGCCATGAGTATCTCGGTGCTCCAGAGTTTCGGCATCATCGTGCTGATCATGATGCTGTATTTTGGTGCGGCCGGTCTGGTGCTAAGAGCGCTGATGACAGGCACCTGATGCACGTTCATATTCTCGGCATTTGTGGCACCTTCATGGGCGGAATTGCCGCGCTGGCGCGCCAGCACGGTCACACTGTCAGTGGGTCAGATCGGGGCATTTACCCGCCCATGAGCGATCAGCTTGCGCACCTCGGCATTCCCGTCACGCCGTTGGACGACCTCGCTCAGTTTGAGCCCGCGCCCGATGTGGTGGTCGTGGGCAACGTAATGAGTCGGGGCTACCCTGCCGTCGAACACATGCTCAACGCCGGGCTGCCGTTCACATCGGGACCCGAGTGGCTCGCCCGGCATGTATTGCGCGAGCGCAAAGTGGTCGCCGTGGCGGGTACGCATGGCAAAACCACGACCGCGTCCATGGTTGCCTGGTTGCTCGAGAGCGCCGGGCTTGCCCCCGGATTCCTGATTGGCGGCGTGCCGCAGAACTTTGATGTTTCAGCGCGTATGGGTGAGGGCGAGTGGTTTGTGGTTGAGGCGGATGAATACGACACGGCCTTTTTCGACAAGCGTTCCAAGTTTGTGCATTACGGGCCGACGGTTGCCGTGCTCAACAACCTTGAATTTGACCACGCCGATATTTTTGCCGACCTGGACGCCATCAAGACGCAGTTTCACCATCTGGTGCGAACCGTACCGGGTAATGGTGCGCTGATCGTCAACGCGGACGACGGGAATCTCGCGGATGTCCTTAAGCGTGGCGCGTGGACGCCCGTCACCGGTTTTGGCGAACATGCACAGTGGCGCGCCGCTCTCGAGCCGCCGACGCTCGACGTCGCCTGCGATGACCGCTCTGTGGCCAGTGTGACGTGGTCGTTGCCCGGGAGTCACAACGCCGCCAATGCCGCCGCGGCGTGTGCGGCCGCCGCCGCAGCGGGCGTGGAACATTCGGCACTGGCGCAAGGTCTGGAAACGTTCGGTGGCGTGAAACGGCGCGCAGAGTTGGTGGGCGAAGCCGCTGAGGTACGCGTCTACGACGATTTCGCTCATCACCCAACGGCGGTAAGACTCACCCTTGAGGGTTTTCGACCGCGGGTTGGGAAGGGCCGCTTGCTGGCGGTGGTGGAGCTGCGTTCCAATACCATGAAGCTCGGCGTGCACGCCACAGCGCTGGCGGCCGCGCTGGAGCTGGCCGACCTGGCGTGGATTTGTGCCGCGCCGGGCACGGCGCCTGCCCAGGGCCGGGCACAAACGGTCCACGGCGTTGACGCACTGCTTGGCCAGGTCAAAGAGGCGGCACGCGCTGGCGATACCATAGTGGTGATGAGTAACGGCGGGTTTTCCGGGTTCAGCCAGCGGCTGACTCAAATGTTGGCGCAAAAGGGTTAAGGGATGACAATCGGCGAGAATGGCGCACCGACGGCCGCGCGCGAGATTTCACTGGCGTTTACCGGTGCCTCGGGCATGCAATACGGTTTGCGTCTTTTGCAGTCTCTGTTGCAGATGGATTGCATCGTCCACCTGATGCTGTCCAAGCCCGCGCGCGTCGTGCTGGGTATGGAGACCGACGTTAAGCTGCCGGCGCGCGCGAGCGAAGCGCGCAGGGCGTTGCTCGATCTCTACGGTGCCCGGGACGAGCAGCTTTTCCTGTATGGCGAGAGCGAGTGGACGGCGCCGGTCGCCAGCGGCTCGGGTGCGCCGCGACAGATGGTAGTGTGCCCGTGTACGATGGCGTCAGTATCGGCGTTCGCGGTGGGGGCCAGCCGCTCATTGATTGAACGCGCCGCGGATGTGGTACTCAAAGAAAAAGGCCAGCTGGTACTGGTGCCGCGTGAAACACCCCTGTCGTTGGTGCATTTGCGCAATCTGACCGCGCTGGCCGAAGCGGGTGCGACCATTCTGCCCGCCAACCCGGGTTTCTATAATCGACCGACGACCGTTGAGGAAATTGTGGATTTTATTGTGGCCCGCATTCTCGAGCAGCTTCGGGTTGACCAATCGCTTACCCCGCGTTGGGGGCGTTAGATGCTGGGTGCGCGGCGACAACAGCGCTCGGCGAACGACCGATGAGTGCCACTGAGCTCCCTCTTTTTCCGCTGGGCACGGTGCTGATGCCGGACGGTCCGCTCATGCTGCGAATCTTCGAGCCGCGGTATCTGGACATGATCGGCCGCTGCATGCGCAACGAAACCGGGTTTGTCGTCGTTTTGATTCACAATGGCGGGGAAACGGGGCCTGCAACCTTCAATAAAGTCGGCACGCTTGCCAAAATTGCTGACTGGCATCAATATGACGACGGGGTATTGGGGATTACGGCGTTGGGCCAGTCCCGAGTGAGGGTGCACGAATCGCACCGCCAAACCGACGGGTTAAACGTCGGCCAGGTTGAATTTATCGCGCCCGATCCGGCCATTGTCTTGCCCGAGAAATACGGGTATCTGGCTCGATTGCTGGAACAACTGATCGACCAGTTGGTCGACCAATACGCTCTGGTTGATGTGAACTATGGTGACGCGGGCTGGGTAAGTTCGCGTCTCGCTGAGATACTGCCGTTGCCAAATGAGCGCAAGCAAACCTGTTTGGAGCTTGAGCAGCCGTTGGCACGGATTGAACTGATCGCGGAAGTCGTGCGAGAAATGACGAAACGCGATTCTTGATAAATAACGATAATTTGCAGCTGTCGGCTCGCCCGACCACTGTGCTCTCATTGCCAGGGCTGCTGATCAAGACCAGATTTCGAGGGGACTACGTGCTTCAAGACGAATACGTCACAGTGGCGTCAACGACGTCACAACCGGGTTCACTGACGGCGAAAGAAGAGCTCAAGACGCACCGCGTACAGCTCGTCGTCCACTGCAAGGAGCTGGCGCGGTTTCTGCGCAGCGTAAATGAAAGCACCTGGGCCTCGTGGATTGACGCGCGCGTCACTGAGGTAAGCCTTGCGCAGCCCGAAGGCGTGTGCAATTTGCTCGACGGGTTCATTGGGCTCGGCAACATTGGCGACGTGTTTTTGTGCCCAGAAGCGGGTCACAGCATTTCGCCCGGCGACGAAGCCGGTATCAACGAGCAGTTTCTGAACTTGGTGTCGACGGTCAGTTCGGCTGCGCGCAAAGTGCAGACGCTGGATCAAATCAACTGCCAGCGCCTGCCCTGACACCAGCCGCGCTTCCTTCCCGACAGCTCGCGTGGGGCTTTGGTCGCGACGGGCGTAACGCCCGTGCGCTATGACAGGGTCTTGAACACCGCCCGGGCATGCTCGATCGTCTGATCCATGTCGTCCTGCGTATGGGCCATGGAGATGAATCCCGCTTCGAACGACGACGGCGCGAAATAGACGCCGCGCGCCAGCATGGCGTGGAAAAATTTGACGAACAGCTCTTTGTCGCACGCCATCACCTGATCGTAATTGGTGACCGGATCGTTGGTACCAAAGAACAGCCCAAACATCCCGCCACGGGAGTCGCCGTGCATGGCGATGCCCGCTCCATGGGCGGCGCTGACCATGTCGCGGGTAAACGTCGCGGTGATGGCGCTCAGGGATTCGTAACGACTGGTTTCTTTTAGCTGCTCAAGCGTTGCAATGCCGGCAGCCATGGCGACCGGATTACCGGACAGCGTGCCCGCTTGATAAACCGGACCCAGCGGCGCAATGCTGTTCATGACGTCCAGGCGACCGCCAAAGACACCGACGGGCATGCCGCCGCCAACGATCTTACCCAGCGTTGTGATGTCGGGTTGAACCGCATAGAGCGACTGCACGCCGCCCGGTGCCACGCGAAATCCCGTCATGACTTCATCAAAGATCAGGAGCGCGTTGTGTTGATCGCACAGATCACGCAATCCCTCCAGGAAGCCGGGTTCTGGCAGAACAAAGTTCATGTTGCCGGCAATCGGTTCAACAATGATAGCGGCCACTTGATCGGCGTTTTTTTCGAACAACGCCGCGACGCTTTCAAGGTCGTTGAAGACCGCAGTGAGCGTGTCGGCTGCAGCGCCCTTGGGCACGCCGCCGGAACTGGGTACGCCAAGCGTTAGCGCCCCGGAGCCGGCTTTGACGAGTAGTGCATCGGCATGGCCGTGGTAACAGCCTTCAAACTTGATAATTTTGTCGCGACTGGTGTGACCGCGCGCCAGCCGAATGGCGCTCATGGTGGCTTCGGTGCCCGAGCTGACCATGCGCATGCGTTCCATGCTGGGGAAAAAATGCTGAACCAGTTTCGCCAGTCGCGTTTCGGACACGGTCGGCGCCCCGAAACTCAGGCCGTCCAGCGTTGCCGTGCGCACGGCTTCGATAACGACAGGATCGGCGTGGCCGAGAATCATCGGTCCCCAGGAGCCAACAAAATCGATAAATTCACGCCCGTCTTCGGCCACAAAGCGCGCCCCTTTGGCACGACGAACAAAGACCGGATCACCGCCGACGTTGCCAAACGCGCGCACGGGCGAGTTCACGCCACCGGGAATGTAGTGTTTGGCTTCTTCAAAGTAGTTGGCGCTCAACGTGTTCTCCTGCTGTCGTTTTGGCTCCGCGATTGTACGCAAAATCGGGGGCGAGCGGCGTGTTTTACGTGCGCGATTCGAGGCTGTTAGGATAGAGACATGAAAGCCTACATGTGCGTCATCTGCGGATTTGTCTACCAGGAAGACAAAGGGGATCCCGGCGAGGGTATTGACCCGGGTACGCGTTGGGAAGACGTGCCCTTGTCCTGGAGTTGCCCGGACTGCGGTGCGGGCAAGGAAGATTTCGAAATGGTAGAGATTTAGCCCGGTCTATTTTTCTGGCGCCAACCAGATCACTTCCGATTCGATGCGTCCGTCATCGCGCAGACGCAGCACGCGGTAACCCGGACCTCGGTCGTCCAGCGAGAACGTCGCGTTGCTCGGGTGAAATTGCGCGCCCGTGGATGGCGTACTGGCCATCCATACGCCCTGATCGGTCGTCTCGAATGCCAGATGCACGTGCCCGCAAACCATGCCTCGAACGCGATGCGACGCGCGCGAAATCGCGAGCAGGTCGTCCGCATTATCCAACCTCGACTCATTCAGCCACTTTGGCGCCACGGGGAATGCCGGATGATGCATCAGAAGCAGGCTGTGCGGCGGCGCGTCGTCTTGCGCCAGCGCATCGCGCAATTGCTCGAGTGACGCATCGCTGAGCGAGCCGTGAACGTGCCCGGGCACGTGCGTGCTGAGCAGGTGCAATTGCCAGTTTCCGAAGCGGTGTTGCGGGGCGCAAGACAATGCGCCGTCGTTCAGATGTGCGTGCATCGCGTCGGGGTTGTCGTGATTGCCGGGCGCAAACAGGACGGGGCAATTGAGCTGCACCATGCGCTCAGCTAGCTTTACATAAGTCGCACTGGCTTCATCCTGGGCCAGATCGCCGGTCACAACAACGACGTCGGGCGGCCAATGGTGGCTCTTTGCATGGGCGAGAACGCGCTCGAAGGACGGCCAGGTTTGCACGCCGCGCAAAGTGGCGTGCACGTCGGTGTGCAAATGTGGGTCGGTGAGCTGAATTACCGTCAGCGCAGAGTCGGTCATGCCGTATCAAACCGTTGCAGTTAAAAAAAAGGCCGTCGCATCTGCGACGGCCTTTTTCGGATTGACCATCAAAGTGGTCAGTACTCAGTAGCGGTAGTAGTCGGGCTTGTAAGGGCCGTCCTGGCTCACACCGATGTACTTCGCCTGATCGTCGCGCAGCTCGGTCAGTTTAACGCCGATGCGCTCCAGGTGCAGACGTGCCACTTTTTCGTCGAGATGCTTGGGCAGCACGTAGACTTTGGTGTCGTAGTTGTCGGCGTTCTGCCACAGTTCAATCTGGGCCAGAACCTGGTTGGTGAAGGAGTTGGACATCACGAAGCTTGGGTGGCCCGTGCCGCAGCCCAGATTCACGAGACGGCCTTCGGCCAGCAGGATGATGCGTTTGCCGTCCGGGAAGATCACGTGATCGACCTGCGGCTTGATGTTCTCCCACTCGTATTCCTTGAGTCCGGCCACGTCGATTTCGTTATCAAAGTGCCCGATGTTGCAGACGATCGCCTGGTTCTTCATTTGCTTCATGTGATCGTGCGTGATCACGTTGTAATTGCCGGTGGCGGAAACGAAGATATCGCCCTGATCCGCAACGTCTTCCATCCGGACCACGCGGTAGCCTTCCATCGCGGCCTGCAGCGCGCAGATCGGATCGACTTCCGTCACCCAGACGGTGGCGCCCAAACCGCGCAGCGACTGCGCAGAGCCTTTGCCCACATCGCCAAAACCGCAGACGATGGCAATTTTGCCGGCGACCATGACGTCGGTGGCGCGCTTGATGCTGTCGACCAGCGATTCACGACAGCCGTACAGGTTGTCGAATTTGGCTTTGGTCACGGAATCG
>JBGCFP010000038.1:0-5325 GCA_045107005.1 Gammaproteobacteria bacterium
CCGGCGCAAATGCCCGACGGCTTCCACATTGCGGCGGTGTTACCGCGCGAAGACCCCCGCGATGCGCTGATCACACCGCACGAGGGCGGGCTGGAGGCGCTGGCGCAAGGCGCAGTGGTCGGTACGTCGAGTTTGCGGCGCCAGTCGCAGCTGCGCCACAAGCGGCCGGACCTCAAGATCAAGCCGCTGCGCGGCAACGTCGATACCCGTCTTGCCAAGCTCGACGCGGGCGACTACGACGCCATCATCCTCGCCGCCGCCGGCCTCAAACGACTGGGGTTTGGCGAGCGCATTGCGCAATTCATCGAGCCCGACGTATCGCTCCCCGCGGCTGCGCAAGGCGCGGTTGGCATCGAGTGCCTCTCCAACGCGGAAGCTGTGACGTCCCGCTTGGCGGTCCTCAACGACACCGCTTGCGCCACGGCGCTGGCGGCCGAGCGTTCGTTTTGCCTTGCGCTTGGCGCGAGCTGCACGTCGCCCGTGGCCGCACTGGCGACGCTTGATGGCGACGACGTCACGCTGACCACGCGCGTTGCCGCTCCTGACGGCAGCACTTTGCTGGAAGAACGCGTGCGCGGTGGCAACGCCAACGCGCTGGGCGAGCAAGCCGCCGCCGCGTTAATTGACCGCGGCGCGTTGGCACTCATTAACGCCTGACCCATGAGCGAAACGCTGCGCATCGTTGTGACACGGCCGGTGGGGCAAGCCCAAGGGCTGTGCGACAACCTGACGTCAGCGGGTTTTAGCGCAAGCGCCATCCCGGTACTGGAAATCCTGCCCGCCGCGCAGCCGGCTCAGGTACTTGAAGATCTGGGCAGCGTTGACGATATCGATCTGATGATCTTCGTCAGCACCAACGCCGTGCGCTTTGCGCTGGATTATCTGCCCGGCGACGATCTGCCCAATCGCTTGCGCAGCACCATTGCGGCCGTGGGCCCGAGCACCGCACGCGCGCTCGACGAAGTGGGCTTGCCGTGCACCGTCGTGCCAAACGTCGGCTTTTCCAGTGAAGCCCTGCTCGAAGAGCCAGCGCTGCTCGACGTGCAGGATAAGCAAATTGTGATTTTTCGCGGCGACGGCGGCCGCGCGCTTCTGGGCGACACGCTCCGCGAGCGCGGCGCCACCGTGCGCTATTGTGAGGTCTATCGGCGTCGCGCTCCGGCGAGCAGCACGCAAACGCTGCAAGCCGCCCTGGACGCCAATCACGTCGATCTGATCACGGCGACCAGCGTCGAGACACTTGTTAACATCGAAGAAATGGCAGGCGATGAGCGCAGCCTGTTGTTACACAACGTAAAAGTGGTGACGGCCAGCGAACGTGTGGTAAAAAAAGCGCTGGAGCTCGGGTACACTCGCGACGTGCTGCTGGCGAATGCGCCGGACGACGCTGCGCTGGTCGCCGCGATCACCGATTGGCAGCAAAACGCACGAGCGCCTGACCCCGCGCCGGAGACAAATGGTATGGCCAACGACCCAAACGCCACAGAGGCAGAAATGAGCGGCACGCAAGACGCGGATACGGCGTCGGATGCAGCGCTTGACGATGCCCACGCGGTGCACGAAGACGACGCCCCTGTCGAACCGATGGCAACGCCCGAGCCGCCCCCACCACAAGCCACCGCGCCCAAGGGCGGTCGCGGCATTGCGCTGCTGGCGCTGCTCCTTGCCGTTCTAGCGGCCGCGCTGTCCGCCTTCAGCGCGTGGAAGAGCCTGAACCCTGTCGTCGCCGACGTCGAAGACCCGACCGTCGCGTTGGAAAGCGTCGCGAGTTCGTTGCGCTCAGACGTGCAGTCCGACGTGCAAAGCGTGCAATCCGAAGTGCAGTCGCTACGCGCCGAAGCCACGCGCTCGGCGGATTCGCTGCGCCGTGACATCGAACGCCAGCTGGGCAATATTGATCTCAGTGAACTCGACACCGTCGTCGGTGAGCTCGAGTCCGTGGCCGACGAACAAACCCGATTGGCGCGCCGCTTAAGCGGTCAAGAGCGCTCCATTACGACGGTCAGCGATCGTCTGGGCGGCATCGAAACGAGTATGAACGCCATGCAGGGCGTATCGGATTCGGTGCGCAACACGTGGGTCCGCGCAGAAGCCGAGTATTTCCTGCAAACGGCAAACAGTCGGCTGCAGCTCGCCGGCGACGTGGCCAGCGCGTTGGAAGCGCTGCGCGCGGCAGACGAACGCATCGGCGCACTGGGGGACCCAAGCCTGATTCCGATTCGCGCCAAGATCACGGAAGAAATTCTTGCCGTCGAAGGCGTCGCACAGCCGGATGTCGAAGGCATGGCCCTGACGCTCATTGGCATGACCGAGCGCGTGCCGAGTTTGCCGCTGGCCCTCGAGGACGTACCCACCAAATACGATTCCGGCGGCAAAGCGAATCTCGACGACAAAAGCGGCTGGGCCCGCGTCGGCGCGTCAATCTCCGGCGCGTTTTCCAACATCGTTCGGGTGACGCCAGCGGACGGCACAGGCATCACGGTGCTGCCGCCCGAGGACGCCTTTTTTATTCTGCGCAATCTGGAGTTGCACCTGAACGTCGCTCGTCTCGCGCTCATGCGTCAGCAAAACGACAACTTCCACGCGTCGGTGAAAAACGCGCGCGACTGGCTCGCCCTGTATTACGACACCGAAGATGGGGGCGTGCAGAGCATGTTGTCGCGTCTTGAGACGCTGGAGCAAACTCCGATCGATCCACCCATCCCGGATATCTCGTCATCGCTGCGCATGCTGCGCACGCTGGCGGCCGCCAGCAGCCCGTCACCGTGAGCATTGGCGCATGAGGATTAGTCTGCTCTTGTTGTTCGTGGGGATGCTGGGATTGCTCGGCGCCCATTTTCTGGTCGACGAGCGCGGCCAAGTGCTCATTCACTATTTTGGCACCAACTTCGAAACGTCGGTGCCCGGGCTTCTGATGCTGCTGCTCGGTGCTTACCTGTTCGTTCGCATTCTGGTTCACGTACTACGTGCGCCGATGCAGTTTGGCGAAGCCGTCGGCAAGCAGCGCCAGGCGCGCGCCAAGCGCAAAATGAATCAGGGCATGATCGAACTGGCTGAGGGCAACTGGGCCAAATCGGAGCGGTTGCTGTCGCAAGGCGCACGCGCCGGCGAGACGCCACTGCTCAATTATTTGAACGCCGCGCGCGCCGCTCAACTGCAGGGCGAACACGAGCGTCGCGATAACTGGCTCACGCTTGCCTACGAGCAAGATAAAGACGCCGCCAACGCCGTGCTCCTGACTCAGGCGCAGCTGCAGTTTGATCACGAACAGTTCGAAGAAGCACTGGCGACGCTACAGCGCGTCAACGACAACAAGCCGGGGCACCGACAGGCGCTGGCTTTGCTCGCGTCCATCTACAGTCGACTCGGCGATTTCAAAGCCTTGCGCGAGCTGCTGCCGCAACTCAAAAAGAAAAAGGCCATGAACGCCGAAGCGCTCGCCGCGATCACTCGACGCGCTTACGCCGAATCGATTCGCGAAACGGGCAAGACGGGCGATCAGGAAGCGTTGAAAGCGCTGTGGTCCAGCACACCAGCGGCCGTGCAAAAGCAGGGCGATGTCTTGCACGCTTACATTGATGCACTCACCGATTCGTCACAAGCGGCTGCCGCAGAAAAAACCTTGCGCCAGGCGTTGGGAGCGCAGTGGGATACCGAGCTGGTGCGCGACTACGGTTTGCTCGAAGGCCCCAATGCGTCCAAGCAGTTGTCGACCGCTGAAAGCTGGCTTAAGTCTCACCCCAACGACGCCGTGCTGTTACTCACCACCGCGCGCCTCGCCATGCGTAACGAGCTGTGGGGCAAGGCGCGCAGTTATCTGGAATCGAGCTTGTCCATGAATCCGCGCGTTGAGGGCTATCAACTCTACGGTCATCTGCTGGAGAAAATGGGTGAAAGCGAAGGCGCAAGCATTGCGTTTCGCAATGGCCTGAGCCTCGCTACCGGCCAGGATACGCCGCCGGCGCTTCCGGATGCGCGCGGCGACGAAGACGAACTCAAACCAGACCCCGCCTAGAAATCCCGAGCGCGAAACACGTTATCGGGAATTTCATTGCCGATGTCGGTGTTGTCGCGTATCACGTCGCTCAAAGCGTGCGCCGCGAGCGCGCCACTCCTCACGTATCGCAAAGACTCGTCAGACCACTTGGACCCGGTGTACCGAAGAATTGCGCGCGCAGCAAACCCAGATCCGACACGTTAACCACGCCGTCGCCGTTCAGATCGGCATCAGCGTCCGAGGAGAAAAACACCGAACGCAAAACGCCCAGGTCCACCACGTTGATCGTGCAATCATTGTTGATGTCCGCGTCGCACAGGTTGCCGTAACCGTCACCGTTGGTGTCGCGTTGATCGGCGTTCACCGTGTTGATGCAGTTGTCCTGATCGTCGAACACGCCATCACCGTCGCTGTCGACGCCGGGCGCCGGCGTAACGGTCAACGTAAAGTCCTGGTTATCCGCACCGACCGGATCGCCGTCGTCAGCGACAAAGACCTGGATATTGTAGGTGTTTGCGTCTCCGACTTGCGGCGAGCAGTCGATGTCCGCCGTGCGATTCTCGTTATCCGCGAATGAGCAAAACGCGGGCAAGCCCGCCGTCGCGATTTCGAGGGAATCGCCCGCATCCTCGTCAGTCGCCGTGATCGAAATATTCAGCGACTGGTTCTCTTCGACCGTCTGATCAGCAATAAAGCCAAGCTCTGGCGCCGAGTTCGGGGCGTTGAAAACCGGCGTCTGGTTGTAGTACCAGTTCGTGCTGTTATTGAGACGCACTGTGCCGGTCGTGATACGCGCGTGGTTATCATTGCCGACCCCTGCAAGCCCGAGACTGCACGATGCAAAACCGGTGTTCGCATCCACCGACACCGTCACGTCACAACCGCTGTTAGTGATGCCCTGATAGACCAGATCGATCGTGTAGTCGTCGCCCGTGCCGGCGGTTTCGTCCAGACCGCTTGCGCCGTACAACAAGGTGGCGACATCGTCGTGACCGAGCGTCCGCTGCGCTTCATCAAACGACTGGCCCTGCTGCATGGCCGCCTCGGTGCGTGGCAAGCCCATCAGGTCACTAACCTGGCGCGATGCGTTGGCGGCTGCATTGTCGCTGCCGGGCAACAAATTGGCGTCGACGCTGTAGGTCGTGGCATCAACCACACTGGCGATGGTAAAAGGATCATTGTTGGTAATTCGAAACCAGTGAAGATTCACATCATCGCCGCGCAGATCGTCGCTGGAACCCAGCACGTTGTCGGCGCCGTCGTTGAGATCAAAAAATCCGTTGTTCCCCTGCGTCGTTTTCGTGTAGTCACGCTGCGCCGAGGGTACG
>JBGCFP010000039.1:0-55658 GCA_045107005.1 Gammaproteobacteria bacterium
AGAGCGGTCAGTCGCTGCGTGAATGCCCAGCGGATCAAGCGCGTATCGAAAGGGCGTTTCTATACGCCGAAGCCGGGTGTACTTGGCCCAATGAGCGTGAGCGACAGCGAGTTGTTGCGCGACGTTCTATTTCGTCGTGGAAAACGCCGTGCGTATATCACTGGGCCTGCACTCTATAACCGGTTGGGATTGACGACACAAATTCCAAAGACGGTGATGGTGGCCACTAATGGCGCTGCACAAACGAAGGACTTCGGCACCATCCGTATCAAGTACACGCCACGACGAGCCCCAATCAGTGAATCAACTGTGCCATTGTTGGAGTTGCTGGACGTGCTTCGTGACGCAAAGAAGGTGCCGGGCGCCAAAGCCGATAACGTGGTTGAATTTGTCACTCGCCGAATCGGCGCATTGAATCCTTCTGAGCTTAAGAAGCTGCAGAAAATTGCAGTGGAATACTACAGTGCATCGACACGCGCGCTATTGGGCATGATCCTTGAGCGAATCGGAGAGGCGGTGTTGTTGGATTTGCGCCGCTCGATCAATCCGACCACTCGTTTCGAACTAAGCTTGAACTTGACAGAGTGGCCCGAAGCTGGCGCCTGGAATATTCGTTGAACCTGCACCATGCGCCGGAAACCCGGATTTAGTTAGTGAATGCGACGGCAATCAATCTCGTGGCTATGCTCGAAGCGTACTGACAAGACCTTGCAGTCGCTGCCGTATTATCTGCGCTCGCCCGCTGCCTCCATCCTGATCAACAAGCCCCGGAAGCGTGTTTAGGAAGTCGCCGTCGGCGAGTAAAATACTAAAGTTGTCCTTCAGGTACGATTTGACGTCGGCGGATGCATCGAAGCAATCTTTGACGATGGACGGTCGCCCGTCTATTACGGCGACAAGGTCTTCGATGTCGTGGCTGCCCATGTAATCCCGATTGCCGCGCCCGTGAAACGCTTCCAGCTTGGTGGCTAAAAACAAAGGCGCAGAGACTACGCGAATCGCGATGTCGTCCAGAGTATGTTCCTGTGCGCTTTCTATCGCCGCCGTGTACCACTGATTGGAAAAGCCCAGAATTTTCTCATCATCTGGCATTACGTCCACTGTGATGCCGGCTACAGTGAAACGGCACTGCGGTCCGTCTGGGTCCGGTTTGAAACCAAGCTCGAAGAGGCGTTCCTGAAAACGGTAGTAATCGGGTCGGTTGATAAGCTCCACAATAATGTCGACATCCAAAGTCGCTCGAACCGAAACAATGTCTTCGTCTGTAATAAGAAATGCCGCTGAGCTGCCGCCGACAAATACGACTTCATGCACTAGTTCTTTGAGGCTCTTGGCTACAAGTGAGACCGTCTCCAGGCTTTCGGCCTTTGTCGGTTGAGTCATGAGAGCCGCTCCTTGAGAAGCTCACGGGCGATCGATTTTTCCCGCTCCCGCCCGATACGGAACACATCCACTAGCACCAGCAACTCGTACAACATTGGGTCTTTTGCAGCCGCCGCCGGCGCGGACTTATAAATTGGGCTCAGTGCGTACCCGCTGGTTGACCCGGCTGCGTACCGCCACACTGGTGGCAATTCGTTTGTTGCACTGATCTTGCCGTCAAACAAAGCTGATGCAAAAGCGGTGGGTATTCCGCGGACCGGTGCGCCGCGTTCGGCGGGATAGACATAGCGAACACCGTGTTCGATAAACTCATGCAACGATTGGCGGACAGGTATAGGCCGCGACTTTTCATCCAACTTGATCAACAAATTAGATTTGATGGCACGTTTGATTGCTGCGCTCACTTCTGCCAGAGAGATGCCCGTCGCCTCGGAGATCGATCGATATGACCAATCAGACGCAGGGTCGAGATCAATTTCGCGTACAGAGTCTTCGACGCGCGATTGCCTTGATGATTGCAGTTGAGCTATCCATTGCTCTACTGCAGTTTCCCGCAGATCGCTCTTGGCGTGTAGTGCCGCAAGTTTTAGCGTGATCAGAAGGTCTTGGGGCTTAAGCATAGCGATCGGGCCCATGTTCGTTGTTCGCGAATAGAGAACAAACTACGGTACGCACTGCGCCTTTGTCAAGAGTGCTTGTCTAACAATCCATGGCTATTCAGCCAGTCAGACACGCCGATAGGCGTCGGGCGCAAAACCACCAGAAATTTGCGCAACTATAAAAAAACTACGCGTTTCGAGCCAACGGAAACCACAAAAACTGAACAGATTTCTGCGGAACAATTACGGACCACCTACAAATCGCACCCACTTACCCGAAACTAAGCTAACCTTTTGCTACGACGCAATATTATCCAACTGTTCCGCACTTGCCCTAATGCAATATAATTAATAAGTTATTGATTTCTAAGCAATTGAAAATCCGCGTGTCGGTGGTTCGATTCCGCCCCTGGCCACCATTCACTGCGCATTGTTCATATCACTGAGAATCTTAGGGTGTTTTTCAGCAATGCGCAGCAGTGTTTGAGCGGGGCCTCTTGGTTTGCGACGACCTTGTTCCCAGTCTTGAATTGCATCAACAGATACGTTGAGCAAAGAGGCGAACTCAGTCTGCGTCATAGTCAGGGACTTGCGAGCTGAGATGGCGAGCCGTTGTTCCGGAGAGTATTCGCGCCCACGTTTAGTGGCCTTCATCTGCCGGACTGCTTCGAGTAGTTCAGAACCTTCGGGCGACATTTTTTTGGTTCAGTCATGCTCGAGCGCCTCTTTGATCATTTCCAATTCGCTGGCCGGGATCGTCGATTGTTTGTTTTTCGCAAAAATCGAAAGTAGCCAGACTTCGCCGTCTGCGAGTCGATTGAAGTAGGCGATCCTGACGCCACCGCTTTTTCCTACCCCGCCGAGCCGCCAGCGGATTTTCCTAACGCCGCCACTTCCCCGGACCACCGACCCAGCCATTGGGCTTTGGGCGCTATAGACGGCGAAGGCCTAACGCTCTGATTCGGTGAGAAGCTTGGCTGCGCGTTGGCGGAAAAGCGGGGTTTCTACGACAGTGAGCATTGTAGCGTAGATACGGCAATGCCGTATCTAGCGGTAGTCGCCATTCTGGTTGTCTTGGAGTGATTTACCCGAGAACTGTTCAGTCGTGCCTTAACTTTGATCGCTCGGACATAGCTTGAAGGTGCCCGCTAGACCGGGGGCACTCCAGGGTGTGAACTCGCTGGGTCGTAAGCGGCCCCGCCAGACTTGGCCATCGACTTCCGAGGCAAACGTCTAGAAGCGCAAGCCCCCATCAATCTCAAAACAGCGACCGTTAACGTAGTCGTTTTCGAGAACAAATTTGATGGCCGAGGCGATTTCGTGTGGCTCGCCCATCCGTCCAACCGGAATGGGCCCTGTCATTTTGTCGCGGGCCTCAGCTTTCATGCCCATCACCATATCGGTGGCGATAAAGCCCGGTGCAATGGCGGCTGAGCGGATTCGATAACGTGCAAATTCTTTTGCCCAAACAACCGACATGGCCTCAACGCCAGCTTTGGTCGCTGAGTAGTTAATCTGTCCCTTGTTGCCCGCGCGTGAGATGGACGAAATGTTCACAATGCAGCCGGTGCATTGTGTAGTGATCATGAGTGCGGCGGCTTCGCGTCCGCATAAGAACACGCCGGTCAGATTGACATCGATGACTTGCTGCCACTGCTGCAAAGACATCTTGTGAGTAATTTCATTCTCGGTTGCTTTGAGCGTAAAGCCATCGCGCGTGATGCCGGCGTTGTTAATCAGCCCGTGCAGTTTTCCAAAGCGCCCGCCAATTGCGGCAAACGTATCCGTCACTTGCTGTTCGTCAACAACGTTGGTCGTAAAAATGGCCACGTCATTCGAGCCGACCTGCTCGCATTCGCGCGCCGTTTGTTCAAGCGCGTCGGACTTAAGGTCGATAAGTGCCAGTGCGCACCCTTGGCTTGCCAGCGTGACGGCCGTAGCTCGGCCAAGGCCGCCGCCAGCGCCTGTGATGGCGACGACTTTGTTTTTTAGTTCCATCGATGCTCCGAATATTTAATGATTTGTTTGTGTTGACTGAGCCGCGTTGTCATTGATGCCCGAAGGCTAATTGGTATGTCCCAGCCCGTCGACGTCATTTATGTATGGCCTCTGTTCGACAAATTCGAAGTTTTGCGCTGCTGTCTAAAAAATTGACCCTAGTCCGCATGCGTACGCCGGTTGGTCCACGCAGCGGCTGCGAGTAGCACGGGTAAAACAATGAGCGTGGCGATCGACGCCGCGACCCCGGGGTTCGAGAACGCCAACGTCGACGACGGAAACAGCACGCTCCCTTTGAAAAATAGCCCAAAGTGAAAAATCAGCGCGGTCACCGAGCCCGTCCACACCAGCGCAACCGGCACCCGCCGGAACAACACGCCCAGCAGCAGAGGTGGCGCGGTCGCCGCCGTCAGCCCGTACACGCCGGTTTGACCGAAAATACCTAATAGTTTTGGTGGCTGTAAATTGACCAGAAACGCGGCTACGGCAATGGCCACCAGAACTATGTGGCTTGAGCGCAGGGCCAGAGCCATTTTCTGTTCGTCGTTTCGCTCGACATCGCGATCGGCCAGGTTGAGCACGAGGTCATTGGCGGTAATTGTCGACATGGAAACGAGCAAGCCATCGAGCGTCGACATGGCGGCCGCCAGCAAGACGATGCCCACAATAGTAAATACCCAGGTCGGAAACATTGCTTGTAAAAACTGCGTCATGACCAGGTCTTGCCGAAACTCGCCCGTGCCCGCGTCCACCAGATTAGCCGGATCGACTGCCAGATGGGTAAAGAGCCCGACAAAGGCGAGCGACTGAAACAGCAGGAAAGCAACGGCGAACACCAGCAGATAGCGGCGCACAGCTCGGTCATCTTTTACATACAGCGCTTTGGTCAGAATGTGCGGCTGACACACAATAATGGCCCCAACGATAAATCCGGCGACATAGATTGAAAACACATCGTTAAACAACTGCCCGTCGTGGTTGACCAGCTTTGTCAGGCTCGGGTCGATATTGCGCAAGGCATCAACCACCGGCACCGGCTGTGAAAACGCCAGCTTCGCGCATGCGCCAAGTACAAGGATCGACACGCCTATCATCAGCGTGCCCTGGAGCAGGTTCGTAAGCACGTGCGCGTAGGTGCCGCCGATAAACACATAGCCGGTCACAAACACCAGTGTAATTGTCAGCGCAACCACGTTGGAGACGCCCAGCAATGACTGCATGACAATCGAAATACCACCGACCAGAAGCACTACGAAGGCAAACGACAAAAGGTTCAATACCGAGAAAAACAGGGCATAGCTGCGCGACTCATAGCGCTTGCCAATCCAGTCTGGAATGGTCAGTGCGCCGGTCTCGGCGCCAATACGTCGAAACTGAAATGACAGAACGATCAACATGGCTAGAAAACCGATGCCAACGCCAATCGCCATATGAAAAAAGGCGGCGAATCCGTCAACGTACACAAAGCCCGGGTTAATAATAAAAGTTGATGCCGACGACACGCTGGCGGCGAGTGTGATACCCACGACAAACGGATTCATGGCCCGGTCACCTACTGCAAAACTGCTGAACCCGCTGGTTTGACGATAGCCCCAATATCCGAGCAGCGCAGTGCCAATCAGATAGGCCAGAAACAGTGACCAGGCGAAGATCAATTGAGGGCACCCGACAACGAATCGACAAGCTCTTTGATCACCGTTATTTGCAGGCCCTGTCGTGTGGCGTACTGCTTGTCGGTGTAGCCCCACCAGTCCCAGCAACCCAGCGGGTTTAGCGGCGCCATGCTGCTTTTGGCAACCTGCGGATAAAGCACCAACAGGCGGTTGGTCGATGCCCATTCGTTATACCCTGCGCCTGCGGCAAACGCGTCACCTACAAACTCAGTTGACTGCTGGCACCCGTGGAATGCAATGTGCAAACCGCAGGCTTCGCCATTTGCGCACGCAGCTGGGACGAACAACAGCGCTTCATCGAGCATAGCGGCATCAGACGCGCCTGCCTGCGCAATGGCAATTATCTCGCCGTCCTGAATCTCAGCGCGATCCTCGGAAATGGTTGTGATGGCCTTGAGCATTTCTCCGGCTGCGTCGTAGTCGCAGTTGTTAAGAAAAGGCGACGCCACGTCAGTGCACGATTGGTCGCCTACAATGCTTGGCATGCCGTGGGCTGCGGCCACATCACTCACCAGTGTGGTGTCAATGTTGTCGTGAACGCGGTTGTAAAAATCGACAGCCGCTGCGGTCACGTCGGGATGAATGACGCTGTCGTCGGCGCCGTGAAAGACCCAGACTCGATCGCCGCTGAGGTGCTGCAATTCATCTATCTCGCCGATGCCCGCCAGCGCAGTTGCGTAGTCGGCAAGTGTCGGTATCGCCATGTCGCCACCTTGCATGCAAGGCCCTAGAGCCTGACTCATCGAGCCTGCGGCACACCAATACGGACCGCCGGCAATAAGCCCGACACCGGATACTGAAGATGAATGCGCAAGGTGATATTGACCGGCCATGTAGGCGCCGGCCGATATGCCCGACACTGTGATGCGTGAGGCATCCAGGTTGAAACGAATCGATGGGGCCTCTATGGACTGAGGCTCGCTGCAGGCCACAAGTCCGGTCAGCAAACCCAATAGCAAAAATGGATGTCGAGTCACGCTACGTCCTTTAACAAGTTGTCTATGGCCGTCAGAGACTCGGGCTCGTCAAGTAGCGGTACATGTCCGCGATTGGGCACATGAACCACATGAATATGCGGCAACCGGGCCTGCATCTTGTCGGTAATGTCTGTGGTGAGTATGTCGGACAACATGCCTCGAATGATCGTGACCGGTATGTCTGCAAGCGCATCAAAAAGCTGCCACGGATCGGCCATGACCGGTCCGAGCTTGCGCACTGCCGTCCCGATGCCGGGATCCATATCGAGTTTGGGTGTGCCGTCGGCGTTTTCTCGGTAGCTGCGTCGAACAAACCGGGCCCAGAACTCGTCGCTCAAACCTGGCAGGCCGAATTCATAAGCCTCGCGCGCTTGGGCAATGGCCTCGTCCCAACTGGCGACGTCTTCCTGCGTGCCCGTGTAGCTTTGTATGCGCGCAATACCGGCAGGATTGATCTCGGGACCGATGTCGTTCATCACCACTCCGGCCAATCGCTCGGGGTGGGCGCCAGCCATGGTCACGGCGCACAGCCCACCGAGTGACGTGCCCACTACAATAGTGCGCTCAATGCCAAGGTGATCCAGCAAGCGCCAGATGTCGTTCACATAGGTATGCGGGTGGTAATTGCGCCAGTCGCTGTCGTGTTCGGAAAACCCGCGGCCTCGAAAGTCCGGGCATACAACGCGGCGGCTGTGCGCGATATAGGCGGCCAAGTCTTCGAAATCCCGACTGTTGCGGGTAAGACCAGGCAAGCACAGCACGGGCGTCGCCGTGTGGCCAGCGCCAACGTCACGGTAAAAAAGCCTGAGGTCATCAGAGCTCTGATAGTACTTACCCTGATCACTCATCGGCATTCACCCGTGAAAGGTCAGGTGCGCATACTGATCCCGAAGTACCCGCTTTAGCACCTTGCCATTGGGATTGCGCGGCAGTTCATCGATCAGAATCGCAGCGGCAATGCGCTGCTGCTTACCGAC
Source organism: Gammaproteobacteria bacterium (assembly GCA_045107005.1). Classification (GTDB taxonomy): domain Bacteria; phylum Pseudomonadota; class Gammaproteobacteria; order Steroidobacterales; family JBCCMA01; genus JBCCMA01. Next base: position 7,608 of record JBGCFP010000039.1, read on the forward strand.
ACGGTCGTTGGTCCAATCCACGATCTCGCCGACGGCAATGTCGTTGCGGGTTACCACAACGGCCACGGGTGTCTCTCCCCACTTTGCGCTATTAAGGCCAATTACGGCTACGTCGGAAATGTCGGGGTGTTCAAACATCGTCGATTCGATATCGGCTGGGTAAACGTTTTGTCCTCCCGAGACGATCATGTCTTTCTTGCGATCAACCAGATACAAGAAGCCGTCTTCGTCCAGGCGCCCCACGTCGCCGGTGCGTAACCAGCGTTCACCCGACGGATGAATCCAGGTCGCCTCTTTGTTGGCGGCCAAATTTTCGTGGTAGCCACTCATGATAAAGCGGCATGTGCCCACAATTTCGCCGCTCTCGCCGGGCCCGAGCAACTCGTTGTTGTTGGACAAAATGCCCAGGCGCTGACCGGGGCAGGGCAAGCCCACTGACTCGGGTTTGCTCAACAAGTCCTCGGGCGACAGTATTGTCACCAGCCCTTCGGTCAATCCATACAGTTCAATGAAACTGCCGGGCCATTCTTTGGCCAGGCCTTTTTTAAGCCACAGCGGCAATGCCGAGCCGCAGCACATGCTGGCTTCAAGGGTCTCGAGCCTAAACCGTTGACGCTCTTTCGACTCGAACAGCTTCTGATACTGGAGCGGTACCATGCCGGTGTGAGTCACGCGTTGCCGTTCTATAGTGCTAAAACTCTCCGCGGGATCAAAGTGTCTCGAGATAATGATGGTGCCGCCCGCAAAAAAGGTGGCCAGCATGCAGACCCACGTGATGTTTGAAAACAAACCCAGTGTCAGCAGCGTCCGAGCTCCTGAGTGGTAGCGCAATGCAACGGCCATGTCGGAGGCCCATGCCACGCGACACCGGTGGTCGTGCACAATGCCTTTGGGCAAGCCTGTCGTTCCCGAGCTATAAATAATGTTGCACTCGTCTTGCGGACTAATGTCCACACGCGGTGCGTCCGGTGACCCGTTTTCTTTTAGTTCGTCATAGCTAATCCAGCCGTCGGCGATGGTTTCGGCGCAAATTAGTCTGGAGGCGGTGTCGTCGCCAAGTTGCGCGCGAATGCTCTCTATGCGTTTCACGTGCTCGCCCGAAGCAATGACGGCGCGCGCGCCGGAGTTTTGAATCATGGCGGCCACAGCGGCGTCGGTTATCGAAATATTAAGCGGCACAGCAACCAGGCCGCCGCGAATAATGCCCATCATGGCTTCGGCCATATCGGCGCTGTTGTTCATCAGCACCACAACGCGGTCGCCCTTCTTGAGTCCGCTATCCAGTAGCGCATTACCCACACGCGAGATTCGGCGCCCGAATTCCGACCAGGTCAGCTGAAAGTTGTCGCACTGTACCGCCGTCTTGTTGCTCAAATACCGGGCGTTAGCGTCGAGAATGTCGGCAATGGTCAGCGCAATTGGTGAAAACCCGGCCATGGCGACTCCAAAAATTCAACGAACGTTGAATACTAGTTCAACGATTGTTGAATTTCAAACGCGCCTCATCTAACTTGCGTTGATGAGTAAACAACGACGACCAACCCGCGACCGCATCCTCGACGCCGCCGAGCGATTATTCGCTCAAAAGGGATTCGAAGGTGTGTCAGTTCGGCAAATCATGACAGCGGCCGATGCCGATGTATCGCTGGCCTACTATCACTTCAAGTCCAAGCGCGACGTGTTTGACCAGGTCATGCTTCGACGTGTTGAGCATCTCAATGATATTCGTCTCAAAGCGCTAGACGCGGTAGAGCAACGGCACAGCGAAGACGAACCCACGGTGGAAGAAATCATCGGAGCGTTCACCAATCCGCTGCTCGATCTTCTGGCCGAAGATCACGAACATTGGAAGCACTACTTCCAGCTCATTGCCCAGGTGAACAATTCGCCGGAGTGGGGCGGCGAGCTTATGACGCGCTACTTCGATCCACTGGTACGACGTTTCATCGATGCCCTCAGAAGAGTCCTGCCCGACTGCAGCGACGAGAACTTGTTTTGGAGTTATCACTTTCTGTCGGGGGCGTTAACGCTGACGTTTGCCGAGACTGGCCGCATCGACAATCTGTCCAACGGCGTTTGCCATTCTTCGGATATAGCGTCGCAGCGCGAGCGCATGCCGGAGTTTCTGGCCGCGGGGTTCAAAGCGCTCAGCAAGATCGGCGCACCTTGATATTCAACGTACGTTGAATTAAGGTTCCTTCAACGTTCGTTGTAATCGTTGTCATATTCCGTGCAGCGATGGTTTGGGGGGAATCGTGTATAGCTCAATCAAAACAATGGGTTATGGCCCATTCGGCGCATTTTTGTTAGCGTTGACATTGCCTTTGGCGCCTCAGGCTGTGGCCCAGCAACCTGAAGCCAATATCGAAGAGATCACGGTAACCGCTCGGCGGCGTGAAGAATCACTGCTCGAAGTCCCGCTGTCGATCAGTGTGATGTCGGGCGAAATGCTGGAGCGCGTGGGCGCGGTCGACATCGTCGAGATTGGCAAGCAAAGCCCAAACGTTACGCTCGAAGTATCGCGTGGCACCAATACCACTCTCACGGCGTTTATTCGTGGCGTAGGTCAGCAGGACCCGGTCGCCGGGTTTGAATCTGGCGTGGGTCTGTACGTCGACGATGTGTACTTCAATCGGCCTCATGCGGCCGTGCTCGATCTTTACGAAGTTGAGCGCATCGAAGTGCTGCGCGGTCCGCAAGGCACCCTTTACGGGCGCAACACCATAGGCGGTGCCATTAAGTACGTGACCAAGCCGTTGAACGAAGAGGCCACGGGCAAGTTTCGACTTTCAGCCGGTAACTATGGGCAACTTGACGGCCTCCTCTCGGGTTCTATGCCGGTTTCCGACACCATCAGAATCGGCGGCACGCTGGCCAAATTTACGCGGGATGGGTTTGGTGACAATTTGACGCTCGGCACCGAGCAGTACGACAAAGATATTTTTGGTGTAAGAGCGACCGTTGAGTGGAATGCCACGGATCAGCTGTTCTTCCGCTTTTCAGGCGACTACACCGACGACGACTCCAGCCCGAAAGCCGGGCATCGATTGCTGCCGGCCGCCGTATCTGGTTTTCCGGTCTCTTCCGACGTTTTTGATACGCGTGCAGGATTAAACGTGCCCACGCAAAGCGTCGAAGCCAGCGGCGTGTCGCTGGTCGCTGAATGGAATCTCAACGACCAGTGGACCGTACGCAACATACTTTCTTCGCGCGAGGACGATACGTTTTCGCCCATCGATTTTGACAGTCTTCCGGCCGTTGACTTGGATGTGCCGGTGAACTACACGAATGAACAGTTCTCTGAGGAACTGCAGTTGCTGTACTCCTCCGATCGTCTCAACGGTATCCTGGGTTTTTATTATCTGGACGCCAACGCCTTTAACGAGTTCGACGTTGTGCTTGCGCAGCTTGGCGATCTTATTAGTGTTCCAGGCCTCAACGCGAATACGTTCGGCGATGTCGACACGGAAACCTGGTCGCTGTTTGCCGATTTTACGTACGACTTTTCCGACGCCCTCAGCGTGTCACTCGGTGGGCGATATACCTCGGACGAACGCACGTCGCGAATTTTGCGCCGCACTTTTGCGGGCGGTATTTCACCGGCCTTTGGTGGGACAGCGGTGCTTGCAGCGACCACGTCAGATTTTCTGGGTTCGGCCGAAGATACCGAGTTTTCACCACGTGCGTCGGTTAGCTGGAGAGCTAACGACGACCATAACTTGTACTTTTCATACAGCGAGGGATTCAAGGGCGGCAGCTTCGACCCTCGTGCACAAACCACGGGTGCCCCCGACCTGAACAACGACGGCATGCTGTCGGATGACGAAATTTTCGACTTTATGCGCTTCGAGCCCGAAACCGTCAAATCGTACGAAATTGGCTGGAAATCATCGGCGCTGGACGGCCGGCTGCAGACAAGTCTGGCGGTGTTTTTCGCCGACTACGAAGACGTACAAATTCCGGGCTCTATCGGCATCGATTCTGACGGCGACGGCATTAATGATACGTTTACCGGGGTGACAACCAATGCTGGGAAGGCCGAACTTCCCGGCATCGAATTTGAAGGCTCTTTCCGTGCCAACGATAACTGGTCGTTTGGTTGGGCACTGGGTGTGCTTGACGCCGAATATAAAGAGTTTATCGATGCGACCGGTGCCAACGTGGCCGATGATGCAGTGTTTCAAAACACACCGGATTTGACCGCAACGGTGAACGCGTCGTTCGAAACGCCCGTCGCGTGGTTCGGCGTTAGCGGGAGTCTTGCGTTCATTACTTCGCTCGCCTACCGCGATGATACCAGTCAGTTTGAATTCCGAAACGCGTTGCTTGACCAGGAAGCGTTCACACTTTGGGATCTAAGCGTCGTGTGGGAAGACGATGACGGTCGCTGGAGAGCCGGTCTGCATGGCAAAAATCTGACCGACGAAGAATACATAGTGGCCGGTTACGATTTCCCGGCGCTAGGTCTGGAAGGAAACGTCACAGCGTTCTACGGCAATCCAGCGACTGTTACGTTTACCGTCGAACGGGGGTTCTAAAACAGCTAGCGGGAAGACCGCCGTTTTCCCGTAGGCATAATGAGCGCGGGGGCCGTTCGAGTGTGCTATCTCTTACTGTTTCAGGCATTGCCTGATTCAGTGTGCGCCGAACTAGCTCTGCCGCGTCCATTCCATCCACCAGTTCCATTCCCAGCTTTTGCCGCGATCCTTCGACGCCGACTGATGCCAGCGACAACTCTCTGCAGTAATGCGGTCCCACACACCACGGTATTGCCATTTTGTGCGGCCTACTTTGCTCAGCTCAGGCGCTGGTCAGTCGCAACGCGACTTGGTGTCGGAGACTCCAGAGGGCCTGACGTCCGAGTGAAAGAGATTCAGCAACCCAACAGGCGCTGTGCGTTCGTGCTTCTTTACCGGCGAAGCGCGGTCAGCGCATGCACGACACCGCGCAATTCTGCCAGCCCTTTCATGCGCCCGGCATAGGAGTAACCCGGCCGAATATTTTCGTCATCAGCCTCTGCTCCCATCGTGTGCCCGTGATCCGGTCGCATGGGAATTCTTCGCAGCGCCGGTGGCAGATCTTTTCGAAGTTGCTGCGCGTCGAGCAGGGCGTTGACGATGCCGACAATGTCATTGTCACCGTCGAGGTGATCAGATTCATAAAACGAACCGTCGCCCTGACGTTTGATATTGCGTAAGTGAACGAAATGAATGTGCTCGTGAAATTCCCTGATCATGGCGACCAGATCATTGTCGCCGCGGGCGCCGTAAGATCCGGCGCACATGGTCAATCCGTTGGACGGGCTGGGCACAGCGGCTAGCAGCGCGCGGGCGTCGTCGGCGGTCGAAACCACGCGGGGTAAGCCAAACAGTGAGAAGGGCGGATCGTCCGGGTGAATGGCCATGACCACGCCGGCCTCTTCCGCGACGGGAATGATCTCTTCCAAAAACGCGACCAGATGCGCCCGGTATCGGTCGTTGCCGAGTTTAGAAAATTCATCGACCGCGGCGCGGATACCGTTGCGGTCATAGCTACCTTCGCCGCCGGGCAGCCCGGCGATGATGTTCTTCTCCAGCGCGTCGCGAGCGTCTGGTGACATTTGATCGAAGTGGGCGGTTGCTCGCGCGATGACATCGGCGCTGTAGCTTGCTCGCGCGTCGGGCCGTTTGAGCACAAAAAGATCATAAGCGGCGAAGTCGGCCATTTCGAAACGCAGCGCTTGGGCATTGTTCGGTAGCGAATAGGTGAGGTTGGTGCGCGTCCAGTCAACCACCGGCATGAAGTTGTAGCAGATCTTGTGCACGCCAGCGGCGCCCAGATGCCGGATACTCTGTTTGTAATGCTCGATGTGCTCGCGATAGTTGCCCGAGCGCAGTTTGATGTCGTTGTGCAGCGGCACCGATTCAACCACCGACCACTCAAGTCCGGCGTCTTCAATAAGTTGCTTGCGCGCTTTGATGTCCGCCACCGGCCAGGCGTCGCCCGTGGGCACATGATCCAGCGCGGTGACGATGCCTGTGGCACCCGCTTGGGCAATTTGTTCGAGCGAGTCGGTGTCGTCGGGGCCGAACCAGCGCCAGGTTTCTTCCATTGTTCGTCGTCCTGGATCAGATGGGCGTGTCAATCCTGCCAAGCTTAGCAAGTCTGCTACCCTGTCGCGCCATGTTTAACCGTTTGTCTAAAGCGCTCGCGCTGTTTCTCCCCGGCATCTTCCTGCTGGGATTCAATATCGGCACCGGCAGCGTGACGGCGATGGCCAAAGCTGGCGCAACCTACGGCATGTCGCTGTTGTGGACGATCGTGGCGTCTTGTCTGGCCACGTATTTCATGATCAACGCCTACGGCCGGTACACGTTGGTGACCGGCGAAACAGCGCTGCATGCGTTTCGAAAACACATTCATCCGCTGGTCGGCGTGTTTTTCATCGTGGCGTTGACCACTGGCGTGGCGGGCAGTGTGATGGGCGTCATGGGCATCGTGGCGCAAGTTAGCGCCAAGTGGTCCGAGGGTTTCGTCGACGGTGGTATTGCGCCAATCTGGTTTGCCGCGTTTTTTGTTGCGTTGGTCTATTTCATTTTCTGGAACGGTCGCACGAAAGTGTTTGAGCGCTCGCTCGCGGTGATCGTCGCGGTGATGTCGGTTTGCTTCATCGCCAATTTCTTTCTGTTAATGCCGCCGCCGATCGAGCTGCTCAAAGGGCTGGTGCCCTCGCTGCCAAACGTGCCTCTCGATGCGGGCAAAGGGCCGTTTCTGGTTATCGCCTCGATGGTCGGGACGACGGTGTTTTCCGGCCTGTTCATCATCCGCACAACACTCGTCAAAGAGGCTCAGTGGACGCTCGCGGACATGAGCAAACAGCGCAACGACGCCATGGTGGCGGTGGTGATGATGTTTGTGATCAGCGGATCAATCATGGCCGCCGCGGCTGGCACGTTGCACGCGGCAGGCTTGGGCCTCGACAAAGCCTCGCAGATGATCGGGCTTTTGGAGCCGCTGGCTGGCGCCTTTGCCACAACGGTTTTTGTGGTCGGAATCGTGGCGGCAGGCGTCTCGTCGCAGTTTCCAAACGTGCTGATGCTGCCGTGGCTGCTGTGCGATTTCAATCAGTCGGAGCGTGACATGACGCTGCCGCGCTATCGGATCATGGTGTTTTTTATCTCGCTGCTGGGATTGGTGGTGCCGATTTTCGAGGCGCGGCCGGTGATCGTGATGATTGTCTCTCAGGCATTCAATGCCGTGATTCTGCCGGTGACCGTCGCGTGTATTTTGTACCTGGGCAATCGCCGTGATTCGATGGGCGAGCAGCGCAACACGCTGGCGACAAACGTCGTGCTGGGCGCGATTTTGCTGTTTTCTCTGGTCACCACGACCATGGGCGTTCGCGGTGTCTGGCAGCTTATCGCAGCTTGAGTGTTACTCGCCGCGCAGCCGCTTGCGCAGCTGGTAATCGTACAGCGACGGCACGTCCTTTAGCTCTTCGTTGAGCATTTCCACGTACGGCGCCGGACGATAGTCGAGTTCAAACGTGCGGTTGCCGTGCAGCCCGACGATGCGCGCCATGGGGCCTTCGTCAATGCCCAGGATCTTGACGGCCTCGTCGGCATAAGCGCCGCCGTTAATCAAAATACGCAGATTCCACGCGGTGTTAAACGCGCCGTGTCCCGGCTGCCAGTAAGGGGCACCGCTGCCGTTGAACACGACAGCGACAGGGCCCTCTTTGGATGGCGTAGCGCGAGTATGCAGCGTCACGTTGTCGAACAGGTTCTGGTGATTCGAACCGGCGTGTTGATCAAGAATGGGTGTGGCAAACACTTCGGCGTCTTTGTACACGCACTTGGTTGACTGCGTGTTGAACGTCAGCGAATGCAGCACCGGGTTTTTCACGATCACATTTTGCGCCAGCACGTTGTGCACGTTGCCCATGTGTACGGCATAGTGCGCGTTGCGTTGTCCATCTGCGGTGATGTCCAGGTAGGTGAGGTTGGCACTGTTGTAGCTGAGAATGCCGGCGTCGGCGTTGGTAATACGAATGTTCCGTGCCCACGAGTCGTACGCTGATGTGAAGTAGATTCCGTTGTAGCCTTGCTCCATATGGTGACCGAACCAGGGAGCGAGCGGAAACGCCATGTGCAGATCTTCAACGCCAACCTCTTCAAGCCCTTCCCATGTCGCGATGTGGGCAGGAACGTTGGCGTTGATGTCGTGCAGCAGCGGATCGGACAGCGTAATCATGTCGCCCTGAATCGACGTAACCCGGGCGGTCTGTCGCACCAGGGGGCGCTGTGGAAACGTCCAATGATGTGAGCCGGCGGTGTCGGCGGCTGCGCCGTACAGCGACTTGATAATGCCCGCACCAGGCCCTTCTCGATTGAGCCACTGCACTTGCACAATGTCGCCTGGCGCGAGCTTGCCCGGGGCGGAAACGACGAGCTTGTTGTCGCCGCGCGCGCCAGCAGAGATATCGGTGAGCACATCAATCTTCGGGTCGTACTCTGGCAAATACGCAGCGGCTCGGGTGCCGGGTTTTTGAATCCACAGGAAACCGCCGCTCCACGAGTACTCCGAAAAATATTCGTCAAGGTTCTTGTCCGGTTCGCGCTGGCGCTTGTTTAAGTCGACGATGTACTTGCGCAGTTCGTCCAACGAGGCGCTCTTGTCGACCTGCTTGAGCGGTCGTGGAAACCACAGCGTCGTGCCGCCCGGTCCCGATCCTTGCCCTTGCAGCACGATGTTCGATCGTTCGATTTTGACGACTTCAGTCATCCGATAGCGGCCTGGCCCGAAGCGCACGATGACAGGGCCTTTGATTTGATTGGCTTGCGCGATGGCGGCGAGCACGGCCTTGGAATCGTCGCCGTCGTCGTTGGCTTTCCCGCCGTGGTCGTCAACAAGAATCACTTTCCCCTCAGCGGTGGGCAGTGGTTCTGTGCCATTTCGGTAACCGGCGTAGGAAAAATCGGGCAAGTAGTTATCGTTGGCAATTGTCTCCTTAGACAGAATTGCCGGATAACCGGTGGCAGTGGAGTCATGATCAGCCAGGCTGGACGTCATGCACGCGACCAAAAAAACAGTTGAGGTCAAAATTCTGACTAAAAATGGTAGCTTAGCTATCTCAGGCATTCTTTTTTCCATACTGACAATGGACGCGCAACCGCCGGGGCAGAGCTGCTCACCGAGCGGGCAATCTGACTCTGGACTTCAAATTACAGCAAGTATCGCAAGATTGACACCGGTGACACGCGGCGTATCCTCAGGCGCATATTCATAATGACCCTTGGCCTGCAGCGCCGAGGGCCACGAGCACTTCGATATCAAAGGAGCACGACTTGTCCAACGCGAACGACGCGGGTGCGGTCCGCAACGGGCTTTCGCAGAGTGATGATGCGATTTCCAAAGCCCTGGTTCACGCTCGCAAGAGCGCCCAAACGATGACCGAGTTTCCCGGTGCAACGCCTGAGTCGATGGCGCAGGCTTACGCCATTCAATCGGCGTCGATCGCTCGCTGGCCTGACGACGTCGCGGGTTGGAAGGTGGGCGCATTGCCGCCGGCGCTGCATGAGCGCTATGCCACAGACCGATTGGCAGGACCCATTTATCGCTCGCAAATTCATACAGTGCAACCCGACTCCTCAACCGCCATGCCGATTTACGTGGGCGGTTTTGCGGCGGTCGAGGCGGAGTTTGTTTTCCGATTCGGCCGGACCGTGGCGCCGGTCGAGCGCGACTACTCCGATCAGGCGCTCATCGACATGATCGCCGCGTTGCACGTGGGTTCCGAAATCGCCAGTAGCCCGATTGCAGACATCAATGCCCTGGGACCGACCGTCGTGGTTTCCGATTTCGGTAACAACGCTGGTCTGCTCGTCGGTCCTGAGATCCCGGACTGGCCATCGGCGAATCTCGAAGATCTGGTATCCAAAGTGCTGGTTGATGGCGAGGTGGTCGGCGTCGCCAGCGCCGCATCGCTGCCGGGCGGTCCATTGGCAGCGCTGCGCTTCATCGTGTCGTTGTGCGCAAGCCGCGGCTTGGCGCTCACCGCAGGCACGATGATCTCGACCGGCGCGACCACCGGTATTCACGAAGTGGAAACCACATCGCAGTCGCGCGTCGAATTTGGCAAGTACGGCGGATTCAACGTGACGTTTTCGCCGATGGCCGACCGCGCCTAAGCTCGGCGCCCGCATCGAGTAACAGGTTTCAATTCAAGACCAATTTTGCCGTGCCAAAGAAAAGCCAAAAGAAGACGAAAGACTATAAAACAGCCGGGAAACGCTGGGCCGAGGAGAATCTGAACGGTCGCAAGCCGACCATCAACGATGTCGCAGATCTCGCCGGCGTATCCAAAAAAACCGTATCACGCGTGATCAATGCGTCGCCGCTGGTGAGCAATGCGACGCGCGAAGGCATTCAGTTAATCATCGATGAGATCGGTTACCGGCCGGATCCGCAGGCTCGGGGGTTGGCTTTGCGTCGCTCCTATTTGGTGGGTCTTATCTACGACAATCCGAACCCGCAGTACGTCGTGAACGTGCAGCAAGGCGTGCTCGACGGATTGCGCGGCACTGGCTTCGAGTTAGTCGTGCATCCCTGCGATCGCAAGAGCGAGTCGTTTTTGGACGACGCGCGGAAGTTCGTTGAGCTGCAGAAACTGTACGGCGTGGTTGTTACGCCGTCCGTCTCCGAAGACGGTCGACTGGCTGAGGTGTTGCGCGACGTTGGGTGCGAGTACGTGCGCATCGCCTCGGTCGCGCTGGATCTGGATGAGCGCATGATCGTGACCAACGATCGCCTGGGTGCGGTCGAGGCTGGCAAGCATCTGGGCGAGCTTGGCCACAAGCGCGTTGGTATGGTCACCGGGCGCCGCAGTTTTCGCTCGGCACGCGAGCGGCGCGAGGGTTTCGAGGAAGGGCTCGCACAATTCGGTGTTGAGCTTGATCCGGAATACGTCGTGCAGGGCGACTATACGTTTGAGTCCGGGCTTGCCCGGGGCACGGCGTTGATTGACCTTGAGCCGCCGCCAACAGCGATCTTCGCGGCGAACGATGAAATGGCGGCAGGCGTGATGCAGTCGGCACTGGTCGCCGGGCTGAAAGTGCCCGACGAGCTGTCCGTCGTGGGGTTCGATAATTTCCAGACTGCGACGCGGATCTGGCCGCGCCTGACGACGGTGGGCTCACCAATCCGCAAGATTGGCACGATGGCCGCGCGGCAGCTGCTGAGCGTGGCATTCGACACGACCATTGATATTGAGGTCAATCAGACCCGGCCAAAGCTGGTTCGGCGCGAATCGTCCAGAAAACCGCCGGATTAGAGAACAAACAGACAGTTATGCCGCTTTGCATCTGTAATTGACACCGGTTACCATCGCTAACGATCCAGTGCCTTGATACCGAACCCAAGAGACGCGCACATGTTCAAAAAGACCCGTCAGGCCACGCACCCATCGATGATCGATGGCATGAGCGTCCTGGATAAATGCCAGCTGAAATAAAACACGTTCGGTTTCTTACCTGGCTCGCAAGTCTTTGCCTGCTTGCGGGCTGCGCTGACTCGGGCAATGAAAAAGTGCTGACGCTGGCGCACGGCCTTGACGAAGGTCACACCGTGCACAAGGCGATGGTGTTAATGGGCGAACGTCTGGACGCGTATTCGGGCGGCACGATGAAAGTCTCGATTTACTCGGGAGGGCAGCTCGGCTCCGAGCGCGAGACTCTGGAGCTTTTGCAAATCGGGTCGCTGGCCATGACCAAGGTGTCGGCCAGTCCGCTTGAGGGCTTTGTGCCGACACTGAAGCTCTTCAGCATTCCCTACATCTTCAAAGATCGCGATCATCATTTGCGCGTGCTCGATTCGACCATCGGTGAGCAGTTGCTCGATTCGCTGCAGGTCGCGCGCCTCAAAGGTCTTGGCTACTACGACGCCGGTAGTCGCAGTTTCTATACCAACACCCGACCCGTCGAAACGCCGGCCGATCTCGAAGGCCTGAAAATTCGCGTCATGAAAAGCCAGACGTCCGTGCAAATGGTCGCCGAGCTTGGCGGCAGCCCCACGCCCATCTCACTGGGCGAAATTTACACGGCCCTGCAGCAGGGCGTGGTGGACGGCGCTGAAAACAATCCGCCGACGTTTCATCGCATGCGCCACTACGAAGCGGCCGGGTTTTATTCATTGGACGAGCATACGTTCGTGCCCGACGTGCTGCTGATGAGCAAACGTTTTTGGGACGATTTGTCTGAACAGGAGCAAGGCTGGCTGAAACGCGCGGTTCGCGAATCGGTCGAGTATCAGCGCGACTTGTGGCAAGCCGAAACGCAGCAGTCCATCGACGCGGTGAAGGCTGCCGGTGTGGTGGTTACCTATCCGGACAAGGCGCCATTTCGCGCGGCCGTGGAATCCATGAAGGCGGCTTACGCCGGCACCGAAACCGGCGCGTTGCTGGACGCCATCAAGGGCATGGAGTAGCAACAGATGAACGTCGCCGGGTTAATCAGCAGAATTTTGGGCTACGCGCTGGCGTTGCTCATGACCGCAATGGTGGCCTCGGTGGTGTGGCAGGTACTGTCGCGCTATCTGTTTGTGGTGCCCGCCGCGTGGACCGAGGAGCTAGCGCGTTTTCTGCTGATCTGGATCGGTATGTTGGGGGCTGCTTACGCCTATCGTCAGGGCAGTCACTTAGGCATCGATCTTCTGGCCAACAAGCTCGGCGCAGCGGGTCAGCGCACGCTGCACGGCGTTGTGCATTGTGTGTGTTTGTTGTTTGCCGTCGGCGTGCTCGTTGTTGGCGGCGGCGCTTTGATGTCGCTGACCTGGGAACTCAAACAGTATTCGGCGGCTATCGGTCTGCCCATCGCTTACGTTTACGCCGTGATTCCTGCCAGTGGTTTACTCATTAGTCTGTTTGCCGCTGAGGCCATGCTCACCGGGCCCGTGGAGCGTGCCGCCTGATGGAAATGCTCGTTCTGGTACTGGTGTTTGTCGCGCTGTTCGCCATTGGGGTGCCCATTGCGTTTAGCATTGGCGCGGCCACCATTTGTGCGTTTCTTTTTGCCGTTGATGTTATGCCAGCAATGACAACGGTCGCACAGCGCATGGCTGGCGGTCTCAACAGCTTTGCGCTGCTAGCCATCCCGCTGTTCATTCTCTCGGGCCAGATCATGGCGCGCGGCGGCATCGCGCGTCGGCTAATCGATTTTTCCAAAGCGTTTATCGGCGCGCTGCCCGGCGGGCTCGCGTTCGTCAACGTGATTTCCTGCATGCTGTTTGGGTCGATCTCAGGTTCGGCGGTGGCGGCGACGTCGGCCATTGGCGGCTTCATGGTGCCGCAAATGAAACGCGAGGGTTTTGATCGTGATTTCAGTGCTGCCCTGACCGCGACGGCGTCGTCGACCGGGCTGCTTATTCCGCCCAGCAACATTCTTATCGTGTACGCCGTAGCCAGCGGCGGCGTCTCCATCGCGGCGCTGTTTCTGGCGGGCTACCTGCCCGGTCTTTTGATGGGCCTGGCGCTGATGATCGTGGCCGCCGGCTACGCGCGCAAACACAACATGCCTCGCGGCCAGCGCGTGAGTGTGGGCGAAGCCGGTCGTCGTACTCTGGCAGCCCTGCCGAGTCTGTTGCTCGTGGTCATTGTGATCGGCGGGATTCTGGGCGGCGTGTTTACCGCGACGGAGGCGGGCAGTATTGCGGTGGTGTACTCGCTCATTCTGGCCGTGTTTGTCTATCGCGAGGTAAAGCCTGCGGAGCTTGCCCAAATACTGATCAAATCTGCCGAGACAACGGCCATCGTCATGTTTCTGATTGCCACGTCCATTGCGATGTCGTGGTTGCTGGCTTACGAACGGGTGCCGGCAGAGCTCGCGAGTCTGTTGCTCGGCATCAGCGATAACCCGCTGGTACTGCTCCTGCTGATCAATCTGTTTCTACTGTTGATTGGTGTGTTCATGGACATGACGCCGGCAGTGCTGATCTTTACGCCTATCTTCCTGCCCGTCGCGGTGCAGCTTGGCATGTCGCCACTGCACTTTGGCGTCATGCTGATCATGAACCTCACGATTGGCCTGTGTACGCCGCCGGTCGGGAGCATTCTGTTCGTGAGCTGCGCGGTGGCAAAAACGAGTATCGGCAACATCGTGCGACCCATGGTGCCGATGTACATCGCCCTCATTATCGCGCTGCTGCTGGTTACCTACGTGCCGCAGTTCAGCGAAGCGCTGCCACGCTACTTTGGCCTGATTGACTGAGGAAATCTGATGACCGATTCGAGCCCTTTTGATCTCACCGGCAAAGTGGCGCTGATCACCGGTGCCACGCACGGCCTTGGCATGGCAATGGCAAACGGCCTGGGCGCCGCTGGTGCGACGCTTGTGATCAACGGTCATTCCTCTCAGCAGAAAATCGACAAGGCGGTGGCTGCCTATAAAGACGAAGGTTACTCGGCTCACGGCTATCGCTTCGACGTGACCAATGAAGACGAAGTGAACACAGCGGTCGCGACGATCGAAAACGAAGTGGGGCCCATTGACGTGCTGGTCAACAACGCCGGCATCATCCGCCGCATTCCGCTGCTGGAGATGCCGCTGGATGAGTGGGAACAGGTTGTGCGCACCGATCTGACCAGCGTGTTCGTGGTCTCGAAGGCCGTGGTCAGCCGCATGGTCGAGCGCAAGCGGGGCAAAGTCATCAATATTTGTTCGATGATGAGCGAGCTGGGGCGCGATTCGGTCGGGGCGTACGCCGCCGCCAAGGGTGGTTTGAAGATGCTCACGCGCAACATGGCGACCGAGTGGGCCAGACACAACGTGCAGGTGAACGGCATCGGCCCGGGGTATTTCGCCACAGAGCAAACGGCCCCCATTCGAGTCGACGGTCACCCGTTTAATGACTTTATCGTGGGGCGTACACCGGCAGGGCGTTGGGGCGATCCGGATGATTTGCAGGGCACGGCCGTGTTCCTGGCATCGCACGCCAGCGATTTCGTGAATGGGCAGATTATTTATGTCGACGGGGGGATCCTCGCGACGATTGGTAAGCCAGCAAACGAGTAGTAACGGCTTATCCAAGCTCGCTGTCATGCAAATTGGTCCTACCAATTAAGGGGGATTGGCGAGACGAAAGGTTGACGATGTTGGTAACAATGGTTTATAAAACTGGTACGGATTCTGTCCGAGCCAAGAACGCGAATTTTTCGCCAGGGGAAACACAATGAAACTACAGCGTGCAATTGCACTTCTACTATCATCCGGAGCGGCGCTGACCTACAGCTCGTCCGCCGTTGCTCAAGAGGAGGGGCCGGTTGAAGAAGTGGTCATCACGGGGATCCGCGGGTCTTTGCAGAGCGCCATCGACCAAAAACGAGACTCGGACAAACTGGTCGAGGTTATCGTCGCCGAGGACATCGGCAAACTGCCTGACCAAAACCTCGCCGAAGTGCTTGAGAACATCACTGGTATTCAAATTACGCGTACGGCCGGTGTCGGTACCGGCGTGCAGATTCGCGGTACGAACGCGAACCGCGTAGAGATCAACGGCGTGTCCACGTTGAGCGCTGGCTCCGGCCGCAGCGGCATCAATTTCCAGGACGTGAACCCTGCGATTATCTCCTCGGTTGAAGTCATTAAATCGCCTGACGCCAAGACCATCGAAGGTTCGGTCGGGGGCACGATTAATCTCAAGACGATTCGCCCGCTGGATCTGACCGAGCGCCTTGGTGCCCTCCGATTGCAAGGTGAAGACAGCAGCCTCAGTACCGAAAGCGTGCAGCCACGATTTTCTGGTGCGTTCGGCGACAACTGGAGCACCAGTGCCGGTGACTTCGGCTTCGTGATCAGCGGCAGTTACACCGAGCAAGAAGCCACGTCATTTCGCCCACGGACTGACCGCGATAATCGCTCGTCGCCGCCCGGTGCGGTCCCGGAAGAATTTCTGGGTATCCAGTTCCTCGTGCAGGAGCAGGAAAACTTCGATTTTGAAACCGTTAACATTGCGAGCACGTTTGAGTGGTCGCCCAACGACGACCTGCGTTTCTACTTCGATGCCATCATTAACGATCAGGAGCGCAGTCAGGACAGCTATCGTCTGCAGGCCTCGGGCGTCAGCGCGCTGCGGAATGTCAGCATCCCAACCGCTTTCGAGACGGTTGACTTCGGTGTTGGTCCCGGCCAGTTCCCGGCCGCTCTGCAAGGCACTCTGGAGCCGGATTTGGCGCTCGACGATGACGATCCCAACCTGCGTTTCTCCAGTGACACCGGTTCCCGTGTGACCGATAACAGAATGTTTGTCCTGGGTGGCGAATGGAATCGTGATCGCTGGACGGTGAGCAGCGAATTTGCGACTTCCACGGCGGATACGACAAATCCGAACTTGAGTACGACGCTGAACTTCCTCAACCCGAACTGTCCGCAGGATGGCACCAGTAATGACAACTGCGTCCCATTCATTTACGACCTTTCCGGTGGCTCGCTGTCGTGGGGCATTAACAATGATTCCCAGTTTGCACCGACTTCGGCCGATTTGCTGAACCCGAACAACGTGGTGCTCGATCAGGTGGTCGTGGGTCGTAACGAGACCAACAACGAAGAGACTGCATTCCGTATCGATGTGGATTACGAGCTGGATTGGAAAGCCGTCTCCACTTTGTCGTTCGGTTATCGTTTCAATGATTCTTCAAGTCGCTTTAACGACGTGGAAGATCGTATCGGTGGCTTCAGCCAGCTCGTCGACAGCCCCAACGGCGCGCTGTTCTCGCAGCTGCTGGTGCCAGGTCCGGACAATTACAACGACGCGGACGGTCGCAGCTTGTTTATCCGCGACTTCCTGCTTGTCGATCCTGATCGTGCCTTCTCTGATCCCCAGGGCACTATCGACATTCTGCAAAACGCTGTGATCGCACACGATCCGGACAGCCCCGACATCCTTAACCTGCAATCCGATGAGAACCAGTTCTTCGATGTGGGTGAGAAGACCTCGGCGCTGTATGCACAGGCCACCTTCGAAGCCGGTATTTTCCGCGGCAACTTCGGTGTGCGCTACATCGATACCGAAGTGGATTCAGTGGCTTTCGGTCCTGAAGACGCCAACGGCGATCGTTCACTGCAGTCCACCAAGGGTGACTACAGCTTCGTACTGCCGCGCCTCAACGTGATTGCAGAAGTGCGCGACGACATGCTCGTTCGCTTCGGTTATGGCTCGGACATTCGTCGTCCGAACTTTAACGTCCTGAACACGGCGTTCACGTTTGATAACCAGGAGAACTCGGTGGTTGCACTGGGTAATCCAGGTCTCGAGCCGGAGGAAGTCGACTCCTGGGATATCTCGTGGGAGTGGTACTTCGCTCCTTCCGCGGCGGTCAGCGTCGGTTACTTCAGCAAAGATCGCACCAATATTTTCGGTAGCGACTTTGACGGCGCGTTGCTGGTTGATGATCCGACCACGAGCAGCGGTCTGGCACGTGAAACCGATCCTACCTGCCCTGGCGGCGGTATCTTCAACCCAACGGTGATTCCAAACGTATTGGGTGATCCCAACACCGTCGGTTTGTGCGTAGACGTCACCAGCCCTGGTAACGATGCGACGACCACCAAGCAGAAAGGCTTCGAGCTGTCCTTCACCTACAATCTGTCGGAGTTTGAAGATAGTTTGGGTTGGGCATCAGGCTTTGGCGTGATCGCGAACTACACTATCCAGGACTTCAGCGGCGGTTCGCTGGAAGACTGCACCTCAGGTCGCGGTCTGCAGGTTCTGGGTGACGTGTGTCAGCCACGTGGACTGCTGGATTTCTCGGAGAATGCGTACAACTTTACGCTTTACTACGAGAAGCACGGCCTGTCAGCACGCGCTCGCTACACCTGGCGTGAAGGTTTCCGCACGCAGGACTTTGGCGGCGGTGCTAACACCAGTGGTAGCAGTACCTTCAGCTTCCCGGTCAACACGCTTGATCGCGGTCAGCTCAATGCCAGCATCAACTACTCGATCAACGACCACTTCGACATTGGCCTTGATGCGATTAACCTGACCGAAGAGCGCATTGACCAACACTGCGTTGCCGAGTCGGGTCCACTTTGCTTTGTCGGCTTCCCGGATCGTCGGATCGTCTTTGGTGGCACCTACCGCTACTAAGAACGGCTTTCGAGCTTAATAAAAAAGCCCCGGCAGTTTTGCCGGGGCTTTTTTTTTGCCCGTCACACGGAACGGTTACGCAAAATTTCTCAATGATCGCAAAAACAACCCGATCCCGCCGACCAGCAGCACCAGGATGACGACTAAATCAAAAGCGCTCATTCGCGTCATCTCGAGCGTCATGTTGGCGATCACGCCAAACACCAGAGCAAGCAGCGATCCGCCGGCCAAAACCCAGCCGATCCAATTGCGCGAGTTGTAGAAGACCATCCCAACGCCAAACATGAACGGAATAAGCACCATGCCTGACGTGATCGACATCCCGCCAAAGCCAAACACGCGTGCGCCCAGACCGAAATTGGGACGAACGACAATTCCGTTCAGCAGCAGATAACCGCCGCCAATCATCATCGCCAGCCCAATCAGAAAGCTGCCGGTACCACCATCACTGCCACCTGCGCCGCGTGCCATCACTGTTTACTCAACTCGACTGAATCAAGCGCCGAATAGTAAGGCGCCGTCCGATTGATTGCCAGCGGACCGTGGCGACGTAAAGGGAATGCCGCTAATCACCGTCTTGAACCCCGGCAAGCGCCAGGGTTCAAGACAGCGTTGCAGCAACAGCCCGGCGCTATTGCGGCGACCAGACCGGCGTACGACCGGGCGTCCACGGCGCGCCAAGTTCCTCGATCTTCATTTCAAACGAAGCCAGATCGTTGGACAGCGATTGCAGTGCTCTTTGTGCCCCCGCAAATTCCGTGCGGGCAATTTCCAGAGACTCCGTGTAGAGGCCCGGCACATCCGACTGCGATTCGATCTGACCGTAGAACACCGCATCAATGCGCGAGGCAATGGACCACGCCGTTGGCTCATTGCGCGACGCGATGGTCGAATCGCCGGACAGCGCCACGTTCAGATCATCGAGCCGGGATTCCAATCCTTTGAGTTGCGAGAAGTGCACGTCGGTTGCCGCAACCGTGGCGTGCAATGCTGCTTTTAGATGATCAATTCTCAGCTGCATTTCGCCCGCGAGGCCAGTGGCGCCGGTAACCGCACGACGCAGCTGCGACGCCTCATTCTGGAATGCCAGCAGTGCTCCCCGGTCACTGGTGATTTCCGGACTCGCTTCCAGGCTCACCACCGAAAACGCCTGCGCTTCGGTGAGATCTTTGAAGCCACTGTCCCCCAGCATCGCCAGCGTGACCGTGTACTTGCCCGGCAAGGCAAAGGGACCGACCGGCGGTGTCACCCAGTAGGGGGGATTGGCGGGCGGATTCAAATTCACCGGATCGGAGGCCGGGTAGCGCAGATTCCACGCCGTGCGATGCAGCCCCTTTTTGGTTTCCGCGGCGACGCGACTCACGATGGCGCCTTTGGCATCGCGAACGATCAACGCCAGCTGAGCCCCGTCTTCGCGATCTTCTGCACGCAGCGTTTCCCACTTGGGATACGGCGTGTCGCCCCCTTCTTTTTCAGCCAGCAGCTCCTTCTTGCGACGTTCCTGTTTTTGCGTCCGCACGTCATCCGACAGGTAGTAGCTGAATACCGCGCCGAACGCCGGGTTGGGTGCAGCAAAAAAACCGCTGCCCATGGAGCCTTTTTCCCGGTTGTCCCAAAGATCGCCTTCGACATACAGCCAGGCATCGCGCACCGGCATCAGCGTGGCAGGCGTTGTGGCCAGATCGTCCGCTGGCGTGCGCAGCGGCGAGTAGTCGTCAAGGATGTAAATGCCACGGCCGAACGTACCGACGATCAGGTCCGACTCCCTGCGCTGAATTTCAAGATCGCGCACCGCAATGGTCGGAAAGTTGCCTTTCAGCGCGTGCCAGCTGCCGCCTTTGTCCTGGCTGAAGAACAACCCGAACTCCGTACCGACAAACAGCAAATTCGGATCTACGTGATCTTCAGCGATGGTGTGGGCGGAACCGCGCTCCGGCAAATCGCCGGTGATCGACGTCCAGGTTTTGCCGCGATCATCGGAACGCACGACGTAAGGCGCGTGATCGCCACGCTTGTGGTTGTCGAAAACGGCAAAGACGACGTCCTCATCGTGGACGGAAGCCACGACGTCATCGATGTAAGACATATCCGGCACTTTCGGGAAGCTCTTGGTCGTACGCCAGTTCTCGCCGCCGTCTTCGCTGACGCTGATCAGCCCGTCGTCCGTGCCGACGTACAGTAAGTCTTCGACGACCGGGCTTTCGCTTAACCCGATGATGCTGCCGTACATCGAGGTCGAGTCGTTTTTCGCGACGCTATCGACACTCCAGACGCGACCCATGACTTCCAGCTCATTGCGATCCAGCTGCCGCGTGAGATCCGGGCTAATGACGCGCCACGTGTCGCCGCGATCGTCGGAACGAAACACTTTCTCGGCGGCGTAGTACAAACGCCGTGGTTTGTGCGGGCTGATCAACAGCGGCGTATTCCAGTTCCACTTGTAACGTGTCTCGCCGCTCTTGGGATGTGGCGTAATGTAGATGCGTTCCTGAGTGCGACGGTCGTAGCGTGCCAAGCCACCGTACTGATACTGCGCGTAAATGGTGTTGGGGTCGGTTGGATCAATCTGCGGCTTGTAACCGTCGCCACCGAGCACCATGTTCCAATCGGAATTGGTGATGCCGTGAACCACGGTGGTACGCGACGGGGCGCACAACGAGTTGTTGTCCTGCGTCCCACCGCAAACGTTGTAGAAGGGTTTCGCATCATCCGCGGCGATGCGATAGAACTGCGTGATTGACAGGTTGCGCACGTGCCGCCAGGTCTGACCGCGATCCCAGCTCTCGTAGATACCGCCGTCGCCACCGATATACAGGTGTTTGGTGTCTTCCGGGTCAATCCACAGCGCGTGATCGTCCACGTGCCGGAACTTGGTTGACAGTTTTTCGAACGTCTTTCCGCCGTCCTCAGATTTGTGCGTAAACGTATCCACGGAGTAAAGGCGGTCGGCA
This sequence comes from Gammaproteobacteria bacterium, assembly GCA_045107005.1. Lineage (GTDB taxonomy): Bacteria > Pseudomonadota > Gammaproteobacteria > Steroidobacterales > JBCCMA01 > JBCCMA01. Next base: position 28,673 of record JBGCFP010000039.1, read on the forward strand.
TTGTGCGGATCAACAATGATTTCGTTGTAATACTGCGGGCTGGATGTCATGTGGCCCGAGCGCTTCTCCCAGTTGGTGCCGAAATCCATTGACCGATAGACACCTTTTTCATCGTCGCTGCCTTCGATGATCGCGTAGAGCGTGTCGGGAGAGGACGGTGCCATGGCCAGGCCGATGCGTCCGGTGTGATCTTTTGAGGGTAAGCCAGCCTTGACGATGTCCCAGGTTTCGCCGCCGTCGGTCGATTTGTGAACGCCACTGCCGGGGCCGCCGTTAATCAGAACCCAGACGTGACGTCGACGTTGATAGCTGGACGCGACAATGACGTCGGGATTTCGCGGGTCGACGACGAATTCGTTGACGCCCGTGTCTTCGTCAATCTCAAGGATACGTTTCCAGTTTTCGCCGCCATCGGTGGTCTTGTACAGTCCGCGGTCGCCGCCGCTGTTCCACAGTGGGCCTTGAGCTGCAGCCAGGACGGTGTCCGAATCCTCCGGGTGAATCCAGATTTGACTGATGTGGCCGGACTCTTTGAGCCCCATGTTCTTCCAGGTTTTGCCGCCGTCGTCTGAGCGATAAATGCCGTCGCCAAAGGCCACGCTGCGCTGTGCGTTGTTCTCGCCGGTACCAACCCACAAGGTCAGTGGGTTGCTCGGGTCGATCTCCACGACGCCGATAGAGTAGGAACCTTCGTTTTCAAACAGCGGCTCCCAGGTGATCGTATTGTTGGTGGTTTTCCACAAGTTGCCAGACGCGGTCGCTGCGTAGAACACGTTCTTGTGCTCGGGGTGGAACGCAAAATCGGATATCCGTCCGGAGGTGATGGCGGGGCCGATATGGCGTAAAGCCAGTCCGGCGAAGGGCTCGTCCTTTTTCTCTTTATCGGCGTCTGATGAGTGATCAGCTGCGTAGGCCGTGGAGCCGTAAGTCGATAACACCAATACAAAAAATAATGCCTGGAAGAATTTCATCGATTGTCCTCTTTGTTATTACCGGACCAAAACCCTGGTCGTTGTTTCGCCCACTTGCCTCGAGATTCGGCCGCCCACATGGTGCCACTTGGCCCTCGGACCGCACAACTGCGGCCGGTCAGTGTGCGGTCGTTTGACCCTCTCTGGCAAGCTCAATCACCGCCGCATCCACCCAGTAAATGTCTTTGTCACTGGTGTAAAACAAATATCGCCCGTCCCGCGAAACGAACGGGCAGAGCTCCAGCCCGGGAGTGTTCACTCGATCGCCCAGCGAGACCGGGTCCGACCAGCCGCCGTCGCTGTTGGCAAACGTGACGAACAGATCGCGTAGACCGAGACTGGCGCGGCGATTGCTGGCAAACAGAATGTAGCTGCCGTCCGGCGCGATAAACGGATCGGCTTCGTACCACGCTGTGTTGACGGGCGCCGGAAGGCGCTGCGGCGGCGCGAAACCGCCCGGGCGTTCCTCGCTCAGGTAAAGATTCAGGTCGCCGTCGTTCTTCGCCTCTAATTTTGAGGCGAACGCCAGCGTGCCGTTATCAGTGAATGAGGTGTAAAACTCGTCGGCCGCCGTGTTAATTGGCAGGCCCAGATTGATCGGCGCGGACCAACCGTTTCGCGTTCGGCGCGCGTACCACAAATCGTGGGTTTCACTCTTGGCCATGCCGCTGACCGGCCGATTCGAAATGAAATACAACCGGCTCTCATCGCGCGACAGGTACGGGTCGCCGTACGAGTGCTCTTCGTGGGTGAACACCACTTCCGGTGCGCTCCAGTTGCCATCGTCATACCGCATCGACCTGATTTCACCGCGACCGTCGATGGCGACGCCGAAATACAGCTCGCGACCGTCGGCGGAAAACACCGAACCGTATTCGTACTGATCGGGCAGCGAGACAATACCTGGCGCAAACCGTTGCGGCGTCAGACCAGGTGGCGCCTGATCCAGGTAGGCGCCGGCCGCCGTCGTCATCAGTCCGCGCCTGACCGCAAGCGCGCGCAGCACCGATTCCGTCTCCAGCGGGTGGAACAAACTCCGGTTGTCAGCGCCCGCAATCTTCGCCAGGGCGACGACACGACCCTGGTTCAGCAGCATTGTTTCGGGCTCGTTCGCCGCGATGGGATCGGCGTACGCTTCCAGCGCCGGGATGATCTCCCAGCCTTCGTGACGCAGCGCCGCGGCAAGATCGTCAATGAACAGGGCGGCAAGATCGTTCTCGTGGAGCAGCAAGGTGTGGGCGGGGGAGCGATTCAGTGTGCGCACCGCCACGTCATTGTAAAACGTGGCTGCCTCCACCAGCGTGTCGACATAGAGGTCGCGCCAGCCGTCAAGATCAAGCGGATGTTTCGACGATACGGCTTCATCGAGGAGGGCTTGCAGATACCAATCGTAGTTGTCGATGGTTACGTAGCCGCTGTTTAGCCCAAGTTTGCTCAGGCCGGCGCGAATGTCGTCCCGCTTTTGCACCGTGTCGCCCTCGTGTAAAAACGGAAAACGAAAGTAGGGTGCGTAGCCGGGGAGTTTGGCAAGTACCTGATTCGCGCGCTCCACGTCGAGCAAGAAAACCTCCGCGCTCTCACGATTGGCGGAGCGGTGTGCGTGCGAGTGATTGGCAATGCGGTGGCCAGCGTCGGCGTATCTTTTCAGACGCTCAATACCTTCAGCCCCGCGCGCATCGAGATTGCGGGTTGTAGCAAAGAACATCGCACCGTCGATGCTCGCGCCGGCGAGTGAGTCGATCAGCATTTTGGTGCGTGCGTCGTGGCTCATCAGCGGGCCAGCTGCGCGCGGCGCGTCGTCGAACGTGATCGCGATGCGCTTCAACGACGGGTCGGCGCTCGCACAAACGGTCGTCAAACCGAGTGCTACCGCAAAGAGCGCCCAGAGACCTTTAAAGTGTGACGGAGTGTTCATGGTTGCCCTGACGATGAGGAGTCGCTCGATGTTCCGGGAATTTCGCCGTTGCGACAACCGGCTATGGGGCCGCTCGACGGTGAGTTGGCGGATCACCGTCGGTGCTTTTGCCTCAGTAGACCAATCGCGTATGCTGTATTTCCAGCGTTGAAACCGATCCGGAGGGGAGAAATGGTCATTAGAATCCATCTACTAGCGGGCAGTCTTGCCGCCGCCATGCTCGTCCTCGTAGCGTCGTCAAGTCTTGCAGCGCCAACCGCAACCAATGGCGTGTGGATAGTCGAGCTGGACGCAAAACCGTTTGTTCAGTTGGCTGACCCAGGCTCACGCCCACATCAGGCCTTGCGCACGCACGAAGGGCAGGAAATCGTTGAGCGCATCACGGCGATTCAATTGCAGGCGCTGACGGCCATTAACGATGGCTTGAACCGCCCGGCGGAGATTGTGCAGCGCTACCAGCTGACGATGGTCGGCTTCGCCGTGCGTGCCAATGAAGAGGAAGCGCGACGGATGGCTCGACTGCCCGGCGTCGCTCGTGTCGTGCGCGACGATGTTTTTGACCGCCCGACGTTTGAGGCGCGGTCGATCGATCGAAGCGAAATGTTGGTGCGCGCCGGCGTCACTGGTGACCCGGTCGTCGATCTGATTGGCGCGAATGCCGTGTGGGACGGCAGCGCCACTGGCGATGCGGGTCATTTGGGCGAAGGCGTTGTGATTGGCGTTATTGGCACCGGCATCAACGGCGATCATCCCGCGTTCGCTGCCGTCGCCGAAGATGACTACGAGCACATCAATCCCTACGGGGAGGGCGTCTACGTTGGTGAGTGTTTCGAGAGCCCTGACATCACCTGCAATAGCAAGCTTATCGGCCGTTGGAATTTAGCGCCCGGAGCAGATTCCTCGGAGGATACCAACGGCTACGGCACGTTGGTAACGGGGTTGGCCGCCGGCAATCGGCTGACCGGCGAATCAGGTGTGGGGGACTTTAGCGCGACGCTGGTCACCGGCGTGGCGCCGCGCGCCAACATCATTTCGTACCGTGTTTGTGTTTCCACCTGTGCGGGCAGCGCGATCCTCGCCGCTTTCGAGCAAGCGATTGCCGATGGCGTTGACGTACTTGTTATTACGACCGGTAGTCAGGGGCAGTCGCCGTGGCAAGCCGCCTACGCGTTGGTGGCACTGGCGGCGCGTAACGCCGGGATTTCGGTGGCGTTCGCGGTGAACAGCAGCGGGCCAGCGCCAGGATCATTAAATTTGAGTCTCGCCGCGCCGTGGGTGGCGAGTTTCTCCACCACGACGCACGGCCGCGACATCGGGGCAAAAGAGTTAACCAATTTCTCCGGTGGCGACGAGCCGTCGCCCGGGTTGATTATTGGCCAATCCGTCACGCAAGGCATCACCGCGCCGATTGTGTACGCGGGCGATTACGTTAATCCAAATGCGCCGGGAACCAATCCGGCACTGTGCCTCGAACCATTTCCCGGCGGAACTTTTGACGGGCAAATCGTCGTGTGCGAGCGAGGTGAAATTTCGCGTGTGCAGAAGAGCGTTAATGTAGCGGCCGGAGGCGCTGGCGGTTTCGTCCTGACCAACGTCGCGGGCGGTTCGACGTTTCTTGGCTATGACCAGTACGCCGTGCCGGGCATTCAAATTGGCGCCAGTGATGGCGAGCAGCTGATCGCCTGGCTTTCCAGCGGCACGGATCACGTCGCCACGATTCGCTTCGGCGACGTCGAACCGGATCCGGAGCAAGCGGACATTTTTTGGGCGGCCAACGCTCGTGGTCCCAACCTGGGCCTGGACTACCTGGCGCCAAACGTGGCGGCACCGGCCCTTTCGGTCATCGGTCCCGGTCTGTCGAACGACTACGTACTCGGTGGTGCGCGCGGCAGTGCGCCCGGAGCAGGCGCATTGGCACTGCTCAAATCGGTGTACCCCGATTGGACACCGGCACAGTTGCTGTCGGCGCTGGTGACAACGGCTAAGGCACCCCTGCGCGAGGAAGACGGGATTACACCGACCGGTCCGTTTGATCACGGTGGTGGGCGCATCGACGTGGCGGCCGCGGTGGCGGCTGGTTTGATTCTCGACGTTCCGTCCGAAGAATTTGCACTGGCCGATCCGGCAGACGGCGGCGACCCGGCCGCGCTCAATCTTCCCGGTCTGGTGCGACTGGAATGCGTCAATCGTTGCGAGTGGACGCGTGAATTGATGGCGACCCGTGACGGCGTTTGGGATACCAGCGGCACGCTGGGTAACGCGCTTCTGGACGTACGCGTCGCACCCGCTCAATTCGAATTGGCGGCCGGCGAAACGCAGACGCTCTTCATCGAAGTCAATCGCAAGGGCGATCTGCCTGACGGTCAGTACGCCGGTGAAGTGAGCATCACGCCGCACAGCGCGACCACTTCGGTTACGCGTCTGCCGATGGTTATTGGCCTGGCCGCCGACAACGACAATGACGGCATAGCCAACGTCAACGACAACTGCGTGGGCGTTGCCAACGCGGATCAGCGCGATACCAACTTCGACGGTTTTGGTAACGTTTGCGATGCCGATTTCAACGGGGACTGCATCGTCAACGCGCTGGATTTGGGTTTGCTTCGACAGCAGTTTTTCCAGACCGGTGATCTGGATGCGGATCTGGATGGCGATCAGACGGTCGGTACTTCGGATCTGGCGCTCCTTCGCACGCTGTTTTTTAGCGCGCCGGGACCGAGCGGACTTCAGGACTGTAATTTGTAGATCGAGTGCGCGCGCCGGTAAACATCAAGCGCCAGCCTTTCATGCGAGCCCGCCTGTTTGATCGACGGCGGGCCGCATCTTAGACTCCGTAAACGATGGCCTTAATCGCGAGGCCATGAGGAGTTGAAGCATGAAAACTGCCCGCCATCTGGCGCTGTTATTGGTCCTGGCGCTCGCCCCCGCCTGTGCCACCTTCGAGCTCGAAGGCGCTGGCTCGATCACCCCGGATGCAATCGCGGACAGCGAAACCGTGCATGGATCGTTGTACGGATTCGCGTGGAAGCCCTTCACAACGGAGAAGTGCGGGTCCGACAGCTTGTTCCGCGTGGAATTTCACACCAACGCGGTGTTTCTCCTCGCGTCCGTCGCAACGCTGGGTCTCTACGTACCGCAGACCGTCGAGTGGTGGTGCTACGCGCACGACGATGACGAAAATGAAGAGATGTGGGATCCCACGGCCAATCTTGATGCGGAGCACGCATCGTGAAAGGTGGGCGCACGATAATTGTAGGTCTCGACGGCACCTGGAACGAACCCGAGCGTCAGTCGGACGGTAGCGTCACGGGTACCAACGTCGTCAAGTTCATGTCCGCGCTGATGAAACGTGGCCAGCCACAACACTACGAAAGCGGCGCAGGCACGCGAGCGTGGGAGTTGCTGCCCGGTGGCATCTACGGCTACGGCCTCGATAAACGCATTCTCGGTGCTTATCGTTTTCTACGACGTTGCTACAGCGATCCGGCCGTTCCGCGTGACCGGAACCGATTGGTGATCGTTGGATTCAGTCGCGGGGCTTACGCAGCTCGACGTTTGAGCGGTTTGATCGCGCACAGCGGCATTCCGGTCAACGCTTCTGACGTCGACCGCGGTTGGGCTATGTATCAGAACCGGGATGTTCCCAGTGCCGCTGCCATGAAGGAACAGGGGCGTTACTTCGACGTGCCGGTTGAAATGGTCGGTGTTTGGGATACCGTCAAGGCGACCAACGACGCCGACTACAACGACAATTTGCTCAGCCGGAACGTGGTTGCTGGCTATCACGCGATGGCGGTCGATGAGCGCCGTAAGTTCTTCCCGATTCTGCGTTGGAAAAAAGAACAGCGCGTGCGGGAGATGTGGTTTTCGGGTTCGCACTCGGATGTGGGTGGCGGCTGCGAGGAAATGGATTTGTCGGATGTGGCGTTGATGTGGATGATTCATCGGGCTGCGGCGCACGGTGTGAAGTTTAAAAAGAGCTATATCGAACGTCACATCAAGCCAAAGGTTCCGGGGAAGGTGCACGATGCGTTCACCGCGATGTGGAAACCCTACGGGGCGAGTGATCGGCCCATTACGACGCGTTGTACTGTGCACGAATCGGTTGAGACGCAGTTGCGCGGCAGTGAGAATTACGAGCCGAAGAACCTTCCGTCCAAGCCCAACTACGTGCCCGGGTGACGTCGCGCTCGAATTCAGTTTGTGTTGGGCAACGGGTAAATTAAGGAATGGCTGTGGCGAATGCGCTGATCTCCATCACCGAATTGGCTGGCCAACTGTCGGAGTCGGTCGTGTTCGACTGCCGGTTTTCGCTCGCCGACTTCGCCGCGGGTCGCCAACAGTATGAGGCTGGCCACATTCCAGGTGCGTTTCACCTGGATATGGAAACCGATCTGGCGGGTGACAACACCACCGAACTGGGACGCCATCCACTGCCGCGCAGAGCAGACTTTGAATCGCGTTTGCGCGCGTGCGGCGTAAACTCGACGTCCCGCATTGTGCTCTATGACGCCAATCGTTTCGCAGGCGCGGCTCGTGCCTGGTGGCTGTTGCGCTACTGGGGTTGTGACGACGTGCGGTTGCTCAACGGCGGTTTTGGCAGTTGGTCGGCAGCTGGTCACGGCGTCGAAACGGGCAGCGCCGTGCCGACGACCACAGGAAACGTCACGCTTTCTACAGGTACGCCCGGCGCGCTGATGGATTCGGCGACCGTGCGAGCGACCGTGCGCAGTCAGTCCCGGGTGATTGTCGATTCTCGCGAGACAGAACGCTTTTTAGGACACAGCGAGCCAATCGATCCCGTGGCGGGCTGCATTGCCGGCGCTTTGAATGCACCGTGGCAGGCCGTCACGAACGTCGATGGAATGGCGCTGGATGCGACGCAACAGCGCGCCCGCTGGCAAGCCGTGGGCGCTGGCGACAGCCCGATTGTCTACTGTGGCTCAGGGGTGACCGCGTGCGTGAATTTGTTGTCTCGGGAACTTGCCGGGTTGTCGGCCGGCACGCTCTATAACGGGGGATGGAGTGAATGGTGTGCCCTGTCACAGAGTGAAGATTGATGAATTCAAGACGTTTGATTGATGCCACTCCCGCGCTTAAGGATCGGATCTCAAAGCGCGTATGAAGCACACCCAAAGCAAAGAAGTGGCGCAAGTCTTCGCGGCGTATCCCGAAAAGATTCGCAAAAAGCTGCGCCATCTTCGCCAACTGATCCTTGACGTGGCGTCTGAAAACGAGGGCATTGGTGAGCTCGAGGAGACGCTTAAATGGGGCGAGCCCAGTTACCTGGTAAAGGGAGGCAGCACGGTGCGTTTGGGCTGGAAAAAATCGAAGCCTGATGTTTACGCCATCTATTTCAACTGCAACACCAAGCTCGTCGATACCTTCAAAGAGTTTTATGCTGACACGTTTTGCTTCGACGGCAACAGAGCGATCGTGTTCAACTTACAGGAAGTCGTGCCTGAGAAAGCATTGCAGCACTGCATTGCGCTGTCACTTGAGTACCATCGGTTGAAGCACTTGTCATTGCTGGGTGCCTGATCGATCCCGGTTGTGCATCGGGTAATGACTAAGCCCTGCGCGTGCGTGCCGCATAAAAAATAAGAGCAATGCCAGAGATCGTGGCAGCGACCATAAAGGGCATGCCGGGGAAGTGCACCACGGGATCGTCGCCGGCGGTCAGTGCAAAAACCCCGTTGTAGATGAGCGGCGACAGGATCATCGCGACGCTGGTCAGTGCCGATAGCCCTCCCTGCAATTCGCCCTGTGCATCTTCAGGCACTCGGGAGGACAGCGCCTGGCGAATGGCCGGATCTTGCATGGTGCTGATCAATGCCGTGGTCACCATCAAATAGACAAACCATCCCGTGGTCGCCAGCCCGATTCCAAACAGCGCAAGCATCTCAACCAATAGCGCAATCCAGATGGCCGAGCGCACGCCAAGGCGCGGCAGCAAGACCTGTATGACGAGCGCCTGAGCGATGAATGCGACGACCCCGTAGTACGCCACCGACCAGCCGATCTCTCCCTCGGTCCACATAAATTTGGCTTTGGCCACGTAGGACCACACCGTCGGGTAGACCCACGATGACAGCGTCGCGAGAAAAAATACCGGCAGCAGCGTGCCGGTGCCTGGCGTGCGGACCAATCGCACGAGCGTGCCGACGGTGTTGGCCCGTGCCCAGGAAAACGTTCGTCGCCGTTCGGGCGTCAGCGATTCACGCACGAACAGGGCGCCGAACAGCGCGTTGACGGACGCGACCGCGGCGCCGGCAAAGAACGGGTAGCGCACGTCGATGTCGCCCAAAACGCCGCCGATGGCCGGGCCCATGATAAAACCGGCGCCAAATGCGGCGCCCAACAGTGCGAATTTCTGGCCGCGTTGCTCTGGCGGCGTGACGTCAGAAATATAGGCGTTGGCCGTGGAGAACGTTGATGCGAATACACCGGCCAGCGCTCTGACCAGCAAAAACCACGGTAGCGTCTCTACCAGTGCGAGCAGCAACATATCGAGCGCAAACATGGCCAGCGACATCAACAGGACAGGCCGTCGACCGAAGCGATCCGAGAGCGCGCCGACAATCGGTGAAAAAATAAACTGCATGGCGGCGTAGCTGATCAGCGCGACGCCTCCCCACAGCGACGCATCGGCCAGATCACCACCGGTGATGTCGAGCAACAGCGACGGCATGACCGGCACAATCAAACCCATGCCCATCGAGTTGATGAAGGCCGTGGCAGCCAGAAACACGATGGCCGCGCGCGTGCTGCTCGGTTGTTCGATGTCGTCGGCCATGGAATGCTCGCGCTGGGTGGCGGTGGACCGGTATGCTAACCCGTCTCTCGCGCAACCGGGAATAAAATGCGCGACGACTCTCGAGGCGCCACCGCGATGGCGTCGATACGGATTGTTATCTTGGGGTATTTGCATGATGCGTACGGTTACCGTCGCCACTCTCACGCTTTTTCTACTCACCGCTTGCGCCACCGAATCCGTCGTGCCGCAGGCCGATGCCGTCAAACACGGTTACGTGGACAACAACGGCGTGAAGATTCACTACGCGGAAGCTGGCGAAGGCCCGTTGGTGGTCATGATTCACGGGTTTCCCGATTTCTGGTACACGTGGCGGCATCAAATGGCCGGTTTGCAGGACAATTACCGCGTCGTTGCGATCGACCAGCGTGGCTACAACAAGAGCGACCAGCCGTCCGGGGTTGAGAACTACGACATGCGCTTGCTGGTGTCGGACGTCGTATCCGTGGTCAAGCATTTTGGTGTGGAAAAAGCCACGATCGTCGGTCACGATTGGGGCGGCATGGTCGCATGGAGCACCGCATTTTATGCACCAGAGGTGGTGGATCAGTTAGTTGTCCTCAATCTGCCCCATCCCAACGGAATGGCCCAGGCGCTGCGCAACAATCCGGATGCCCGTGCGGGCACCACCTATGCCAAGGGTTTTATTGACGGCACGCCAAACGACCCGGCGATTTTTTTCGGCTACCCAATGACGGCACAGACGCTGGCCGGTTGGGTCACGGATGAGGCGGCCAAGCCGCGGTACGTGGAGGCGTTCGAGCGATCCGATTTCACGGCGATGCTGAACTATTACAAACGTAATTATCCCGATGTCTGGAGCGACGAGGCGAGTGGTTGGCCGACCGCGCCGGACGTTTCCGTTCCCACGCTCATTTTTCACGGCCTTGCCGACACGGCGTTGCACTCCGACGGTCTGAATAACACGTGGGACTGGGTGAACAGTGATATGACGCTGGTGACCGTTCCCGGTGCAAGCCATTTTGTGCAACAGGACGCGGCGCCGCTGGTCACGAGCACGCTTAGATATTGGTTGGATGCCCGGCGCTAGACGCAGCGCTCGACGCGTTGTCGTGCAAATCGGCGCAATGCAAAGCGTAGCCAGCGCTCTAGTCTGAAGGGGCCTTGGCCGGCCAGGTAACAACAAACCGGGCACCGCCAAGTTCTTCGGATTCCCCGACGTCAACGGTGCCGCCGTGGAGTGCCGCAATGCGCGCGACGATGGCAAGACCCAGGCCAAACCCGCCCGTATCGCGGTTGCGACTGTCATCCAAACGGGCGAAGGCTTTTAGCGCTTTGTCGCGTTGGTCAGCTGGAATGCCGGCGCCGTCATCCGCAACGACTAACTGCGCCCAACCATCGACGAGCTCGGCATGGCAACTCACTGTCGTGTCGGCATGACGCAGCGCGTTGCTCAAAAGGTTGCTCAATGCCAATCCCATCAACCGCGGGTCCATAAACAACGCGCCCGGGGCGTCGGGCGCGCCAACCTCAAGGGCGACGCCGTCGCACACAGCCTTTTGTGTGGTTTCCTGTAGCCAGGAACTCAGTGGGACGCTGAGCCAGTTCATGCGCAAATCCGGGTGATCAAGCCGTGCGTAGTTGAGCATGGTACCGATCAGCAGATCGACATCCTGCACATCATCATTGATCGCGCTGACCTGTTCGCGATGGGCTTGTTCGTCCTCACGATCGAGCGTAGCGAGCCCGAAACGAACGCGGCTAAGCGGTGTGCGCATTTCGTGTGACAGAGCGGCGATCAGTTCTTTTTGCGTCTGAATCATGCCGCTTAAGCGCGCCGACATATCGTCCAGGTTTTGCGCCAGGGATGTCAGTCGTGTGGTGGATTTCGCCGTGGACAAAGGCTCGCGATAATCCGCCGCAAATCGCTGCGCCGCGTCGGTCATTCGATTGACATCGAGCAGCAGCGGGCGCAACCACCAACCTGCAACAATAAAAATGGACAGATAAAACAGGGCCGGTAGCAGCCGTGCCCGCAGAGGCTCGGGCGCAATGGGAATAGGGCCAACGCGAATCAAACTGTCGAGTTTTGGCGCGGCGTACAAGACGTAGTGACTGCCCTTTTCGTCACGCAACCAGTCCAGATCACCCTCTGATTCCACGCTACGCGAGACCGTGTCACGCGGCCACAGATCAATATTGAGGCCGGTCGCAACGCGCAGCGATCCCAAGGCCTGTTCGTAGTTGTTCCCGGTGGTCTGCGCGAGCGTGTTTTCGACCAGCTGTAGTGTCGTGCGCAGCCAGGTTTCGTCACCGTGCGTGTCTTCGCCGACAAACGAACGAAATCCCAGGTCGAGGACAACGGCAACCACCAAAAGCCCGGCCACCAAAAGCAGATAAGACCGCAGCATCACCGGGCCGTGACCGCTCAGGCGGTGCTCGCTCATGTCATGCTGTCCCACGCGTCAGGCACCAGCAGGTATCCTTTGCTCCAGACGGTTTTGATCCGTGTCGGTGATGTCGCGCTGTCCCCAAGTTTGCGGCGCAGCCGCGAGATGCGCCCGTCGATGGATCGATCGGAGCCGTCGTATTCGATGCCGCGCAGCGCGCACGAGATGTCGTTGCGGCTGAGAATGGTGCCGGCGTTTTGCATCAGTAGCCACAGAAGGTCGAATTCCTGTGTCGTCAGTTCCACGGCGTTGCCGTTGAGCACCGCCTCGTGTGCCGCGGCGCTGACTTTCAAAGTGCCCAGCGTGATGGTGTCAGTGGCCAACGCCTGCGGCGCGGCTCGACCTTCGCGACGCAACAGTGCGCGCGTACGCGCCAGCAGCACCATCGGATCGACCGGTTTGGCCACGTAGTCGTCGGCGCCCGCTTCCAGGCCAATGACTTGGTCGATGTCGGCGTCGCGTGCGGTAAAAATCAAGATGGGGCCGTCGAATTCCGTGCGCAGCTCCCGACACAGCGTCAGGCCGTCGACTCCAGGTAGCATCAGGTCCAGCAGTACAATGCGCGGCGCCAAAGACCGGAATCTGGCAATGGCCTGATCTCCGCGCGACTCGATTTCGACCGTCAGATCGTTCTGCCGAAAGTACTTGGCCGTCAATTCGGCCAGACGTGCGTCGTCTTCGACCAGCAGTATGTCCAGGGTCTTAGCGTTCAAAGTACGTCCCATACGTGGCGAGTACGGCGCCGTCGTCGTCGGTCTTCGCCATCCATTTTCAGAATCTCGACTTTCGTTGACACTCGCGTCTCGCCTTCTTCTTGCAAGTCATAGCGAAACGTCTTGCTGACCGGGCGCTGATCGTCCACTTGGCCCGCGTCTTCCTCAACCCAGCAGCGCAGCGGTTCGTCGTCGTCCAGGCGCTTGACGCAGTAGTCGCCGGCCACAGGGCTGGTCCATTCCACATCGAACGTCACATCACACACTGGCGTGCGTTTGTCCACAATGCACAACTTGGGTTGCACGGTCAGACGGGGCTTGGGCTCATCGGCTAGCGCCGGCAAGGTAAACAGCAATACGATCAGGTAACGCATCACTCAGAGTCTCATCGACAGACCGGCAAAGTAGCCCTTCACCGTGTCTTCCGCGACGATGACGCTGGCTGCCGCCTCGCTGTTGATGCGTTCAATGTGCGCGGAGACAACCAGTGCCATTCGCCGAGATAAATAGTACCCCGCGCGAAAGCTGGTGCGAACGTTGAATCCGTCGCCGACGACCGACGCCGGCAGCAGAGGGTTGGCTTCGCCTGCCGCCACACCCCAGTAGTAGTTATTCAGTGCCTTGCTTTTGTAGTTGAGGCCCAACGACGGCTCCACGTATAAGCGTCCGAATCGGCGTCCAACGCTGTAGTCGGCGCTCAGTTCGAACCCGTCGTGGGTGCCGCTGATGTCGTGGTGCATGGATGCCTGCAGCCGACCCCAGCGCCCGTCAGCCAGCAGCTCCAGGCCGGCTTCAATGGCGTAGCGCCGGTCGGGCACGGTGATCTGAAGGTTCGTCGGCGCGCCGGTGGGTAACGCGTCGGGGCTTAAGCTGACAACCCGGCTGTTGGTCCGACCGAAAAAAACGCGGTCACTGTTGGCGCGTGCAGCCAGGCTTAACGTGAACTTGTCGTTGTTCATCAAGGTCACGCCAACGTCGCCGTTGTCGAAATAAAAGCGCTTGCCGAACCAGGCCAGATCGATATCGGCCAGCAACGAGATGTCGTCGGCTGCGACCAGTGGATTGCTGCGTTCACCGTAACCCACAGCGATTCCGAGTCGCCACGGTGACGTATCGTCGGCCAGCGCGAGGGGCGCGTACGCGCAGAGCAGGCCGACAATGAGTATAGCGATGCGAGTGACGAACATTCTCTACTTCCTTACGGTTTCCGGGCGCGCGCGAGGACGCGCATCACATTAATCTATTGTCGCTCGCTCAAGCTCGCGTGCGTGAGCTCAACATGTATGGAAATTGTCGAAGAGTGTAATGCGATGCCGATACACTTTCACACATGACGGTGCATCTTAGACACAGACCGCTGGTCGGCGGCGAGCTAACATTCTTCCAGCTAACACGGAGAACTATCATGCATCGCACAAACACCGCGTTGATACTCGCCACTTCTGCACTGACGATCGCGATAAGCGGGTGCGGCGGATCCTCCGAAACGCCAGAGTCGCCGCCGCCCGCAGCGATCGGGGATCTCAAGCGGGTCGCGAGCGCGCAGGAACTGGAAGACTCGATCAAAGAGGGCTTTTCAACGCTGGTGCCGGCGGTTACGGATGTGGCAAGCGTAACGACATCAACGGCCGAGTTTTCCGGCACGTATGCGCAGGAGGCCAGTGTGGATGAGGCGGATTCTGCGCGCTACGACGGCGACTTCCTCTACGTCGCCCCCGCACGCTTCTACCGATGCTGTTTTCTCGCTGCGGTTGGTACAACGACTGATACGCCGTCGCCTGATCCGATACGCTCCATCCGAATTCTGGAGACGGACGCCGACACGGCCGACGCGACCCTTGCAGGCAGCATTGCGCTTGAGGACGACGTGTCTGTTCAAGGGATGTTTGTCGACGGTGATCAGTTGTTTGCGCTCACCGGCACGGCCTACTTCGGTCAGTTCGGCGGTTTCTTTAGCGACATTTCGATCTGGGCGCCCGAGCGCATTGGTTATCGTGTTTACGACGTGTCGGACAAGGCTGCGCCGACGCAGCAAGTCGACGTGCAAATGGACGGTGTTCTGGTCGACAGTCGCCGTATCGGCGATACCGTCTACATTGTCAGTCGTCACTCCCCGTCGGTTGCCGGGCTGAATTACGCAGCGACAACGTCCGCCGAGCTGGCGCAGAACGAAGCGTTGCTCGCCGCGCTGACGCTGGACGACCTGTTGCCCAAAGTGTCGATCGATGGCGTGGAATCGGTTTTGGTTGATCCGGCCAATTGTTTCGTCGCGACAAACGATGACGGTGGTTTTCCCGTCATTACCAGTGTGACGCAAGTGCCGATGGATAACCCGTCCGCGTTGGTGACCACCTGTTACAACGAACCCGTGCACGGCGCCTACCTGACCCGGAACAGTCTTTATCTGACGGCGCTGGAATATTCGTCCGAGACCGATCAACCGATGACGAGTGTGCACAAGTTTGGCCTGGATAGCGCGACCCCAGATTACCGCGGGTCCATTGACGTGCCGGGACACGTGTGGCGCGGCGGCCAGGCGGATTTTCGACTCAGTGAGCACAATGGAGACTTGCGCATGCTTACCGAGACGTTTACCTCCGACGCAGATGACAGAGTGGATCAGAATCTCTACGTATTGCGCGAATCAGCGAACGCGCCGGCACTCACCGTGGTCGGCGAATTGCCCAATGCCGAGCGACCCCAAGAGATCGGCAAACCGAACGAAGCGCTGTACGGCGTACGCTTTTTGGGCGACCGTGCGTACGCCGTGACGTTCGAGCGGATCGACCCGCTGTACGCGCTGGATCTTTCGGACCCCACAGATCCGCAGATTGCTGGCGAACTGACGGTGACCGGATTCTCCGATTTCCTCCACCCGGTGTCCGACGAATTGTTGCTGGGTCTTGGGACGGGCGACGACGGCGGTGTCAAAGTTGAGTTGTTCGACGTATCGGTCATCACGCAGCCGTTGTCACGCGGTGCGATCAGTTTCGGCGCCGGGTCCTGGAGTGAGGCTACCTTCAATCGTCATGCGTTCACGTATCTTGCCGGTGCGATGGATCGTTTGACCATCCCGGTCACGCGCTATGAAGACGCTGACCCTTACGGGTTCTACGTCACCGGCCTGCAGATGCTGCAGGTGCGCGACAAGGACATGCCAAATATGGCGACGCTCGAATCTGTGGGTGAGATGTCGCCCGAGCAGACCCCGAACGTGAGCTACGTTGATCGCAACCGCAGTTACCTCAATGGCGACGCGCTGTTTTACATACGCGATAACGAAGTATTCGGCGCACTGTGGCAAACACCGGACGCCGTCAACGGTCCGTTCTGATTGCCGTTGGCCGGTTACCGGCGCCAGGCGTCAGGGCTTGTTGATGCGTTTGGGTTTGGTTTCGCGCACTGACTTCAGCCAGTTTTGAAGCGTGGAGGTCTGCCGCGCGGTGAGATCCAGCGCCCCGGCCATGAGTTCGATGGTATCGACGACACGCCCGCGAATCGCGGCGCCCACTTCGGTGGGGGCCATGCTCGGGCCTTTGCCAAACAGAATCCAGCCAGGGGATACATTGGTGATGTCCGCGATGGCTTCAATGAGCTTTAGATTGGGATTACGTGGTTCCGTTGTCTCGAGACGATGCAAGCCGGTTTTCGACAGATCGATAGCGTAGTCGCGCAAACGCTCGCGCAGCTCGGCCGGCTCCATTTGGGCGCGATTGCGCGCGTGGCGCAATCGTTCGGCAATATTGCTCGGTTCGTCTGACAACGGCGTCTCGTTCTGGCTGCGGCGTGGGCGACATGGCACACGAAAGCGCGGAACCTGTCAAACGTGATTAAGGTGTGAGCTTGAGCAGCCGACCTTTGTTCCCGTCTTCCAGAAGCCAAATGGCACCACCCGGGCCTTGAACCACACTGCGAATTCGCGAGCGCATCGGGAAACGCTCAACTTCGCGCGCCGTGTCGCCGTCGGTCTCAATGCGCACCAAGGCTTGCGATGACAAACCCGCCGCGAAGAAGCTGCCTTTCCAGGCGCTAAACAGATCGCCGCTGTAGACCATCAGATCACCGGGGGAAATCACCGGCGTCCACCAAGCTGCGGGCGGCAGAAATTCGGGTCGGGTTGCGTGATCGGGAATGTCGCGACCGTCGTAGTGATCGCCGTTGGACACAACAGGGTAGCCATAATTGCCGCCGCGTACGACGCGATTGAGTTCGTCGCCGCCAGCCGGGCCCATCTCGATGTCCCAAAGCTGGCCGTCGAGGTCGATGGCAATGCCCAGCGGATTGCGATGACCGAGCGACCAGATTTCGCCGTAAACGCCACGCCGGTCAACGCTCGCGTTGCTATCGCGATATTTTACGAACGGATTGTCTTTCGGGATGGCGCCGTCGTCTTTCAGGCGCAGTATCTTTCCCATGTTCGACTGCATGTCCTGCGCAGGCGTAAATTTCTGGCGATCACCCGACGAAATCCACAGGTAGCCGTCCTCGTCAAACAGCAAGCGGTGGCCGTAGTGGCCACGGCCCAGCACTTTGGGATACTGGCGCCAGATGACTTCAGTCTCGCCGAGCGTGCCGCCACGCTCGTTAAGGTCAAGCTTCGCGCGCGCGACTGCGGCACCGCGTGTGTTGCCCGGGCCCACTTCCACGTAGCTCAGGTAGATCAAACCGTTGCGCTTGAATTTTGGGTGAACGGCGACGTCACCGAGGCCACCTTGCCCTCCGAAGTCTACCGCCGGCACGTTGTCAAGCGGTTCGGACTTGTCGCCGCTTTGGGTCACGATGAACACGCGGCCTTCTTTTTCGGTGACCAGCAGTCTGCCGTCCGGCAGAAACGCCATCGCCCACGGCTTGTCGAACGCAGCCACCGGCGTTTTCGTGAACGGCGAATCGGTTTTCGCGCAGGCAATGGATACGGTAAATACGCTGATAAAGACGACAAGCGATCGGAACATGACGGACGGCCTCGGGCTAACAACTTGGCAAAGCACGACAGTGCCGCGTTGCGCTGCTGAGGGCAAGGGTGAAGTGATCATGTGCGGCTTCGTTTGAACGAGCCATGGTCTCCTTTGGCCGTAACGGGGCGCGGCGCTCTGTCGTGTGCGGCTTGGCAGCGCGGCAAGAAGCCATCGATATTGCAAAGACCTGACGCGACAATCGTGTCGCGTCAGGTCGTCTGCTCAGTCAATGACAAACGCTAAGGAGCGATACCGCTTGGCCCCGGGGCGCCAAAGAAACTGCCGCGTAACCGCCCAAGATCGATCACGTTGACCACGCCATCGCCATTCAGGTCTGCGTCGGGATCATTGTCAAAGAACACCGAACGCATGCGACCCAGATCGACCACATTGATGACACCGTCGTTGTTCAGATCCGCATCACAGACGTTGCCGTAGCCATCACCGTTAGTATCGCGTTGATCAGCGTTGGGCTCATCGGTGCAGTTGTCGGCTGAATCGAGGACGCCGTCCTCATCGCTGTCCAACGGTGCTTCCAGACCAAACGCCTCGTAGTCGTTGATCAGCAGATTGCTGTCTGCGGAGTCCGCCGCGAGCTTGAACACGTTTTGCTGCTCAGGATCGGGAATAACCGTTTCGTCGGCAGCGACGATTAGTGTGACGCGTGCGTCGATGTCTTCTTCGCCATCGCCCTGGGCATCCAGGACGCCGGGTATGCGGTAGCCGCCAAAGTCGCCGATCGTTGGGTCGTATTCACAGCCCAGTTCGCCACAGGTGGCGCTGAAACGAAATGGAATGCCGTTCTCCTGATCCGAATCAAAGGTCATTTCAAACAAGGTGGGTGGTCGTTCGAAAACCGGTTCGGCCGGTGGGTTCAAATTGACCTGACCCTCGAAGTTCTCTTCGGGCTCGATGAGTTCGCCATTAAATTCGCCGCTTTCTTCAAATCGCGCGAAGCCGACTCCAGAGCGAAAGCCCAACGCTCCGAGTTCCATCGTGGATAACCAGCCCAGGTTTGCCCATTCGGGCGCCTCTGGCAAAGGTCTCGGAACGGGCGGGAAGGGTCCGTCGACAAACGGCGGTTCGTCAAACAACCAAAACCATTTGAGATCCCACAGTGGGATCAACTCGATACAGCAAAAGATCTGTAACCGACGATTGTAGCCAACGTAGTTAAGCGCGTGCGTGTCGGTGCTTTCGATTCCCTGTTGCACGCCGGGCGCCAGAGTCGGGTCCATCAACAAGCCGCGGTCGTCGCTCCAGTGGCTTGCCTGGCAGCGCATGTTGCCTGAGTCGCACAGCGGATCGATCAGCTGTACTCCGTGCGACAGCGTAATGTTGTTGCGCACGCTGTCGAAATACTCGGCGTCGCCGGCGGTCAGCAAACGCGGTTCGCTGCCAAGTCCGTGGCTGCCCCCGGTTTCTTCAAAACGCCACAGATCCAGCGTGTTTGGATAAAGCACGAAGCCGGCGTTGCCATCCTGCACGTCGGTGACGCTGAAAAACCCGAGGCCGTGCGCGATCTCATGCCGGGCGACGGCCGTGAAGTCTGTCTGTGACCCGTTAATCCCGTCGCTATCGTCGTAGTCGAAGTCGTTGGTGAAATCCGTGTTGAACGTGATGACCGCGTCGACGCCCGGCGGCGCCGATCCGTAGACCGAATCGGGCGACGTGCCAAGGCCAAGCGCTTTGGCGTTTGCCGTCGCCATGGTGACGCGGTTGCCGGTTCTTTCGCCATTGATGTCAATGATTGGCACCAAGGATGCGGGCAGTGCAGCCACGGCGGCGCTTTCGGCCGAGTTGTCCGCATCAGCCGCCATGGCGTTGATCACGGCGGTGTAGAGGTGCGTGGTACGCGTGGTGCGCGTTGAGCCTAGAATGTTGTCGTCCAGATTGTTGAAGGCAATGTTGATGTTGATGGTGATCGGATCGGAAAACGTGTCCTCCCATTCGTCCGCCGCGCGCCGAAACGCTGCGAACTGATCAGACGTCATCGGTGTGACGCCGACGTCGCTAAGATTGATGGTGAGTGCTTGAGCGTGCCCGGCGCTCAGTGCGGTTAGCAGGGTGGCGAAAAAAGCGCCGTGTACCCGATTTCTTTGGTGTCTCATGACTCCTCCTTGAAGCATTGATGAGGCAATTTGACGGGCAGATCTGGCGCAACTCCCCCAAGAGTTTTTCTCCGTGCCAAAAAAACGCCCGTCAATAGTAAGGCGCTGCCGGTTGGACAATTCCCTCATCGACTGGCGAAGTTTTGATTGAGCGAGAACGAGAATCGCCCCAGCGTTATGGGACGCTGAGGCGATCATGAATCACGCGCGGCTCGGTCAGCCGCGATGGCGTGACGCTAGTCGAGCTGCGTTTCGAGTACGACGCGCAGTGCTTCACCGTCGCGCTGCAGGTTGACGTTGGCCCGCCTTACCGACTGCGTGGGCGATGCAAATCGATAGACCGAGTCGTTGCCCACTTCCGCCGCACCGAACACAGCAAACTGCTGGTCCGCGCACAGATTGGGTCCGGCGAAGTAGTGCAGATTCGGATCCGAGCAGTAGGGGTCGAGGAAGTTGGTGATCTGACTCAGCTCGCCGCCGGGCACCGGTGCCCCGTGACTGCGCACCACCAGATGCACTTCGGCTTGCGGGTTTTCAAAGCCGCGACCAAACCCCATGGGGTCCACGCCCTGTGGCAGACCGGCCAGCGGCTGTTCTTTGGTTTCATAGAGTGACGCAACCAGCCGAATTTGTCCGCTCGGGGAAGTCAGGCCCCCGGTCGCGAAGAGCACGGCAATCTCGGCGCCGGCGTTCGGTGCGATCAGCGACGGGTCCGGGCTACCGCTTGCCATTGAATCGAGAAACGGTTGGCCGAACACATCAGCGCTGGTGCACTTAGCCTGCGGGTCAGGGCTGCCAAGGCACAGATCGGGTTGGTTGAAGATCACCCACCACATCGTCACGGCGTGTTTTGCTGTGGTCGGGACTTGACCGGTCGATGATACGGGCGATATTGCGCTCGCTTCCGGCGTCACGCGGTCCGCGTGTGCCGTTGGGGCGGCAGCAGTGACGACCAGTGCGGCCGTCGCGAGTGTGTTGATAAGTGAATTCATGTTGATCTCCTTAAGTAATGTTGAGTAAGAGTTGTGGATGGAAAAAACACAGTGGGGCGACCTGTCGTTGTCGCTCTAAATCATGGAGCCGGTGGCGACAGCGATGGCCAGCCAAACCAGGCCTTTGAGAAAAAAGAAGGCAAAGCCCGCCCAGCCAAAACGTGTCAGCGCGCTCACGATGTGACACCGCGCGGCGTGGTGCGGACCAAGCCCTTGAAACTCGGAATTAGCATCGGGACGCGGCGTTTGTATTCGGCGTACTCCGGATGGGCGTCTTCCAGATCGCGTTCTTCAAGCGCAATGCCGATCAATATGTACACGCTGCAAGCCACCGCAAACACCAGATGAGCCACCGTCATCGTTGGCGTCGCCCACATGACGAAGAACCAGCCGACGTACAGTGGGTGGCGGACGAGGCGATAGATGAACGGCTGCACGAACGTCAGCGTCGTGTACTCTCGGCGACGGGCGTGCATCCACGCCTGGCGCAGACCGAACAAATCGAAGTGGTTGATCGCGTAGCTGCTGAACAGTACAAGCAGCCAACCGAAGGCATAGGCGCCGTAGGCGATCGCGGTACCAGTGTCGCTCTGAATTGACCAAATCACTCCACCCATGGGCTGCCAGAGAACAAACAACAGCACGAGAGCGAGCGATGAGAAAAGGACGTAGGTGCTCCGCTCAGCCGCGGGTGGCACGATGCGCGTCCACCAGCGTTTGAACGCCGGTCGTGCCATTACGCTATGTTGCACTGCGAAAATGGCGATCAGCACAAGGTTGACCAAAAGCGCGACGCCGAACGGCACCTGCGGCACTGAATCGATCGATTTTGGTACGATCAGGTTGCCGATGAAGCCAACCGTATAAAGAAAAGTCGCAAAAAATGCGGCGTAACTGAATAGTGCAAAGACGAATACTGCATAACGTTTCATAAGAGGTCTCCAAATCTTGGTAGTGTTAAAAAAAATCGGTGAAACAGTGCCTTACCGAATTGCTGACCAGTTTGCCCAGCGTCGGATCACAGGTCCTGACCAGCGCCTGACCATCCGCTGACGATGTCCTGACCATGTCAATCCGCGTACACCGATTCGCTCATTTCTCGCTCGACATGGATACGCGCGAGCTGCGCGACAACGACGCGCCGGTGGCGGTGCAGCCCCGGGTTTTGGATCTGTTGGGGTTTCTGGTCGAGCAGCGGGACCGCGCGGTCGACAAAGATGAGATTCAGGATGCGGTCTGGAGCGGCCGGATCGTCAGTGAGACGGCGCTGACCCGCGCCATCATGAAGGCCCGTCGGGCGGTCGGTGACAGTGCCGAGCAGCAGTCGCTGATTCGCACTGTCCACGGCCACGGCTATCAGTTTGTCGGCGAGTTGATCGACGCGCCGGCCGCAGAAACGGTAGCCGCCGACGCGGCGGAGCCGGCGACGGCCGATGTGCCTCCCACCGCTGATGTGCCCGTCAGTTCCCGAACCCGCGCGTTCTTTTTGGCCGGAGCGCTGACAGTGGTCGCGTTCGCGATCTGGCTCTGGCCGGAAGCGGCGCCGTCTGACGATGTTCGCGTGGCCGTGATGCCCGTGCACAACGCCACCGGTGATGAGTCGTTGGCGTGGGTGGGACTTGGCCTGATGGGATTCGCCAATGACCTGTTGCAGGGCGCTACCGAGCTGGACGTGGTGACGTCCGCGAACGTCGTACGGTTCGTCGACAACTCGAACTGGTCTGGCGGTCTGGACGTCGCGCAAGCGCCGGCGCTGGTGAAAAGCCTGCGCCGCCAGCTGGGCGCTTCGCACGTTTTGCTCAGTGAGCTCACCCGTAATGCGGGGGGGCTGCGTCTCAATTACTTATTGATTGGCGCCGACGGACGCACCGAAGACGGCACGATGGTCGGAGATCAAGGCGTCGATTTGATCAAGGGCATGGTACGTGGCGTCGGCGCGCTGCTGACCGAGACGCAACACTTTCCCGATCCGGCGCTGTCACTGTCGGACGATCCGTTCATCGATGAAGCTTACGCACGCGGCCGCAGCTTGGCGCTGCAGGGCCGCTGCGCCGAGTCGCTGCCTTTGTTTGACGTGGTCACCGCGGCGGCGGGCGAGGTCGCGACGGTTCAGTTGCAGCGGGCCAAATGCGCCCGCATTCTGGGCCAATGGCAGGAATCCCAAGCCGCCTACGAAGCCCTGCTGGATTCAACGGGCGTCGGCGAGCCGTTGGCGTTGCGCGCTGAGGCTTTGGCTGGGTTGGCCACGGTGTATCACCGCACGGGACGACTCGACGAGGCCGATGATTTTTATCAGCGCGGCATGACCGAGGCTGAGGGCGCGAAAGATCGCGTGGCCCAGGGCAAGCTTCTGGTCGGTATGGCGATCCTGGCCAAAGATCGGCGCGCGTTCGATCAGGCGCAGGATCTACTGGCACGCGCCGCGGTGGTCTATCGCAATGCCGGTTACGAGGTGCTGCCCGGTCACATTTATTCGACGCAAGCGAACATCACGATGAACAGCGGGCGCTTAAGCGAAGCGGAAGGTTTCCTGACCAGCGCGCTGGCCAGTTTTCGCGCGACCGGCGATCAGCGCGGCGAAGCGATGATGTTGAACAACTATGGTTACCTGCGACGACTGCAAGGTCGGATCGACGACGCGTTGACACTCCATCATCAGTCGTTGTCGCTGCGCGAGGAAATTGGCGATCGCGTGGGCCAGGGGCGCATCCTTGGCATGTTGTCGATAGTCTATCGTGAGCAAGGCAGATTCGACGAAGCGCTGGACGCTGCGCAGAAGAACATTGACATCGCCCGTGAAGCCAACGATACGTTGTTTCTGGCCACGGGCTTAGCCCATCGCGGAGCGGCGCTGCAGGCGCTGGGTCGACTGGACGCCGCTCACGAGTCGTACACCCAAACTCACGATTTGTTTTTGTCGATCGATGATCAGTCGCGCGCCGCACAAGTGGAGGTTCGGCTGATGGAAATTGAGTTGGGGCAGGGCGATGCCGCGGGCATGAACGAGCGCCTGGTTGACTTGATCGCCCGTTGCGACGCGATGGACCTGCACGAGCCAGCGATCGAAGCGCTCGAACTGTCCGGTGACCTGGCGCGCCGTCAAGGCGACGATGATCTTGCGCAATCCCAGTATCGCGCGGCGCTACAACGCATCGATGACAACGGCCACGCCGAAAACCGCTTGCCCGCGCTGCGCATGAAGCTGGTCGAACTTTATTTGGATGTGGGTGAGCTGGCGTCAGTGGCCCCCTTGCTTGGGCACCTGCTCGAACTGACTCCGACGATGCAGATTGATCGCTTGCGCGCACGCTACGCAATGGACAGCGGTGACACGGCTTTGGCCGTGCAGGTGCTTGAAGCCGCTCGCGGGCGAGTCGGCGAGCAGTGGACCGCGGACGACAGCATGTTGCTGGAAGGTTACAGAGCGAGCGGTGACACGTCTTCGGCGTCGACGGACGACGAGTAGCGCCAGAACACCAGGTATTGTCAGGCCACACGGTGGTCGCCAGTTGGCGAATCACGTGTGGTAGGGTCAGGACCTGTTTTGACGAAAATCAAAGACCGCTGGTATGAAGAAAGACACGCCTTCGCGCCGCCTTTTTTTGCAGGGCACCAGCGCGCTTGCCGGTAGTGCATGGTTGTCAGCGACCATGCCGACGATTGCCGCCGCGGCCGCCACCGCCGTACGTGCGGCATCGACAGACGCGCCTTTTGCGCTACTGACGGTCGACGAAGCGCGCACGCTGGCAGCCATCGCCGCGCAAATTATTCCGAGCGACGATCAACCCGGCGCGACCGAGGCCAATGTCGTCTATTTTTTTGACACCGCCTTCGGGAGTTTCATGGAAGACCTGCTGCCGACGGTCCGCGAGCAACTGCCGGTTTTTGAAACGGGTGCCAAAAAGGCGTTTCGGACCGAACTGGCGTTTTCGCAACTCGACGAGACGCAGCAAATTGAGTACCTGACTCAGCAGGAGGACTCACCGCTGTTCGGCACGCTTCAGTTCCTGACCACCCTTGGCATGTTTGCCATGCCCAAATACGGTGGCAATCGCGATCACGCGGGCTGGGATCTGATCGGCTTCAAACATCAGCACGTGTGGTTTCCGCCGTTCGGTCATTACGATGCGGAATACGCAAAACAGCAAAAGGATACGGAGCGTGGCTGAGTCCGCGCGCTACGAGACCAGCGAAGAGGTCGATTTTGTTATCGTCGGTTCCGGTGCGGCGGGCGGCGTTCTGGCGAAGGAGCTGTCGACCAACGGTTTTAGTGTCGTGGTGCTGGAGCAGGGCGAATATCGTCGTTCGAGCGACTTCAATCACGATGAATTGGACGTCATGTTCAACGGTGGTATGGCGGGCGGTTTCATGCGCGATCACCCGCAAACCTTTCGGCCGACACCTTCGGACCCGGCGACCGTTCCGGGCATGATTCCCGCCGCGTGGTACGCGCACACCGTTGGTGGCAGCAGCGTGCATTTTTCCGGCAACTACTGGCGCTTCCGACCCGAGGATTTCAAAGAGCGCTCGATGCTGGGTGAGATAGCGGGCACCGGCTTTGCCGACTGGCCGCTCACCTATGAAGAACTGGAGCCCTACTATACGAAAGTGGAATGGGAGATCGGTGTGTCGGGTGAACCGGGCCCTTACGACGCGCCGCGGTCGCGCCCTTATCCGATGCCGCCGTTGCCGGTCAAATCGTCAGGTGTTCTGTTCGAGCGCGGCGCACGCAAAATTGGTTTGCAACCGCAAGCGGCACCGCTGGCCATACTGTCGCAGCCGTTTAATGGTCGTGGCCCGTGCATTCACTGCGGGTTTTGTTTGGGGTTTGGCTGCGAGAGTGGCGCCAAATCGTCAACCATGATCTCGATGATTCCGATCGCGGAAGCGACAGGGCGCTGCGAAATCCGACCTCTGTCGACGGTCATGAAGCTCAACTCTGATAAGCAGGGCCGCATCAGGGACGTGTTGTACGTCGATGCGCAGGGCAAAGAGCATGCGCAGCGGGCGCGCGCCGTTATCGTTGCCGCCAACGGTGCAGAGACGCCGCGACTGTTGTTTCTGTCGGCAACGCAGAGTCAACCTCAAGGTCTCGCCAACTCCAGCGGTCTGGTGGGCAAGTACATGATGTTCAACGGTCATTCCGCGGCGCACGGGGCGTTCCAAAACCCGCTGAATGAATACAAGGGTGTGCAGTGTTCGCGCATTGCGTTGGATCACTATTCCACGGACCCGAAGCGTGGGTACTACGGCGGTGGCGGATTGGATGCGCGTCCGTTTATCAGTGCCACCCCAATCTTGTACGCGCTCAACGGTCTGCCGCCAGGCACACCCACCTGGGGCCGTGGTTACAAGCAGGCCCTGAGGCACTACTTCACGCACTCGATGGCAGTGCTGGGCAGTACGACGTCGCTGGCGGTCGCGGACAACGGTGTGGATCTGGATCCGGAAATCAAAGACAAATGGGGGCGACCCGCGCTGCGCGTGACCTATACCGATCATCCGGATGATTTGGCCACCGCCTCGTTTTTACAGGATCAAGCCATCGAGATTCTCGACGCGGCAGGTGCCAGCGAAACCTGGCGCTCACCGGTCGCGGCGCAAAGCAGCGGTGTGCATCTGCTCGGCACGTGTCGCATGGGTGATGATCCGGCCACGTCGGTCACCGATCGGTATCATCGAACCCACGACGTGCGCAATCTGTTTATTTGTGACGGCAGCAGCTTTGTCACGTCGGGGCGTGGGCAGCCAACCATGACGATTCAGGCGCTCGCATTTCGAGCGGCCGAACATATTGGGCAATTTGCCCGTCGCAACGAAATTTGATGTCACGTTTGGTTGAGGAGAACTGTCCATGAAACGCTGGATTCTGGCCGTCACGCTGATCGGGTTGGCCACCGGATGCGAAACGTTAAGCCATGCAGAGCACGGTGATCACCACGAGGCGCCGGAGTACTTGAGCCCACCGGCCATGAAATCATTGAACCTGCCTTTTTCGGATGCGGTGCGCGTGGGCGATTTGCTGTTCTTGTCTGGCAAGCTGGGTAACAAGCCCGGAACCATGTCGCTCGCGCCCGGTGGCATCACCGGTGAAACGCGCCAGA
>JBGCFP010000004.1:0-3748 GCA_045107005.1 Gammaproteobacteria bacterium
GCCGGTCAAACTGTGGCTGGCGCGCGCGCTTGAACTTTTGTCCGAGCAGCCGTCCCATCCTGCGTCGTGGCTGTTGCCGCGGCTGCGTGCGCAGGCGCACGAACTTGAAGGTGTGGCTGAAAATGACATCGAGCTGATGCGGCCAAACGACCTTTTGGCGCGTTACGCGCCGCCGCCGTGGCCAGCGTCCGCGCCGGAGCAAACGGTACAGCGTCCCGCCGACGGGCTTTTCAAACCGATGCGATGGCTTGCAGAGCAGTCCGGGCAGCAACAGGAAGAGGGCGAGTAGATGTCGCTGCAGCAGGTGTATCGATGAGTTCTTTGACGACGCATGAGCGGCAAGGGCCGCACAGTGACATCAGCCTGGATGCGCGTGTTCTGCGCTGGCGTGGTGCGGGGCTGGCACGTCGCGTGGTGGTTTTTCTGCACGGTCTTGGCGACACCGCCGACGTGTGGCGGCCGGTGATGTCGGCGTGGCCAGGTGCACCGATTGCCGCGCTTGCGCCGGACTTTCCGGGGCACGGTGGTACGCCGCCGGCCTGTCCGGACGACTACACCGTTCCCGCTCTGACGCGCTGGAGCGCATCGCTTCTTGCCCGCGAACGCTTGCCCTCGGTGGTTCTTGTCGGCCATTCGCTCGGCGGTCGGGTCGCGCTGGAACTGGCCAATGATCCTGCGCTGAACGTGGAGAGCCTGATCATTTTGGATGTGGGACCCGATGCGAGCAACGACACCGGATCGATTCTCAGCAACCACCTCGATGTGCTGGCGGCCGGCGCTCCGTCAATTTCACTGTTCGTTGCCAGGCTGGCGGCGCGGTTGCCGCTCGCCGACCGTGCTGCGCTGGCAAGCGTGGTTCGTGCGCAGGTTGCGGCCTCGCGTCAGCCTGACGATAGCGGTGTTCGCGTACGGCTCGATCCTGAGATAAAGCGGCTGCTTGGCGGGGCGGATCAGAGCGACGGCTGGTCGTTGCTGTCGACCTTGCCCTGTCCCGGTACCGTTATTCGCGGCAGTTTCTCGGGCGTGTTGAATGAGGCGACGGCACGGCGCATGGCCGCGAGCATGCCGTGCGGCGGTACGCACATTGCGCTGCCGGGCGCCGGACACGCTCTGGCGCTTGAGCAGCCGCAGCGACTTGCGCGCGCGTTGCACAGTGTTTTGGAAGGGGAGTCTTTGTGAACGCGCTGACGACCAGACGGCGCAGGTCTGTCCTGCGCGCCGGCGACGCGGCCTTGCTCGGTATCGTCGCCAGCGATTTTTTTGGTGCGTTGGCCGGAGCGACAATTCATTTAACGATGGTGTGGTGGGTGCTGTCGCAGGGCCTTTCAGATGCCACGGTCAGCCTGATGGTTCTGTGTATCTTCGCACCGCTAAACGCCGGTGTTCTTTTGACTGGCCCAGCGGTGGCGCGCTTCGGCTCGCGCCGTTTGTTAGTGGTCTCCAAGAGCATCACTTTACTGGGCGCGGTGAGCTGCTTTGCCGCCTATGCAAGCGGTCGCATGACGCCGGGTCTTCTGGCGATTATTGCGATTGTGACCTACGGTGCCATGGCGCCGTCCATGGCCGCCGATCTGGCTCGGGTGCCAGCGCTTGCGCGGCTTGCGCATCGCCGGCTGGCTTCGTTCCACGCCGCTAACAGTGCGGCCTTTGTCGTCGGTCAGGTGATTGGCTTTGGCCTGGCCGGGCAGCTTGCCGTGCACGGTTCCTCAGCCATGGCGGTTGCCATCGGGGTTGTGTTGGTCGCCGTAAGCCTTGCCATTACCTGGGTGACATTCCCAACGGATCGTTCGCACAGGCGCTCGCGTGCCGGTGCAGTAAATTTGTTGCGCGCGCAGACCCGTGCGGTGCTGACTCGTCTGCGTGGTACTTCTGTTGATGTTACGCACGTGCTCGCTGCCGCACTTATTATTTCGACCGCGCAGGGCTGCATCGAAGTGGCCCTGCCGCTGGCCATCCGTTTAGCCGGTTTGCCCACCTCAGCGCTGTCCGCGGCGCTGACGGTTGCAGTGGTGAGCGGCGTGTTTGCAACGCTAATTGCCCAGGCCGTGCAGCCGCGGGTGGTGTTAGGGTCCGGTCTTATGGCGATTGCCGTCGGACTGCTGCTCGCATTGCTGCTGGCCCACGCCGTGCCGACGACTAGCGGCGTATTTATCGCGGTGGCAGCGACCGCTGCGGCGGCCTCGGCGGCCGGTGTGCTCACGGTCACCTCGCTGCAACAGTCCATTCCAACTGCGCTGCAGGCGCAGGCTATTGGTCTGTGGCATTTCCTGATTCTTGGCGTCGGCCTCCTGACGATTATTGCTACCGGCCAGATCGGGCGCTTCGCATTTTCACTATATGCATTGCTCAGCGCCGCTGGTATTGCTCTTGCGTGGTACGCGCAGCGGCGTGGGGCCACTGCTTCTATTCCACAAACATTCGATTCCCGGCACAGCTGATAAGGAAAAATAACAATGAATAAAACTATTACTGCCGACAAAGAGCATGCTACGTATAAGGACTACCTGCGTATTGTGCGTCTTGATCATGTGACCAAGCACATTTTTATCGTGCCTGGTCTTGTCCTTGGCCTGCTGTTGCGGCCGGACGTGGCTCGCTTCGATGTGCTGGATATTGTCCTTGGCTTCGCATCGGCCATTTTGATGGCGTCGGCTAACTACGTCATCAATGAGTGGTTGGACCGCGACTTCGATCGCTACCATCCAGAGAAATCGCAGCGCGCCGCCGTGCAAAAATTCATGTCGGGCGGCATCGTTATTGTCATGTGGGTCGTGCTTTCGGTGCTTGGCCTGCTATTGGCGTATGCGGTAAATACGTTGCTGTTTAACATTGGCATCCTCTTTCTGATTTCCGGTCTGGCCTACAACGTCAAGCCGCTGCGTACAAAGGATCAGGTGTTTATCGATGTGTTGACCGAGTCGGTCAACAATCCGCTGCGACTTGCGATGGGTTGGGCTATGGTCGACGGAGGGTCGCTGCCTCCGGCGAGTATGCTGCTTGGCTACTGGTTTGGCGGTGCGTTCCTCATGAACTGCAAACGTCTCGCTGAGTTTCGGGATATTGTGAGGGATCACGGGCAGGAGCAGTTGGCACTTTACCGGCGCTCGTTCAAGTACTACACCGAGAGTCTTCTGCTGGTTGCAGCCCTGATGTATGCTTTGTTGTGCGCATTTTTTACGGCCGTGTTCCTGATTAAGTATCGCATCGAGTACATTGTTATGTTTCCGGTACTCAGCCTGCTTTTCTGCGAATATTTTTTGCTATCACTCAAGCGCAATTCGGTGGCGCGCAAGCCAGAGCACCTGTTCAAGGCGAGACGCTTGATGGCCATTCTGATACTGACCTGTGGTTTGTTTGCCTTCGGTACGTTGATTGACCTGCCGTGGCTGGATGCATTGACGGCCCGTCACTTTATCGAGATTTCCACAGGCTGATCGGGCCTGCCGCCGACAGGATCAGCAGCTATGATGTACAGATCTCCATCAGCGCGAATGCTCGCACAAATGCGTAACCCCGGGATACCGTCGTGGCGTCGCGTGTGGGTGTTCGTGGTGCTGACGTCGCCCATTTTTGTGGCCGCTGTTTCTGCGTTGATGGATCCAGCGCAATGGGATTACGCGTTCGACTTTCGATTGCTATGGCTCGCAGGTTCGACCTGGCTACACGGCTACTCGCCGTACATGCCGGCGTTTGATGCTCTGTATGCAGCTCATTTTGGCGGTGGCCAGGCATCCTGGCATGTCTTCAA
>JBGCFP010000040.1:0-89268 GCA_045107005.1 Gammaproteobacteria bacterium
AAAGATCCGTGACGTCGCTCATTTTGTGCAAGGCTTCGACCACATAGCGCCGCAGGCAAGTCAGCGCTGACACGGGATTACCCGGCAACGCAAACACACTTTGCTTGCGCGGACCGGTACCAAACCACATGGGTTTGCCCGGGCGTTGCGCTACGCGGTGCAGTACGGGGTTGACGCCCAGTGCCGCCAGCACGTCCGGCACGTAGTCGTAGCGCCCCTTGGAGACGCCACCGGTCAGAACCAGAACGTCGCACTCGTCCAAGGCTTCCTGCAACGTCATGGAAAGCGCGGATCGGTCGTCGCGCACGTGCCACGTGCGTGTCTGGGTGTACCCGTGCTGAGCTAACAGCGCGACAGCCGCGTAGTCGTTTGATCGACGAATTTGATGCGGCAGAATCGGATCCCGCACGTCGACCAATTCGTCGCCGGTCGCGATGACTCCGATGCGGGGCAACGCGGCCACGTCGACCGCGTGCACGCCCGCTGACACCAGCACCGCGACGTGGGTCGCGTTCATTCTCACGCCCGGCTCGAGCAAGGTCGTGCCAGCGCGATGATCGCTGCCGCGGCGATGAATATAGCGATCCGGTGCGAGCGTTGCGTCAGCGGCTAAAACGACGCACTCGGCGTCGCGCTGTGTCTCTTCAACCGGCACGACGCAGTCGGTGCCCTGTGGCACCACAGCGCCAGTCATGATTTCCACGCACGTGCCGACGCCCCGGTAGGTGGGCGGTGGCGCTCCCGCGGCGGCCACATCGGTCGCAACGTAGCGCGTTTGCCGGTCGTCAAACTTCAACGCGACGCCGTCCATCGTGGCGCGATCAAACGGCGGCTGATCGCGCTCGGCCACCACGCGCTGACGCAGTACGCGGCCGTGGGCTTGCGTAACGTCAACCGTGGTGTCGCGTTGCCGCGGCAAGGCGTCGTCAATTAGCGCCAGCGCCTCATCAACGCTGAACAGTCGCTCAGTAGGTTGGGTCAAACATGCTACTCCGCAGCGCGTGCTCAAGATCCTCCGGCGCCTCTGTGCCAGTGTCGGCAAACACCTGGCGCGCCACCGCCACCGCGACTTGCGCGCTGACTTCGCGAATGTTGACCAGAGGCGGGTACAGCGACCCCATCGCCAGATCGTCCTCGGTAATTTGTGCTGCCAACGCTCGCGCCGCCGTGGTGAACAGACGATCGGGAATCGTTTTGGCCTGGGCGAACAACGCGCCCAAACCGACGCCTGGAAAAATGTAGACGTTGTTGCCTTGTCCCGGCTTGAATTCGCGGCCGTTCATCGACACCGCATTAAACGGGCTGCCGCTGGCAAACAGGGCGCGGCAATCGGTGTATTCGTAAGCTTGTTCGGCCGTGCACTCCGCGCGCGACGTGGGGTTGGACAACGCAAATATCGTCGGGCGATCGGTGACCTTCGCCATCAGCCGCAGCGCTTTTTCATCGAAGGCACCGGGCGATCCGGTGGCGCCAATCAGCACATGCGGTCGAAGCGTTTCGATGGCGCCATGAAAATCGAGCGCCGCGTGCTCGTGTGCGTAAGGCTTCGAGTAATCGGCGACGTTGTCGCGCGACGCGGTAATCAAGCCTTTGCGATCGACAAACCACAATCGTCGCCGCGCGTCCTCATCGGACAAGCCTTCATCCATCAACGCGCTGTGCATCAAATCGGCAATACCGGTTGCGGCCGAACCGGCACCGAGAAACAGAACACGCAGATCCTTGAACGCAATGTTGCTGATGCGTGTCGACGCGTAGACGCCAGCCAGGGCCACCGCCGCGGTGCCTTGAATATCATCGTTGAAGCACAGCAAGCGCTCGCGATGCCGCGCCAACAGTGAAATCGCATTGGGCGTGGAAAAATCCTCAAACTGCAACAGCGCTCCGGGGTAGGCATCGGCGATGGCATCAACGAATTCGTCCACCAGCGACTGATACTCGTCGCCGCGAATACGCGGTTCGGGCATGCCAAGGTAAAGCGGCTGCTCGCGCAACTCCTGATTTTGCGTGCCGACGTCGAGCATAACGGGCAAACACTGTTCCGGGTGAATACCCGCGCACGCGACGTAAAGCGCCAATTTGCCAATGGGAATGCCCATACCGTTAGCGCCAAGATCACCCAGACCCAGAATGCGCTCACCGTCGGTTACCACAACCACGCGAATATCCTTGGTGTGCCAGTTGTCGAGCACCTGCCGCACGCGGCCGCGTTCATTGCGCGTGATGTACATGCCGCGCGTCTGACGAAATATGTGCGCGAACTCGCGGCACGCCTCGCCGACGGTCGGCGTGTAAATGAGTGGCATGATGTCGCGGATGTGATCCATGACGATGCGAAAGAACAACCGCTCGTTGCGACTTTGCAACTGCCGCAGAAAAATGTAGCGTTCGATGTCGCTGTTTTTGCGCCGCAAATTAGCAACGACGCGTCGAACCTGTTGCTCCTGGGTGAATACGGCCGGCGGCAACAACCCCGTCAAGCCGTAGCGCTCGCGCTCTTCCAGTGTGAATGCGGTGGATTTGTCGAAGGCGGGATCACGCAGCAGCGCGTTACCCGTCGGGTGCTGGTCGTGCTCAGACATAAGCGTACGCTGTTCGTCGACTGGGAGCGCAATGGTACCGCAACCCGGGCACCGAAATCAGGCTTAAACCAGTACTTTTCCGAGCGCATCCAGACAGGTACGGACGTTCTGCTCGCGACAGCCGTAGCCCATCAGACCGATGCGCCAGATTTTGCCCGCCAGCGGACCGAGGCCAGCGCCAATTTCCAGCGCGAACTCATGCAAAAGCCGCGCGCGAATGGCCGCTTCGGCATCCGGTGAAAGGTCTGCCGGCAAACGCACCGTGTTTAGCTGCGGCAGGCGAACATCAGGGGCCACCAGCAGCTCCAGCCCAAGCTTTTCCAGGCCGTCGCGCAATTCGCCGTGCCAGTGAACGTGGCGCGCCATGGCGGCGTCCAGACCTTCCTCGCGCAAAATCAGCAGCGCCTCGTGCAGCGCATACAGCGAGTTCACCGGTGCGGTGTGGTGATACGCCCGGCGCGTGTCGCCGCCCCAGTAGCCCATCACCAGATTCAAATCCAGAAACCAGCTTTGGACAGGCGTTTTCCGGGCACGAATGCGAGCCACCGCGGCATCACTGAAACTGACCGGCGCAATGCCCGGCACGCAGGACAAGCACTTCTGACTGCCCGAGTAGATGGCGTCGACGCCCCAGTCATCGACCCGTAGTTCGATGCCACCGAGCGACGTCACGGCATCGACCACGGCAAGACAATCGTAGCGATGGGCGAGCTGGGTGATGGCCGCCACGTCACTGCGTGCACCGGTCGAGGTCTCCGCGTGCACGAACGCCACGAGACTCGCCCCCGGATTGGCTTTGAGCGCGTCGTGCACTTTGTCGGGATCGACGCTTGTGCCCCACTCATCCTCGACCAGAACAGCGGTGGCACCAATGCGCTCGACGTTCTCACGCATGCGTCCGCCGAACACGCCGTTTTGGCACACGATAACCGTGTCCCCCGGCTCGATCAGATTAACGAAACAGGTTTCCATGCCTGCGGAACCGGGCGCTGAGACGGGCAAAGTGAGCGCATTGCTCGTGCCAAACGCGTACTGCAGCAGATCCTTGATTTCGTCCATCAGCCCGACAAATGCGGGATCCAGATGACCGATCGTGGGCCGAGCCAAAGCCTCCAGAACACGCGGGTGGACGTCCGACGGGCCGGGACCCATCAGCGTGCGCTGCGGCGGACGAAATGACGTCGGCACGGAACCGCCAGCCGTCAACGAAGCATTAATTCTGGCGAGCCTTGTACGTGCGGACCGCCTGGTTAAAGCGGCCGGCAACGCCGTCCATTTGCTCAACGGCTGCGTTATAACGTTTGTCGCGCATCAGTCGCTGCTCTTCGCTCGCACCCTCACCCAATGCGGCGACTTCGGTATCGAGGCACTTCAGATACTCTTCCATGGACGCTACATACGCCTTGACCGCTTTTTGCGCCGTCATCATGTCTTCCTTGCCCTCAGTCTCGCCGCTTGGGAGATCTTTAGGCGACGTTGGGTATGGGCACGCCGCAAACGCGGTGGCCGTGAAAATCAGGCTTGTGCCCAGCAGAAAGGATTTGAGAGTTGTCATAATCTGTTCAATCGACGTTTGAGAATGAACCCAAAAGATACCATAGCTACGCCGTCGGACACCCCAAAAAGCGCTGTCACAAACCTTCTTTTGGCTCAATGCCTTCACCCAGAAACAACTGATTCCTGCTCACGGCCCTGATCGCCGCAACGATTTCGTCAAACGCCGCTTCTTTATTCACATAGCCCCGCGCACCCGCCGCCAGCATCGTGGCCACGTAGCTCGGCTCGACGTGCATGGACAGCGCAATCACGCGGGCAGCAGGTTGGGCCTGCACAATGCGTCGGGTCGCCTCGACGCCGTTCAGGCCCGGCATGGAGACATCCATAATGACGACGTCGGGGCGCAACGTACCGGCCAGCGCAATGGCGCTGCGCCCGCCTGACGCTTCGCCCACCACCTGCCAGTCGTGGGCTTGTTGATCCAGCAACAGGCGCAAGCCTTCGCGCACAATTTTGTGGTCGTCGACCAGTAGTATTCGTAGACTTTCCATGTCTGCTCTTGTCGATTGCGGCGATAAACTTAAACGTGCTTTCCGCGTTCCCAGCCGGCGGATGACAGCCACTGTTCGCCCGATTCAACGGCACCTTGTTCCATCGTCGTACCCATGCTGTCGTTCCAGCGATTCAGATAACCAAACAGGGCGATGACGCCAAGCATCTCGACAATTTCTCCGTCATCCCAGTGCGCGTGCAGTCGCTGTTTGATCTCGTCATCGACACCGTTGGGTACCGTGGAGGCGACCACCGAAAAATCGAGTGCGGCACGTTCGGCTTCGCTAAACGCGTCGTGCGTCTTGTACTCCCAGACGTTCTCTAGCTGCTCGTTGCTCGAGCCGTAGCGCTCGGCCGCGCGAATCGTGTGCGCCTGACAGTAGCGACAGCCCGCGACGTTACTCGATACATAGCCAATCAAGCGCTTGAGCGCGCTGGTGACGCGACCTTCGTTGGCCATGACAGCCTTATTCAAATTAATGAAAGCCTTGGCAATCGCCGGGCGGCGCTGCATCGTCAGCACACTGTTTGGGCAAAACCCGAGTGTCTCATTGAAGAACTCGGCCAGTTTGCGGACGTCGTCGTTAGCGTCGGGCGACAGAGGTTCGACCAGCGGCATTCGGCATCTCCATAATCAGGCAAACCCTGATCTTACTCCCTTGTCACATTCGTTGCTTGTCGCGCGGCAGATGCTCACCAACGCGCCGGTCGTGACCCCGGTTGTCCGGTCAATTTGCCGAGAGGCTTTACTCGCCGACGTTGCGCTTCAGGTATTTTTTGAGGCGCTGCCACGCGTCCGCTGCAGGCTCTGCGTTGGTCTCGGGATCACGATCGACGTGGAGCCAGAAGCCGTGCCTCACGTCGTCGTAAATGTGCACATCGTTGGCGATGCCCGCTGTGCGCAATGCCGCGACAAATCGGTCCACCTGCTCGGGCGGAATCCCCGAATCCATTTCCGCGAACGTGCCATAAATTTCATGATGAATGTGCTTCATCTGCTCAGGGTCTTCGAGCAAGCGGCCGTAAAAAATCGCCGTTCCCTCATGCCGCTCGCCGCCAATCGCGTAGCTCAGCGCTACTCCACCGCCGTAACACCAGCCGATCGTGGCGACTTTTTGATTGGTGTCCGAGCGTTTGCGCAGGTAGCTCGCCGCCGCGTCCAGATTCGCAACGATCTGGTCTGGCGCCGCCAGCGTCTCTTGCATCAGCGCCACGTTCTCGTCCCGGGACTTGCCAATTCGACCTGAGTACAAATCCACGGCGAGCGCAAGATAACCTTCCGCTGCGAACGCATCGGCGGTTTGCTTGACGCGTTCAACCAGTCCATTCCACTCGTGGATCAAAATCACAGCGCCGTGGGGACCGGCCGAGGCCGGCTCGGCCAGATAACCAAACGCATTCAGGTTGTCCGGAAAATAGCTGACGTTGCGCCCTGTCGGCTCGCCCGCGCGGCCGGCTATGGCGTCGGGAATTTCGCTCATTGCGTCAGCCAGCGCGACTGGCGACCCGAGGGCAAAACCGAGCATAAGGATCAGAGCCGACAGCGACCCACGACTTGTTGGTTTTTGAACGGAAATATTCATGCAACGCGCTCCTGGAACGAAACCCAATGGTTGGATGCGCCAAAGCGTATCATGATATTGCATTGCCACATCGCTGCCCCCACACTTCGTCGATGTCCACCAAGTCACCCAACCGCACGGCGCTGCTGCTGCTCGCCGCCATCGGCACCATCACGCCTCTGGCCATCGATCTGTATCTGCCCGCGCTGCCCACGATTTCGACGTTGCTCGACGTCCCGATGCAACGCATCGAGTCGTCGGTCAGCACCTACATGATCGGTCTCGCGATCGGCGTGCTCATTGGCGCGACGGTTTCGGATCGATTCGGGCGCAAGCCCTCCGTTACCGGTGGCCTGATTTTGTTCGTGGTGTGCAGCATCGGCGTCGGACTAACGACCAACCCCGACGTGTTTCTGGCACTGCGTGTTGTGCAGGCGTTTGGCGGCGGCTTCGCCTTCGTCAATATCCCTGCCATCGTGCGCGATCTTTACGATGAACAGGACAGCGCGCGCGCGTTCACCATGATCACAATCCTCGCACTGATCGCCCCTTTGATCGCACCGACGATCGGTGCGGCTATCATGACACTCGTTCACTGGCGGGCCATCTTTTTCTTTCTCGCCGCCTACGGCGCCACGCTGTGTGCGCTCGTGGCCATTTATCTGCCCGAGACGTCACCGGCCGATCCGGCACGTCGTGAACTTGGAATCTTGACCCAGGTGCGCGCCAACGTGCGCCGCGTGTTTAGCAAGCCTGAAGCTGTCGCTCTGGTTTTTTGCCAGTCGTTCGTGTTTGCAGTGATGTTCTCGTTTGTCGCCGATGCCTCATTTGTCTACATGGTGCACTTTGGCCTCAGCGCGTGGCATTTCTCGGTGCTTTTTGCCGCCAATATTTTTACGCTGATGGCGTTTAACCGCGCCAACAAACGATTGCTCGTCAATCGGCGGCCGTTCGAAATTGTGTACCTCGGCATCGCCGTGCAGGTGCTGTCGACTGTCGGCCTGGTCGTGGTTACCCTGCTCGGCTTCGCTCGACTCGAGCTGTTTGTGCCACTGATGATGCTGGCCGTAGGTGCCCACGCCATGATCACACCGAATTTGACCGCCACGTTCATGGCGCGGTTCGAACACGGCGCGGGGACCGCCAGCGGCGTGATTACCGGCGCTCAATACCTGATGGCCGGGCTGGTCTCCGTGCTCGCAGCCGTGGTGCATGACGGGACGCTTCGGACCACCGTGCTGACCATGATGATCAGCGCGTTTATTGGCTGGGGCGGTTTTCTGTTGGCGCGCACGCGCCGCAACGAGCGACTGGCGGCCGAGCCAGCCTAGCTACATCGCCAGTCGCGTGCCGCCATCGACCTGCACCGTCACCCCGGTCATGTACGAGCTGGCCTGACTGGCGAGCAGTAGCAGCGGACCATCGAGTTCGCGCAAGTCACCCGTGCGGCGCGGAAACAACTGCTTCGCCAACTCGGCGCCAGCCGGGCTTTCGAAAAACGCGCGGTTCATATCAGATACGAAGTAGCCCGGCGCAATCGCGTTGACCCGAATGCCATTGCGACCCAATTCGCGGGCCATCGAGCTGGTCAGATGAACGACAGCGGCCTTGGTGCTGGCGTAAGCCGCTTGCGTCGGCTGCACCACAAACGCCAGTAGCGACGCGATGTTAATGATGCTGCCGCCCTGCTCACTGGCGGCCATGCGCCGGGCTACCGCTTGACCGACGCGGAACACGCCCGTCAAATTCACATCGAGCGTGCGCTGCCAGGCTTCAGGTGTAATGTCCAGAAACCGCTCCGTGCGCGCGATGCCGGCGTTGTTGACCAAAATATGCGGCACGCCAAACCCCGCTTCGACTGCATCCAGCGCCTCGCGCACGCTGGTCTCATCGCTGACGTCCATCGCGACAGCCAGCGCCTTGCCACCCGCGCTTTCGATGTCGGCGGCAATCGCGGTCAAGTTGTCCGTGCGTCGGGCGCACAGTGCCACGCGCGCGCCGTGGGCAGCCAACGTGCGGGCAAAGTGCTCGCCCAGACCGCCCGAGGCACCGGTCACCAGTGCGATTTTTTCGGTTACATCAAAACAGTTATCGATCATCGGTCTCTCGCTCTTTCTGGCTGGAACTTGGGATCAGGATTCAGGGTCTGGTTCGGCAACGACACGATTTTCCAATGCGCCCAGGTGGTCAATCTCCACCCGCACTACGTCACCCACTTTCAGATACTGTGACGGTTCCATCGCCGAACCGATGCCCGCCGGCGTGCCGGTCGCCAGCACGTCGCCCGGCTCGAGCGTCATCGCTTGGGTCAGGTGCGCGATCATTGCCCCCAAATCGTAAATCATGTCTCCCGTGTTGGCATCCTGTCGCCGCTCGCCGTTGACGTAGCAGCGTACGTTGAGATCTTGCGGATCCGGGATTTCGTCCAACGTGACCAGTGCCGGTCCCAACGGTCCGTGAGTGTCAAACGACTTGCCCAAAGTCCAGGTTTGCGCTCGCATCTGCCAGTCGCGCACGCTGACGTCATTAGCCACCGTCAGGCCAGCGATCACACCGTGCGCCTCTTCGGCTTTGACGTGTCGACAGCGCTTGCCAATGACCACCGCCAGTTCCGCCTCGTAGTCGAGCTTGTCCGACACCAGAGGCATGTGCACATCGCCATGCGGCCCGTTCATGCACGTCGTTTGTTTGTTGAACCACACCTGATGCTTCGGGATGCGTACGCCTTTGCGCTCCGCCTCCTCTGCGTGTTTGCGATAGTTCAGACCCATCGCCAGGTATTTACCCGGCCGGGGCACCGGTGACA
The DNA here is from genome assembly GCA_045107005.1 of Gammaproteobacteria bacterium. Lineage (GTDB taxonomy): Bacteria > Pseudomonadota > Gammaproteobacteria > Steroidobacterales > JBCCMA01 > JBCCMA01. The sequence goes on from JBGCFP010000040.1 coordinate 9,000, forward strand.
ACAACGCCAGATCGGCCAATCGCAGCATCGCGTTATGCGTCGTCGCCAGTCCGCGCGCGCGCTCCATTGCCGCCTCACCGCCGCGCAACAGATCCAGCATCGTCGGATACTCGCCGTCGGTCAGCGCCGACAAATCCACCACTCGATCGTCCACCATGGCACCGAGCCGCTCGCGCCCGTCTTTTAGAAAACTGATCAGACGCATTGCGCCCTCCACTCCCACTGTCTCATTAGCCTGAACTATACTGTCTCAAAACCACTGGGAGGAAAAAATGGCAGCGTTTGAAGGATTCAAGCCGTCGCTGGTCACGTTCTTGCGCACGCTGCACAAAAACAACAATCGCGAATGGTTTGCCGATAACAAGGATCGCTATGAAGCCCTCGTGCGCGAACCCGCGCTGGACTTCATCTCCGCCATGGGACAGCCCTTGGCCGATATCACCCCCTATTTTGTCGCAATCCCCAAAAAAACCGGCGGATCCATGATGCGCCCGTATCGTGACACTCGTTTTTCCAAGGACAAAACGCCCTACAAGACCAACGTTGGCATCCAGTTTCGCTATGAGTTTGGCAAAGACGTACACGCACCCAGCTACTACGTGCACATTGACCCCAAAGACGTCTTTGTCGGTGCCGGCATCTGGCACCCCGACAGCAAACCGTTGCGCGCCATCCGCGACGCCATCGTCGAAGAACCCAAAGTGTGGCGCGCCGCGCGCGACAATCGGGCGTTTCGCCGAAACTTCGAACTCAGCGGATCGCAGTTAAAAACCGCGCCCCGCGGCTTCGACAAAGAGCATCCCTATCTCGACGATCTACGCCGCAAGGATTTCATCGCGGTGGCGGAACTCAAGCACAAAGACCTCTACAGCCCCACGGTCGTGCGCGACATCAGCAAGCTGTTCAAATCGGCGTCGCCGATGATGCGTTTTTTATGCAAGGCCGTCGGCGCGCGCTTCTAGTCACCGCAGAGCAAAAACAAATTCACCCCAAGTACCAGGAAAACGAGCCAATACACCTCGGCGCGAACCGCCAACCGAGCACAAAATGAACACGCGATGTAGAGGTCAGCGGTCGCCAAAGCCGTTTGGGGAAATTCCGCGGACCGCTTGGGAGCCATTCCCCAAACGGCTTTGGCGACCGCTGACCTCGGCCCGATTCAAGAACCCAAATCAATAATCGAACACATGCTCAAGCTCAACAGAAGAACCATCTACCTCAACCAAAAGCTCACGCAGATCCGCAACACTGACCTCCCAAACAACCCGCGATGTCGACGCATCCGACACCAGCGGCGAGCGAAACAATTCACTCCCCGGCAGCGCTCTCAGAGCCGCGCTTTGCTGCGTCAATAGCGACACAACGATTTTCTGATTGCCTGAGATGTCTTCAATTTCATAGCCGGCCCGCAGCAGCACAGGCAGCGTGTCCGTGAACGGCCCCCAGCGAGGAATGGACAAAATCTGTAGTTCGTCGCGCTCGTGTTCTACGGTAGCCGGTGACACAGGCACCGTCAGCGGCTCCGGTGGCCGAGCCGTCAGATAGATCACCGAAGACTGTTCGCCATAGGTTGATTTCGATGCCGCGCCGATGAGTTTCGCGTAGAGATGTTTTGCGCCAAATTCAAGCGTAAAAAACAGCTTGCGTTCCAGACCCCGGATGAACTGATCACCGAAGAAATCCGTCTCACGCCAGATTTTCCCAACCCAGTGGGCAAAATCAAATTCGTACCAGGCTTCCGCAAAAATCAGATCGCTGTACGCGCGATGGGCGCGGGCGATCAGCTCGTCTTCCGGGGTATCTTTACCCGCCGCGACCCAGCGGGTCAGGCGACCCACCGTTGCCTCGTAGGCGCCTTTGAGCAGGAACTCCGCCGTCGTGCTGATTCCAATCACGCGCAGCATCGTGATGTACTCACCGTTGTGCGGGTAACTGTACGACCGGGAAATTTCGCGCACCCGATCATACTGCGTCCAGTATTCGTCAATGCTGGCGAAGAAACCAAACGCGTTCGGATCGTTGCCCGCCTCGAGAAACTGCGCGTACTCCAACGGGTTAAACACCAGATACCATTCGGGCACCGTCAGATAGCTTTGCTCCTCACCGCGCCAATAGTCGTTGAGCAGGGCCTTGTCAGCTTGGAGTGGCGAGCGATTCGCCGCATTGTGCTGCTGCCAAAGGCTGTTGCGCAGTCGATTTTGCGGATCGACCCGTGCTTTCACTGCAAAGTACTCATCGGCCCGCGGATAGGCACGGTCAAACTGCTGCGCAGTGGCGTGAACCTGATAGGGCAAATAGTAGGTACCACCGACCTCGATCACCGCGTCGATCATCTCCCGACTCCAGGTACCGACGTTGGACTGCGCGTCGCGATCCGTGCGCTGACGGTAGTAGACCACCAGCGCAAACACCTCTTCCGGTGCCCACGACAAAAAGGTGTTTTCATCCGGCAGCGCGTGGCGAATCGACACGTTCAGAATATTCGCGTCATGGCGCTGGAAAATCTCGCGCATGGTGGTGACAAACGGCTTAAGATTTCCCACCGGGACAAAATACTCGCGCAACACGTAAGTGTGTTTCGCACGACTCCTGGGCTCAATTTCCGCTACGTCGTAACTGGCTTCCCAGTTTCGCCATGCGACCAGGTCTTTGCGATAGACCAGAGGGTCGATGATGTTCTTGCGCACCGACAATCCCATCGGCCATCCGGCAACAAACGCCGCAGCGCGCGGTTGCCACACGTAGTCGGCGTCCGCCGGTCGCAACCGATCCGCTACCGTGACCGCCTTTTGCGTTGCGTACCAACTGACGTCCAGAACCTCGTCGTAGTCGGGTGGATAAAGATCGGCGTTGTGAAAAACGACCTTGTCGTTATCGCGAACGTTGTCAGCGAAGTGCGCCGGGTAGTCCGAAAAGGGCATGGACGTGGCGACGCGCTCAACGCGCACGTTGTCATCCAGACGCAGCGTTGCTTCGACGATGACGCCGATCCCACCGTAGCCACCAACCGCCGCGTTGAACAGCTCTTGATTGGTATCAGGTGTCGCGCGCACGCGGCTGCCGTCGGCCAGCACCAGAACCATCGATTCGAGCGAGCGCACCAGCGGCCCTTCCCCGATGTATCGACCGTGCACGTTGACGCTGATCGACCCACCGACGGTGAAATTCGCGTAAGTCTGCATGATGCGAATCGACAGGTTCTCCGGATCGATGGCCTCCTGCAGCGCGCGCCACGTGATGCCGGCTTGCACCGTAACGCGCCGATTCTCTGCATCCAGCGACAGCACGTCAGCCAGCGAACGCATGTCCAGGTGCAGACTGTCCGGGTACGCCGTCTGGCCACCCTGGCTGTACCGGCCGCCGCCGATGGAAATCGGTCCGCTGCTCGAGCGAATCGCGCGCACAACTTCATCCACCGAACCGGGCCGCACAACGGTGGCCACGTGAATCGGGTTTAACTGGGTAACGTCATTGACCAGCGTGTCGGGGCGCGGGTGATGAAACGTCGGGTCGCCGCTGAGCAGCACCACAACCGTCGTCGCGATCGCGAGCGCACCGAAGCCCCACAGCGACAGCTTGAGGAGGCTAAAAAAACCTCGGCTCAGCATCGACAGCGTGCGCAGGATCATCGCCATGGTCTTGTTCCTGTAGTACATTTTGGCAATTGAAAGCTTAAAGAATTGCGATGGACTTATCCAGACGACAACTCCTGCGCGGCGCGGCTCTGGCTGGCGCGTTCCTCGGGCTGGCCGGACGTCAGAGTCTGGCCCAGGCGGATCCGGGCAATTTTCGCTATGTCTACGGCAACGAACCGCTGCGCGCCGAATTTCGCGACTTCCTGGTCAACGTGTTTCATTTGTACCCGGAAGACGAACTTCACGCGCTGATTGAAGAGCTCGCCAACGATCACCTGATCGACGAAGATATCTACCGCGCACTGCAGAACAGGATTGGCGCCATTACACCGTTTTTGAGCGCGCTGACGTATTCGCTGCCCGCACTGCGCCAGCAGAAACGCGAAATGGCCAAGCAAACCGTGAGTCTGCTGGCGGGCGCCGACAAGCTGGACGGCTATCTTGAAATCGGTTCACACGGGCGCTACGTCGACGCGTTGGAAGAGCGCTTATCGATCCGCGGCGAACGTTTTTTCTGCGGCCCACTGGCACCGACGTATTCCTTCACGGACATCGTGGATCGAGGGCAGCTGCCCAAAGCCGGGCCGTTTATTCCGCTGAACGACTATGCGACCGATCTTAACGGCGTGATTCCGTCCGGCTCGATCGATCTGGTGACGGTGTACATCGGATTTCATCACTGCCCGGTCGATCTGCGCGCGTCGTTCCTTGGTCAAATTCGACAGACCATGAGCGACAGAGGCGTTCTCATTGTGCGGGATCACGACGCGCACAACGAAACCATGTGGCGCAAAGTCGCACTGGCGCACGATGTGTTCAACATGGGCACGGCCGAAACCTGGGAATTCAACGACAACGAGCGACGGTTGTTTTATCCCCTGACAACGCTCCATCAAATGTTGACCGAAGCCGGATTCAAAACCGACGGGCGCCGACTTCTGCAGCAGGGCGACCCCACGCTAAACACGTTGATGCTCTATACGAAAGCCTGACGGCGTTTGCGCTAGCGGAAACCACGCAAAATTTTGCGCAAGGTTTCGCCGCCCGGGTTGAGCTGTTCGTAGTCCATGGTGTTGAGCGGCGTCGAGACGGTGCCGGCCACTTCGTGCATATCGCCCTGATCTTCGTCGATGTGCAGCAGCCCGGTGACAATCTCACCGCGGCTGACGTGCTCGCGCACGTGCGAGAAAGCACCGGCGCGCGATGTCGGGTCAAACGTCTGATCGATCTTGCGCAGAACAATTTGGCTACCGTCGTGCAAATCCACCGGCATGGCTTCGCCTTCTTCATAGGCCGCGCGAATCGTCTCACGTGGAGAAATAAAATCGGCGCTGACCGCCTGATGATAGAACTCGCGGGTGTAGCTGTAGCTTTTGGTGCTGCCCTCATGATCATTGAACGTCACGCAGGGACTGATCACATCCACCAGCGCAAAACCACGGTGGCGGATCGCGCCTTTGAGCAACGGTACGAGTTGTTCTTTATCGCCGCTGAACGCACGAGCGATGTAAGTGGCGCCCATGGCCAGCGCCGCCAGTACCGGATCGATTGGCGGCTGCTGATTGGCGTCACCTTTCTTGGCGCGACTGCCAACGTCGGCTGACGCGGAGAATTGCCCTTTGGTCAGCCCGTAGACACCGTTGTTCTCGATCACGTAACACATGTTCAGATTTCGCCGAATGGCGTGCGCAAACTGCCCCATGCCGATGGACAGCGAATCGCCGTCGCCGGAAACACCCACGTAGGTCAACGTCGGATTGGCCGCGTTGGCGCCGGTGGTGACAGAAGGCATGCGACCGTGCACCGAATTAAAGCCGTGCGACGCGCTGACAAAATACGCCGGTGTTTTGGACGAACAACCGATGCCAGACATTTTGGCCAAGCGGTGTGGCTCTATGTCCAGTTCGAACACCGCCTGGATCAGGCTGCGGGTAATCGAATCGTGGCCACAACCGGCGCACAGCGTCGACACCGTGCCTTCGTAATCCCGGGTCGACAGTCCAAGGGCGTTGCGCGGCGCTTTCGGATGCGCCACTTTGGGCTTGGCGATGTAACTCATGCAGAAGTCCTGACGTCGGCATCCGACGCTTGAAGGTGAGTGCGCACGGCGTCGGTGACGCGGCAGGCATCCAGCGGCATGCCGTCGTAGAACAGCGTCGCAACGAGTTTTGACTGCGCGATGCCGGCCTCGAGAATGAGCAACGAGCGCAGCTGCGCGTCGCGGTTTTGTTCGACGACAAACACGCGCTCGTGACGCGCGATAAACTGGATGACATCGTCACCGAATGGAAAACCGCGCACGCGGCAATAGTTCACCGGCAGACCCTGAGCGGCAAGTCGCTCAAGCGCTTCGAGGACCGCGCCTTCGCAACCACCTACGGTCAGAATCGCCATGTCGTTCGCATCGCTCTCACGCACGTCCGCCTCTGGCACGAGCGATCGCGCGGTGTCCCATTTCACCAGCAAGCGATCGATGACGTCCTGATACTCCGCCGAATCTTCGGTGTAACCACCAAATCGATTGTGACCGGAACCGCGCGTAAAATACGCGCCCTTCGGATGCACACCGGGCAAGGTTCGCGCGGCGATGCCGTCGCCGTCGGTGTCCAGATAGCGGTAAAACGCCTCCATCTTTTCGAGCTGCTCGGCATCGAGCACTTTGCCTCGATCCGGGACGTAGCTGTCGTCCCATTCGAACTCCGGACACATCCAATCGTTCATGCCGATGTCCAGATCCGACAACACCAGCACGGGGGTTTGCAAACGCTCGGCCAGATCGAACGCAATCGGCGCGAAGTAAAAACACTCTTCCGGGTTGGCCGGGAACAACACCACGTGTTTGGTATCCCCGTGCGACGCGTAGGCCGCGCTGAGCATGTCGCACTGCTGTGTGCGCGTCGGCATACCGGTGGACGGGCCGGTGCGCTGCACGTCGAAAATCACGGCGGGAATCTCGGCGTAGTACGCCAACCCAATGAACTCGCCCATCAACGACAAGCCCGGCCCACTGGTCGGCGTGAACGCCCGAGCACCGTTCCAGTTGGCGCCAAGCACCATGCCAATCGCGGCGAGTTCATCTTCGGCCTGTACGATGCAGAATTTCTTGCGTCCCGTCTCCGGGTCGATGCGAGTTTGATTGCAAAATCGCGTAAACGCATCCATCAACGACGTCGACGGTGTGATGGGATACCACGCGCCGACGGTGGCGCCCGCGTAAACACACCCCAGTCCCGCCGCGGTGTTGCCGTCAATCATGATGTGACCGGCAGTCTTGTTGAGACGCTTCACGCGTTGAGGTAACGGGCATTCAAAGTTTGTTAATGCGTACTGACGCCCCAGTTCGATGGCCTTAAGGTTCGCGTCAACCAGCTGGGGCTTCTTCGCAAACGTCTCGCGCAACAGCTCTGTCACTACGTCCAGTTCAATATCCAGCAGCGCAGTGAGCACGCCCACATAGGCGATGTTCTTCATCAGCACGCGAGCCCGTGCGCCGTCGAACGCTTCGTTGCACATGCGTGCCAAGGGCACACCGAACACGTGAATGTCCTCGCGATCGAGCAGCTTGGCGCGCGGCCATGTGGCATCGTAGATCAAATAGCCACCGGACCGAATGTCGACCATGTCGCGCTGATAGGTCTGCGCGTTCATCGCGACCATGATGTCGACAGCGCTGGCCCGGGCGCGGTGACCGTCACCGGTCACACGAATTTCGTACCACGTGGGCAAGCCCTGAATGTTGGACGGAAAGTAATTTTTGCCGACGACCGGTATGCCCATGCGAAAGAACGCCTTGAGCAGTAAGCCATTGGCACTGGCCGAACCAGTGCCGTTGACCGTCGCAATCTTGACCGTCAGGTCGTTGACACCGCTCATGGTGTCGACTCGGTACCGTGCGGCTTGATCGTGCGGGCTTCGATCGCCTGTGGCAGCTGTATTTTCGACTTCTGCATGTCCCACGCACCGGTCGGGCAGCGCTCTGCACACAGACCGCAGTGAACGCAGAGATCTTCATCCTTGACCATCACGCGCCCGGTTTGCGGCAGATCGCCCGAGACGTAGAGATCCTGGGTGATGTTTTCGGCGGGGATGCGCAGCTTGGCACGCAGCTCCGGTTCGTCGGCGTTCGCGGTAATGGTCAGGCAGTCAACCGGACAAATATCGATGCACGCATCGCACTCGATGCACAGTTTGTCGGTGAATACGGTTTGAATATCGCAATTAAGACAACGCTCAACTTCGGTGGCCAGTTGCTCGGCAGAGAAGCCCAGCTCCACTTCAACGTCCAGCCGCTTGAAGCGCTCTTTCATGGACACGTGCGGCATCAAACGGCGCTCCGCCACGTCAAAATCGTTGGAATAGCTCCACTCGTGAATGCCCATTTTTTGCGAGCTCAACGTAACACCGCGTGGTGGTCGTTCGGTGACGTCCAGACCTTGGCAATAACGATCAATGGAGATCGCGGCGTCGTGCGCGTGCGCGACTGCCCAGATAATATTCTTCGGTCCGAATGCCGCATCGCCGCCAAAAAAGACGCCGGGCCGCGTGCTCATCAGTGTGGATTCGTCCACGATGGGGCAATCCCAATCGTTGAATTCCAGGCCAATATCGCGTTCGATCCACGGGAACGCGTTGTCTTGTCCGATCGCCAGAATCACGTCGTCGCACGGGATGACCACTTCTTCCACCGCCGTACCGCGATCGATTCCACCGCGCTCATCAACCTGATACTCCATGACGTCGAAACGCATACCGACCAGCACGCCGTCCTCGATAACGAAGGCTTTTGGCGAGTGGTTGACGATGATCTCAACGTTTTCCTCTTCGGCATCCTCCAGTTCCCACGCGCTGGCCTTGAAAAAACCGCGCGGCTTGCGCGCCATCACCTTCACTTCCTCGGCGCCCAGACGCAGCGACGAGCGACAGCAGTCCATCGCCGTGTTGCCGACGCCAATGATCAGCACGCGCTTGCCGATTTTCTTGACGTGCTCAAACGCCACCGACTCGAGCCAGTCAATGCCGATGTGGATGCGCTCGGAATCATAGCGACCCGGAATGTCCAGATTCTTGCCGCGCGGCGCACCCGTGCCGACAAAGATCGCGTCAAAGCCTTCCTCGTCCAGAAGGGTTTTCATACTGTCGACGCTGTGCCCGGTTTTTAGCGTCACACCCATATCCAGGATGTAGCCAATTTCTTCGTCGAGCACGCGCGGCGGCAGCCGAAACTGGGGAATGTTGGTGCGCATCAGCCCACCGGTCGTGTTGTGCTTCTCAAAGATCGTGACGTCATAGCCAAGCGGCGCCAAATCGTTCGCCACACCCAACGACGCGCAGCCCGCGCCGATCAGCGCAACGCGCTTGCCGTTGCCAGTAGCAGGTGCGGTGGGCAAACGTTCCGTGATGTCTTCGCGATGATCGGCCGCCACGCGCTTGAGCCGACAGATGGCAACCGGTTTTTCTTCGACGCGTCCACGCCGACAGGCGGGCTCACAGGGCCGATCGCAAACCCGGCCCAGTATTCCGGGGAACACGTTGGATTTGCGATTGCTCATGTAGGCGTCGCCGAAACGGCCTTGCGCAATCATGCGTATGTATTCGGGTACGTCGGTGTGAGCCGGGCAGGCCCACTGACAGTCAACGACTTTGTGGAAATAGTCGGGATCGGCGGTATCGGTTGGCTTCATGATGCTTCCGTCCAGTTCGCCGACGCAGGCCAGCGCTTTATTCTTACCGTTATCAGGGCTCCCTGCGGTTACAGTAACCGGTTCGTATCAAATGTAAATGGTTTGGCACCGCGTTCCCCGTTGTGATTGCAGCGCACAAACGCGACAATCCGTGCCCATGGACGCTTTAACCCCGTATCTTGATCGCTTCACCGAGTGGTCAAACACCGCGCCGCTGCTGGCCAACGCCGTTGGCTTGAGCGGATTATTGCTCTTTGCCTTCCTCGCCCACTGGTTTACGCGACGCGTACTCATTCGTGCGGTCGGAAAATTTGCCGCCCAAACGGCCAGCACCTGGGACGATGCGCTGGTCGGTCATCGCCTGTTCCGCCACCTGTCCCAGGTGGTTCCCGCGCTGATTTTGTATTTCGGCATCGGATTGTTCTCGGCGCTGCCCGAAAAGTTTGCTCAAGTTGGTCAAAACGTCGCTGTTGCCTATGGCGTGTTTTTTGTCGTGCTGGCCGTCGGCTCGCTGCTCAACGCGCTCAACACAATTTACGAACAAATGCCGGTGTCCCGCGAACGACCCCTCAAGGGCTTCATTCAAGTCGCGAAAATTGTCGTCTATCTGGTCGGCGCAGTCATGGTGCTAGCGGCCATTGTCGACCGCTCCCCGCTGTTGTTCTTCAGCGGTCTTGGCGCCCTTACCGCCGTACTCATGTTGGTGTTCAAGGACACCATATTGTCGCTGGTGGCGAGCGTTCAAATCGCAACCAGCCAAATACTGCGGGTCGGCGACTGGGTCGAAATGCCGCAATACGGCGCCGATGGGGACGTGATCGATATCGCTCTGCACACGGTTCGCGTGCAGAACTGGGACAAAACGGTCACAACAATTCCAACGCATCGATTTATTTCCGATGCGTTCAAGAACTGGCGCTACATGTCGGGCTCCGGCGGGCGCCGCATTAAACGCGCGCTGAATCTGGACATGACCAGCGTGCGTTTTCTGACCCCGACCGAGGTCGATGGCTTTCGCGACTTCGCACTGCTCACCGACTACGTCGATTCGAAGCGCGAAACCCTGGCCAAGGCCAATGCGGATCTTGGTGATGACGCCAATGTTAATGCGCGACGACTGACCAATCTCGGCACCTTTCGCGCCTACGTGCTCGCCTACCTCAAGCACAGCGAAGACATCAATCGGAACATGACGTTGCTCGTGCGTCAGTTAGACCCGGGACCGCAAGGCTTGCCGCTGCAAATTTACGCGTTCAGTGCCAGTACCGAATGGGTCGAGCACGAGCGCGTAAAATCCGACATTTTCGATCACCTGATCGCCATCGTGCCGAGCTTTGGTCTGCGTGTATTCCAGGATCCCGCGGGCGCCGATTTTCGCCGGCTTGGCAAAGCCAAAGAGCGGTGAATCCTAGAACGTAACGACCGAGCGGATGCTTGTGCCTTCGTGCATCAAATCGAAGGCATCGTTAATCTGATCGAGTGGCATCACGTGCGTGATTAAATCGTCGATATTGATCCGCCCGTCCATATCCCAATCAACCATTTTCGGCACATCGGTGCGACCACGCGCTCCGCCAAACGCCGTACCGCGCCACGTCCGGCCGGTTACCAGCTGAAATGGACGCGTCGCAATCTCCTGGCCCGCGCCGGCGACACCAATGATCACGCTCTCACCCCAGCCTTTATGACAGCACTCGAGCGCCTGGCGCATGGTGGTCACGTTGCCGATGCACTCGAAACTGTAGTCGACCCCGCCGTCGGTCAAATCGATCAGTTCTGCCACCACGTCAGCTGAGGTTTTCGCGTTGACGAAATCGGTCATGCCAAACTGACGACCGAGCGCCTCGCGATCCGGGTTGAGGTCGACACCAATAATGCGCGATGCGCCGATCAGCCGAGCACCTTGAATCACGTTTAGCCCAATGCCGCCCAGTCCGAACACGGCGACTGTGGACCCGGCTTCAACGTCAGCGGTGTAGATCACCGCCCCAATGCCGGTCGTCACGCCACAACCGATATAGCAAACTTTCTCGAACGGCGCGTCCTCGCGAATTTTCGCCAGCGCAATCTCCGGCAACACCGTGTAGTTCGAAAACGTGGAACAGCCCATGTAGTGCAAAACGTCCTGATCGCCAACCCGGAACCGACTCGTGCCGTCAGGCATGACGCCTTGACCTTGAGTCGCGCGAATGGACTGACACAGATTGGTTTTCGGGTGCAGGCAAAAATCGCAGGTGCGGCACTCTGGGGTGTACAGCGGAATAACGTGGTCGCCTTTTTTCAGGTCACGCACGCCCGGGCCCACGTCCACGACAATCCCCGCGCCCTCGTGCCCCAAAATCGCGGGGAACGCGCCTTCCGGGTCATCGCCACTGAGCGTAAACGCATCCGTGTGACACACGCCGGTCGCGTGAATTTCTACCAGCACTTCGCCCTCTTTTGGCCCGCCCACTTCGACAGTCTCAACGGTCAGCGGTGCTCCGGCCTTCCAGGCTACGGCGGCTTTGGTCTGCATGGTTTGGGTTCCTCTTTCTGGTTACGAATGGCGGGTCGCCGTTACGCCAGCGACGTCATGATCTCGCTGGCCGACTTGCGTTTTTGGGTGGGTATGAGCTTGGGGTAGCCGTAGGAAATCAGACCTACGATGAACTCCTGGTCGGCGTTGAAACCAAGCGCATCGTAATAGCGCTCGTCTCGAATGATCGAGCCGCTGGACCATTTCATGCCAATGCCCAGCTGCCACAAGTACAGCGAAAAATTGTGAATCGCGCAACAGCAGGCCGCGTAGTCTTCGCGTTCAATGAGTTTGTCCTCATTGCGCTTGCACGTGACAACCACCCATCCCGGGACTTTCTCCCACTTGGCGCGTTTGCGCGCGCCTACGTCCGGGTTGGCGCGCTTGCCCACGATGTCTTCCACCAGCTCAAGCGTGCTCAGGCGCGCCTTGTCACCGAGCAGATAGAAATGCCACGGCTCGGTCAAGTGATGATTGGGCGCCCAGCGCGCCAGCTCGATCGCGTCTTCCACGTGCTGGCGAACAACCGGACGATCTTCAAACAACGCGACCGTACGCCGATGACGCAAGTTGTCGGTCACCGCAGCCAGCGCCGCGACGCTGCCTTCGTTTTCAGTGCTAATCGATGACATGTATCGCTGAAGCTCCGTCAAATTAGTAGGAGGTAAAATCGTCCGGGCGCACCGCGCGCGTGCGCGCACGAAACCGCCAGGTAAAGTCCGGCCACAACGCGACGTTTTTTCCGGCCGGGTGGCGGTACCAACTGCGGCAACCGCCGGTGTTCCAGACCGACTCGGACAGATCGTGTTGCACATCGTCATTGTACCGACGCTGCACGTCGTCGCCAACGACCAGCCTTTGGTCCGCGGCCGTATCCAGCATTCGCAATACCGACATTACGTAGTTCATTTGAGACTCGATCATGTAAATCATCGAGTTGTGGCCCAGCGCCGTGTTCGGGCCCGCGAGCATAAACAGATTCGGATAGCCCGCGATCACCGTGCCCAAATACGCTTCCGGTCCATCGTGCCAATCGCCGGCCAGATCGCGCTGTTTCAGGCCGGTGACAAACCCCGGGTCAAAGGGAGCGCTGACGCGAAAACCGGTTCCGAGCACTACCGCATCGCACGGCCTGTGTTGACCGTCCGCCCCGATGACGCCAGTCGCGTCCAGCGCGCGCACACCTTGGGCAATAATTTCGACGTTCGATTGCGCAATGGCCGGGTAGTAGTCATTGGAAATCAGCACTCGCTTGCAGCCAATTCGATAGTCGGGGGTCACGCGCGCGCGCAGCGTCTGGTCGGCGATGCTCTTGCGCAAGTGGCGCATGGCCAACGCCTCAAACACTTTCAGTAACGCCGGACGATGCAAAAAGGCGATCGCGCGAAACTCGTTGGTCGAATAGATGCGAGCGCGCACGAAGCGCTGCAACCACGGCAAGCGCCGATACAGCCAGTGCTCCAGACGGGAAATTTGCCGATCCGGTTTGGGCAGTATCCACGGCGCGCTACGTTGATAAACGGTCAGAGTTTTTACGCGTTTCGCCAGATGCGGTACAAACTGGATCGCGCTGGCGCCGGTACCGATGACCGCGACATTTTTGCCATTAAGGTCGTAGTCGTGGTTCCACTGTTGCGAGTGGAAGAGTTCGCCCGCAAACGAATCAAGACCGTCTATGTCCGGCATCCGGGGGCGCGACAGTGCGCCTGTGGCCAGAATCACGCTGCGTGCGGTAACGACCTCATCGTGTCCAAGAGTCACCGCCCACACGCCGGCCGCTTCATCAAACTCGAGTCCATGCACCGCGGTACCAAGGCGCAGATTCTCTGCGACGCCGAACTGTTGCGCGCAGTCTTTCAGATAACGCCAGATTTCCTCGCTGCCGGAAAAACTTCGCGACCACTGTGGGTTGGGCGCAAACGAAAACGAATACAAATGCGACGCCACATCGCAACCGCATCCCGGGTAGCGATTGACCCACCAGGTGCCGCCCAATTCTGACTCGCGCTCAATGATCTGATAGCGACGCTTGCCCTCTTTCTCCAGGCGAATCGCCGCGCACAGACCACTGAAACCGGCCCCAACGATCAGGACATCGAGATCGGGCTGCATTACTGACGCGTGACGGTCAGGCCTTCCTTGCGCAGAAAATCCTGAACGCTGTCGGGTCCGGCCAGATGCCCGGCGCCTACGGCGAAAAAGACGGTACCGGGCTCGTCCATGCGCTGCACGATCCAGGTTGCGAAATCTTCGTTTCGGTCACGCAACAACGCGTCAAACAACTCGGGAACTTCATCCATGGATTCAGCCATCTCGTCAGCAAACTTCGCGACATCACCGTCGGACCACTGCTCAAGCATTGTGTTGAGCAGCTCGGCACCTTCATCCCAATCCCGAATTGCCAGCTCCAGCCACTGCACCTGAGTTTCTTCCGGCAGGCCGTCAAGCAATTTAAGCTGCGCTTCGGCGCCTTCGATACTCACCAGCGTCTTGTTGGCCGTGCTCGCCTCATTTTGCAGCTTCAGGTCAACGCCCAACGTGGGGTCGAAACCGAGCGAGATCATTTGCATCGACGCCATGGTGGTCACCGCCATCCACGGCTCCATCGGGTCAATCATTTGCATGGACAGACCGACTTTGGCGAGCGTCGCTTCCAACTGATCGGCAGTCTCCTTCCCGATGACCTGAGTCAGAGTGCGTCCGTCCGGATCGATCGCGTATTTCATGACCAACGCCTGCATCATCGCCACGTCCTGCGTGTCAGTGGCTTCAAGCGCGACTTCGTCCGACGCGTCATAGGCGTCCTGAATCGCACCGTCGAACCACGTGATTCCAGGTTTGAGCGCATGAAAGGTGCCGAACAGGTAAACGGTCGTATCGTCATCCGACACTTGCCACAGCGCCGGTCCCGCTGACGGTTCCGCTGCGACTGTCTCGGCCGCAGGCGCCGCCGCTTCGACCGGCGCCACGACCGATTCGTCGGCGCAGGCCGCTAACGAACACACAAACGCCAGCAGCAGGAGATGGGCGGATCGACGAAAACAGTGATTCATGGTTATTCCTTAAGGCCGATTTTGGGGAATGCCGCGACATCATAGTCGATCCGAACCTTGCGCGCCGAAGCGCCCGTTTTGAACTTGAGCGCGCAATGCCACACACTGCCCCGCAGTTCTGTTGCTAGGGAGACAACGTCTGTGTACAGCTTAGCCTTGGCGCTGGGCGCCCTGGTGGCGACCATCGCAATAATCGAATTTGCCTTCCCGGCCACCTCAGCGCGTCTGGCGCTCAGCCTGGAAAGACGCCGCAGCGGCTTGCGCCTCAAGGAGAAAACCGTCGGCGATGTGACGGTGAGATATCTGGAGGGGGGCCAGGGTGATTCTTTGGTTCTGCTGCACGGTTTCGGCGCCGACAAAGACAACTACACCCGCGTGGCCGGCGCGCTGACCAAACACTTTCACGTCATTGCGCCGGATCTGCCGGGGTTTGGAGATTCGACCCGCCTGCCGGACGCGCCCTACCCGTTTGTCGATCAGACCCACCGCCTGCACGAGCTGTTGCAAGGCATGGGACTCACCCGCTATCACATTGCCGGCAGCTCTATGGGTTGCGCCATGGCTGCACTCTACGGCGCGCTCTACCCGGACCATACGATGTCACGCTGGCTGCTGGCGCCCGCCGGCGTCGAGGGCTGCGACGACAGCGTAATGGCCGCCGAATATCGCGCGACGGGCAAATCCCTACTGCTACCCAGCTCGGTCAAGGATTTCGAACGAGTCATGAATCTGGCCACGGAGAAGCCGTTGTGGCTGCCGCCCAGCGTCAAACGTTTGCTCGGTGAACGCGCGATGGCGGACTCGATTCTGCACGCGCGTGTGTTCGAAGAAATTGCCCTCTCACCACCGATCAACGATTTGATGCGCGACTCGACGGTCCCAACGCTAATCGTTTGGGGCGACAAGGATCGCGTGCTGGACGTCAGTGGCGCCGAGATTTTGCGCGATGCGCTGCCAAACGCCACGCTTATCGTCATGCCGGGTATTGGACACTTGCCCATGGTTGAGGCGCCCAAGCAAGCGGCGCAGGACTTCATCGAATTCACCACTGGCCTTTGAGCCCAGCGGGATCAAGACAAAAGAAATCGATTCACCGCGGTCATTGAAAACCGGGCGCGACTACCCCCCGCGGCGATTCACCGATTGACTACATGTTGCGTCGATACTCGCCGCCAACTTCGTACAACGCGTGCGAAATTTGACCCAGCGACGCACATTTGACCGTTTCCATCAGCGCGTCAAACACATTGCCCCGATCACGCGCGACTTGCTGCAGATGCGCAAGTGCCGCCGGCACGTCGTCGCCATGGCCTTGCGCAAAGGCGCGAACCGCGTCGATCTGGGCGTTTTTTTCCGCATCATCGGAACGCATTAATTCCAACTCGGTGATCTCGTCCGCCTGGCCGTCAGCAGGCAGGAACGTGTTGACGCCGATAATCGGCAGCGTTCCGTCGTGTTTCTGCTGTTCGTAGACCATGCTCTCATCCTGTATTTTGCCGCGCTGATACATGGTATCCATGGCACCGAGCACGCCGCCGCGCTCGCTGATGCGCTCAAATTCCTGATACACGGCTTCTTCGACCAGATCGGTCAGCTCGTCAATAACAAACGACCCTTGCCACGGGTTTTCGCAGAAATTCAGCCCCATCTCGCGGTTGATGATCAGCTGAATTGCCACCGCCCGACGCACCGACTGTTCGGTCGGTGTGGTGATGGCTTCATCAAAAGCATTGGTGTGCAGCGAGTTGCAGTTATCGAACAACGCGTAGAGCGCCTGCAATGTGGTCCGAATGTCATTGAAGCTGATTTCCTGGGCGTGCAATGAGCGGCCAGAGGTCTGGATGTGATACTTCATCATTTGCGAGCGCGAACCGGCGCCGTAGCGTTCGCGCATCGCGCGCGCCCAGATACGTCGTGCAACGCGGCCAATCACGGCGTACTCGGGATCCATGCCGTTGGAGAAAAAGAACGACAGATTGGGCGCGAAATCGTCGATGTTCATACCGCGCGCCAGGTAATACTCAACGATGGTAAACCCGTTGGACAGCGTGAACGCCAACTGGCTGATCGGGTTCGCCCCGGCTTCGGCAATGTGATAGCCGCTGATCGACACGCTGTAGTAATTGCGTACCTTGTGATCAATAAAATACTGCTGCACGTCGCCCATCATGCGCAGCGCAAATTCGGTCGAAAAAATACAGGTGTTTTGCGCCTGATCCTCTTTCAGAATGTCCGCCTGGACGGTGCCGCGTACCGAAGCCAGCGTTCGCGCCTTGATCGTCGCGTAAGTGTCTGCATCCACGACTTTATCGCCGCTGATGCCCAGCAGCCCCAAGCCGAGACCTTCATTGCCCTCGGGTAACTCGCCGCGGTAAGTCGGGCGCACTTTGCCGTCAAACCACTGATCAATTTTCGCCTGCGCGGCGTCCCACTCGCCCGCTTCCTTAAGGTGTTTTTCCACCTGCTGGTCAATCGCGGCATTCATGAAGAACGCCAGAATCATCGGCGCCGGCCCGTTGATGGTCATGGACACCGACGTGGTGGGTTCGCACAAATCGAAACCCGAATAGAGCTTCTTGATGTCGTCAACGCTGGCAATGGATACGCCAGAGTTGCCAACCTTGCCGTAGATGTCCGGGCGTTCGTGCGGATCTTCACCATAGAGCGTGACCGAATCGAACGCCGTCGAGAGGCGCGCGGCAGGATGCCCTTTCGACAAATAGTGAAACCGTCGGTTGGTGCGCTCCGGTGTTCCTTCGCCGGCAAACATGCGAATCGGATCTTCACCAGTGCGTCGATACGGATAGACACCGGCGGTGTACGGGTACGCACCGGGCAGGTTTTCTTTTTGCACAAAGCGCAACTGCTCGCCCCAGTCTGCGTAGCGCGGCGCGGCGATCTTCGGAATTTTCTGCTGGCTCAGACTGTCGCGGAAATTGTTACCTTCGATGGTGCGACCGCGCACCTCGTAAGCATAGCGCTCGCTGCGTACACCAGCGGCCCGCTCAGGCCAGGCTTTGAGTTCTGTCACGGCGTCCGCGGACAGCTGCTGCAGCGCCGACTGATACTCACGCCTCAGCGTCACCTGTGCGTCATCACCGGCCAGTGCGTCGTCGGGAAACGGCG
Source organism: Gammaproteobacteria bacterium (assembly GCA_045107005.1). Lineage (GTDB taxonomy): Bacteria > Pseudomonadota > Gammaproteobacteria > Steroidobacterales > JBCCMA01 > JBCCMA01. Next base: position 27,010 of record JBGCFP010000040.1, read on the forward strand.
AAAACGGCGCGGGCAGTGCCGGATCCTCCAGCGTGCGCAAAGCCTCGTACAGATGCTGCGCGCGACGGGCCGCGTCAGACTGATGCTCCACGTCCTGATTTATTTGTCTGCCTTGTTCCGCAATTTCTGCCAGATAGCGAATGCGCGCGCCTGGAATCAACGCGACGGCATCCGGTTCGTCGGTTTCGGTATTCCAGGGCGTACGCCACTGCTCAACATCGAGCGACAGTTTCGTCGCCATCTGATGACACAGGCGATCAAACATGCGGCTGATGCCGGGGTCGTTAAACTGGCTGGCGATGGTTGGGTAAACGGGCGTTTCGTCGTCGCTCGCCTGAAACTTCAGATGGTTGCGGCGCCACTGTTTGCGCACGTCGCGCAGTGCGTCTTTGGCGCCGCGCTTGTCGAACTTGTTGAGCACGATCAAATCGGCGTAGTCGATCATGTCGATCTTCTCGAGCTGACTCGCAGCGCCGTAGTCCGAGGTCATCACGTAAACCGAGAAATCCACGAGATCGACGATCTCACTGTCGCTCTGACCAATACCGGCGGTTTCCACCACGATCAGATCAAAGCCCTGCGACTTCAGATAGTTCACCGCATCGCCCAGCATGTCGCTGGTGGCCAGATGCTGACGCCGGGTGGCGATCGAGCGCATAAACGTGCGTTCGCTGCGCAGGGAATTCATGCGAATGCGATCACCGAGCAGAGCACCACCGGTACGTCGCCGAGTGGGATCTACGGCCACAACGGCCACGCTACGATCAGGGAAACTTTGTAAAAAGCGGTTCAGGATTTCGTCAGTGACGCTCGATTTGCCAGCGCCACCGGTGCCGGTGATACCCACGACCGGAACACTCGCTGATTTGAGCTGCCAGGTCTTGCGCAATGCTCCGAGTTCGTCGTCGGAGTAGATGCCCTGCTCGATCGCCGAGATCGTGCGTGCCCGCGCCACGTCGTCGTCGCCGTCCACCCTCGCCGCCGGTCGGCGCGCTTTGACCGTGCGCGCCACCAGATCCTGGATCATCGCTTCAAGCCCCAGCGCCATACCGTCGTTGGGGTGATAGATACGTTCAACGCCGTAGTCGATAAGTTCCTGAATCTCCTGCGGCGTGATCGTGCCGCCACCCCCGCCAAACACACGAATGTGCTCAGCCCCGCGCTCACGCAGCATGTCGACCATGTAGCGGAAATATTCCATGTGCCCGCCTTGATACGAGCTCACGGCAATGCCGTCGGCGTCTTCTTGCAAGGCCGCGTTGACCACGTCGGCGACGCTGCGGTTATGCCCCAGATGCACGACCTCGACGCCCTGCCCTTGAATCAGCCGCCGCATGATATTGATGGCCGCGTCGTGACCGTCGAACAGCGAAGCGGCGGTAATAAACCGAAGGGGGGCGCTGCTCTTCGTCGCAGCAGTACCGGGGACGTCAGCGGCAGGACGGCTCATGGCGGCTCCATTGGGGCGTGCGGGCCCACCAGTATACCGCTGTCAGCCACCCAAGGGCGAAATCCGGGCCCGCAATCAGCGGTTTACCAGTGCCAGGACCTTACGAGCGCCGATCAGATGGGGTTGATCGAGCATTTGACCGTCCAGCGACACGGCCCCTGCGCCGGGCGCGGCAGCAAACGCATCAATGATGGCCTGTGCGTGTGCCACTTCCTGTTCGCTGGGCGTCATCGCCTCGTGAATGGTCGCGACCTGGGCAGGATGAATCGCGAGTTTGCCGGTGAAGCCCATTTTTCGTGCCGACCGGGCGTGGGCCAGCAAGCCGTCTGCATCGCGGAAGTCTGCGTGCAGTGTGTCAATCGCTTCGACCTCGGCCGCGTGGGCCGCAAACAGCGTCAATCCGCGCACCATTTCATAGGGAGCGAGCCACTCGCCGCCCGCATCACGGCGCGCGCTGGCGCCAATGGCAGCGCCCAGGTCTTCCGCCCCCCAGGTCAAGCCCACCAGACGCGGGACACCGACAGTGTAGCTGTTCAACGTAAAGACAGCGCGCGGTGTCTCCGTGACGATCGGCAGAATCTGCGTCGATCCCTGGGGCAGACCGTGGTGGTCTTCCTGTGCCGCCATGGCACCGCCAAGCGCGATGACGTCCTGCGCGGATTCGGCTTTGGGCTGCACGATACCTTCTGGAGCGGCAGCCATGATGACTTCCAGATCAAGCTCCGCGAGTTCGCTGCCCCAAGGATTGATGCGCACGTAAATCGACGCGTCGGTGGCCGCACGATGGGCGCGCACGAACTCTGCAGTCATACGTCGTGCTTCGTCTTTGCGCTCGGGTGCTACCGCGTCTTCGAGATCGATGATCAGCGCATCGGCCCCGACGTCCACCGACTTGGCGAGCTTGCGCTCGCTGTCGCCGGGCACAAACAACCACGAGCGATGCATTAATCTTTATCCGGGCCAGTGACTGGTTGGCGCAACATCAGCGCGGAGCGTTTGCACACGCCGACCAATTGCTCGTCCTGATTGAACGCCCGATGTTCAAAAATCACGATGCCGTTGTCCGGTCTGGATTTGCTGTCGCGCAGCTCCATGACTTCGGTCTCGATGCGGATGGTATCGCCGTGAAACAGCGGCTTGGGAAAGCGCACGCCGTCCCATCCCAAATTCGCAACGGTGGTACCCATGGTCGTGTCACCCACCGAGATACCGACCATCAAGCCCAGCGTCAGGCAGCTGTTGACCAGCCGGCGTCCGTACTCGGTTTGCTCACGGCAGTACTCCTTATCGAGGTGCAGTGCTGCCGGGTTGTGGGTCAACGCGCTAAAAAACGTGTTGTCCGCCTCGGTGATGGTGCGGTGCAGATCGTGTTTAAAGACCTGCCCGACCGCGAATTGCTCGTAATATTTTCCAGCCATTTCGACATTATCACCGGGTCGCCGCGCTATCGCCAGCATTGATCCACGCGGCGCCTCCGCGTCACAATGCGCCCAGACTGTTTACCGGGATTCACCATGACCTACATCCTAGCGCTTGATCAGGGCACGACGAGCTCGCGCGCCATCGCGTTTGACCACAAAGGCGTCGCGTGCGCGACGGCACAACGAGAATTCACCCAGCATTTCCCGCAAGACGGCTGGGTCGAACACGACGCACAGGAAATTTGGGAGAGCCAGTTGGCCGTGGCGCAGGACGTGGTTGGAAAACTGGGCGCCGAAAACATCGCGGGCATCGGGATCACGAACCAGCGCGAAACCACTGTGGTGTGGGACCGCGCGACGGGCAAACCGATTCACAACGCGATCGTCTGGCAGGATCGACGCACGGCGCCGCTGTGCGAAAAACTGGTCGCGGACGGGCACGCGGCCGAGATTACGGCCAAAACGGGCCTGGTGGTTGACGCGTACTTTTCCGGCACGAAAGTGCGCTGGCTGCTCGACAACGTCGAGGGCGCACGCGCGAAAGCGGAGCGCGGTGAACTCGCGTTCGGCACAATCGACAGCTGGCTGATTTACAACCTGACTGGCGGCGCGCGTCACGTGACCGACGCGACCAACGCGTCGCGCACGATGCTCTACGACATTCACCGTGGCGAATTTTGCGCGGCGTTGCTGGACTTGCTCGACGTACCGCGCTCGATGATGCCGGACGTTCTTGATTCGAGCGGCGAGTTTGGTCAGACCGAAGCGAGTCTGTTTGGCCACCGGTTGAAGATCGGCGGTGTGGCAGGTGACCAGCAGGCGGCGCTTTTTGGCCAGGCTTGCTGGAAGCCGGGGATGTTGAAAAACACCTACGGCACGGGCTGCTTTTTGCTGATGAACACGGGCACCAAAGCCATTGCTTCATCAAATCAACTATTGACGACGGTGGCGTGGCAGTTGGGAGGCGAGCGAACCTACGCACTTGAGGGCAGCGTGTTCATGGGCGGCGCGACGGTGCAATGGCTGCGTGACGGTCTTGGCGTCATTGACGATTCGGCCGAGGTGGAAGCGCTGGCGACCTCGGTGGAAGACACCGGCGGCGTGATGTTGGTGCCGGCGTTCACCGGGCTGGGCGCCCCCCACTGGGACCCTTACGCGCGTGGGGCTCTGCTGGGCTTGTCGCGCGGGACGACGGCCGCTCACGTGGCGCGAGCCGCGCTCGAGGGCATCGCGCTGCAGTCGATGGATTTGATCGACGCGATGCGCGATGACGCGTCCATCGACGTTAGCGAACTGCGCGTCGACGGCGGCGCGAGCCACAACACTCTGATGATGCAATGCCAAGCTGACTTGCTCGACGTGCGCGTCGTGCGTGCTCACATCGCGGAAACCACGGCTTTGGGTGCGGCTTATCTTGCCGGCCTGGCGACGGGGTTTTGGCAGGACATGGAAGAAATCGGGTCCCAGTGGCGGGTGGGTGCGGAGTTTTCCCCCTCTATGGATAGCGCTCAGCGTGATGCGCTAAAAGCGCGTTGGCATGAGGCGGTGTCTCGGGCAAAAGGGTGGGCTTCTGGGTAGGCTTTCGGTCGGCCGTTTTTTCGGTTCTTTTGGGCTGGCCGAGACCAGGGCTTGAGAAGGTCGTTCAGGGAATGGCTCCCTGCGGTCCGCTTGATTTCCCTGAACGACCTTCTCAAGCCCCGGTCTCTCGTCATGCTCAATGGCGGACGATTTCGATGATCCTGGGCCGGCTTTGGATTGGTTTAGGCTTTTTCTTCGTTTATTTTGGTCAGAGCCTGTTTTTCCATTTTGGCCCACGAGTCTCTTAGCGATACGACTCGGTGAAACACTCTGCTGCCCGATTCACGTTCTGTGTCAAGCGTGAAGTAGCCCATGCGCTCAAACTGTACGACCTCGCCATCGGCGAGCTCTGCCAGTGACGGTTCCAGTTTGGCCTGCGCAATCGTTAACGAACTGTCGTTCAACGCATCGTGCCAGTCTTCGGCGGCGCCGGGCGCCGCTTCGCTGAACAGTCGGTCGTAAACGTTCACGGTCGCGTCCACGGCGTGTTCGGCACTGGCCCAGTGGATGGTGCCTTTGACTTTTCGATCGGCGTTGGCGCTGCCGCTGCGGGTCGATTCATCGTAAGTGCACAATAACTCAATGACGTTGCCGTCCACGTCCTTGATGACTTCATTGCACTGGATAATGTAGGCGTAGCGCAGACGCACTTCGCCGCCGGGTTTTAGGCGGAAAAACTTTCTGGGCGCCTCTTCCATGAAATCCTCGCGCTCGACGAACAGGGTGCGCGAGAACGGGATGGGACGCTCGCCCATGTCAGGGTTGCCGGGGTGGTTTTGCGCCGTCATGGTTTCGGTCTGACCTTCCGGGTAGTTGGTCAGCGTAATTTTCAGTGGATTCACGACGCCCATCACGCGCCGTGCGGTGTCGCCGAGTGTCTGGCGCACGCTGTTTTCCAGCACGCCCATTTCCATGACGTAGTATTTTTTGGTCACGCCACCCCGATGCACGAAATCGCGCACGGCTTCGGGCGGATAACCCCGTCGACGCATGCCGGCCAACGTGGCCATACGCGGATCGTTCCAACCGGTGACAATACGCTCGTCGACGAGGGCACTGAGCTTGCGTTTGCTGGTGATGGTGTACGCGAGGTTCAAGCGTGAAAACTCAATCTGGCGCGGGCGGCGTTCCGGCTTGATCTGGTCGAGTAACCAGTCGTACAGCGGACGGTGATCCTCAAATTCCAGCGTGCACAGAGAATGCGTAATGCCCTCGTACGCGTCGCACAAGGTGTGCGCGTAGTCGTACATGGGATAAATGGGCCACGCGTCGCCAGTGCGCTGATGCGACACGTGACGAATGCGATACAGCGCGGGGTCGCGCAGGTTGATATTGGGCGACGCCATATCGATCCGCGCCCGCAGCACATACTGACCGTCGGCGAACTCGCCAGCACGCATGCGCGTGAACAAGTCGCGGTTCTCGTCGACCGAGCGATCGCGATCCGGGCTGTTTCGGCCGGGGACGGTCAGGGTGCCGCGGTACTCACGAATTTGCTCGGCGCTGAGGCTGTCGACATAGGCAACGCCTGCGTCGATCAGACGCAGCGCGTCGTCGTACAGACGCTCAAAGTAGTCCGACGCGTGGGTGAGCCGTTCGCCCCAGTCGAAGCCGAGCCAGCGCACGTCACGTTCGATGGCCCGGGCGAAAGATTCGTCTTCCCGGGTTGGATTGGTGTCGTCAAAGCGCAGAAAAGTGCGCCCGCCGTATTCCTCGGCCACGCCAAAATTCAGACAAATCGACTTGGCGTGCCCGACGTGCAAAAAACCGTTGGGTTCTGGCGGAAAGCGCGTCACGACATCGCCGCCGTGACGTCCGGCAGCTTGATCATCGGCGATGATCTGGCGAATAAAATCGAGTCGTGGGGTTGCGTCGTCGTCAGGCGCCGTCGTCATGATGAAGTCTGCTGGCTAAAGATCGGCGAAGTATACGAGAAAATGAGGGCTTAGACCGACACATTGGCTCGGTTCGCGGGCTGCGGTACCGTGGGCGCTCTCACGTTGATGCATTGGAGTGATCTATGTTCCGGTTTTTTATCGCTGCCCTGCTGCTGGCCCCGTTTCTGGCCCTCGGCGGCTGTGCGACCGAGGTCGTCGCTCACAGCGATTGCCGTGACGGTGGCGCCAGCCACTGCGCGGACAGGCGCGCGCATCACACAAACACGCCGACCGCGGCACTGGCGACGCCGGACGCCTTTTCCGCTGACGTGGTGGAAACGATTCTGGCCAGCGGCGGCAATGCGATAGACGCCGCCGTTGCCGCAGCGCTGGTTCTGGCGGTGACGTATCCTGAGGCTGGCAACATTGGCGGCGGCGGGTTCATGCTGATCCACCACGATGGTCAACAGTATTTTCTGGACTATCGCGAAGTCGCCCCCAACGCGGCCAGCCGCGACATGTACCTCGACGACAATGGCGATGTCATCAAAGACCTAAGCCTGGTGGGTCATCGCGCTGCTGGCGTTCCGGGCACGGTTGCCGGGCTGTGGGCAGCGCATCAGCGCTTCGGTTCGCTGCCGTGGGCTGAGCTGGTGGCCCCGGCGATCGCACTGGCTGGCAACGGTCAGAAAATGCCGGCGCATCTGGCGGCGCGCATTGCCGAATCCGTGGAGGATTTTCGCGGCAAAACCAATTTCTCGAACTATTTTGCCGGTGCCCGAGCGGGCGAGCCGTTTACGCAGCCAGAGCTTGCTGCCACGCTCCGTCGGGTCGCACAGCAAGGCCACGATGGTTTTTACAAGGGCCGCACCGCGCAGCTGATTGCAGCAGACATGGCCAGCAACGGCGGGTTGATCACCGCCGGCGATCTGGGCGACTACCGAGCGGTTTGGCGCGAGCCGCTGCGCGCCTCATGGCGCGACATGACGATCATCAGTGCGCCGCCCCCAAGCTCCGGCGGCTTTGCGGTCATTCAGCTGCTCAAGATGAAAGAGCATTTGCGTGAGGCGTTTTCCGGCCTAGGGCATAACAGTGCCCAATACGTGCACCTGGTTGCCGAGATGGAGAAACGCGTGTTTGCCGATCGCGCGGTGTATTTTGGCGATCCGGACTTTGTCGATGTGCCCGTCGAAAAACTGATTGACCCGGACTACATCGCGCGACGAGCCGATGAGGTAAATCCGGTGTCGATCTCTTCGTTGGAATCCACCCGGCCGGGCCTCGAGGGTCGCCACACAACACATTTTTCAATCGTGGATTTTGACGGCAATGCCGTGTCGAACACTTACACGCTGAACACATGGTTTGGCAGCGGCGCGGTGGTGGCAGGTGCAGGGTTCTTGCTGAACAACGAAATGGACGACTTCAGCGCAAAACCCGGCGCAAAAAACTTCTATGGCGTGGTCGGCGGTGACGCGAACGCCATCGTTCCGCGCAAGCGCATGCTTTCTTCCATGTCACCAACGCTACTGCTGCGCGGCGACAACGTTGACATGGTGGTGGGTACGCCAGGCGGCTCGACCATCTTTACGTCGGTGTTCCAGACCATCGTCAATATTCTCGACTTTGATATGAGCCCGGCGCAGGCGGTTGCCGTGCCGCGCTTTCATCATCAGCTGCTGCCACCTGACGAAGTCACGTTCAGCCCCAGTGCGCCGTTGCCGCACGCGACGCAGGACGCGCTGTCGGCCCGCGGTTACAACGTAAAACCGCACCCGTGGGAGTTTGGCGATGTACAGGTGGTGTGGCGTAACGGCGATCATTTCGAAAGTGGCTCAGACCCCCGTGGCCGCGGCGTTTCCCGATCAATCGAACCGCTCTGACGCTGGTTGCAACCTTTTGCAACGCTGCTGCATCTGATGGGTATCGACGCCAGAGACCGCGTTTCGCTCGTCTGGCAGCGAGTTCAATCGATTTTTTGGGGAAGTCCGAATGACCAAATCCTATTTGCGTGCTGTTTTCCTGGCGACCATTACGCTGTTGTACACATCGTTGGCCCACGCTGCGGCCGAATCGCCCGCGTGGGTCGAACAGAGTAACGAGCACGCCAAGGTGCTGCTCGACATTTTCGCAAAATACAGTCCTGAGGGTGCCGGTAGCTTGGGCGTCGACGGGCTTGACGAGCAAATATCGGATCTCGGCGAGGGCGTGCACGAACGTGCGATGGCCGATATCGAAAAGGCCATCGTCGAACTTCAAGGTCGTCTCGCAGACGCCACCCATCCGAAAGTACGCCAGGACATCGAAATACTCATTTTAGCGGCACGCGACAGCGTGCGTTCGCAGACGCTCGATCACGACAACATGCTGCCTTACATCAACGTCACGCAAACCGTGTTTCAAGGCACCCGCGCACTGATCGATGCGCAGATCCCGAAAGAGCGTTACCCCGCCGCCGTGGTTCGGTTGAAAAAATACGCAGGTATGACCAAAGGCTACGAGCCGTTAACCGAGCTGGCCAAAGCGCGCACGCTTGAGCGCTTCGATGAGACGGGGCTGATCGGTCCGTTTCGCGCCGAAGTGGAGCAGGATCTACAGCGCGCCGAGACGTTTATTACCGGCATGGAAACACTGCTCAGCGAGTCGGGCGTCAAGGGCTGGAAAAGGCCCTATAAGAAACTGGCCAAGCAGCTAACCGAGTACAACGACTGGCTGCGTGCGGAAATTCTGCCGCGCGCACGCGACGACTTTCGACTGCCGCCGATCATGTATGAGAATGCCCTGCACAACTGGGGCGTCGACGCAGCGCCGCTGGATCTGATCGCCGACGCCACGGCTGGCTACATGGACATACGCAATGAAATGCAGGCGCTGGCACCGCTAGTTGCTGAACAAAAAGAATACGCCACCAAGGACTACCGCGAAGTCATTCGATTGCTCAAGAATGAGCGCATTGGCGGCGACGAGCTGCTCGAATACTACACCGGCGTTCTGGGCAAACTCGAAGACATCATCGTACGCGAGAACCTCGTTTCCCTGCCCGATCGAGACGCCGGCATTCGCATGGCAAGCGCAGCGGAAACGGCGGCTCAACCGGCGGCTCACCTGGACATCCCAAGACTCATTGGCAACACAGGCGAGTACCCGAGTTTCGTCCTCCCGCTGCTGACCAAAGCCGACGACGGCAGTTGGAATCATACCGACGACACCTACGAGGCCGGCACGTGGACGCTCACCGCGCACGAGGCACGCCCGGGTCACGAACTGCAGTTTTCCAGCATGATCGAAGGCGGCGTGTCGATTACGCGCGGTATTTTTGCGTTTAACAGTGCCAATGTCGAAGGCTGGGCGCTTTACGCCGAAGCCATCGCCAAGCCGTTTATGCCGCTGGATGCGCAGATGATCTCGCTGCAATATCGCCTCGCACGTGCGGCGCGCATGATGCTCGATCCGATGCTAAACCTCGGACTGATTTCACCCGAAGACGCGAAACGCATCCTGACCGACGACGTCGTGCTGGGCGAAAGCTGGGCGCAAAACGAAATTGAACGCTACACCTATCGGATGCCGGGCCAGGCTACGGCTTACTACTTTGGCTACCGCGCGCTGCAGTCGCTGCGCACGCAAACGGAACTGGCACTGAAAGATCGCTTCGACGCACGCACGTTCCACGACTTTATTCTGGCGCAGGGCTTACTGCCACCCGAGATCCTGAAAAAAGCGTTGCTCGAAGAATACGTCCGTGCACAAAAAGGGACGAGCGGAGACTAGGCAAAGCGCTCCACCAGTCGACCAGCAAAAGGGTCAGAGTGTTTTCACTCTGACCCTTTTTTGAGTCTAGTCGCCGTCAACGCCCAAACGCTGCTGCACCAGCGGGCTGGTCGTTGTGTACTGCAGATGCACTTTCTTGCCAGGCTCGATGTGCGCCTTGGCGGCTACGGCCGCCAACGCGGCCTCGTGAAACCCACTCAGAATGAGTTTCTTCTTGCCGGGGTAATTGTTGATATCCCCGACCGCGAAGATTCCCGGTACGTTGGTCTGGAATTTTTCGGTATCCACATCGATGGTTTTGCGGGTGATCGTCAAACCCCAGTCAGCAATGGGTCCGAGTTTGGGCGCCAACCCGAAAAACACCAGCATGTCGGTGGGTGTTAAACGCTGCATGCTGGATTTATTCAGTTCGACATCGACGCCAATGATCTGATCATTTTCGTGCTCGATGTTTTTCACTACGGCGTTCTCGAGCATCGTAAGCTCGCCCTTGTCAGCCAGCGCCCGGGCTTGCGCAACCGTCGCCTCAGCCGCGCGGTATTCGTCGCGTCGGTGGACCAGCGTGACGCTGCGCGCGCTGCCTTGCAAAGCGACGGCCCAATCCAGTGCCGAGTCGCCGCCACCGGCAATCAAGACGTCACGATCGGCAAACTGCGCAGCCTCGCGCACCCGATAAAACACCGCCTTGTCTTCCAGTTCCGCTGCCCCGTTGGCACGCATCCTGCGCGGCTGAAACGAGCCGACGCCGCCTGCGATAATAACAGTCTTGGTTTCGAATTCCGTACCCGCGTTGGTGACAACCCGAAACGGCCCGCTGCCGTCACCCGACACTTCGACGACCTCCTGCCCAAGATGCATCCCCGGTGAGAACGGTTCGATTTGCTTGAGCAAACGCTCGACCAGTTCTTCCGCGGTGCACACGGGAATCGCCGGGATATCGTAGATCGGTTTGTCGGGGTATAGCTCGATGCACTGGCCGCCCGCGGCACTGATCGAATCCACGACGTGTGCGGACAATCCGTGCAACCCCAGTTCAAACACTTGGAACAGGCCGCAAGGCCCCGCACCGACTATCACGGCGTCCGTTTTTATCGTCATCGAAATCTCTCGAATTACTTGCCGCGGAACGTCGCAGGGCGTTTTTCCAGGAAGGCGCTGACGCCCTCCGCGCAGTCTTCGCTAATGCGACACACCTGCTGTTCAACGGCTTCAGCGCGGAACACGGTGTCGAAATCCTGGTGCATGGCGCCGCGTAGAATCTTCTTGATCGACGCCATGGCAAGCGGAGCGCGATCCGCGAACGAATCAGCCCAGGCGAGCGTCGCCTCGCTCAGCTCATCAGCGGGTACCACGCGGTTAACCAGACCAAAATCCAGTGCACTTTGCGCGTTGACCCGCTCGGCTTCCACCAAAATCTGAAAGGCGCGCTTGTAACCCAGCTGTCGACCCATGACGAAATGCGCCCCGCCATCGGGTATCAATCCGATCGACGTGAACGGCGCGAGCAAGAAGGCGTTGTCCGCCATCACGGTGAGATCGCAGGCTAGTGCTACCGACAGGCTGACGCCCGCCGCCGCGCCGTGGATGGCGCTGATCACCGGTTTGGCGCAGCTTTCGATCGCATCAAACGTGGGTCGATACTCCTCGTTGAGCTGCTGGGTCAATGAATCCGCAAACCCTTCTTTCAAATCGGCGCCGGCGCCGAAACCGCGACCGCTTGCGTCCAGTACCACCACGCGCGAACCGTCTGCCGCTGCCGCATCCAGGGCCTTGGGCAGTTCGGCGCGGAGCGTCACGTTAAATGCGTTCATCGCGTCCGGACGATTGATCGTCACCTTGGACACCCGCTCGCCAGGTTGGTAGATCACGGTCTCAAAAGAAGGCTCGGTCATGGCGGTGTCCTTGGGCAAAACTTGAAGCGTTGTGAAGAGGGCGCGTATTGTAGCGCGACCGCGACCCTTGATTACAAGGTCCGGGACGCTGGCACCGCCGTTGCTCGAGATTCGTTGATGACCGCTTCCTCAAAAACCGTGCGTATCGACACGCGCTTTCGTGGCCCACCCGACTCCGCCAACGGCGGCTATACCGCAGGTTTGCTTGCCGGTACCATCGATGGGCCAAGCGAGGTGACGCTGCGCGCGCCTCCACCGCTGGATACCAACTTGACGCTTGCTGGCGACAATCAGACAGCCACGCTCACCGACGGCGACGTGTTGATCGCGACGGCGCGCGCCGCGCCCCTCGATCTGTCGCCCCCACCCCCGGTTGATTACGCCACAGCGCTTGGCGTGCGCGAGCAGTACGCCGGGTTCACAGCGCACAACTTCCCGGGCTGTTTTGTTTGCGGACCGGAGCGCGCCGACACAGACGGAATGCGCGTCTTTGCGGCGCCGCATGCGGACCAGGTCGTCGCCGCGTGGCAAGCGCCGGGCGGCCCGTTCGATCCGTTGCTGATCCACGCGGCCCTGGACTGCCCGAGCTACTTCGCTCTGCGGGACAGCAGCCTGGTGGCGCTCCTCGGTCGCATGCACGGCGAGGTCTTCGCACACCCCCAGCCGCAGGAAACTTGCGTAGTCGTGGGCTGGGCTCTGGGACGCGAAGGTCGCAAATCGTACAGCGGTGCCGCCCTGTACGGCGCCGACAGTCGCCTGCTGGCCATGGCCCGAAATACCTGGATTGAGCTCAAGCCCTGACTTCCCGACTGCCGTTGCGCGCGGCGAAGCGTCCGACCACCACCTGTCATGACCGTGTTAACGACTCAATTCCGGTATGATTCGCGGCTTCTGACTTTCGCACTGACCCACGGAGCTGACCATGCCAAAGCAAGTTGTTTTTCACCAGACTGGCGACGCCGACGTCCTGAAACTCGAAGAGCAGGCGCTGGCCGAACCGGGCAAGGGCGAAGTGCGCATCGCCGTTGACGCCATTGGCCTGAACCGCGCGGAAGTCATGTTTCGTCGCGGCGCCTATCTCGAGCAACCCAAACTGCCTTCGCGGATCGGGTACGAAGCCTCGGGACGCATCGACGCCCTCGGCGAGGGCGTCACCGGTCTTGAGATCGGTCAGCAGGTGAGCACGATTCCTGCGTTTTCCATGACCGAATACGGCGTTTATGGCCAGAGCGCCATTGTCCCGGCTCACGTCGTTGCACCCTACCCTGAGAGTTTGAGCCCGGCCGAGGGCACGTCGATCTGGATGCAGTATCTGACCGCGTACGGCGCTCTGATTCAGTACGGCAACACCAGCAAAGGGCACCATGTCGTGATCACCGCCGCAAGCAGCAGCGTCGGCATTGCCGCCATCCAAATCGCCAACGCCGCTGGCGCAACCAGCATCGCGACCACGCGCGGACCGTCCAAAGTGCAGGCGCTCCTTGATGCCGGCGCCGATCACGTGATTGTCACCGAGAAAGAGAATCTGGTGGAGCGGGTCATGGACATCACCGGAGGCGCCGGCGCGGATCTGGTGTTTGACCCGGTCGCCGGCCCGATGCTCGACCAGCTCGCCCAAGCCACGAAGCCCGGCCGCACCGTCTATGTCTACGGTGCGCTGTCGCCCGAGCCAACGCCGTTTCCGCTGATGCCGGCGCTCGGTCGCGGCTTGTCGATTCGCGGCTACACGCTGTTCGAAGTCACCGCCAAGCCCGAAGACATGGCGCGTGCCAAGCAGTTTGTCTACGACGGGCTGGCCAGCGGTGCTTACAAACCGGTGATCGCCAAGACGTTCCCGCTCGATCAAATCGTCGAAGCGCACGAGTACATGGAGTCCAACGCGCAGTTCGGCAAGATCGTTGTTTTGACTTAGGTTCGTGTACAACCTTAAGTGGTTGTCCCGGGTAGCGCGCCAGGGCTTATCCGATCTGGCGCCGTCCATTCGCCAATCGTTCAACGACAATCCGGACGACGATCGTCTCACGTTAGTCTACGGCGAGATGCCACGGCGGAACATTCTGATCATCGCGCTGCTCGGGTGGCTGGGCGGGGCGATCTTTGCGCGCGGCTTTGCACAGTGGCCTTTTATCGATCTGGTGAATTGGCCCGCCGTGGCGCTGGCCGCCATCCACGCACTGCTGATTCGACGCTACCTGTTCGAAACCGAGCACGCGCGGCCGGACGATTTTCCGTGGCTCGCCGCGTCGATGGCACCCGCCGTCGGGCTGCTCGCTGTGTTTTCGTTCGCATCAACTTTGATCGCAGGTCCCGAGGGAACGTCCACGACCGTACTGGCATGGATCGGTACGACGTTAATTGCCCTCACCCATGCACTGGGGGTTGCCGCCTCTTTCGCCATTGCCCTTGCTGCGCTGTGCTATCGCCCGGACTGGCCTCGCGCGCTGGTGTCGCTGGCCAAGCAGCTGTTCATGTTTCGCTTGATGGTTTTTGTGACGACGCTGATCGTCCTTGAAATCGGCATCGTCGGGCCGATTGTCTCCCAACTGCTGCAGAACATTCTGGGTTTTTCGGTGCCGGACTGGTTGCCGGATCTGTTCGATCAGCTCAGCTACGCCGGGTTGCTGGGTATTGTTTATCTGGCCGTCATCGGTGCGACGTGGACGGTATGCCGTCAGCGCTTTGGACACTTGCTCAGCAGCGGCGACGTGGACGTCCTCAGCACCGTGGCGGCGATGGCCGTGGATCCTGAAAAAAGTGCCAAAAAAGAAGCCAGGCAACTGGCCAAGCTCGAGAAGGCGGAAAAAAAGAAGCGCAAAAAGGAGTCGAAGCCGCCAGAGTGACCCCGACTCGCCCGCCATCCATAAAGGCAATAGAAACTCGGCTAACCGTTCACCAGCTTCATGCCTTCGTGTGCCACTTCAAGAGTTTCGATGGCAACGTCACTGCTGGTCGAGCGAAAGCGCGGCGACTTGAGCGCCACCGGCCACGCATTACGCAACCGCCAGACGACCACCGGATCGTGCTGCTCGTTGAGCGCCTGAATCGTCAAATCGCGACGTTCAACCTGATTGAGCTGGATGGTTTCAAGCCAGTCGAAGAATTCATTGTCGCCCAAAACAATGCCGCGCTTGAGCGTCACGTTTCCATGTTTCGGTAAGCCCGGCATTTTGAGCGCTGTGTACGACGGGCTGTTGCCTTCGCGGTACTCGATGATGTCATGCTCCACATCAAGCCCCGACACTTCGGTAAAGCCAAGACGCGCTCCAGCCCACTCCACTTGAAAATGAAAGCTTGTTAATGGATAGGTCATGGTCCGTTTCCTTCGAGATAAATAATGGGTTTGAGATGAATTACCGTTCGAGCCAAAGCACCGCGTCGTAGCGCACTTCGACCTCTTCCATGGCTACGGCACTTTGCAGGGCGTTCAGCAACGGTCCGGACCAGCGCACCGGTCGTGCGTTCTTGAGCGCAAACCGATTGACGACGTCGCCGTCTGCGCCGTCGAGCAGCTCAATCGTTACCGGGGCCAGTGTTTGCTTGCCGAGTTTGGTGTCGCGATACCAGTCATAGAGCGTGCGGTCATCGCTCACCGCGCGCTGCAGCGTGACCGACATTCTCAGATCAGGATCCGCCTCACCGTCGAGCAGATCGTGCAAATGACTGACCGCGTGCAGCGCCACTGGTCGGTCGCCGATCTCGATACGAAAATGCGCGATCTGCGACGGCCGTTCAACGGCCCCTCCCGGTTTCAAGTTTTTCATGCTCTGGCGGATAGGCGTACCCAGTCAGAATGACAAGCCGAATGCCGCTCAGTGTGGCGAGGATTGTGCAGCGCCGCCATCGCCCCAACGGGGGATACGGTCTTGCGCCAGGTTCTGCCGTACACTGCGCTGACATCCAAAAAGGAGATGCGCCATGACAACACCTACCGCCCTGATTACCGGCGCCAGCCGCGGCATCGGCCGTGCTTGCGCGATCGGACTGGCCGCGCTGGGTTATCGCGTCGTCTTGACCGCCCGCTCCAAATCAGGACTCCAGGCAGTTGAAGATGAAATTGCACAGCTAGACGGCAGTGGCGAGACCTTGAGTTTCCCGCTCGATGTGACCGACGATTCCGCGCTGCTGGCCCTGATCGGCCTGCTCCACAAACAGGTCGGTCAGATCGACGTGCTGGTGAACAACGCGGGCATTGATGCCGACGGCACGCTGGACACCGAGCAGGCGGATTTCGACCGGCTGCTCAACACCAATCTGCGGGCGCCTTACGTGTTACTCAAACACGTTGTACCGATGATGGAAGGTGCCGCGAATCCGTACATTTTTAATGTCGCCTCGCGCGCGGGCAAAGTGGGTTTCGCCCACGCCGGGAGCTATGGCGCCAGCAAATTTGGCTTGGTTGGCCTCAACGAATCGCTGTATCGGGAATTCGCCTCATCGCCCATTCGCGTAACCGCCATTTGTCCCGGCTGGGTCAACACCGATATGGCGCAGTCGCCCAAATGCCCGCTCGAACCGGACGACATGATTCAGGTTGAAGACATTTTCGGCACGCTCGAGTGGTTGCTGTCGCTGTCACCGCAAACCTGCGTCAAAGAAGTGCAGATTGAATGCAAAGGCAGCATCGCCTGAAGCGCCCGGGCCGACTATTGATCGTCGGCGAATCGAAATTCGGCAAACTGATCGCGCAGATCACGCTTCTGAATTTTCCCCGTCGCCGTATGCGGCAGTTCGTCAACAAACACCACGTCGTCGGGCATCCACCACTTGGCAATTTTGCCCTTTAAGAACCCGAGCACCGTGTCGCCCTCGACCGTGGAGCCCTCCTCGCGCACGAGAATCAGCAGCGGCCGCTCACTCCATTTCGTGTGCGGTCGACCGATCACGGCTGCTTCCGCAACGCCTTGACACCCAACGGCAACGTTTTCGATTTCGATGGATGAAATCCACTCGCCGCCCGACTTGATGACGTCTTTGGCCCGGTCGGTGATTTGCATGTAGCCCGACGGGTCGATGGTGGCGACGTCGCCGGTGTCAAACCAGCCATCAGCCGTCAGCGCCGATTCGTCACTGCGGTAGTAGCCGCTGGATACTGCGGGTCCGCGCACCAGCAGATTACCAAACGTCTCGCCGTCGCGCGGCAAGTCCTTGCCCTCACCATCGACAATTTTCATCTCTACCAGATACGGGGTTCGACCCTGCTTTTCCTTGATCTTGAGCTGCTCGCTGCGATCGAGCTGACGGGTTGCGTGCTTGAGCGATCCGGTCGTGCCAACGGGCGACATCTCGGTCATGCCCCAACCGTGAATGACTTCCACGTCGAAATCGTTTTCAAAACGATCGATCATCATCGGCGGGCACGCGGCCCCACCAATGACAACGCGTTTTAGGAACGGTAGCTGGCTCGACGTCTTGTCGAGATACTGGAGCAACCCCAGCCAGACCGTGGGCACCGCAGCGCTGCACGACACCTGTTCGCCGTCGAGCAACTCGTAAATGCTCTGGCCGTCCATACCGGCGCCGGGCATGACCATTTTGGCGCCCACCATTGGCCCCGAAAAGGCCAGTGCCCACGCGTTGGCGTGAAACATTGGCACGATGGGGAGCACAGCGTCGGAGGAATCCAGGCCAAACACGTCGGGCAAGTTGACCATCATAGCGTGCAGCACATTCGAGCGATGCGAGTACATCACGCCTTTGGGATTGCCGGTCGTCCCCGACGTGTAACACAAACCAGCCGCGTCGTTCTCATCGACGCGCAGCCACGCGATGTCATCGTCGACGCCGTCAATCCAGTCCTCGTAAGCCACCGCGTTGGTCAGCGTCGTCGCCGGCAAATGCGCGCCGTCGGTCATGACAATCACACGTTCGAGGGTCGGCAAGTGCTCCGCCAGTTTTTCAATGATCGGCAAGAACGTCAGATCGACAAAAACGATACGATCGGCGGCGTGATTGACGATGTAAATGAGTTGCTCGGCAAACAGCCGCGGGTTCAACGTGTGACAGATTGCGCCGATACCCATGATGCCGTACCACGCTTCCACGTGACGATCGGTGTTCCACGCCAGCGTCGCGATGCGATCGCCCTTGACGATGCCCTCACGTTGCAACGCTTTGGCGACGCGCAGTGCTCGCTGGCGCATTGCCCCGAGGGTTGTGCGCCGCAACGGACCTTCCACCGAGCGCGTAACCTGCTCGCGCTCGCCGTGATTGAGCGCAGCGTGATCGATTATGGTGTGAGCCAACAACGGGTAGTCTTGCATCAGGGCGCGCATGCGTATCTCCGGTTTTGTTCGTCGGTGCAGTTTCACACGACGAGGTGCGCGCCGCCAAGTGCCAACGAGCGAACGCGGCCAATGACCCGATTGCTGTATGGTTTGATCTTCGAATGACACTCGCCGACAGGAGTCCGTGCCGTGAACCATTATCAGACGATCGCCCTCACTTTTATTGCCATGGCGATGCCCCTGGCCAGCGCCGATCAGGAAATGCTGCAAAACGACGGTTTTTTCAGCGGCGCAGCCGCCACGTTTCAGGGCGGGTTTATCAGCGGCGAAGTTGCCGCGGTGCGTTTCGTGCCACAGATTCCGTGCCCGTGCGTCGTGCAGGACGTCACCGTGCTCTTCGGCGGCACGCCCGGGACAGAAGTGATGGGCGTCAGCGTGTGGGAAGACGCGGCGAACGCGGACATACCGGGCAATCTGCTGTTCACCGGCGACGTCACACTGCAAGGCTCGAACGTCAATCTGCAGGTCATCGATCTCACGCTGACACCGATCATCGTCAACGGTCCGTTTCGAGTTGGCCTTGAGTTCAATCACGACGGACTGCCCAGCGTCGCTACCGACAACGACGGTACTATTCTGGCCGACCAGAACTTCATCCTGGCCGATCTTGGCGGCGTGTCGTTTTGGTTTCGCTCCGCCACGCTCGGGGTGAGCGGCGACTTCATTATTCGCAGCACCGTCGATAACCTGACTGCCGCAGACACCGACGGCGACGGTATCGCCGATGAGGCGGATAACTGCGTCGACGTCGCGAATCCTGCGCAGCTGGACACCAACAATGATGGTTACGGCAATCAGTGCGACGCAGACCTGAACGATGACTGCGTCGTCAATGCTGCCGACCTGGGGCTGCTGCGCGCGGGATTCTTCTTGACGGCCGACGACCCGGGCTGGAACCCCGACGCTGACTTGAATGGCGACCTGGTGATCAACGTCGTGGATCTGGGCGGTTTGCGCGCGGCGTTTTTCGGCGCACCCGGACCGAGCGGTACGACCGACGTGTGCAACGTCAGGTGACGACCTCCAAAGAGCAGCGCAAGCTCGCGGCGCAGCTGCGCATCGGCACTCGCTATCGGCCCAAACGCCTGGCCGGGAGTTACGACGCCGTGGTGATCGGTTCGGGCATGGGGGGATTAACCACCGCCGCCCTGCTCAGCGATCTCGGTCAACGCGTGTGCGTGCTCGAGCAGCACTACACGGCCGGTGGCTATACCCATTCCTATGAGCGCGAAGGTTACGAGTGGGATGTTGGCGTGCACTACATTGGCGACGTGGGCAGTCAGACCCGCACGAAACGCATGTTCGATCATCTATCCGATCATCAGCTTACGTGGGCGCCCATGGCCGACGAATACGATCGCTTCTACGTGGGCGATAAAGTGTTCAATGCCATGGCTGGCAAAGACGAGTTTCGCGCTAACCTGTTGCGCCAGTTCCCGGAGGAAGGCGCGGCCATCGACGCGTATTTGGGGCTGCTCAAGCAAGCCAGCGGCGCGACCTATTCCGCTACGATGGCGCGCCTGCTAAAACCGTGGCAGCGAGCCGCGGCGGCGCCGGTATTGAAGTGGCGCACGCCCAAACTGCTTTATCGCACGACCTGGGACGTGCTCAGCGAACTGACCGACAATCGCGATCTGATTGCAACCCTATGCGGCCAATGGGGCGACATGGGTCTGCCGCCCAAGCAGTCCGCGTTCATGATTCACGCCATGATTGCGCGTCATTACATGTTCGGCGGGTTCTACCCGGTCGGCGGCAGTTGGCAAATAGCCAAATCCATCCTGCCGAAAATTCAGTCCGCAGGTGGGGACGTGTTTACGTATGCCCGCGTCAAACAAATAGCGATCGAAGGCGGCAAAGTCAGCGGTGTGATCATGGACGACGATCACCACATCGCCTGCGAGCAGGTGGTGTCAGCGGCCGGTGTTGCGAACACGTTTGAACATCTGCTGCCCGACAGCGCCGTGGCAAAGAGCGGTTACACGCAGAAAAAACCCAGTGTTCGTCCGAGCTTTGCGCATCTCGGTCTTTATATCGGCATCCAGAAGAGCGCCGCGGAACTCGGCTTGCCCAAAACCAATTTCTGGATCTATCCGCACAACGATTACGACCGAGCGGTGGCCGATTTCGTCGCCGACAAAGACGCACCGTTCCCGGTTGTCTACATTTCGTTTCCGTCAGCCAAAGACCCGGCTTACGAGAAACGACACCCCGGCACCGCGACCATTGAGGTGGTGGCTCCGGCGCCGTACGAATGGTTCAGCGCGTGGGAAGACTCCACCTGGGGCAAGCGCGGCGACGACTACGAAGCTTTCAAGGCGCAGCTGGGAGAACGCCTGATGCGCTACGTCTATGACAAACTGCCGCAGCTTGGCGGCAGCGTTGACTACTACGAGGTGTCCACGCCGCTGTCGACCAACTGGTTCGCCGGCTACCGCCAGGGCGAACTGTACGGTCTGGATCACACGCCAGAGCGGCTGCAGCAGGACTGGCTCGGGCCACGCACGCGCATTCCCGGCCTGTGGCTAAGCGGTCAGGACACGCTGACTTGCGGCGTTACCGGCGCCATGATGGCCGGCATGCTGACCGCAACCGCGATGAGCGGCGTGGGGAAGATGACGCCGTTGCTAAAGCAAATCTGGGGCTAGTTTTTAGAGTCGAGCAGCCGGCGGCGCGCCGCCTTTAGCAGGGCGGTCGAATAAACCTTGTGGACGGGCATCGCCGCGCGCACGGCCCAACCCAGTTTGCCCTCATCTTTGTTTCCGGGTACCACAGCAGAACCAAACAACAGGCGGGTCTGACCCGATGGCGTTATGGGTTCGACCATGAACCACGAGCGCGTCTTCGCGTGCATGTCGCACATCAGAAGTTGACGCTCAGCGCGTTGCTCGACGGTCCACGCCGCAAACGCATCGATGGCGCCGCTGGCGACATCCCGCGCGTTCTGATCCGTTGACGGCCGGTCAACGACAAGCTTCAGTAACCAGCGCTCCAGCCCGAACAAGCGCGTAGTGTAAAACGCGTGGACAAAATCGGCGAGACTGACTCGTTGATCAACGACGGTCGCGTAGCAATCCGTGTAACCGCCCGCTCGCTGGTCGCGATGGTACTGACGCAATAACGCCTCGTCAGGCAGTTCGAGACGCGCAATTTCGGTCATGCTTAGCCCGACGCGTCGAGCGCTTGATCAAGATCCGCCAGAATGTCGTCGATGTGCTCAATGCCTATACACAGACGAATCATGTCGGGTGTCACGCCAGCCGACGCCATCTCGTCCTCGGACAGCTGTCGATGCGTAGTCGATGCCGGGTGCGCCGCCAGTGATTTTACGTCGCCAATGTTAACCAGCCGCAGGAACATTTCCAGTGCGTCGTAAAACTTCACACCCGCGTCGAACCCGCCCTTGATGCCAAAGTTCAGCAAGGCAGACGGCCTGCCGTTGGTGTATTTCTTCGCCAGGTCAAAGTACGGCGAATTTTCAAGGCCCGCGTAGTTGACCCACGCGACGCGCGGATGGCTCGCCAGATGTTTTGCCACGGCGATGGCGTTATCGCAGTGGCGCTCCATCCGCAGCGGCAGCGTCTGCATGCCTTGCAGGATGTTGAACGCGTTCATAGGACTCAACGCCGAGCCGGTGTTGCGTAACGCCACCGTGCGCACGCGACCGATGTAAGCGGCCGGGCCGAGCGCTTCGGTGTAAACCACACCGTGATACGACGCTTCGGGTGTCGTGAGCATGTGGAACCGCTCCGCATGATCCGTCCATGGAAACTGCCCGCCGTCGACAATCATGCCGCCCAGTGTGTTGCCGTGACCGGCCATGTATTTGGTCAGTGAATTGACCACCACGTCGGCGCCCCACGCAATGGGTTTGATCAACGCGGGCGTCGCGACTGTGTTATCGACGATAAGCGGGACGCCGTGCGCGTGCGCCATGTCGGCCAGCGCTGCAATATCCACAACATTGCCAGCGGGGTTGCCGATGCTCTCGCAAAAGACCGCCGTCGTTTTGTCGTCAATCAGAGGCGCCATCGCGTCGACGGTGTCGTCGGCCGCAAATCGACAGTCAATACCAAGCTTGGGCAACATGTGCTTGAACAACGTGTAGGTACCGCCGTAAACCGTGGGCACAGTCACGATGTTGTTGCCCTGTTCGGCAATGTTCTGCACCGCGTAAGTGACCGCTGCGCTGCCCGCCGACAGGCCGAGACCGGCGACACCGCCGTCCAGTTGCGCACAGCGTTGCTCGAGCACGTCGACGGTTGGGTTCATGATGCGCGAATAGATGTTCCCCGGCACCGCGAGATTAAACAAATCGGCACCGTGCTGCGCGTCGTCGAATTCGTAAGCCACGGTTTGATAAATGGGGACGGCCGTCGCCTTGGTCTCAGGGTCGGCTTTGAAGCCCGCGTGAATTGCAAGCGTCTGGTCTTTCATGCTGTGGTCCTCGAAGTGGTCTGACGGCAACCCAGTGGATCATCGGGATCCACGCCGTCCATAAAAAGGCGATTTCGATCAAGGCTGGTTAACTGATAGACGCATCCCAGCCAATTGTTGAAGATCGCTTTGGCCGTGTCGCCCCAGGTGTTATCCAGCTGGTTCTCAATGCTCTGTTCCAGCGCCCGATCAGGCGGCGCGCCGCTGTCGATATGCCGCACCAACCGCTCCAGGTCGGCGTGCACACCGGCAGCAAAATAGTGTTCAGGGTGCGGCGGTCGGTCAGCGCGCTCACCTTGGGCGTAACGTACCGCCTCGCGCTTGTATTCCTTGAACAAGCTATTGGCATCGTATTCCGGATGGCCCTGAAAATATACAACCCGAAACTGATCCGGGCTAACCGCCAAATGAACGCCGCCTTCGTCACTGCTCGCCAGCACCGTCAGTCCCGCATCCTCTATCTGGCGCGCGGAAATGTCGTTGAAACGCGAATGCGGTGCATCAAAGCGCGTATTGATATCGCGCAACAACGGATGTCTGGCTGACCGAATGCGATGGCGATAAACCCCCCAGCGCTTTGCCGGAAGGGGTTGGCGTGCGATTGCATGATTGCGCTGTAACAGTGCATGGGTCGCCAGACAGGAGCACAGGATCGACGCGACATGCTGCTCAGCCCAGTCGACCACGTCCATCAGTGGCGTCCAAAAGGCCTCTTGCGGAAGAGCTGGATTGGCGACGTTCGCGCCAGTAATCACGAGCGCATCGAGCCCGTGTTCCTGCAGCTCCTCAAAACGATGATAGTGCTCATCAATGTAGCTCTGCGCGCTCGCGCCGCGCTGCAACTCGGGCAGAGAAAACGGATAGACGAAAAACTGTGCGATGCGATTGCACGATCCAACCAGCCGGATGAATTGACGCTCCGTCGCTTGCAGCGCCGAATCGGGCATCATGTTCAAAAAACCGATGTGCAACTCGCGGATATCCTGACCGCGCGCCCGCTCGAGCGACAATAACTCGTGGCCCTGCTGACGCAGCGTCGAGAATGTGGGTAAATTAGAGTGAGCAACTAATGGCATGGTAGAGAGTGTACAGCGACTGGCCTGCAATAAACGTCAATCTCACGAATAGTACAAACCAGGCAACGACAACAGTAGGGAAAACGATGAATCCATCAGTTAATGTTTTTGGTGAAACGCTCGGCGTTTGCGGCACCGACCCGGTGACCGGCTATTTTCGCGACGGCTGCTGCAACACATCCGGGCGCGATTCGGGTTCACACACGGTGTGCGTTGAGCTAACGACCGAGTTCCTGGAATTTTCGCGCGACCGGGGGAACGACTTGATGACGCCGCGACCGGAATTTGGTTTTCCCGGGTTACGTGCCGGACAGCGCTGGTGCCTGTGCGCGTCGCGTTGGCTGGAGAGTTACGAGGCGGGTAGCGCACCGCGCGTGGTGCTGCAGTCTACGCACCAGCGCGCGCTCGAAATCGTCCCGCTGGACGTGCTGACTCCGTTTGCCCTGGATGTGAACTAGGTGCGCCAGAACGACGTGCCCGCCACTGATCAGAAGCTGGGCGGCAAGACCGCCCTGGTGACTGGTGCCAGCTCAGGGATCGGGCGCGGCGTGGCGTTGGCCTTTGCCGCGCACGGTGCGCGCGTCGCTGTCAACTTTCCGACGGCCGACGAACAAAGCGCCGCAGAGACTGTCTGTCAACGGATCACCGATGACGGCGGCGTCGCACAGGCAATTATGGGCGACGTAGCCGAGGAGGCGCAGGTTGCGGCAATGATGAGTGAGGCCGAGCAGCGACTCGGTCCTATTGATATTTTGGTGAACAACGCGGGCATCGCACACACGGCGCCGCTTGAGGACATCCCCGTCACCGTCTGGGACCGGGTGCTGGCGGTACACCTGCGCGGTACGTTTCTGTGCACACGCGCGGTGTTGCCCGCGATGTACGAGCGGGGCTTTGGCCGCATTATCAATACCGCGTCCCAACTCGCCTACAAAGGCTCGCCGGGACTCACGCACTACACCGCCGCCAAAGGCGCGATCCTGGCCATGACCCGTTCGCTGGCGCTGGAAGCCGGGGCGCGCAACGTGACCATCAACTGCGTTGCGCCTGGCGCTACGCTGACACCGATCCTTGACAGCGTACCTGATGAATTGCTCGAGCAAATTCGCGCGTCGATTCCGCTCGGACGCATGGCACAAGTTGCCGACATTGTACCGAGTTACGTCTTCCTCGCATCGCAGGACGGCAGCCACTATCAGGGCCAGTGCCTGAGCCCCAACGGGGGCGATGTATTCCTCTAGCTGACGGGGCCGCCGCCGCGCGGCCGCCCCGATTTTGCTAGTTGTCTTGCTCAACACCTTTCATGAACTTGAACAAATCGCTGTCGGTGGACAGCACCAGCGTCGTCCCCTCTTCCACCATGGATTGGTACGACTGCATCGTGCGGGTGAATTCGTAGAAATCGACCGCCGCGCGACTCTGGTTGTACGCGCTGGCATAGATCTCAGTGGCCTTGGCGTCTGCGACACCCCGAATTTCTTCAACCTCGCGATACGCCTCGGATTGGATCTTGTTCAGGTCGCGCACCCGGTTACCGCCGATACGCGCAGCTTCACCATTACCCTCTGACAGGAATCGCTCCGCAATCTGGCGTCGCTCACTGATCATGCGATCGTAAATTTTAGGGCGCACGCTTTCGTTGTAGTTGATGCGCTTGAAGCGGATATCCAGCAGCTCGATACCAAAGACCTTCACTTTGTCGACGGCCGCTTTATAAATCTCAAGTTCGACCAACTCACGTCCTTTGGTGATCGGCACCAGCTCGCCAACGCCGATGGCTTCTTCGTTACCCACCAGTACATTGTCGCGCAGCGGCACGCGATCCTTGGTGGTGCGAATAATCTCGATCAGCTCGTGTTTCGCCACGGCATTGCGCGTTTCACTGCCGAGAATGTCGTCCAGACGCGACTGCGCACTGCGCTCGTCACGCAGTCGCAAAAAGTACTGCAGCGGGTCGGTGATGCGCCAGCGGGCGAACAAGTCCACCGAGATGTACAGCTTATCCTTGGTCGGCATGTCGGACGAGGCGCCGTCCCACTCCAGAACCCGCTTGTCGATCGGGTTGGTTTCCTGGATGAACGGTTTCTTCAGCTTCAGGCCTGCCGTGGTCACCGGCTCGCCAACGGGCTTACCAAATTGCGTGACAATCACCTGCTCGACTTCGTGCACCGTATAGACGGAGTTAAACAGCAACAGGACCAATAGAAACAGAGCAATGATGCCGATCATTTTCTTACCCTGACTCATTGTCCTACTCCTTTGGTGCCGTCCAGATTGAGCAGCGGCAGAATGCCCTGCGTCTCATCATCGACGATCACTTTTGATTTCAGTTGCGGCATGACTTCCTGCATTGTCTCGATATAGATTCGGCGCTTGGTAACCTCGGGTGCTTTCAGGTACTCGGCGAACAGCGAGTTGAAGCGTGCCGCGTCGCCCTCTGCCTCGTTAATGCGTTTGAGCCGATAGCCATCCGCCTCGCGGATACGTTGATCTTTCTCGCCCTCCGCCAGCGGAATCACGCGGTTGTAATCGCGTCGCGCTTCGTTAATCAGCTTTTCCTTTTCCTGCTGCGCCTGGTTCACTTCGTTAAACGACGCTTGCACCGGTTTGGGCGGGTTGATGTTCTTGAGCTGCACCTGATCGATGCTGACGCCCATCTCGTATTTAATCGCCAGCGCCTGCATTTTGACGAGGGCTTCGGATTCAATGTCCTGACGCCCGACGGTAATCACTTCATCCACGGTTCGGTCGCCCACCACTTCGCGCATCACCGATTCCGACACGTGACGCAGTGTGCCGCGCGGTTCGCGCACTTCAAACAAGAACTTGAACGGCTCGGCGATGCGGTACTGCACCACCCACTCCACGAGCGCCGCATTCAGGTCGCCGGTGACCATTTCCGTCTCCAGCCGGGCCTGACGCGCCGCATCGCGACCGCCGAAGCCAGGCGTCTGATAGATATCTCGTGCGCCCGGTGTGCCAAAACCGAACTCCTGCTTCAGTTGCCGTTTGACCGGCAACGTCGTCGCCACGTCGATGCCTAGCGGTAATTTAAAGTTCAAGCCAGGCTCAACCACCTTCAAATACTTGCCAAAACGCTGGACGACAGCGACCGAGTCACTGGGCACGG
This sequence comes from Gammaproteobacteria bacterium, assembly GCA_045107005.1. GTDB lineage: Bacteria > Pseudomonadota > Gammaproteobacteria > Steroidobacterales > JBCCMA01 > JBCCMA01. The sequence continues at coordinate 53,926 of JBGCFP010000040.1, forward strand.
TGTAACAAGCGGTATACAGGCCAAGGAGAATCACACCCACCAGCAGCATCGCCAAAGGTGCGCCGCCTCCCGGTAACAGGCGCTTGATGCGCAAACGTGACTGATTGACGATCGCCTCAAGCTCCGCGGGCGTCGTGGAGCGAGGGCCTCGAGGGCCTTTGCCTCGACCATTGTTGTTTTGCCATGACATAGCGTGATGTTCTCACCGTATTTAGAGGATTGGGACGACCGAATTTGGTCAAGTTTACTTTACTTTTAGAACGCCTGCTTAGGCGTTATGACGAGGTTGGGATATATTGTCCGCCATTGTGGTCTACAGGGCCAGAACACGTAGACAAACGTCCGGCAGCCAAACTCGGTCAGAGGCCCAACAATAACCTTAAACACTGCTCGAGTTTCTGCATCAAACCTAAGCTTGCACTATTCGTGAGATCTACCACTCTTGCGCCTGATTTTAGTGCGAGTCAGTCATTTCACATCAGCCGCACAGCTGTGCGCACGGCGGGGAGTTAAGTATGGACAGGCGGGATTTTTTAAAAGTGACCGGTGTAGGCGTAGGCGGACTCATGCTGCCAATCACCGGGCGACTGGTGGCAGCACAAGAGTTGATTTCGCCTGCCGATTTGAAACTCAAACGCAAACTGGCCGACGCGGCGCTCACTGCGGCCAAAAAAGCCGGTGCGAGCTACGCCGACGCGCGCATTGGACGCTACCTCAATCAGTTCGTCGTGACCCGCGAGATGAAGGTCCAAAACATCGTTAACACCGAATCCGCCGGTGTCGGCATTCGCGTGCTGGTCAACGATACCTGGGGCTTTGCGGCAACCAGCGACATGACGCCCAAAAAAGTGGCCGAAGCCGCGCGCAAAGCCGCCGCCATTGCCAAAGCCAACTCCAAGTTCCAGACCAACCCGGTGGTGCTCGCGCCGGTCAAAGGCGTCGGCGAAGTGTCGTGGAAAACGCCCATCAAGAAGAACGCGCTGGAGATTCCCATCGCGGACAAAGTGGATATGTTGATGGAGGTCAACAACGCGGCGCTGACCAACGGCGCCGATTTCGTTAACTCCATTTTCTATCTGGTCAATGAGCAAAAATATTTCGCCAGCTCCGACGGCTCGTACATCGATCAGGACGTGCACCGGGTATGGGCGCCCATGACCATTACCGCGGTGGATAAGGAAACCGGAAAATTCCGTACCCGCGCCGGCATCGGCGACCCCGTTGGTATGGGCTGGGAGTACTTCGACGGTAACGAGAAGGACAAAATTCAAGGCGTCACTACGTTGTACGGAAAGAGCTACGACATGGTTGAAGACGCCGTCAACGGCGCCAAGCAAGCCCGCAAGAAACTGACCGCGCGTTCGGTCAAGCCGGGACAATACGACCTGGTACTCGATCCGACGCATTTAATGCTGACCATCCACGAATCAGTCGGTCACCCGCTCGAGCTCGATCGCGTGCTTGGTTACGAAGCCAACTACGCCGGCACCAGTTTCGCGACACTCGACAAGTGGCGCAGTGGTGACTTCAACTACGGCAGTCCAGAGGTCACGCTGTTCGCGGACAAGACCCAGGAGGGCTCGGTCGGTGCAGTCGGTTACGACGATGAAGGTGTGCCAACCAAACGTTGGGATCTGGTGAAGGACGGCGTACTGGTCAACTATCAGGCGATCCGCGATCAGGTGCACATCATCGACCAGAAAGAATCCCACGGCTGCTGCTACGCCGACAGCTGGTCCAGCGTCCAGTTCCAGCGCATGCCAAACGTGTCGTTGGCGCCGGGTAAAGAAAAATACAGTGCCCAGGACATGATCAAGGACGTCGAGGACGGCATTTATATTGTTGGTCGTGGCTCCTACTCGATCGATCAGCAGCGTTACAACTTCCAGTTTGGCGGTCAGCTGTTCTATGAAATCAAGGACGGCGAGATCACCGATCAGATTGAAGACGTGGCGTACCAGTCAAACACCCAGGAGTTCTGGAACGCCTGCACGAAGATTTGCGACGAAAGCGACTACCGCATTGGCGGCACGTTCTTCGATGGCAAGGGTCAGCCCCCTCAGGTCAGCGCCGTTTCGCACGGTTGCTCAACCACGCGCTTTGACGGCATCAACGTCATTAACACCGCGCGCAAACTCGGCTAAGCCCGAACGCCAACGCACATAAACAAACAATCTTTAGGTGGAATCATGGCCATACTGAGCAACAAACAAGCGAAGAAAATTCTGACCAAGGTGATCAAGCTGTCCAAAGCGGACGCCTGTGAAGCAAATCTTTCGGGCACCGTCGGCGGCAACATCCGCTATGCGCGCAACTCGGTGAGCACGGCAGGCGTAGTGAGCGACACGACGCTCGGCGTGCAGTCCAATTTCGGCAAGAAGGTCGGCGTCGCAACGACCAACGAATTCGACGATGAATCATTGCTGCGCGTTGTGCGACGCTCTGAAGAGCTCGCGCAGTTGTCGCCGGAGAATCCGGAATTCATGCCGGTGCTCGGACCGCAAAAATACGTCGAGTCGAAGGGCTACGCGAAGTCGACGGCGGAGATAACGCCGGAAATGCGTGCGCAAGCGGCGCAAGACAGCATTGAGCCAAGCATGAAGAACGACGCAACCGCCGCGGGCTTCCTGACCGACAGCGCCGACTTTGACGCAATGATGAACAGCGCCGGCCTCTACGCTTACAACACCAGCACCAGTGCCAACTTCACCGTCACCGTGCGCACCGACGACGGTACCGGGTCGGGCTGGGCCACGCTGGACGACAACGATATCAACCGTCTCGACACAGCGCGCGCCTCCAAAGTCGCCATCGACAAAGCCGTGATGTCGCGCGATGCCAAAGCGCTGGAACCGGGTAAGTACACCGTCATTCTCGAGCCCAACGCGCTGGCCTCGTTCATGGGCCAGATGGTGTTTGCGTTCGACGCCCGTCAGTCAGATGAAGGACGTACATTTTTGTCGAAAAAAGGCGGTGGCAACCGCATAGGCGAAAAAGTATTCGACGAGCGCGTCAATCTGTACGCCGACCCCACCGACTCGCGCGTGCCGACACGGCCGTGGGACGATTCGGGTCAGCCCATGAAACGCCTTGATATCGTCAAAGATGGCGTGATCAAGAATCTGTTCTACTCGCGCTACTGGGCCGAACAGCAAAAGGTGGCGGCCATTCCGCAGCCCAACAATCTGATTATGGAAGGCGGCAAGCGGTCGCTTGATGAAATGGTCGCCAACACCGATCGCGGGATCCTGGTGACACGCACCTGGTACATCCGCGCGGTCGATCCGCAGACGCAGCTCTACACCGGTCTGACCCGCGACGGCACCTTCTACATTGAAGAAGGCAAGATCAAGTATCCGGTCAAGAACTTCCGCTTCAATGAAAGCCCGGTGATCATGCTGAACAACCTTGAAGAGCTGGGCGTGCCGGAACGCGTTTCACTATTCGGCTTCCCAGTGATGCTGCCGCCGGTCAAGGCTCGTGAATTCACGTTCACCAGCCTGTCCGACGCCGTTTAAGACCGCCCAACGTGCGTCGACGGCGGTTTCTGCGTGCGGCGAGCTCAGCGCTCGCCGTCGCCTGCCTGCCGTCGACGCGCGGGACAGGTCCCTACGACTTCAGTTTCACTCGACTTCAGTACGAGTCAGGGGACTGGGACGTCGATGAGCGGATGCCGAACAATTTGCTCAATTCACTGGTGGAATACACGACCATTCGCGTCGACCCGCAAGAGCGGGTTGTTGCGCTGGCCGATCCCGCGATGCTGCAAGCGCCGTTTTGCTATTTGGCCGGCCACCGACTCGTGCAGTTTAACGAGGCCGAACGCGAGAACTTCGAGCGCTACGTGCGCAGTGGCGGGTTTGTCTTCGTCGACGACTGCAATCACGATATCGACGGTTTGTTCGCGGTGTCTTTCGAAAAACAGATGCGCGAGATCTTTGGCAAGGACGCGCTGGCAAAGCTCCCGGACAATCATCCCGTTTACTCGTCCTTTTTCGAATTCGACGGTCCTCCAGCCACCAGTTTTGAACTCAACGGCTGGGGCGATGATCTGGTTCACGACTATCTGCGCGGCATCGATATCGGTGGCCGCACGGGCGTTCTGTACAGCAACAAGGACTACGGCTGCGAATGGGACTACGACTACCGAAACAAACGCTGGCTGGCGCAAGACAATACCCGCTTCGGGGTCAACATTGTGCTCTACGCGCTGACTTACTGAGGAAACGTATCGCATGGCGGTGAACCCCATACTCAACGAGGCGGACGTCGCCGCGAAGGTCGCAGGGCTTGCCGACGTTCGAGAGGCGATAGGTCAGGTGATCGTCGGCCAGGCCGAGGTGGTCGAACACATGTTGATCGGGCTGCTCGCAGGCGGTCACTGTTTGATTGAAGGAGTACCTGGTCTCGGCAAGACGCTGCTGGTCAACAGTCTCGCGCGCGCCATGACGCTGAACTTTCGCCGTATTCAATTTACGCCCGATCTGATGCCCAGTGACGTTATTGGCACCGAAATTCTCGAAGAAGATCACGGCACCGGCAAGCGGTCCTTCAAGTTTCAGCCCGGGCCGGTGTTTGCCAATATTCTGCTGGCCGACGAAATCAACCGGACGCCGGCCAAAACGCAAGCGGCGCTGCTCGAGGCGATGCAGGAATGCTCGGTCACCTACGCCGGCGAAACGCACACATTAAATCCGCCGTTCTTCGTCCTGGCCACGCAGAATCCTTTGGAGCAGTCTGGCACTTACGCCCTGCCCGAGGCACAGCTTGATCGCTTTTTGCTCCATATCGAGATCGACTACCCGACGCTCGACGAAGAAACCGAAGTGCTGCGCCGAACGACCGGAGCGAGCCCTGCGCCAATCAATAAAGTGATGTCTGCGGACGACGTCTTGGCACTGCAGGCGCTGACTCGACAAGTGTCAATTTCCGACGGACTGCTGCACTACGTCACCCATCTGATCCGTGCGACTCGTCCGGGCAAAGACGCCGTGGGTGCGATTAGCGAATGGGTGAAGTGGGGCGCCGGTCCGCGCGCCGGCCAGGCACTGATCCTCGCGTCGAAGGGCCGCGCACTTCTGCACGGTCGCTACGCGGTGACCCGTGACGATTTACACGCCATGGTACTGCCCGTTCTGCGCCATCGACTGATCCTGAATTTTCATGCCGAGGCCGAGCAAAAGCGCGTCGCCGACATCGTTGACGCACTGCTGACGCACTACCCGGCGCCTGACGACCCCATCGCGGGATGACGCGCCAGCGCCCCCTCGACCCGACAACGCTCGCCCGAATTCGCGATTTGAAATTGCTGGCCCGGGTGGTGGTCGACGGTGCCCTGCACGGAATCCACACCAGTCGTCAACGTGGCGAAGGCATGGAGTTCTCCGAATACCGTCAGTACGAGCCCGGTGACGACCCGCGTCAGATCGATTGGAAACTTTACGCCCGCTCCGACAAGGTCTTCGTCCGCCAGTCCGAGCGCGAAAGCCATGTGCCGGTCTGGATCATCGTCGACACGAGCGCATCGATGGCGCAGCCCAGCGCCGATGTCAGCGACTGGACGCGGCTCGACTGCGCGCGCGCCCTGGCGGCCAGTCTGGCGTATGTCTGCCAACAACAGGGGGACGCGTTCGGGCTACTCAGCCTCAACGACACCAACCGATCCTACCTCCCGTGCCGCGATGATGACCGCCAGCTCGACCGATTCGTCGCCGCGCTGAATCGGCTCGACGCGCAAGGTCAGTGGCCCAACACGACGCAACTCGACGCGCTGTGGGATCAGCTTCAGGGGCCCGGACTGGTCGTTGTCATCAGCGATTTCCTGCAAGACAGTCACGAAATTGAGCAGCTCCTTGGCAAGCTTGCCGGGCAACGCAAGGAGGTGCTGACACTCCAACTGCTGACGCGAGAGGAAGTGACCTTCCCGTATCACGGCAACATTGCGTTTCGCGATCGCGAGACCAATGAACAGGTTTTCGCCGATGCCGCGTCGGTGCGCGAACGCTATCTGGGCGCACTTAAAAGAGCGCGGCGTCATTGGATTGCAACGCTCGCGGGCTTGAACATTCAGGATTTTCTGACGCTGATTGAGGAACCTCTGGACGATACGTTGCGCCACTTCCTGAAACACCGTCGGCGCTTCGATCGATCGCTGTTGCGTGAGACTCACTAGTGGGCGTTGGCTGGCCGGCCGCCTTGTCAGGGTTAGCAGCGCTACTGATTCCGCTGTTGATCCATCTGTTACAGCGCGGCGAGCATCGTGTCGTCCATGTCGCCATCACACGGTTCGTACCCGAGCAGCAGCGGCTGCGTTGGCGGCGCCTCAGGCTTTCGCAACCGATACTGCTCGCCCTGCGCCTACTCTTGATTGGCCTTGCCGTACTGCTGTTGGCCGAGCCGTATTGGCGTATCGCGGACAGCACCGACACCGAGCGGGCGTGGACGCTGATCTCGCCTCAGGCCGAGTTTGCCCAAGCGGACGCCGGCAACGGTTCGCGCTGGCTGGCACCTGGCTTTCCGCTGGCGTCAGAACCGCGCCCACCGTGGCAACCCGGGCAGTTGTGGTCACTGCTCGATGCCGCTCATCTTGCGGCACCGGCTGGTGTGCCGCTCAAGGTCGTTACGCCAAGTGTCGCCGCCGAGTTCGCGGCTCGACGGGCGCAGGTACCGCGCTCGATCCAGTGGGTTGCGGCGCCATCGCGCGATGCAGAAATACCCGTTCGCGAACCCATCCGGATACGAATCTTCGCCGATGCGGATCGCCAGTCGGATGCGATGGTCATCGAGCAAGCGGTAGAAGCGTGGCGCGATGCCGGCATCGACGTCGCGACGCAACGGATTTCCCGTCTACCGCTGGACGCATCGTCCGCCGCTACCGTTTGGTTAAGCCGCCAACCCGTTCCGCAGGACAGCGGCGTCTGGCTGACAGATCAAAACCCGAGCAGTGACGCGCTGCCCGTTGCCTTCGACACCGACGGTCGCGCGTCGCTGCGCAAGGCCGTAACGGGCGCCCGTGAGGTGATCTACTTTGCAGCGGGACTAAGAGCAACCGACAAGCACGTCAGCGACGCCTCATTTGCGTTGCGATTGCTGCAAAGCCTGCAGTCGGGGGCGATGCAGACGCCACCCGCCGATTACCCCGTCAGCCTTTCGGCGCTCACGCCGTCCGCCGACAGCACACAAGCGCAACGAAGGCCGTTGCTCCGGCTGTTCCTTTCGTTAATTCTGATCACCGCGCTGATGGAGCGGATGCTCAGCGCCTACCTGATGCGCGCGACGTGACCACTGAAACGGGACGTCTTGCGGAGCTCGCCGCACGGGTGGTTCGCCAGCGGCGAGTCGCTGGCGCGTTGATCGTTGGTGTCCTGGTTCTCACCGGCGTGGCGCTGAGCCAGTCGGTGGCACCGGTCGCCGTGCGGTTGGCGGTCGGATTGGGCGTGCTGGTCCTGGGTGGCTGGTTACTGCGTCGCACGCGTCTCGACGGCGCCGCGAGCGCCACTGACTACGCGCGTCATCTGGACGCCATCGAGCCGTCACTGCAGGACAGTTGCGAACTGTTGCTCAGGGATCGCTCGCAATTGACCGGATTGGCTGCACTGGCCCATGAGCGCGCGGCCAGCCAGTTTCAGGCTTTGGATCAGGACGGCGGACTTGCGTCGACGCTGCCGCCCTTCCCCTGGTCCTACGTTGCGGCCGCTGGTGGCACCGCCGCTGTGGTGTCGACGTTAAGCTTGCTGTGGTCGGCGACCGAAACGGTCGACGACCGTGACTCAATTGTTCGCCCGCGTATTGCGTCAGCGACCGTCACACTGGCGCCCCCTGCCTATCTCGATCTGGCCAACTCGCGAACGCGCCAACTCGATTTTTCGACCGTGGAGAACGCGCAAGTGCAGTGGCGCCTGGAGCTCGATCGATCGGCGGAACAGGTTGCACTGCTCTTCCACGACGGGGAGCGACTGGCACTGACCGGCGCATCGAGCCGGCGCTGGGAATCTTCGTCGTGGTCCGCGCGCTCCACCGTTTACCAGGTCATGGTCGACGGTGAGGAAACGCCCATCAGCGTCCACCGGATCGACGCCATCGTGGATCAGGCGCCGGTACTTACCGTCGAGTCTCCCGACGTTTCCCTGTTGACGTTGGCCGCAGATGCCGATAGCGCCCAGCTCGCACTGACATTCCGTGCGCAGGACGATCATCGAGTGGTGGGTGCCGTGGCCAAGGTAACGCTGGCCCGCGGAAGCGGCGAGCAAGTCCGGTTTCGAGAGCAGGATTTCCCACTTGACGTCACGTTCAGCGATGACGCCAGGAGCATTAGCGTCGATCAATCCATTGATCTCATCGAACTGGGGATGACACCCGGCGATGAGCTGTATCTGTTCGCTCAGGTCACCGACAACGAACCCAACGAACCCAACATTGGCGTGAGCAGTACGTTTATCGTGCGCTGGCCAGGCGAAGACGCGGATGCCGAGCTGACCAAGGCCACCGTTGCGGTGTCGGTACTGCCCGAATTTTTCCGCAGCCAGAGGCAGATCATCATCGACACGGAAAAACTGCTGCGCGACCGACCCAAGCTGGAGGAATCGGAGTTTGCGCAACTGGCGCAGACGCTCGCCATCGATCAGAAACTCCTGCGCTTGCGCTACGGCCAATACCTCGGCGAGGAAGACGACAGCGGCATCGGTGCCGGTGCAACCCGTCCTGTCGCAACGGATGACGACGATCACGACGAAAACGAGGAAGAACACGAAGACCACGACGAGCACGAGGCACACGAAGAGCAACAACAATACGACCTGCACGATGAGCACGATCACGCTGGCCACGCTGACGAATCGTTCCCGTCCGACAAGCCGGTCACAGGCGATGCCGATGCCGCGATTGCGCCGTACGCTCATTTTCATGACCGAGCCGAACAGTCCTCGTTATTCGACCTCAATACGATACAGCTGTTGCGCGCGGCGTTGTCCAACATGTGGGATGCCGAACTGCAACTGAGGCTGGCCCAACCGCAACCCGCGCTGCCCTTTGAATATGAAGCACTCAAGTACATCAAAGCGGTTCAGCAAGGACCGCGTATCTATCTGCGCAGAGCCGGGTTTCGACCAACGCCGATCGACGAGGCGAGACGCTTGACCGGCGATCTCGATGAAATTGTCGAGCGCCCGGTGGAACACAGCGTCGCGTCGGCCGGCGAGCAGCAGCAGATGCGTGAGTTGGCGAGCGAACTGGTGCGCGTTGTTCCGAGCGCTGAGCGCATTGACGAAACACTCGCAGCGCTGGTCCCCGGCATTCGCACGCGCGCGGCGAGCGAAGCCACCTGGCTCCCTCTGCTCGAGGCCTTGCAGCGATTCGACGCGGACCGGCTGTGCGCAGACTGCCGCACGCAGTTGGTCGCTGCGCTGTGGCGATCACTCACCCCGACACTCGCCACGCCAGGTGCCGTGGACGCCGCGCCGCATCCGGTGGAAGAGGCGTATCGCCAGCGCCAGACGCAGGTCAAGTCACCGTAATGCAGTGGCCGACGACAATTGCGCTCGGCGGCGCCGCATTGCTGGCGATCGTCTGTTTGGTGCAGATCAGCGCGCTGCGCCAATCCAACCGACAGACCGTCCAAGTGTGGATAGCCGCCGGTTTGAACATCTTGTTTGCGACCGCTCTTTGGCTGTTTTTGTGGCCGCCCGCGACGACGCAAACCCAAACAGAGGTGATCGTGCTGACGCCGTCGGCGACGACCGCGCAGCGCGCCCGCGCAAGGCGCGCTCGACACGCCGTTGCCCTTGGCGCTGTAACACTGACCGAAGGAGAACAGCGGAACATCACACGCATCACCGATCTCGCTGGCATCGAAACCCTGTTTGGCAGCGTCGCGACGCTGCGTGTCCTGGGTGCCGGCATCGCGCCGGATGAGTGGCCGGCCGTGCGCCCCTGGGAAGTCGAATTTTCGCCACCGACCGAAGCGTCCGGCGTGCGCTCCGCCGACTGGCCCCGCGAGCTTGAAACCGGCGCGCCGTTCACCGTAACCGGAGCGCTCAACGCCGCGACGCCGCCCAACGTCAACGTGCACCTCCTCGATCCGGCAGGGGACATCGTCGCAACGGCACAAGCGGACGGACAGCAACGCTTCGAGCTCACGGACGCCACTCGCGCGCCCGGCAATTTTTTGTACGGCGTGCGGGTCGACGGGGGCGGTGGCGACATCATCGAACAGGTCACCATCCCGGTAAGCGTGCTGGAGCCCGAACCGGTGCAACTATTGATGCTGTGGTCGGCACCGTCCTTTGAGGCGCGCTATTTGACCGACTGGGCGCGCAACGCAGGCGCCAGTATCGCCACCCGCATCGCCATCAGCCGCGATCGCTATCGCGAGCAGTTCGTGCGCGCTGCGCAGCGGTCGCTGACGACCATAACGCCAGCCATCGTCGCCGGGTTTGATGCCGTACTGCTCGATGCGCGCAGTTGGTCGGCGTTGAGCGGACCGGAACGCGACTCGCTGATTCGATCGGTTCGCGAAGACGGTCTGGGCATTCTGATGCTGGTGCCACGCCTGGCGGATCTCGACGCGCCCGCCAGTGAATTTCCCGGACTGCGGATTGGCCCGGGCGGCGCTTCGTCGCTCGCGCTGGATCTGACCGCCACCGTAACGCGCGGCGAAATTGCGCTCGCGTCACCGGAAACCACGCTGATTGAAAGCGGTATCGGTGAACCGCTGGCTGGCTTTCGCCGCGCTGACAGCGGCCGCTTTGGCATCACCCTCGTGACCGACAGCTATCAATTGGTGACGTCAGGACAGGCGGCGACGCATGCACAATATTGGCAATCGTTGATTGACGGCATGGCGCCCGGTGAGCCGACCCTGACGATGGACGTTCAGCCGGTGCGGCCCGTCGCCAACAAGCGCACCGCGCTGTGTTTTCGCGGCACCGACTTACCCGGCTCGGCGTCGTTGCGCAACACGGCGCAGAACGCGCAACAGATTCGGCTTGTCACACAAGCCCTGCACCCTGGCGAACGCTGCGGCTACTGGTGGCCGGCCCGCGTCGGCTGGCACCGCGTGAATGTGGGTACGTCGACCAAGCATGTTTACGTGCACGCCGAACAGGACTGGCGGGTGGCCCGCGATGCGACATCGGCGGTTGCCACATCCTTGATCGCCAACGGCGACGTGACACAACGCACGCAAGAGCAAAGGGTAACCAGCGTCTGGTCCAGAGTACCGTTTGCGATTGGCGCTCTGCTGATCGGTAGCTGGCTGTGGTGGGAGCAAAAAAACCGCGGCTAGTCGTCCGGATTCCGGCGACGACCGGTTTCAGGAAACGTCAGCGAAGTTCCTCTCGCACTTGGGGCAACTCGATTCTTTGAACAGCGGACCATAGAGCGTCGCGTCCAATGTCGCCATCCACATCCACCGCGCTTTGCAAGACGGGCAAACCAGACCGGCCAACGCCAGCACGTAACCCGCCGCCGCGATGATAGTGCCAACCGTCCACGATATGCCCAGTTGTTCGAACAGGGGCAACACGCTACCCGCAATCATCAGCAGCGCCGCAAGGACCAGTTTCCAGACTTGTCCGCTGTGTCGGATCACTGAATTGTTCATCATATTTTTCTTCTTCTTGCTGTGATGGCTGGACGCTCAGAACAGACGTAGCAAAGGCCCGACCAGCGAGCCGATGAGCAACGCCAGAGTCGCCAGCATTCCGGTCAGAAATCCGGCCCCGCGTGTGGCCGGGTCGGCCACGTATGAGCGCTGAAACATAAAGCGACCGATGACATAAATGACGCCAAGCAAAGCGGCAATGCGCGCGTCGACAAACCAGCCAAACATCCACAACGCCGGAACGCTGACAACGAGCTGCTCGAGCGTGTTCTGCTGGACCCGAAAATGGCGTTCGAAGACAGGGTCGCCCGAGGTCGCTGGCGCCTTGATGCCAGACTCGCCACGGGCTTTGCCGACGCGCACGGTGAAATAGATGTATTGCAAGAGCATGAGCGCCGTGACGATCGCCACCCATTCCATTCTGTTGTCAAGCACGCAGGCCTCCAGGGCAAAGATCCAGTAGTCGTGGAGTATAGCGGCACGGCCGTCGCCGCGTATCACATTGCGAGAACAATTTGCCGAGCGTTCGATCCCGCGCGCGACCCGTGTGGACCGGTTCTGATCCGAGCGCCGGGAAACAAAAGGAAACAGGATAGCGAAGGCGCGCTCTGGACGCGCTGTCAGCGGGCATTTATCTGGAATTAGCCGGTCATAGGGGTCTGAAAAGCGACATCGATGCGCCATCAACCAAGGAAATGGCGCATAATTGATGAGCTAAACCCCTTAAACACCTGAGACGATTGCATGAAATCACTGGCGGTTATTGTTGTTTTGCTCGTGGCTGGCGCGGGCATTTACTGGAGCGCGACGCAAGACTCCAGCAGCACCCCCACAAGTGAGCGCCGCGGGCCGCCCGGGGGCTTTGGCAAGAAGCGGACGGTCCCCATTACTGTGGCCGACGTGATCAACCGGCCATTTGCGGATCAGGTTGAAGCCATCGGCACTGCTCGCGCCACCGAATCGGTCATCATCACGGCCAAGGTGACGGACAAGATTTCCAGCATCAATTTTGCCGACGGCGCGCGAGTCGAGAAAGGTGCGCTTCTGGTCGAGCTGACCAACGATGAGCAGGCGGCCCAGCTGGCCGAAGCCAAAGCCGATCGTGACGAGGCTCGCGCCCAACTCAAGCGCCTGGAAGAGCTGGTGCCCAAAAATACGGTCGCAGCGTCTCAGGTGGACGAATCCCGAGCGCGCTTCTCGATCGCCAATGCCCGACTCGAAGGTATCGTCGCGCGGCTCAAGGACCGGGTGATTCGTGCGCCGTTTGCCGGCGTGCTGGGATTTCGCGAAATCAGCCCCGGTACGCTGGTGACCCCGGGCACGCGCATTACGACGCTGGACGACGTATCGACGCTGAAACTGGATTTCGCGGTACCGGAACTGTTCCTGGGCGCCATCGACATTGGCGATGCCGTGACCGCGTCGAGCCCGGCCTATCGCAAGGAGCAGTTCAGCGGCACGGTGACCGGTATCGATTCCCGAGTCGACGAGATCACACGCTCTGTCACCATCCGCGCGCTGCTGCCCAATGATCGCGGCGCGCTGCGCCCGGGCATGTTGCTCACTGTTGAATTGAAAACGGCTGAGCGCACGGCGCTTGCAGTGCCGGAAGCCTCGGTGATTCCCGTCGATCGCGAAGCCTACGTCTTTGTGATTGGCACCGATAACGTGGCCGAGCGGCGCACTGTCACAACAGGACAGCGCAGCGACGGCATGATCGAGATTCTCAGCGGCCTTGAGGCGGGTGAACGCGTCGCCGTGCTCGGCCTCGTCAGTCTGCGCAACGGCGTACCGGTGGTGATCAACGAGCCGGCAGGCGCCTGATCATGTGGCTATCGGATACGTCGGTCAAACGCCCGGTCTTCGCGACGGTGGTCAGCTTGCTGTTGATCGCTTTCGGAATTCTGGCGTTCCAGTCACTGACGACGCGCGAGTACCCGGACATCGTGCCACCGGTGATCTCGGTGAGCACGACCTACGCCGGTGCATCCGCGAATATTGTCGAGACGCGGATCACCCAGCTTCTGGAAAAACAAATTGCGGGCATCGAAGGCATCAGAACCATGACGTCGCGCAGCCAGGACGGCTCGTCACGCATCACGATTGAATTTGGCCTGGACGCTGACCTCGCCGAAGCGGCCAATGACGTGCGCGACCGGGTCAGCCGCGTTGCCCGCGCGCTGCCCGATGGTGTCGACCTGCCATCGATCTCAAAGCGCGATTCAGACGCGCGCCCGATCATGTACCTGAGCCTGACCAGCGCTGGCGACATGACGCCCATGGCGCTCAATGACTACGCCGAGCGCTATCTGGTGGACCGCTTTAACGTAATCCCCGGCGTGTCGCGCATGGACGTGTTCGGGTCGGGTCGTCCGTCCATGCGCGTCTGGCTCGACCGAGTGGCACTGGCCGCACGTAATCTGACCGTCCAGGACGTCGAAACCGCGTTGCGCCAACAGAACATCGAGCTGCCCGCCGGCACGCTGGAATCCAACAGCCGTCAACGTCAGGTTCGCTTGGCTCGCGGCTACGAGACTGAGGCGGATTTTCGCGCGCTCGTGGTCGCTCGCGGTGACGACGGCTATCTGATCCGGCTAGGCGAAGTTGCGCGTGTGGAGCGCGCGCCTGAGAACATTCGCAATGTTTTTCGAGCCAATGCAACCAACACCGTGGCACTGGGTGTTGTAAAGCAATCGACGGCCAATACGGTCGCCGTGCTCGAAGCCGTCAAGGAAACCGTCGCTCAGGTTAATGAAGACATGCCGGGCGACATGAAACTGATTCCCAGCAGCGACGATTCGATTTACATCCGCGCCGCGATTCGCGCTGTCTTTTTGACCATTCTGGTAACAACGGGGCTGGTCAGCGCCGTGCTGTTGTTTTTCTTGGGCTCGCTACGCGCCACGATCGTGCCCGCCTTAACGATCCCCATCTGTCTGACGGCGTCGTTCATGGCGCTATCAGCGTTCGGCTACACCATTAATCTGATCACGCTGCTTGCTCTGGTGCTGTGCATCGGCCTGGTCGTTGACGATGCGATTGTGGTGGTCGAGAACATTCACCGGCGCATGGAAAAACGCGGCGAAGCGCCACTGCTCGCCGCGTACAAAGGCACGCGTCAGGTCGGATTTGCCGTGATCGCAACGACGCTGGTCCTCGTGGCCGTGTTCACACCCATTCTGTTTCTCAAAGACAACCTCGGGCAGCTGTTTGGCGAGCTCGCGGTGACCGTATCCGCCGCGATGATCTTCTCGACGGTGCTCGCGCTGTCGCTCACGCCCATGCTGTGTTCGAAACTGTTCAAGCCGCACACGCAACAAGGTCGAGTCAGCGCCGCCATTGATCGATGGTTCGAAGGTCTGAACGAGCTCTACGGGCGTACGCTTGCGGCGTCGCTGCGAGTACCCATTGCCGCCGTGCTCGCGACCGTGTTGGTCGTGATCAGCAGTTGGTATCTCTACAATGAAGTGGACCAGGAGTACGCGCCACAGGAAGATCAAGGCAATTTTATCGCCAGTTTCCGCGCCGCGGAAGGCTCGAGCTTTAAACGCATGGCCGAATTCGTCGACGAAATCGAAGCACCCATGCGACCCTACATCGATTCGGGCGTGATGCAGCGTGGCCTGCTGCTAATTCCGGGTTTTGGCGGTCGCGGCAATAACACAGCTGTTGTCATTGTGACGCTGTCGCCCGATCGGCCACCTGACGCGCTCACCGAAAAAATCAAGAACGATTTGACACGGGAATGGAACAATATCCCCGGACTCAAAGCCTTCAGTTTCCTTCGCTCCGGGCTGTCCCGCGGCGGCGGCGGGCAGCCGGTGCAGATTGTCATCGGTGGCAGCAACTACGACGAACTGGCGCGCTGGAGAGACGTGGTGCTCGATCGCGCGGCAGAAAACCCCGGCCTGGCTCGCGTGGAATCAAATCTCGATGATACGCAGCCACAGATCTCGATTAACGTTGATCGACGGCGAGCCGCCTCGCTCGGTGTCTCCATCGAAGCGGTGGGCACAACCCTGGAATCGATGATGGCCGAGAAGCGCGTTGCGACTTACGTGGTCGACGGCGAGGAGTACGAGATCATCATGCAGGCCGACGCGCTGCAGCGCCAAACCACCAGCGATCTACAGAATATTTTCGTGCGGTCCGCCTCGTCGGGCCAGCTGATTCCGTTGTCCAATCTGATCACGATCGACGAAAAGGCGGGGGCCAGTCAGCTCAACCGCTACAATCGCTTGCGGGCCGTTACCATCAGCGCGAGTCTGGTCGGCGACTACACGCTACCGGAGGCGCTTGCGTTCTTTGAGGACGTGGTGCGCAACGAACTACCGGCCGTCGCACAACTGGATTACGCAGGCGAGTCTCTGGAGTTTAAGGAAGCCAGCGGCGGGCTGATGTTTACGTTTGGCATCGCGCTGCTCGTGGTCTTTCTCGTGCTCGCCGCCCAGTTCGAGAGTTTCATTCACCCGCTGGTCATTATGGTCGCCGTGCCTTTGGCTGTCGCTGGCGGCTTGCTGGGCCTCTACGTCACGAATACACCGTTCAACATCTTCAGTCAGATTGCCATGATCATCCTGATCGGCATCGCCACCAAGAACGGCATTTTGATCGTCGAATTCATCAACCAGATGCGGGAAAGCGGAGAGGATTTCGAGCGATCGATCGTCGAAGCCGCAAAGATTCGTCTACGACCTGTCTTGATGACCACTATCTCGACGTCAGCGGGCGCCGTGCCTTTGATGCTGGCGTCCGGGGCTGGCTCGGTGAGCCGACAAAATCTGGGCATTGTGATGTTCTTCGGCGTGTTGATCAGCGCTTTTATGACGCTGTACATCGTGCCCGCGTTCTACAAACTGCTGGCGCGAGGAACCCGGTCGCGTAACGCGGTGGCGGACGAATTGGGCGCACTTCAACGCGAATCCTGAGCGACACTCAGTATGCTGGTGTGACGAATTGAAGAGGCACTAGACCGCTCCCATCGGCGCGCTGTGATCCAGTCACTTCTCAACCGTAGAACCTGCGGCTCACTCGCGATCACCTGTACGTGAAATCCGACCTTTTCCAGTTCAAGCGCCGCGGCGAGGCCCGCCAGGCCGGCGCCGACGACAACCACATCGAGCGGCGCATCCGGTTTTACGCCGCACGCCGCGAGACCGACAGCCGGCGCCGCCGACGCGATGAAACGCCGGCGACTGGCACGCAACGCGTTGGACGTCATCGACCTAGTTCGAACGATCCGGCAGCGTGCGCTCCCCGGTCTGCAAGCGCTTGTAGTACATCCAGCTGGTTTCGTTGCGACGTTCGTCGTCCACCGGTGGCGGCGCGACGTAGTCAGGGTAATTCGTGCGAATTTCGTTCTGCATTCTGTCGGACAGTTCGTCCCACGACCCGAGCTTGCGCCCGTTCGCATTGACATAAAGCATGCCTTCGCGACCGCTCATCTTCATAAACGGCAGCCAATCGGATATGCGACTCCACGCGACGTGCACGCGGGTGGTCGTCGTGCGTGGACTCAGCAGGGATTTCGTATCGCCGAAAAACCCGAACATCTCGGTCGCGTGGTACGTGCCGCCAATCTCGGCTGCGAATTCCGAGGCCAGTGGATTGGGGTAGTACAGCGGAACCACGAACGGATCACGCCAGATGTCGCCTTCAATGGTGCCGTTCCAGGTGTAAGGCTTGCCGTCGCGGCCCACCGAATAGTTGCTGAAATTGACCGGATCGTTCGCGATGTGTATCACGTCCAGCGTTTCACCGGTCCAGGGGTTGTCCCACTTGGACATCACTTCGCCGGTCTGCGTATCAATAAACAACATGATCTCGCGAGACACCATTTTGAAACCCTCACCGCGCTCAGGGTCCTCAATGGTCGTGCACTGGCGCACGTTCATGCCTTCAACGTCGAACAGTTTTTTGTCACGCTCGCCCTGACGACGCGAGTACATCGCGCCTTCCCAAAAGTATGTCACCGGCGTGGCGTCTTTGGTCGAACACAAGACCTTGCGGGAGATTTTCAGCGCGTCCGCCGTGTTTTGCGGATCAAGTTTGGCCGCTTGTGTTGGCAGCGCCAGTGCACCAAGTAGCAGCGATATCAGGAGACCAGTTACTTTCATTGGATAGACCCTCTGTTCACAAGACTGTTGCGGGACGTCTTGGCGATATCCCAAGTCAAAGTGCCACCCACGGACGTTGGCCCGCATCGCGCTCTTTGAACGTTTTCAATTCTTCGGCATACGTCAGCGTTTGATCGATATCGTCGACACCTTGCAGCAGGCGCTCCCGATCGCGCGTGTCGATGACAAATGCAAACATCAGTGTATCGGCGCGCACTTCGCGCTGCCGCAAATCAACCGTCACATCCTGCGCGGCCGACACTTGCGCAATGGCGCTGATGTCAGAGCGCTCGAGACGCACGGGCAAGACCCCGTTGGACAGGCAGTTACTGTAAAAAATCGCGCCAAAGGACGGTGCAATGACACATCGAATCCCAAAATCACGCAGCGCCCAGACCGCGTGCTCGCGCGACGATCCGCACCCGAAGTTCTCACCGCCAAGCAAGATGGTCGCCCCACGGAAGCGCTCCTGATTCAATATGAACCCGTCGTCGTCGATGCGACCATCAAGTCCGGCGACATAGCGCCACTGGGCGAACAGGCCAACGCCCAGGCCCTCTTTCGACACTCGATTCATCTCGCGCGACGGAATAATGGCGTCAGTATCAATATTGTCGCGCAGCAGCGGTGCCGCGATGCCCTTGTGCACATCAAACGACTGCATGGCGCCCTCCGTCCGCTTGACGCACAGACTCCGCATCGCACAGATGCCCTGTCACTGCGCTGGCAGCCACCGTCCTGGGGCTTGCCAGATGCGTGCGCACACCCGGACCTTGCCGGCCTTCAAAATTTCGATTCGTGGATGAGACGACGCGCTCGGTGGGCGCGAACCCGTCGCCCCCTGCGTAAAAGCACAGGGAGCAACCGGCTTCGCGCCATTCGAAGCCGGCACGCTTGAACACCCGATCGAGACCTTCGCGCTCGGCCGAGCGTTTTACCTGGGTCGAGCCCGGCACGCACAACGCTTTGACGCCCGGTGCCACTCGATGGCCGTCGAGAACGCGCGCGGCGTCGCGCAAATCGCTCAGTCGGCTGTTGGTGCACGAACCAATGAACGCGCCGTCGATGGGCGTGCCACGCAACGTGGCACCCGGCGCCAGATCCATGTAAGCGAGCGCTTTCGATGCGTGTTCCCGGACAGAGCGCGACGACCAGGTTTCCGGCGCCGGCAGCGGCTGATCCAACCCACACGCCTGTTGCGGGCTGGTACCCCAAGTGGCCATGACGGGAACCTCGGACGCATTCAAGCGCACCTCGCGATCAAACCCGGCACCCTTGTCACTGGCCAGCGAGCGCCAGTGGGCAAGCGCTCGTTCAGCGCGTTCGCCCTTGGGTGCGTAGGGCCGGCCCTGCAAGTAATCAAGCGTTTTTTGATCGGGCGCGATGACGCCGGTAAACGCGGCAAACTCAACCGCCATATTGCACAACGTGAAACGCGCCTCAACCGGCAGCGCGGACACCGCCGGCCCGGCAAACTCGACTGCATACCCAGCGCCTCCGGATACGCCGAATTCCCGCAACAGTGCCAGCACCAGATCTTTACTGCGCACGTGTTCTCCAAGCAAGCCATCAAACGTCACCCGCATGGTCTGCGGACGGGTGACTTTAAGCATCTCGGTCGCCAGCACGTGTTCACAGTCGCTCGTGCCGATACCGAAGGCCAACGCGCCCAGCGCGCCCAGCGTGCACGTATGGCTGTCGGGGCAAACAACGCTCAAACCCGGCAGTGCAATGCCCTGCTCAGCCGCTACCAGATGCCCAATACCCTGATCGTCATCCGTCACATCGAACAATCGAATGCCGGCCTCGCCCGCCGCGTCGCGCAGCGTTCGGATAAACGCGTCGCCGCCAGGTACGGGGGTTTTATCGGTGCGCCCGGAGCGTGTATCGACAATGTGATCCGCCACGGCAAATGCGTGCGCGGGATTGGCCACCCCGCGACCACTGGCGTGCAACGAGCGCAGTGCGATGCCGCCGGTACGCTCATGCAAGAACAGGCGATCGACGTAGAGCAACGCGTCGCGCTCACCCAGAGCACGCACGACATGTGCGTCCCAAAGTTTGCTAAACAGCGTACGCGGCGCAGTCATCGTCTGGCGTTTATCCGTCGCGATGATGGTGGTGACGGTCCGTGCTGTTTTGTGCCCATCTGATACCTCGATCCCGTGCGGTGGTTGTCCCTGCCCCCGTAAGGTAGGCTTGCGCCTGCGCTCTGATTGAGCGCAAACTAAATGTCCTATAAGTAGGACATTATAACAAGATGGCCCTGGCCACCAGCCTGTCACTTTTGAGGAACAAAAGCATGCTCGCGATTCGACCAACACTCTTCGCCGCCGTTGTGGCTGGCGCTGTTGCCATTACCTCCGGTTGCGCCTCGGCGGATGCCTCGGACAGCATGGAAAAAAGCGCTAAACGAATGGATGGCAGCAGCAAGCGCGTCCTGCAGACCATTGCCGATGGTGACCACAGATCCGACAAAAACCGTGCTCGCAATGCCTCACGAAACCCGGCCGAAACGCTGAGCTTTTTCGGTATCCAGCCGAACATGACCGTGGTGGAAATTGCGCCGGGCGGCGGCTGGTACACCGAAATTCTGGCGCCCTACTTAAAGCAGGATGGCGTCTATTACGCCGGGCACTATGATCCGAATCATGAACGCGAGTATTTTCGCACCAGCGTCGGGCGCTACAGCGACAAGCTGGCCGCGAATCCCAAACTCTACGGCGCAGTCAAACTGACGGTGTTTTCGCCCCCCGATACGATGGACGCCGCGCCCGACGGTAGCGCCGACATGGTCGTGACCTTCCGCAATACGCACGGCTGGATGCGCAATGGATCGCAGGACGCCGTGTTCAGCGCGATGCATCGCTACCTGAAACCCGGAGGCATACTTGGCGTGGTGCAACACCGCGGCGACGCGTCGAAACCTCAGGACCCGAAAGCGGCCAGTGGCTATGTACGCCAGGATGAGATGATCAAGATGGCCGAGAAGGCGGGCTTCAAGTTGGTGGCGACCAGTGAAATCAACGCGAATCCAAAAGATACCGCCGACCACCCGAAGGGCGTATGGAACCTGCCTCCAGGCTATCGCGACGGTGATGAGAATCGCGCCAGATACGCGGCCATCGGCGAAAGCGATCGGATGACGCTCAAGTTCGTCAAGCAATAGCGCGTGCTCGAGCTTCGGCCCTCTTGCGAACATTGCCAGCGCGCGCTGCCCCCGGCAGCGCGCGATGCCATGATCTGCACCTACGAATGTACGTTCTGCGCGGACTGTGTCGAAACCGTACTGCACAACGTGTGCCCGAACTGTGGCGGCGGTTTCACGCCACGACCGATACGCCCGGCGCGGCACGGCATCCGTGGCAACGGTCTTCCCGCGGATCCGGCATCAACCAAGCCGGTGCACAAAGCGATCGACCCTCAGGCGCAGGCAACGCTGATTTCTGCCCTGGCAAACATCCCGCCGCACGAGCGCTAGCCGCTCCGCCCGCTTTATTGAATTGAGTTGTCAGAAATTCGCCGATGGCGGCGAATACCTCCACACGTGCCCACTTCGCGGCACCCAAGGAGACTGACATGAAAGCAAAAACATTTGGACGAGCCGGTTTGCTGATCGGCTTTCTTGGCTCATTGGCCGCACTACCCACCGCTCAGGCGGCGATTACGGCCACCACCGGCAACGTCAATGGCATCGCGACGCCACCTTCTGTGGCCGTGGGCGCGCTGGAAAGCGACACGGTCATTGCGGCCTTTCGTGAACGCCGCGTGCGCACCGTCACCGGTCCGCTCGCCCTCGACATCACCACACCGGGCAACTACGACATTACGACGCCGGGACTGTCCCCGGGCAACGTTCCGGCTGGCACCACAATTGCGACCTACATGCTGCACGCGGACGCCATTGGGGTTGGCAGTGCGACGCTCACCGGATCGGTGACGTTTGATGAGCGCATTCTGGGCTTGCTCGTCACCGATGCAGGCCTGGATGCCACCGACGGTCAGCTCGGCGCTGCTGGCACCGTATATCCGACCGCCGTCGTGCAACGCGGTATGGACTTCCCTTCCGGCGACAAAGTCGGCCTATCGGCAGATCGACGTACGGTGTTTTTGACCGACGTCGTGTTCGACGTGGTTGATCAGATTCGCGTGGTCACCGCCAGGCCACTGGAGCCCGGTATCACTTTCAGCATGGACTTCCAGGGGCCAAGTCGCGGCGCTGTCGGTCCGTGGGGCGTACCTGTCTTTGAAGGCGACGTCATGACGCCGAGCCACAGCGCACCGTTAGGCCCGTGGCAACCGGCATTCCTGCCACCCAACCCACCTGGCCCGGTCATTCAGGGGACGGGCGGTCCGGGCTTCAGCCTCGGCCTCGTTGCCGGTGCGAACGGCATTGCCGAAGTGGACGCGCTGTCGTACGGCGTCGACACCGGCCGCGGCGCGCGCTTCTCGGTTGACGAATGGGCCGTCGGTCTTGGCGGCGCGCTGAACGGCGTGATTCTCGAGCAGCGTCCGCCGTTCCCGGTAGCCGAAGCGGCCAGCGATACGTTCACGTACCTGACCAGCATCCTGACGCCCGGCATCATGGGCAACGTGCAGTTCACCGACGGCAACGGCGATACCTGGCCCGGCGTCGGCTTGATTGAGCCAAACGTGGCGGCTGCAGGCCCACCTGACAGCGGCGACAATCTCGATGCGGTGGACTTGAACACCGTGTCAACGCAACTGGCCGGCCCGGTGTTCATCTCGATGGATGCGGCATTCGCCGATCCGCTTGAAGGCATGCTGGCCAACAGCGGCACCGCCGTCGCCAACGGCTTCGTCGGTGGTGACGTGGTCGCGGTCACCAACACGTTTGCCGGACCGGTTCCGCAACTGTTTATTGGCGCCAATCAGCTGGGCCTCGACCGCGTTCAAGGCGCGCCGCGTGACTCGGACGATCTGGATGCGTTAGCGTTGTCCACGGATGGCGACGGCGTGTTCAACCCCGAACCCGGTATGTTCAATGACGGCGCGGACTGGATTCTGTTTTCGGTACGTCGCGGTTCGGCCGTTATCGGTCGACCAGACAGTCGCCTGGGCTTGCCCATCGACGCTGGGGATATCCTGAGTAGCCCGATTCCCGGCGGCTCACCGTTCCCGGCCATCATCGTGCGGGCTGAGTCGCTGGGACTGGATTCGTTCCGCCGCGATCCGCTGTGCGGCATCTCGCAGAACATGGATATCTCGCGTGGCTGCGACGACCTCGATGCCCTCGATACGTTTGAAGGCGCCACCGTAGACACCGATAGTGACGGCATCATCGACGCGGCCGATAACTGCACCTTGGTCGGGAATCCGAGCCAGCTGGATTCCGACGGTGACGGCTACGGCAACGCCTGCGACGGCGACTTCAATAACGATTGCATCGTCAACATCGCGGATCTCGCGCTGCTGCGGCAGTTCTTCTTCACCGGCAACCCGATATTCGATCTGAACGGCGACGGTGTGGTGAACATTGCGGACCTGGGACTGTTCCGACCCTTGTTCTTCGGCCCCCCCGGCCCGGGCCTTGGGTTCTGTACCTGAAGTAACGATCCGGCCTCACGGCGCGGCGAGAAACCCCTCTCGCCGCGCCTCTATTTAACCGAAACTCGGAAGTTAACACGCCTAATGTACACTGCGTCTACAATAAGAATGAGCGACGGCCGCCGCGCGCAACGGGCGCCAGCGAGACCTCGCACTTCAGTACAGCAGCAGTGTATGAATCAGACCAGCTCAGAACTTGAGCAAATATTCGCCGGCAACGATGCGGCGATCGGAAAATTTGTTCGCACCGTGACGCCTGTTATCCAGGCGCGGGTCGCGCGCTGCCTGCTTAAAGGTACGCCGCGCGATATTCGGCGCGACGTCGAGGATCACTGCCAGGATGTGTTCGCTCACCTGTTCGCCGACAACGCCAAAGTCCTGCGTGGGTTTGACGCCGAGCGCGGGCTGTCGCTGCGAAATTTTGTCGGTCTTGTCGCCGAACGCCGGGTGATCTCTTCCCTGCGCAGTTCCAAGACCAATCCGTGGCGCGAGAGCACGACGCTCGACGACGAACCGATGCTGATTTGCGGCAGCGGATCGCCCGAGCGACAGGCGACCGGACAGTCCGCGTTAGGCGCGCTGTTCGACCTGCTGCAAGCCAAGCTGTCGCCGCTGGCGTGGCGTTTGTTTCAGTTGCTCTACGTGCACGAACTCAGTGTGTCGGAGGTCGAGTCAGAGACCGGCCTGTCGACCGACGCGATTTATGCCTGGCGAAGCCGCCTGCGAAAGGCGGCGCGCGAGGCCCGACTCACCCTTAACGAAAGTACGTCACCGCCATGACCGACGAACAACAGGACGAACAATTGCTCAAAGATCTCGGTGACTACAACCGCGATCGGCAGACGCGCGAAGCGCTCGAGCCTCTGTCGGAGGATTTTCAGTCACGCATGGCGCAGCAGATTAAAGACGCCGTGCGATCGCCGGAACTGGATGCCGTCGCAGACATCACCCCCCACATAGCAACCAAAGTGACACGCGGCCCGTGGCTTGCGCTGGCAGCGAGCGTGCTCGCGGCAGTGGGTCTGTCGGTTGGGCTAATGTCGCAGTCGCCGATTGACACGATGCCTGCCTACACCGTCGAGTTTCGCGGTGGCGCTCAAATGCGCTCTGACGCGAGTCCCGCGCCGATCCAGTTTTCGGATCGTCTCGATGTGGTTTTGCGGCCGGACATCGCAACGGATGAAACAATGACGGTCACCGTTTTCCGCCGAGAGAATTCCCAGTGGGTGCAGGTGCCCACCACCGTGAATTGGTCGGAGAGTGGAGCAGCTCGGATTCAGGCCACGCTAGACGAAACGCTGGGCCTGACACCGGGACTGCAAGAGTTTGCGTTCGTGATTGCGCGTGATGGCGAGTTCCCCGGCGACCAGTCCGTCGATGCTGACGCCGAGTCGCCAGACTGGCAGGTATTGAAACAGCGATTCGAACTGGTCCCCTGATATGAGCGCGATGGCCTTGATCGCGTCTGCCCTCGGTGGCCTGTCGTTGCTCCTTGCAGCGCCGACCAGCGACGCTATTGAGGTTCAGTATGACGGTTGCGAACAACTACTCCGAGGGCCGACTTGCTTAATGAAAGCCGAAGACTCACTCAGCGTCTGGCTTGACACTCAAACCATGGACGACATTCGCTGGACGCGCGACGGTGAGCGAATTTTTCCGAGTCAATCGACGCCAGTAGCTGGCGGGATTCGATTTTCTTTTTTTGGCCTAGCATCGTCTGCCGCGGAGTTTCTGGCTCAGAGTCAGGGCGGGGGCACAGTCTTCTCGCTACGCATCGAACCGGTGAAACTGAATGCGTCCCTGCAAGCCGCACTCCAAGCTATGAGTGAGCGGCGTTTCGAGCAGGCACTACTCACAATCAAAACAGCTTTGCCCACGGCCAACCCGCTCGACGTGCCCAGACTTTTGCGGACGCGGGCACGAATCTACGCGCGACTTCATCAACGTGCAGCAAGCCACGTAAATTACCGCACAGCCATTGCCGCTTCGAACGCCGTTGGCGATCTGTCAACGCTGATGCTTTCAGCGGTCGCCCTGCAGTTTTCTCTACGCCAGGACATTGGGGATCTTGACGATGCTCAGGCGGCCCTTGAATTGATCGACTCCTCGGATCGCCGACATGCGGAGACTGCTTATTTATTGGATTACCACAAGGCGATGATTGCGTATCGGCGCGGCGACGCGCGCGCTCATTTGCAAATGATGACAACGGCGGCGACGCAAGCGACACGGTTTGCCTGGACTCATCGCACCCTCCGCGCCGATACACGTCTTGCCATGCAGTGGCAGGATTTGGGTCGCCAGAACAGAGCGATTGAGACGCTCGAGAAATGGCGCGACCGGTTACCGGATGATTTCCCTGGTATGCATCAGGGCATTTACTGGACTAACCTCGGCTGGGCTTACTGGCTTGCTCTGGAGGCGGGGGAGACTGTTCCCGACCCTCTGCCCGTTATGCGCCGCGCGTTGGCGCTGGCGCTGGAACACTCTCCAGTCACCGAGAGAATTAACGCTCATATCAACCTGGGCCTGGCTCTTTGGCGCGACGGCCAACTAGACGCCGCCGCCGATGCTCTACGCGCCAGCCGTCAGTATGCCGTTGCGCCGGCAACGCATGTTCATTACTGGTCCATCGACCTGGAAGCACGTATCGCTGCAGCTCTGGGAAATTCTCAAATGGCCATCGCGCTCTACGATCAGTTGCTCAGTCTCGCCAATGCGGGCGTCGCTCCGGTTACCGCATGGCGGGCATTGGTGCGTCGCGCCAATGTCCGCATACAACTAGGTGATGTGGAGGCCGCACTATTGGATTTCGAGCAAGCCGAAGAATTGCTCGACGAACAAGTCGTGAACGTACCGGTACACGCCGGTCGTGAATCCCTTTTGGCGACACGCCGTCTGGCCACTCGTCAGCACTTGGCGTTACTACTCAACAGGGATGAAAATGAGAAAGCACTGGCACTTTGGCACCGCTCACACGCTCGATCTCTAAGGCTCACGCATGTAGCCGCCAGCGCCCCCAACATGAGCGACGAGCAGCGTCAACGATGGGCCACTCTAAGTCAACGCTATCAATCACTGCGCGCCGAGCTCGCACAAGAACAGATCAACAGTTGGACATTGTCATCGGAACAACTGGCAGCATTGGAAACACGGGCCGTACGAACTATGGCGCGGACGAAGGCAATTCTTGATGAAGCCTTAAGCAGCCTGCCTGCCACAGAGCATCAAACTTCACCCTCCCTCACTCAAGACGACCATCCGCTAGTTGCCTTTGCACGCGCATCTGACGGATGGGTTGTGTTTGTGCAGGACAGTGCCAACGTTAATGCGGTTCGCCCAGACTGTGAAAACATGGGCTCGACCGCTATCGCTCAATGCTTGCTCGACGCGGCAAACCCCATTATGCCCGACAGCTCCGCCATTCGGCTTTTGGCCGAACGCTCATTACTCGATGCGGACTGGCCAGCCCTTAGAGTCGGCAAGGAGCCGTGGATAGAGCGAACAGCATTAATTCATTCTGCTGCCCTGCCGGCAAGCCCGGGCGCGACACGTTCACAGGGGCACGCGCTGCTAGTCGGAGACCCATCTGGCAACCTGCGCGCAGCGCGCCACGAAGTGGAGCACATCGCTCGCATCATTGGCGACGCACCGGGATGGGCTGGCACCTCGATCAGCGGTGATCAGGCTACCGCGAGCGCGGTAAGAGAACAGTTGAAAGGTACGACGCTGCTTCACTACGCAGGCCACGCGAGCTATGGCGATGAGCTTGGCTGGGAAAGCGAATTGCATCTAGCCGGGGGTTCCAAACTTGGAGTGGGCGATTTGTTGACGATTGATCACGCTCCGGAGGTGGTCGTGTTATCCGGCTGCGAGACCGCGGCCAGACCGGGCATTAAAACGGCGTCCATGGGACTGGCCAATGCGTTTCTTGCGGCAGGTAGCCAATCGGTTATTGCTACGTCGCGCGCGGTCGACGATCAGACCGCGCGAGCGATTACCACAGCGTTCTATCAACACTGGTTTGACGGCCAACCCATTGAGCAAGCGCTGAGATCTGCTCAGCGCGACGTCAAAGAAACACAGTCGGGGGCTGATTGGTCGGCCTTTCGATTAATTCAACCTTGACCGAGAAAGACTGAAGGAGCACAACATGAAATCCAGGGGACTTTTGATCCGGTGCGTCGGCGTGCTTTGCGTGCTTTGGATGGCCAATTCCGCAAGCGCTCAGTGCGGTACCAGTGGCGACGTGGTCGTGGATGATTGCTTGACGACAACTTCTCCTGGCACGGCGTGGCGCATCGTTGGCTACTTCACGGGTGAAGGATCTTGTCCAGCTCCGGTTGAAGGAACGCCCGGTGCCTGGTCCACCAGCCGATTGTTCGCGATTCCCGATGAACCGTTGCCGCCGGGCCTGAGTCCATATTGTTTGTACACCGCGCTCATCGATGAGGCCAACCCGGCCGATGTATTTGGTTTGCAGTGCGACGGTGGATCAGACGCAGGCTGCCTTGACGATGTCGACGCGGACCTTCTGGCTGTGACGCCACAGGCCGGTACAGGTCGCGACGTCGAGAATTTGTTGTGGACTGACTTCAACCAACATTTTTTGAGTCAAGCTGGCACACCCGGAACAATCGGAATTGCATCCGGAAACGCGCGATTGACGGTCATTGACACAGAGCCAACTGGCCCAAACGAAGACACCAACGGTGCCGGCACGTCAAGGCACGGTTTCGCACTACTCAATATGGCCCGCGATCTGATATGCGATGGCGGTCTGCCGTGTCCGGTGGAACTGCAATCTGGGCTGGGCCTACCTTTGCAACGCTGCACCAACTTACCCTGAGCCAGTTGCCAGTGCGCTGATGCGTCAGCCGCGGGCTACTGCGAAGTCGCCACTGAAGGCGGCCATATGGGTACACAAGCCCAACTTGCAGACGCGATCTATGAGGCGATGAGAGACTTTGAAACCAACACCGGGCCCTCACGGCTGGTGATCAACTTGTCTGTAGGGTGGGAACCACTTTACGGTGGCTTGCCGCCATTGAATGCGGCGCCAGTCAGTGTTCTCGCCGTTCACGCAGCGCTTGAATATGCCTCTTGTCGCGGTGCGCTTGTCATCGCCGCCGCCGGCAACTTTGCGACCGGCCCTGACCCCTTAACGGGGCCCCTTTTACCGGGCGCATGGGAGCAGTTAGAGGCTCCAGATCTGCAGGAGTGCACGACACTTCTCGGGACGCTGATGCCGGACCCGTCATTATCAATGGTTCCCAACGGCGCCTATCGTCCGCTGGTTTACGCCGTCGGTGCTGTGGATCACACAGGCAGTCGGCTTCGCATGAGACCGCAAGGGGAGCCAAGACTCACGGCATTTGGTGACCACAGTGTAGCCGCCTTCGACGACCCTATCGGTGAACTGCCCGCAGGTGTGCTGACGGGTACGTCTGTGAGCTCTATGGTGGTCGCGACAACCGCTGCAGCAGCCTGGCATTTCAGACCCATGGAGCCAGGTTATCGAATCATGCAAGCGCTTTACGCGACCGGTGCGAACGTACCTCTGCGCGCCGCACAATTTTGCCTTGATGACGGTTCGGGATGCGGCAATATGCCGGTGCGACGCGTTAACGCTTGCGAGGGCATAACGGCCGTCTGCGAGACGTTTGCCGATCCAAGCAATACGTGTCCAACGTTTGTTTGCCCGGCCGAGTTACCGGTGATCCCACCCATTAGCATGCCCGATGTGGACGGCCTATTCTCAAGTGCACCTTCGGTTGACGTGAGTACGTTTATCACCAGCCCAACGATCCCAGAATGCGGAGTCGATTATGTTTTGCACTACGATCCCACTCAGGTAATGCCCCGAAACCCATGCCCCCACCGACAGTTTTACGGTTTGTCCGTCACGCCGTGGGTGAATAGCCAACCAGACGGCGACGGCTGCGATGTGTGCATCAATCAGTTCAGCAGTCCGGGGAATTTCTATCTCGAAGTTGCTGGCAGCTATATCAACCAGTTACGGGATGTAACGTTGTTGTGCGCCGGAGAAGGGTTCTACGTTGCCGACATCCTCGCCCCTGGGGTCAAACTTAAGATCTCTGAGATTCCAGAGCACTGCGAAATCGAAGACATGGCGGTAACGTTTCGAGTACCCGGTGATGGCGGTGAGCAAGCGTCTGTGATGTCGCTGTCGCTCAAAGCCCAGGATCTGGATGATGACCAAATTCAGGACGGCGCAGACAACTGCGTATTGACGGGCAATCCCACACAGATCGATACCGACGCGGACGGCTTCGGCAACGCCTGCGACGCCGACTTTGACAACAATTGCTTCGTGAACGTTATCGACCTGGGCTTCTTCCGGTCTTTGTTCTTCACGACCAATCTGCTCGCCGATCTAAACGGCGACGGCATCGTCAACATCATTGATCTGGGCATCTTCCGGACGCTGTTTTTTGCCCCACCGGGGCCGAGCGGTATCCCCAATATTTGCGCAACCTGACGCAATGAGTCGCCGCGACTTCGGTCGCGGCGGCGCGCTTACACAACCCCAGCCGCGATCGCCTTGAGAACGGCCCTGGTGCGATCTCGAACGCCAAACTTGGCCAAAATGTTCGACACGTGATTTTTTACCGTGCCCTCGGAATTACTCAGCATGTTGGAAATTTCCTTGTTGCTGTAGCCACCGGACATCAGGCGCAAAATTTCCGTCTCTTTCGGTGTCAACGCCTCGGGCTGCTCAAGGCTGTCGAACGGCAGCCCTTGTTTTTGCACGCGGGCGATTAGCGATTGGGTCAACACAGGCTGGATCACCGTACCGCCCGCAAACACCGATTCGATGGTTTCGATCAGGTGCTCCAGCGACACGTCTTTGAGCAAGAATCCCGTGGCGCCCGCGGTAATGCCGTCCATAACGAGCTCATGATCGTCGAACGTAGTCAGTATCACGACCGGCGTCCTGTCACCGAGTTCGCGTAGTATCCGGATGGCCTCGATGCCGTTGACGCGCGGCATGCGGATGTCCATCAGGAACACGTCTGGTGCATGGTCGGTGGCAATGCCGGCGACGTCCTCGCCGTCACTGCCCTCGGCGATCACCTCCACTTTGTCGGACAGCGCCAGCAGCCCGCGGATACCCTCACGAACCAGCGTTTGGTCGTCAACCAAAGCAACGCGTATTGCCACGTCAGGCGGCCAGTGGAATTTGAATGTGAATCGCCAGCGCGTCGCGCACACGTTCGATCAACAGCTCGCCGTCGATGCGCTCTACGCGCTCGCGCATACCGCGCAAACCGTTACCCGGTTGCCAGCCAGCGGCCACGTGTCCGTTATCGTGAACACGCAGGTGCAGTCGACCGTCTTCGCGCCACACGCGCACCGTACACTCGCTGGCCGCGGCGTGGCGCAGCGTGTTGGTGATCGCTTCTTGCACGCAACGCAGGAGCGACTCGGCAACGTTGACGTCGTCGATGCGCAAGTGCTCATCGATATCCAGGTGCATTTTCAATTGCGGGATGTTTTCGACGACCAGCGACAACGCTTCGGCGAAATTCACGGCCGAATCGTCCCGCAAGGTCGTCACCGCCGCGCGCACGTCCTGCAACATATCGCTCGCCAGCGTGTGGCACTTGTTGACGCGCTCGCGCGCTTCGCCCTCGCACACCCGCTCGGCCACTTGCAGGTTTATCGTCAGCGCCGTCAGGTGATGCCCGAGCAAATCGTGCAGATCACGAGCGATTCGCGTGCGCTCCCCCTGCTTGGACGCCTCCGCCAGCAAATGCTGTGTGGCGACCAGCTCCCGGTTCAACGACTCGGCGCGGGCGCGAGCCTTCTCCGCGTTCTGCGTTTCGATTGCCGACAACAGCGCGAAATAGTGAAACGTGGCAAACAGAGAAATCGACAGCAGCGGATCGTTGTTTCCCCAGAGGTACTTTTCGATCAGGTACCAGGCGACATTGACGCCAATAAACGCAACGTGCGCCCAGCGCACGTTCATGTGCCCGGGCGTGAACGCCAGCCATATGATCGTGTAGATCGGGAGAAAACTGAGCGGCAACATCATGCCAAGTGCGAGACCCGCAGCCAGCAGCACGACTAATCCGCCGCGCCGCGCCCAGTCCGGTATTCCCGCCTCGGGCTTACTGCCACAGATCATCATAGCGACCAGGTAAAGCAGCTGCAGCGCGACGGTTTCAACAACCAGATCATTGTACGGTGACGCCGCGTCACGGATCGCAAAGAGCGTCAGACCGGAAATGACAGCCCAGGTCGTGATCGCGGCCCAGCTGTGCCGCAGTGCAAAAAAAGAGGCGAAACGATTCATACCGGCATTATCACCAACCTTTCCATGGTTCACCATAGGCCAAAAGTCATGGTTCAAAGTCGTGACTGTCTGCACTGGGGCAAACAAACCGGGGGCGCTAAAGTGCATCTAACATCACATGAGGAGCCCTCGACATGTACGCACTGCACCAGTCTGCCCTGATCTTCCACATCGTTTGCGGCGCCGTGGCTCTGATTCTGTTCTGGATTCCGGTGGCCACTCGCAAAGGCAGTCCCATTCACAAGAAAGTCGGTAAATGGTTTCTCCTGGGCATGACCGCCATCGCCGTCAGCGGCATCTTCCTGGCCGGAGGAAGCTTGTTGGACCCAATCGGCGTGCGCAACGCCGGACAGGAGCTGCCCATGGCGGACGCGTTTCAACAAGCTGAGAGTATCCGTGTGTTCAGTCTGTTTCTACTGATGCTCTCTGTACTGGTGCTGCTCAGCTCGAGACACGCGACGCTGGTGCTCAAAGCGCGCGACAATCGAGCGCTGCTGCGCACGCCCTTTCACGTCGGTGCGCAGATCGCAACGCTGATTCTGTCGATTGCCACCGGCATCGTCGGTTTCGCCAACTCCGAGGTTCTGCTGATCATCTTCTTCTTCGTCGGCATGTCCGGCGCGTTGGGCACGCTGCACTACACGTTTAAGAAGGAGCTCAAGAAAAATGAGTGGATAGTCGAGCACATCGGCGCCACCATAGGTTGTGGAATCGCCGCCTACACCGCCTTCTTCGCCTTTGGTGGGCGCGCCATGATGAGCCATATCCTGAGCGGACAGTGGCAAATCCTGCCGTGGGTCCTGCCCAGCGTCATCGGACTGTTCTTCGCACGTCGCGTCAAGAACGCCTGGCGCGAGAAATTTTCAATCGCCTGATAACGACAAAAAAGACAACGACACTTCTGCACAAGGATTCCATGCTCATGACTTACTCTGACACGCTGCTTCGATTGACAACCATTGGTTTGATTGCCGCGTTAACGACGCTCTCCGCGTTTGCCAGCGACGGGATCGCCGCCTACGAACGCGGAGACTACAAAGGCGCACGCACGGCATTGGAACAGGAGCTCAAAGCCGATGCGGACAACGCGCAGCTGCACTATCACCTTGGACGCACGCTCATGGAACTGCAGGACTCCAAAGCCGCCGCGAAGACCCTCGAGCGCGCCGTTGAACTGGCGCCCAATGACGCCGACATCCACGTAGCACGCGGCGAAGCGAACGGAACCATTGCAAGCAACGTCAACATACTGCGTGCCGGTCGCTACGCCAAAGTGGTGCGCCAGTCCTTTGAGCGGGCACTCGAAATCGACCCGCAGCACATCGACGCACTCGACGGCATGATCGTATACAAATTGCGCGCCCCGAAACTGCTCGGCGGCAGCAAGGCCGAAGCGTTGGAACTGTCGGCGCGCCTGATCGAAGTCGCGCCGATACGCGGGCGTGTGGTACGTGCCAACACGTTGCGTGCGATGGAGCGCAATGACGAAGCCACGAGCATGCTCAACGAGCTCGCAACGGAGTTCAAGGACGATCCGCGTGCTCACCTGGAACTGGGTTTCATGCAGCAAAATGACAAGAACTATGCCGAAGCGGCTACGTATTTTCGCGCGGCCAGTATCGCCACCAGTGACACGGATGAAAAACGCTACGCCCGCGATATGGCTCGCTACCAGCTAGGGCGCACGGCCGTGTTCTCCGGCAGCAATGCGCCCGAGGGCATAGAAGCGCTGCGTCAGTTCCTGGCATCGGACGAACGGGACTTGCGCCTGCCGGGCGCCGACTGGGCCAGTTTTCGTCTGGCCGAGTTGCTTGGAAAAAACGGAGAGACGGACGAAGCCCAGGCGCTGTTGAAATCGGCACTGGCAATGACGCAAGACAAAGATCTGAAGCGGCGCCTGAAGGCAGAGATCAACTAATGGCGTAAACCGGAAACGGGCGTAAAGCGCTTATGCGTCGTCGGCGATGCCGTTTTGCCAGCGCCACAGCGACACCTGAGTATCTCGATCAAGCGGGCGCCGCGCCAGCGCGCCCGCGATACCACCTGCCAACGTGACGACAAGTAACAAACCCGACGCATGCCGCAGACCGGTGAACCAGATGCCAGCGAAAACACCGACCCACGCAAACGCGGCGCCAACGAGGCAGTAACGCAAGGTCAGCCCGCGGCCGTTAAAACGCACGAAAACTCCAACGCATACCGCAACAAACAGCCCCATCAGGATCGTGTTATCGCGCGTGACAATCACCACCATCATCCACACCGCGACCCCGATAAACCCGCCGAGCGCTCCGCCAAAGAATGCGCCGAAGAGACTCTGCTGGGACCAGGCCAATTCTCCGAGACCGGGCCGGGTTGCCGACTTCGGGGGCTCATAGGGATTGTTCACTAGAGCTCTTTGTTTTTATCGTCCCAGGCCATGGGCTCCCACAGCTCAACCTTGTTACCGTCGGGATCGATGATCCACGCAAACCGACCGTTCTCGTGCGACTCTGGCCCTTTGTGTGTTGGCACACCATCGGCATTAAGTTGCGCCAGCAGCGCCAGCAAATCGTCGACGCGATAGTTAATCATGAACGGCGCGTCGCTCGGGTTGAACCATTTACTGTCAGAATCCGCGATGCACCATTCGGTCACGCCGTCGTCGTTGGCTTTGTCGTCTACCCAATTGAGCGTCGCACCACCGTAGTCGTGGACAGTGATGCCCAGGTGTTTTTCGTACCAGGCTTTTAGCGCCTTGGCATCCGAACGTGCCTTGAAAAACACGCCGCCGATTCCCGTGACTTTGGCCATGATGCTCGCCTCTTTACCGGTTGGGACGCCTACCGTGCAACGCCGTCTCGGACAGGTCAAGGGCGTCAGCCCTCAGCGTGCCGCTCTCAAAGCTCTTTCGACTCCCGCAAAAGCCCTATTCGCAACGGCTTAGAACCCAAGCGAGTCATCGACCAAATTCACAAACTCAAGCTCATCACGAATCCCGTCATAAAACGGCAATCGCGTCTCCAAAAAGGGCGCCACATAGCTGGGTTCGTCAAGGCCATTTCTCAGGCAGGTCACGACTTCGGTCGCCGCTCCGATCATGCCAAGAATACGGCAGGACTCATGCCGATTATTGGCTCGCCAAGCCCAGTCCAACGAGCCCGCATCATAAAACTGATCAATCAACTGCAGGGCGACGTCGTCGTTTCCCTGGACGCCGGCAACAAGCGCGGATCCAAGCATCCAGCCGCGATCGACCCTGTCGCCGTTACGGCTTCGTCTGTCATCGAGCTGACGCTCCCACGCCGTGATTTTTTGCGCTGGGACATTGGTCTCGCCCAGTAACCAGTAGCTGAAGATTTGTTGTCGCTTCGTCTCTGAAAAAGTGGCGAGACCGACCGTCATCGCGGCACACAGTGGTTGCCAGTGGAGCGTGGCGCAAAAGGCCGGGCACACTGTTGCCGCCCGACATCAACGTTGATCCCGGCGATATTTTGAATGAGTGCTGGCTGGACTCTTTGAAACCGATGTCGATGGCGCCTGGCGACAGAGCTTGGCCGGGCGTTCATCACTTTTCGGTCCATTGACCACATAGTCCGGGGCCAGCGCCATCGGCGCGACCCCACGCTCGCAAAATCGAGCAGGACGATGACGTGAATTCAGATTAGGGCGGCTTTGACTCGGAATAAACCCAATCGGCAATCATCTCGCGCCTCAGGACCACAACTCGCGCGTCACCACGGCAGCGCCCGATCATC
>JBGCFP010000041.1:0-3581 GCA_045107005.1 Gammaproteobacteria bacterium
CGCCTTGATGGAAAGCAGCTTGGTTTCGTCAACCTGGATGGGGTCGATCCCCGCCGCGTTGATTTCGGTGATTGCAGCCGCGCCGACGCCCAGCAGGATGTTCGCGCCAGCGCCCAGCGTTTTTTCGTTGACCTCACAGCCGGGCAATGCCAGCGCCAGAACCGGCGCGATGATAAAGCGTTTCATGTTCATGCCTCGTTGTTGGGGATTGCGTAGACCATAACAGCCGTGATCAGCGTCGATAATGACTGTATGACCTCGGGTGTCGCAGCCTCTGCAATAGCCGGGATGGCTGGCGCGAACAACGTCACCAGCCCGCCGAGAACAGCCACAATGGCCTTGTTGTACTTCTGCATGTCAGCTTTCCTCTGATGTGGCCTGGTAGAAGTTGATCCACCGGGCACTGGACGCCGGTGCGTAGCGGCGCGCGTGAAGTTCATCGCCGACCGTTTCCCAGCACAACAAAACGGGTACGCCGTCATAAAGTTTGAGCGTGATCTCTGCGATGGTGTATCCGCTCAAGTCATCGCCGGGACGCAGTACCGTCTCCCCGTAAGATACTTCACTCACATTTCCAATTCGGTAGGTCATTCGGCTTCCTTTTCAAAACGATATCCATGGCCCTTAACCCCGACGATCCGGGGTGCGGTGTTGTTTTTTGATCTGCGCAAGAGCAACGCCAATGCGCGGCGGACTTGCTGCTTGCTGGCCTGCGCCGCCTCGCAAATCGCGTCCATGCCGACCACGCGGCCTTTACCGGCACACACAGTCGCAACGATTGCGCGCTCAGGTGATTTGGTGACCCCTCGACCGGCGTGGGGTTGAACCGGCTGAGGGGTCATAGGCGATCTCTAAAACGTCTCTACAAACGTATCAGCGACCGTGCCATCGTTGGCATCCGTGAATATGCAGAGCGCGTCCAGCAATATCGGGGGAGCAAAGCTGTCACTGTCGAAGCCAATAAGCCGCACTGTCCCGCTTGCTAAGTCCGAGTCGCTCATGTCAACATTCATAATGCGCACGGTCACGGGAGACCCCGTAACCAATGCATCGTAAAGATCGCCCCGAGTGGTTGTGATCTCAGAGCCGTCTACGAAGATTTGCACTCCGGCGAGATTTTGAACAAGGATATCAAGCGCGTTTCCGTCACTGTGCCAACCAATGCGAGCGCCATTGTCGCCCTTGATCAAAAGCGCCGTTTTAGTGTGAGTGCCAACGGTCATGCGGAATGCGAAATGGTACGTGCCAGACGCAGGAGCCGTAAAGTCCAAGGTATCCCCTGTGCCGGTCTCGGTCGAGATTTGACCCCCTGTCAGCAGCGGCCCACCGTTTGCCCCAGCACCCACGAGGTCCGGCAGGGCGCTTCCGCCGCTGGCAAGGTTAACCAGCGTTTGAACCCGGTTTGACCCATCAACGGTTGTGCTGGCCCCCGAAGATAGCGCCGCATGATGGAAGATCGAAGACGCGGGAGCGGAACCTGGTGCGGTAACGATCCAGGTAAACGCCTGAGTCACCGTTCCACCATCGTTTGTGTAAGTGATAACAGGGCTGTACGTTCCCGGAGCCGTAGTCAGCCCGTTCACGACTCCAGTTAACGGATCAACAGATAGCCCCGTAGGGAGGCCCGTTGCGGAATAGCTTACGTTAGTTCCCGTGGCGTAAGAAGATATGTCGAGCGGATACGTCATTAGACCCTCACATCAGATTGATCTGGAATTGCGCCAGCGGCTACTGGCGCTGTTATTGAGCCTGCGGTTGCAGAAAGGTCCGTTTGATCAGGGATTGCGCCAGCGGCTACTGGCGCTCGGCGGGTTGTGTTCCCCAGCGCCTCGGTCCATTTTGCCAGAACCCTTGTTCCCATCAAGCGGTTGCCCGCAGCGTCTGGGTGCACTTCGTCATCAGGGAGCAACGTTACGCCTGTGCTGCCGTCAAACAAAGCATTGAAGATGTAGTCATTTTCAAGGTCTGTCTGGCGTGTCGTGAAGTACGCGCCGTTTAGGCGGGTATCCACGAAACTTTGGACATACGAACCCCACACCATAGGTGTTTTATCAGATGCCCCTGTGATGCGCGAAACGATATCCGAACGGTATTGCGGAATCTGAAGATCAAAATATTGGTCGATCCCTGTAGTGCTACCCTGCATTGCTGATGACCCGTGGATCATAAAAATGAGGCCCAGCTTGAAAGAACTGTCCCCAGCGATCAGGGCATTGATCTCGGTAATCCCTGTTTCGAATATATCCGTCCCCGACTGGATGTTAGTTATGGACTGCCCGAAAATGGCAGCATTATAGAAATAAAGGTCTAGGTTCGGATATGCCGCCGCTGCATCAATAGCGAACGTCAGCCAAGGCGACATTCCCAGCCCTGTAACAGCGACCGAGCCTTCCGTTGGGTATTCCCAAAGCCCAGTGTTCGTATTGTAAAACCGCGTACCAGCGGGGAACTGCGTACCGCTGTCCCACGCAGCAAGCCCACCCTGAGCAACCGACCGCCCGCCAACCCAGACAATCATTTTATTGCGCGTTAGGTCCACCGACGCCGAAACAGAACTCGCGTCTGTCTGCGAGAAGGCCACGTCGTAGATCTTGTTATTGTCGAGGCCAGTAATAACCTTTTCAACAGTTCCCGGCGCGTCTGCTGTCATTGACCCAGATACGGTCGTACCTCCGCCTTGAGGAACCGCAGAATAGTTCACCGTTCCCGCAGTGTCTGTCACAACCGACAACTCTGCATTGATAGGCTCGAACGCAGTTGCAACCGGACTGGATAGCGTAACGGTGTTGTTGCCCGCCGCTTCAATCGTAACCTGGAACGCGCTCGTTGCCGTCTGACCGCCTGCGTCGGTCGCGGTGATCGTTACCACCTGGCCAGTGACAAGCGCCGTTGGCGTTCCCGTGAGAGACCCAGCAGAAGACAGTGACAGGCCAGCAGGAAGGCCGGAAGCCGTGAAGGTCAGCGTATCGTCGGCGTCCGTGAAGTCGGTTGAAACATCGACCGCCGCCATAGCGTTGTCGAGGCCAAGCGTGAGATCCGCAAGGCCACCCGCCGCGACCGGTGCCTGATCCGCCTTCGTCAGCGTCACGCGGATGGGCACGTCTATCGTGGTCGTGCCATCATTAAGCTCCACCGTGTAGGTCGTCGATGCGCTAGCCCCGTCTGTCGTAAGGGCAGTGCCAAGCGATTGCGGGTCAAAAGTTACAGTCAAATTTGTCGCCACGCTAAAAAGCCCTCCGCCGGTGCCTGCTTGGTCCGTGACCGCGCCGCCAACGAGCGTCACAGCGCCCTCAGCGCCCGATGTGTTGATCGTGCCGACAACGCCAGTCGAAAAGTCATCAGCCACGCTGAAGGATGCGGATGCGCGGAAGCCGAGTAAGACCGTTAGCGATGCAGAGACCGCAGGCCCAATTCCAATCATCATGGCTTAACTCAACCTTATGAATGATGCAGAGAACGAAGACGCCAGCGCGTCGATCACGTTGCCGCCGGAGTGGTTCGTGATTAACCGGCCTTGGCCGTCGCCCGTCACAACCATGCAAAATCCCTCTCCTAGCCGGTCTCGGATAAGCGAGCCGTCG
>JBGCFP010000042.1:0-3673 GCA_045107005.1 Gammaproteobacteria bacterium
GATCTCAGGCGTGACCACGCTTTTGGGAACATACGGTGCGCTGTCGAAGCGTGCGTCATTGGCTTTGGCCGCGGCCGACTCCGCACTGCTAAACAGTTCGTCACGCCAGCGAAATGCGCCGTCCAGCTGACGGGCGTAAGGGTCGACCAGGAGTTTGCTGGCGTCGAATCGATGGCCCTTTTCTGGTGCGTAGGGGCCGCGCACACGATAGCCGTAGCGCTGTCCCGGTTCGCAGCCGGGCACGAAACCGTGCCACACACCGTCGGTCTGGTCCGGTAGCTCAAGTCGGTCCGTCTGACGGTGCGTGTGACTAAATAGACACAGCTCTACCGCCTCGGCGTCCGGCGCGTACACGGCGAAGCGTACGCCGCCGTCAATACGATGCGCGCCAAGTGGGACAGAGGTGGACGACTGGTTCATGGCATCTTCGATCAGGGGCTAATCGGCGTCAGTCCCCAGATGTCCTGATTGTAGTCGGCCATCGTTCGATCGGTCGAAAAGCGACCTGACGCGGCGGTTTGCAAAATGCTCTTGTGCGTCCACTGGGGCGTATCGGCGTAAGCCGCATCGACCCGTTGCTGGGCGTCGACAAACGCGCGGAAATCGGCCGCCGTCATCCACGGATCAAACGGGCTGAGGATGGCCTGGATGATCGGCTCGAACAGATGCGGTTCAAAGCGGTTGAATGTGGATTTCTTGATCAAGCCAATCACCCGACTAAAATCTTCATCCGCGCCAACAATGGCGGACGGATCATAGTTGGGTCGCAGCGCCTCGACTTCCTCAACCGTCAGGCCAAACAGGAAGAAATGCTCCGGCCCGACCGCCTCGCGAATTTCAACGTTGGCGCCATCGAGCGTGCCGATGGTGAGGGCGCCGTTCATCATGAATTTCATGTTGCCGGTGCCCGATGCCTCTTTACCTGCGGTCGAAATTTGCTCGGACAGGTCCGCCGCCGGGCAGATCACTTCCATGACCGACACGTTGTAGTCGGGCACAAAAACCAGCCGCAGCTTGTCCTGCGTTGCCGGATCGCGATTGATCACGCGGGCGACGTTGTTGGCAAACTTGATGATCAGTTTGGCGATTTCGTATCCGGGGGCGGCCTTGCCGCCAATAATGATGGCGCGTGGCGTCAGGTCGTCGCCATCGCCGCGTTTGATCCGATCATAGAGGTGGATGGCGTGCAGCACGTTGAGCAACTGGCGCTTGTATTCGTGAATGCGTTTCACCTGGACGTCGAACAACATACTGGTCGGCAGCGCCACCTCGGTGCGTTGCTCGATGAGCGCTGCCAATCGCGCCTTGTTGTCCTGCTTGATCGCGTGCCATTTTGATCCGAAAGCGGCGTCACCGGCCAGTGGGCGCAACCGCTCCAGTTGAGTCAGATCGCGCACCCAGTCGTCACCAATTTGGTCGGTGATCAGGCCGGCGAGTGACGGGTTGCACGCGGCGAGCCAGCGTCGTTGCGTAACGCCGTTGGTTTTGTTGTTGAATTTTTCCGGCCACAGCGTGCTGAAGTCCTCGAACAATCCTTCACGCAGCAGGCGCGAGTGCAGCGCTGCCACGCCATTGACTGAGAAGCTGCCCACGATGGCAAGGTAAGCCATGCGAATCATCGGCTCGTGTCCTTCGCGAATCAGCGACATGCGTTCAATGCGCGCCTGATCGCCGGAGAAGTGCTGATCCACCAGCGTCAAAAAGCGCGCGTTGATTTCATAAATGATTTCCAGCACGCGCGGCAGCATGCGCCGGAACAGACCCACTGGCCACATCTCCAGGGCCTCAGGCAGCAGCGTGTGGTTGGTGTAGGCCATGGTGCGGGTGGTGATCGACCAGGCGTCGTGCCAGCCCAGGCCGTGGACGTCCATCAGCAGGCGCATCAGCTCCGGGACGGCGATGGCCGGGTGCGTGTCGTTGAGCTGAAAGCAATGTTTGTCGGCGAACTCGCTGAAGTCATTGCCGTGATAGTCGACCCACTGGCGCAACGTATCCTGCAGACTCGCCGACGCGAGAAAATACTGTTGCTGCAAACGCAGCGTTTGGCCGTTTTCCGAGCTGGCGTTGGGATAGAGCACCATGGTGATGTTCTCGGCCGCGTTTTTGGCGGCGACCGCATCGGTGTAACTGCCGGCGTTGAATTCTTCAAGATCGAACGCATCGGTGGCGCCTGCTGACCACAGTCGCAGCGTATTGACGACGTCGTTGCGATAGCCGGGCACCGGGATGTCGTAGGGAACGGCCAGCACATCGTGTGTGTCGACCCACCGGTGACGCTTCTGGCCATCGCCGCTGTCGAACACTTCGGTGCGACCGCCGAACTTGACGGTTTGCGCAATTTCGCGCCGCTCGATTTCCCAGACGAAACCGTTGCGCAGCCACTGATCAGGCTCTTCGACCTGGTGGCCGTTATCGACGCACTGGCGAAACATGCCGTAGTGGTAGCGGATGCCGTAGCCAACAACCGGTAAGCCCAGCGTGGCGCAGCTGTCGAGAAAGCACGCGGCCAGACGCCCGAGACCACCGTTGCCAAGCCCGGCGTCTTGCTCGCTTTCCAGCACGTCGGCGAGATTCAGGCCGAAGCGGGCCATGGCTCGCTCGCAAGTCTCCTGCAAATCGAGGTTCAGCAACGTGTTGCGCGTCAGCCGGCCGATCAGAAATTCGAGCGACAGATAGTAAGTCTTGCGGCCGTCAGACTGGCGCATCGCATCGTTGGTGCGACTCCAGCCTTCAACCAGCCGATCGCGGATCGCAAGCGCGAGCGCTTGATAAACGAACGGCGCATCGGTGCTCAGCAGCCGGCGTCCGAGCGTGTGGCCGAAATAGCGCGTGAAGTCGCGAGCGATCGCGTCCTCTGTCATTTCCAGTGCGGGGGTTGCGAGATGCTTACGGGCATCGGGTTGCGTCGCGGACATGGTCATTCCTTAAGCCCGCCTGCCTTTCGCGAGGGACGAGCTAGTCGATAGTGATCTTGAGGTAAAGCGTGGACAGTGCAGGCAGATCCAATTTTACAGAATAGGCGCGACCGTCCTGCGCCACCGTTTCGGATTCTACCAAGCTGGAGTGTGTGCTGTCGCCGCCCGAGTACTCAGTTATTGCAGAATTAAACAGCACTTCGTATGCACCGGAAAAGGGCACACCCAAGCGGTAATCGGAGCGGGCGACTGGCGTGAAGTTACTGATGCAGACGACGTGTTCGCGGTCATTGGCGCTGCGCTGGAAAGCAAACACGCTGTTATCGCGATCTTCGGCGATCAGCCACTCGAATCCCCGCGCGTCGAAATCCACGCTGTGCAGGGCTTTTTCGCGTCGATACAGGGCGTTGAGCTCGCGCACCACGCGCTGAACGCCGCTGTGGCCCGGATCATTGAGCAACCACCAGTGTAGCTGACCATCAAACTCCCACTCGTGGCGTTGCGCAAATTCGGCGCCCATGAACAACAGTTTTTTCCCCGGATGGGCGTACATGAAGCCGTAGTACGCGCGCAGCGTTGCGAGCTTGTCGGGCAGCTCACCGGGAATGCGATCCACAATCGAGCGCTTGCCGTGCACCACCTCGTCGTGGGACAGCGGCAAAATGAAATTTTCACTGAACGCGTAGATCAGGCCGAACGTCATCTTGTCGTGATGATGCTTGCGCGAAATCGGGTCTTCCTGCAGGTACTTGAGCGTG
>JBGCFP010000043.1:0-43028 GCA_045107005.1 Gammaproteobacteria bacterium
TGGGGCGCATGACAGAACGGCGCAGGGTCGCGACCAGCTCGTCGAGCAGGTCCCGAGCGGTCCACAGCTCGAGGCCGTCCGCGGTCTGATGCAGATAAGCCACCGCCATCACGCGTCCCTTGGGTGTGCAAAACGCGCCGATTCGGGTCTCTTCCGGTGCCAAATTTGAGACGTTCTGGGTGAACTGGCCGTTGAGAAAACCGGC
Organism: Gammaproteobacteria bacterium; assembly: GCA_045107005.1. Classification (GTDB taxonomy): domain Bacteria; phylum Pseudomonadota; class Gammaproteobacteria; order Steroidobacterales; family JBCCMA01; genus JBCCMA01. Next base: position 206 of record JBGCFP010000043.1, read on the forward strand.
CGCATCCGCGCCGTTTACGCGCACGAAGCTTAAGAAAGTCGACTGGGACACCGCGGGCTCCTGGGTTTGCGTCTCGCGCGTTACACGCTGGTTCAGCGCTCAACGCGCTAGAGCGCCGCAGTATGCCCGCGGCCCGATGTCCGGTCCATTGCGCAAAGCTATTCAGTTAGGCGAAAATACGCCGCTATTAAGTTGAGGTCCCGCCACATGCCCGCGAACACTGCCGCCGATCCGGAAACCCCTGATGTCAGCTCAGACGTGCCGCCGGCGTCAGAGTCACCGTCGAAGGTCAAGGATGACGACGGCAAACCCGAGGCTGAAATTGGTGGGCGCGGCGGTCTGGATCCCACGCGCTACGGCGATTGGGAGAAAAACGGCCGCTGCATTGACTTTTGAGCCTGGTCCGACGTCACCGCACCGCTGAATAAGAGAACCGCCCATGAGTACTGACCCGCGGCCGCTGTCGCCGCATCTTCAAGTCTATCGACCGCAAATCACGTCGATGACTTCCATCGCGCATCGCATTTCCGGTGTGCTTCTGGCAATCGGGCTGCTGTTCCTGGTTTATTGGTTACAGGCGGTAGCGAGCGGGCCTGAATCGTTCGCGTCGGCGAGCGTGTTTTTTCGCTCTGTGCTGGGACGGCTGATTCTGTTCGGCGTAGCCGTCAGTTTCTTCTATCACTTCGCCAACGGTATTCGCCACTTGGCGTGGGACACCGGGCGCGGCCTCGACATTGAAACCGCCCGCAAGTCCGGCTATTTCGTGATCGCGCTGACGCTTGCGCTGACCGGGCTGTTCTATTTGTTCGCCTACGGCGTTTTCGGCGGTGGCGCATGAGCCGGCGTACGCCGCTGGGCAAGGTGCTCGGTCTTGGCTCTGCGAAAGAGGGCACTGATCATTTCTGGTCGCAGCGTATCAGCGCGGTGGCTGTGGCCGGTCTTGGTTTGTGGTTCAGCCTGGCGCTAGGCGGCTTGCTGGCTGACGGCATGGTCTATCGCGACGTGATTGCGTGGATGAGCTCGCCGTTGCGCGCTTCGGCTCTGGTCGCTTTCGTCGTTGCCCTGAGCTATCACTCAACACTTGGCGTGCAGGTGGTAATTGAGGATTACGTCCATGGCGCGACCAAGGTGGTCGCGCTGGTGGCACAGCGTTTTCTCCACATTGGCGCGGCGCTGGCAGGTTCTGTTGCCATCCTGCGCGTTGCCTTCGGATCGTAAGACTATGACCAAAGAATACGAGTTTGTTGATCACACCTACGACGTTGTCGTCATCGGTGCCGGCGGTGCCGGTTTGCGCGCGACGCTCGGCCTGGCCGAGGCCGGTCTGAATACGGCGTGTATCACCAAGGTTTTTCCCACCCGCAGTCACACGGTGGCGGCGCAGGGCGGCATCAGTGCCGCGCTAGGTAACATGGGCGAAGACGACTGGCGCTGGCACATGTACGACACCGTTAAAGGCTCGGACTGGCTGGGCGATCAGGATTCCATCGCCTACATGTGTCGCGAAGCCCCAAGTGCGGTCATCGAACTCGAGCACTACGGCGTGCCGTTTTCACGCACCGAAGAAGGCCGCATTTACCAGCGTCCGTTTGGCGGAATGACGACGCGCTACGGTGAAGGGACCGCGCAGCGCACGTGCGCCGCGGCGGATCGCACCGGTCACGCGATGCTCCATACCCTCTATCAGCAGTCACTGAAAAACGACGCCGAATTTTTTATCGAATACTTCGCCATCGATCTGATCATGGAAAACGGCGCGTGTCGTGGCGTCGTCGCGATGAACCTGGCGGACGGCACGCTCCATCGGTATCGCGCGCACAAGGTGATTCTTGCGACAGGCGGCTACGGGCGCGCCTATTTCTCGTGCACCTCCGCGCACACCTGCACCGGTGATGGCAACGCCATGGTCGCGCGCGCCGGGCTGCCGCTCCAGGACATGGAGTTCGTGCAGTTCCATCCAACGGGCGTGTACGGTGCCGGCTGCCTGATCACCGAAGGCTCGCGCGGCGAGGGCGGTTACCTGACCAATTCCGAGGGCGAGCGCTTTATGGAGCGCTACGCCCCTAACGCCAAAGATCTGGCGTCGCGCGATGTCGTGAGTCGTTCAATGACCATTGAAATCCGCGAAGGCCGCGGCGTTGGCCAAGAGGCCGATCACATTCATTTGCACCTTGAGCATCTGGGTGGAGACGTCATCCAGGAGCGCCTGCCCGGTATTGCCGAAACCGCGCGCATTTTCAGCGGTGTTGATGTCACCAAAGCCCCGATTCCAGTGCTGCCCACCGTGCACTACAACATGGGCGGCATCCCCACGATGTGGAACGGCGACGTCGTGGATCGCAAAGACGGATCGGACAGCGTCGTTGAGGGCTTGATGGCCGTCGGCGAAGCGGCCTGCGTATCGGTCCACGGTTCCAATCGCCTGGGTTCCAACTCGCTGCTCGATCTGGTGGTGTTTGGTCGCGCCGCGGCGCGTCACTGCGCGGAGACCGTCAAACCCAACACCCGTCACCGCGAACTGCCCGGCGACGCCGGCGACAACGCGGTGGCCAGACTCGACAAGCTGCGCCACGCTGACGGCTCGACGGGCACAGCGAGCATCCGTCTGAACATGCAGAAGACGATGCAAAACAACGCGGCGGTGTTTCGCACCGGCGATGTGCTGGATGAAGGCGTTGAGCGCATGCAGGAAGTGTTTGCGTCGTTTGCCGACGTCAAGGTGGCCGATCGCGGCATGATCTGGAACACCGATCTGGTGGAAACCATGGAACTCGACAACCTCCTCGGGCAGGCCATGGCCACCATTTGTTCGGCGCAAAATCGCAAGGAGTCACGCGGCGCACAGGCGCGCGAAGACTTTCCGGATCGCGATGACGAAAACTGGATGAAACACACGCTGGCGTACGTCAGCGAGACCGGCTCGGTGCGCTTCGACTATCGCGACGTGAACCTCGACACCGGCACCGATGAAATTGAAACGATTCCGCCCAAAGCGCGGGTTTACTGAAACCACTCGCGTCATTTTACAAGGCTTGAGCCATGGCAAAATTCCGTCTTCCGACTAACTCGCGCTACACGAAGGGCAAGACCTTCAAGGCGCAGACCACGGGCCGTATCCGTCGCTTTACCGTGTATCGCTACGATCCGCACAGTGGCGACAATCCGCGCCTCGACACTTACGAAGTGGATCTGGATCAGTGCGGGCCGATGGTGCTCGATGCGCTGATCAAGATTAAAAACGAAATCGATCCGTCGCTCACGTTCCGGCGCTCGTGTCGCGAAGGTATCTGCGGCAGCTGTGCGATGAATATCGGTGGCGTCAACACGCTGGCGTGTACCCGAGCGATTGAAGAAGTCAAAGGCGATGCGATCGGGATTTTCCCGCTGCCGCACATGCCGGTGATCAAGGATCTGGTGCCGGATCTCACTAACTTCTATGCGCAGTACGCCTCGATCAAACCGTGGTTGCAGTCCCGCACGCCGCCGCCGCCCGATCGCGAACGCCTGCAGTCAAAAGAAGACCAGGAAAAAATCGACGAGCCGTCGGCGTGCATTTTGTGCGCCTGCTGTTCAACCAGCTGTCCCAGCTACTGGTGGAACTCGGATCGCTACCTCGGGCCTGCGCTCCTGCTGCAGGCCTATCGGTGGATTGTCGACAGCCGTGACGAGGCGACCGGCGAGCGTCTGGATGATCTTGAGGATCCTTTCCGGCTGTACCGTTGTCATACCATCATGAACTGCACCAATACGTGCCCGAAAGGTCTGAACCCGGCCAAGGCCATTGCGGAAACCAAAAAGCTGCTGGTGGAGCGTCGCCACTGAACGCCGAAGGCACCGGCGTCGGCGATGTGCCGCGAGCGCGGCTGAAATGGCTGTGTCGCCGCGGCATGCGCGAGCTGGACCTGGTGCTTGAAGCGTGGTTGGCGCAGCGCTACGACGGCGCAACGATTAAACAGAAAACCGCGTTTTGTGACCTGCTCGAGCGACCGGACCCCGAGATATTTGATTACCTGACGGACAGAGCCCACGCAGAAACGCCGGAATTAAGAGAACTGATCGATGTACTCAAGCACCTCCACCAGCACGCTGACGGTTGAACCGCAACGCTATTTCGTGGCGTTGTACGGCGCTGCCTGCATTACCGTCGTTCTGACTCTGTTGTCGGCCAATGTGGCCATCGGCCTGACCATGCTCGCCGGCGCCATGCTGGCGCTGTGCACGTGGCGCGCCGCGATGGATCCTGGCGGTGCGGCTACGATTCGCATCGTATATCAACATAATGAGCCCACCGTACGCGCCTGGGTCGGCGGACGCTGGTATCGGGACGTGATGGCGCGCGTGGACGCCAGCAGTCGCTGGTTCGTCCGTCTGACGCTGCTGCTGCCCGAACGCCGTCGCTCGGTACCGGTATTTGTGTTTTGGCCGGCCACGTCGATGGCCACGCTGCGTCAGCTGCGCCTCTGGATCCTGTCGGTACCGCGTCCCGCATAGCCCGCCACCCTGCATATTGCTACACTTGCGCGCTTGCAAATCCGGCGCAAACACAACCGGCGAAATCGCCCACGTCAATCGCCGAACTTATCGAATCAGGACCGGTCTATGACAGTGGCAGCACAGAGCGCGATTAGGAGGCGTCGGCCTTAATATGGGCGACAAGAACAGTGATCGCGTTCTGGTGGAGCGGGTCAAACAGGGCGACAAGGGCGCATTTGACCTGCTGGTACTGAAGTACCAGCACAAGATCGTCAAACTCGTCATGCGCTACGTGCGCGACTCCGCGGAGGCGCTCGACGTGACGCAAGAGGCGTTTTTGAAGGCCTACCGCGCGCTGCCGGGGTTTCGTGGTGACAGTGCCTTTTATACCTGGCTCTACCGCATCGCGATCAATACGGCGAAAAATTACCTGGTTGCCCAGAAACGGCGACCCCTGGATTACAACTTGGATTTGCAAGATCCCGAACAGTACGACATGCACGCGCGACTCAAGTCTGTGGATTCGCCCGAGAGCATGGCCTTGTCCGAAGAAATTCGTACGACGGTGAACGAAGCCATCAATCAACTGCCTGAAGATCTGCGCACGGCCATCGTGCTGCGTGAGATTGACGGCATGAGTTATGAAGAAATTGCCCAGACAATGGAATGTCCCATTGGCACAGTGCGCTCGCGAATTTTTCGCGCGCGTGAAGCGATCGACAAACGTTTGAAACCTATCGTAGACGGGGGTCTCGGTAAATGACCGACAAAATTAACGGCCAAATCTCGGCGTTCATTGACGACGAGCTGATGGACGAGGAGGGCGAACTGCTGGTTCGCCGCTTGTGCAACGACGAAACGCTGCGTCAAACGGCGGCTCGTTACACGCTGATCGGCGACGCGGTGCGTGGCTCGCTCGATGAGATTCAGGCGGATCTCAACGGGTCGATCATGCGCGCGATCGAACACGAACCCATGCCGGGCGTCTCGCCCGCCGCACAAGCCTCCGGCCGCAGCTGGGGTCGTCTGGCAGCAGGCGGGGCCGTGGCCGCGACGGTCGCTGTGATGGCCGTGCTCGCCATTCGTCCGGATGCGCCGCTGACTCAGGGCCCCTCCGTTGCCCAGAGCCTGACTGGCACTGGCAGTGGCGTGGTGGTCCCGGATAACGATCAACTGGATCCACTGGCAGTGCGCGGCACGCCGGTGATGCAAGCGGGCACGCAAGCGCCAGCGGTCATGGATCGCTATTTGCTGCAGCACAGTCAGTATTCGCGCACGACCGTGCGCCAGGGTCCGATGGTGTATCGCTCGGTGGCCGGCGATGAAGCGCATCAGCGGCGGGCCGAAAAAATCGAGCAAGCACAGAAGGACAAGCCTGCGCCGTGAACAGAATTGCCCTACCGTCTGTCAATGCCACAGCACTGAGCGTGCTGATGTGCGCGCTGGCCGTCCCCGCCCTGGCAGCGGAAACGGCACGCGAGTGGTTCGATCGTATGGGCAAGGCGGTTGAGACGCTCGACTATCAGGGCACCATGGTGCACGCGCACAACAACCAGCTCGATACGCTCGAAGTGGTCCATCAGCTGCGCAAAGGCCGGGTGTATGAGCGCGTGACGTCGCTGAACGGCTCCGGCCGCGAAGTCATTCGACACGGCGACGACGTACGCTGCACTTACACGGATCGCAAGCAGGTGCTGGTCGACTGGGGCAATGAACAAAGCCCGTTGCAGTCGGTGCTGCCCGCCTACGATGAATCGCTGGAAAAACTGTACCGCTTCGAGCTTCGCGCCAACGCCGGTCGCGTGGCCGGACGACCGGTGCATGAAGTCAATGTCCGACCGCTTGACGCGTACCGTTACGGTTATCGCCTGCGGTTAGACGCCGAAACGGCCATGCCGCTGTTTTGCGAGCTAATCGGTGATGACAACCAGGTTATTGAATCGGTCATGTTCACTGAAATCGATTTCGCGGCCGACGTTCCTGACGACGCGTTTGAGCCCAAGCTGTCCACCACCAACTTCGAAGAAGTCTCGGCAAAATCCGCCTCCGGTGACGTGGTCGATAACCAGCAGGCCCGCTGGCTGGCGTCCGACGTGCCGGAAGGCTTCTCGCTGTCACTCGTGACGCGCCACGGCAACGACGAAAATGGCACGGAACATCTGGTTTACACTGACGGAGTGGCATCAATATCGGTGTTCGTTGAACGGCACCGCGCTAACGTTTCGGTGATCGAGGGCATTGCAAACATTGGTGCAGCCAATGCTTACGGGCGGCGCCTCGATGCGCATCACGTCACCGTGGTTGGTGAAGTGCCCACCGCGACGGTGGAGCTGATCGGCAAGTCGGTGCGCATGAACCAATAGCGATTGCGACGTGACGTTGCACTCACGCATTTTTCGACGCCGCTCCGACTGGAGCGGCGTTTTTTGTTAGGCTAACCACCATGTTGGTACAACGCGCGACGGTGATCGCCATTCACGCCAAAGGCATCGAAGTGTGTGCTCGTGCGTCCGTCGATTGCCGGCTGTGCGCCCAAGGCCGCGGCTGCGGCGGCGGCTTGATTAGCGCTCTGCTGCGTCGGGGCGAATCGAGCATCATGGCTCGGCCTGGTTCGGCGGCTTTCTCGATTGGAGAATCGGTGCGTCTCGAGATGACCGGCGGCGCGCTGCTCAAGGCGGCCGCTTGGGTCTATTTGGGGCCGCTGGCGGGTCTGTTGTGTGTTGTGCTGAGTCTGTATTCGCTCGATGTGCGAAATGACCTGGGACTGGCACTGGGCGCATTGATTGGACTGGCAGCAGGAGCGCTGCTGGCGCGCGGGCATTTTCGCCGAAATGGCCTGCGTAACCTGATGCCGACGGTGAGGCCGCTGTCTCAGGCACAGAGCATGAACGAATGATGACACTGACCCTGTACAGCCGACGCGCGTGTCCTCTGTGCGACGACATGATGATTGATCTGGAGATGGCCGCGCGGGGTCGCGAGATCCACGTCGACGTCGTCGATGTGGACACGGATCCAACGTTGGTCGAGCGTTACGGTTTGAAGGTGCCCGTGCTGTGTCATGGCGACACCGAGCTGTGTCACGGACAATTGGACGCCGCGGCCCTGAATCGATATCTCCATTCCGTTAAGTAGAGAAATCCAAGCAGTCTGACCACCCCTGCGGCTATAATGAGAGGCTGCGTGGCAGCGCAGCATCTCGTTCAGGACTCACATGCAATACATCCGAAATTTTTCCATCATCGCGCACATCGACCACGGCAAATCGACGCTGGCTGATCGCTTCATCCAGATCTGCGGTGGACTGTCGGACCGTGAAATGTCGGCGCAGGTGCTCGACAGCATGGATCTGGAGCGGGAGCGCGGCATCACGATCAAAGCCCAAAGCGTGTCGCTGCCGTTCAAATCCAAAGACGGCAACACCTACCAACTCAATTTCATCGACACGCCCGGTCACGTCGATTTTTCCTATGAAGTCTCCCGCTCTCTGGCCGCGTGCGACGGCGCGCTGTTGGTGGTCGATGCCGCCCAGGGCGTTGAGGCCCAGAGCGTCGCCAACTGTTACACCGCCATCGAGCAAGGCCTGGAAGTGTTGCCGGTGCTGAACAAAATTGATTTGCCGTCAGCCGATGTTGACAAGGTCAAAAACGAGATCGAGGAAATTATCGGGATCGACGCCAGCGAGGCGCTGCACGTCAGTGCCAAAAGCGGCTTGGGTGTCCACGATCTGCTTGAAGAGCTGGTGCAGCGTGTGCCGGCGCCCAAGGGCGATCCTGACGAGCCGCTGCAGGCACTCATCATCGACTCGTGGTTTGATAACTATGTAGGCGTGGTGTCGCTGGTTCGTGTCGTTAACGGTGTGTTGAGAAAAGGGGCAAAGATTCGGGTCATGTCGACCGGGCGGAGCCATCTGGCGGACCGCGTCGGAATTTTCACGCCCAAAATGACGGATCTCGACGAACTGGGCTCCGGCGAAGTGGGCTTCATGATTTCCAGCATCAAGGAAATCAACGGCGCGCCGGTCGGCGATACGCTGACCGAAGATCGGCGTCCGTGCGAGCAGCCGCTACCGGGCTTTGAAGAAGTAAAGCCCCGCGTGTTTGCCGGTTTGTTTCCAGTCAGCAGCGACGATTACGCAGGATTTCGCGAAGCGCTCGAGAAATTGCGACTCAACGATGCCGCGATGTTTTTTGAGCCGGAAACCTCAGCCGCGCTCGGCCTGGGTTTTCGCTGCGGGTTTCTGGGCATGTTGCACATGGAGATCGTGCAGGAGCGTCTGGAGCGTGAATACAACCTCGACTTGATTACCACCGCCCCGACGGTGATCTACGAAGTGCTGCGCACCGATGGTGAGACCATGATGGTCGACAATCCGGCCGAGCTGCCGGCTGCGAACAAGCTCGATGAAATTCGCGAGCCCATTATTGCCGGTTCCATTTTGCTGCCGCACGAACACGTTGGCAGCGTCATTCAACTGTGTATTGAAAAGCGGGGCGTGCAGCGACGCATGCAGTATCTGGGATCGCAGGTGTCGCTGGAGTACGAACTGCCGTTGGCGGAAGTGGTGCTCGATTTCTTCGATCGGCTTAAATCGGCGAGCCGCGGTTTCGCGTCGTTTGACTATCAGTTTGACCGGTTTCAGGCGGCGCCGCTGTGCAAACTTGATGTCCTGATTAACGGCGAAACCGTCGACGCGCTGTCCGTCATCGTGCACCGGGAGAACGCGCGCTTTCGCGGCCGCGAGCTGGTCGACAAACTGCGCGAACTGATTCCGCGGCAGATGTTTGATGTGGCCATTCAGTCCGCCATCGGCTCGCAGGTCATCGCGCGCTCGACGGTCAAGGCACTGCGTAAAAACGTGACGGCGAAGTGCTACGGCGGCGACATTTCCAGAAAGCGGAAACTGCTGGAGAAACAAAAGGCCGGCAAGAAGCGCATGAAGCAGGTTGGTTCCGTTGAAATTCCGCAGGAGGCGTTTCTGGCCGTACTTCAGGTTGGCAAAAAGTGACGTCAATCAAATTTGACCTGTCGTTGATACTGGTCATTTTTGTTGTGCTGACGGGTGGAATCTGGCTCGGCTATCGAGCGTTTGGCGGGTCGTTCGAGAGCGACCGCGCGATGACGTTGCCGGCGGTGCCCCGGATTGTGGAAGTGAGCCGGGCGCTGTTTCCGGTGGCGGTCATCGTGCTCCTGATCCGCTCGTTTTTGTTTGAGCCGTACAAGATTCCGTCGCCGTCGATGATGCCAACGCTCAAAAGCGGTGACTTCATCTTTGTGAACAAGTTTGCCTACGGGCTGCGCCTGCCCATCAGCAATGCCAAAATCCTGGAAACCGGTCACCCGCAGAGAGGGGATGTCGCGGTGTTTCGACTTCCGTCCAATCCCACGGATAATTACATCAAGCGCGTGATCGGGCTGCCCAATGATCACATTGTGTACCGGGATCATCGATTGGTGGTCAATGGCGAAGCCATCGAGGCGAGTTTTGGCACCACCCTGTATGATCAGGGCGATGCGATTGTGGGCTACGAGCGGTTGGGCGGGGATTCTCACGAGATCTTGCACAGCTTATCGGCGCACGAGCGTTCTGTGCGCGAGTTCGAAGACACCGTGCCCGATGGCCATTATTTTATGATGGGCGACAATCGAGACAACAGTCAGGACAGTCGCTCACCAGTCGTCGGCTTTGTGCCGGAAGATCATTTGGTCGGAAAAGCGGTCGTCGTCTGGCTCAACACTGAAGACATGAGTCGAGTAGGCGACAGCATTCGCTGATGGAGATGACTATGAACAGACAACGACAACGCGGTATGACGCTCCTGGGGTGGCTTTTTGTCCTGGGCATCATCGCCATTTTCGCGATTGCTGCGCTGCGTTTAGTGCCCGTTTACCTTGAGTATTATCGCGTCAATGCGGTGCTGACGGGTCTCAAGACGGAAAAGGCGGACGGCTCGACGAGCAAGAAGGAGATTCGGGACTATCTCTACAATCGGTTTAATATCGAAGCGATCAACCGACTGAAGGCTTCGGATTTGTCCGTTACCGCGAAAAGCGAGTTCTACGAAGTGCGCGCCAAGTACGATGCCCGTACGCCGTTTATCGGCAACGTTCACTTCATTATTACCTTCGACAAGAAAGTCGAGATTCCCAGGTGATACGCGATCGCGAGGAACTGGTGGCCGCCCTCGGCTACTCGTTCCGAAATCCGGCGCTGCTCGATGAGGCACTGACTCATCGCAGTGCCCGCGGGGCGAACAACGAACGACTGGAATTTCTTGGCGACGCCGTGCTCGGTGCAGTGGTCGCCGCACAGCTGTTTCGCGCAGACGCAGCTGCCAGCGAAGGCGATTTAAGCCGGCTGCGAGCGTCCCTGGTCAAAAAAGACGCGTTGGCAGATATTGCAGTGGAACTGGAACTGGGCGAGTTTCTGTCTTTGGGCGGAGGTGAGCTCAAGAGCGGTGGGTTTCGGCGCCGGTCGATTCTGGCCGACGCGCTTGAGGCGATCATCGGCGCCGTATACTGCGACGGTGGCACCGCTGCAGCCGAAGCGCTGATCGAACGCCTGTTCACGGCGCGCCTGCAGGTCGCTGTGCAAAGCGGCGCCCACAAAGATGCCAAAACGCGTTTGCAGGAAACGCTACAGAAAATTGGTTTGAATCTACCGGAGTACGAAGTGGCAGACGTCGCTGGTGCGGACCATGAACGCGTGTTTCGGGTAACCTGCAATGTGCCGCAGCGCGGTCTGAGCGTGGACGCCAAAGGCCGCAGTCGCCGACGCGCCGAGCAGCGCGCGGCGGCCGCCATGCTGGAGCAACTTGACCATGCCTGAAATCAAAACTCGTTGCGGCTTTGTCGCCCTGGTGGGGCGCCCCAACGTCGGTAAGTCGACGTTAACGAATGCATTGGTTGGCGAGAAAGTCAGCATCGTGACGCCCAAACCGCAAACGACGCGTCATCGGATCCTCGGCGTGCGCAATGAAGGCGACTGCCAGATTCTGATTGTGGACACGCCGGGCATGCGGACGGGGCGGCAAAATCTGATGGGCCAGACCATGAATCGCAACGCCGATACGTCGATCGCCGATGCGGACATCGCGTTATTTGTTGTCGACGCGGCCGGGTTGACCAAGCCCGACGAGCACGTGTTGGAACGAGTGGCAGGGCATCGCGTCCCGGCGATTGCCGTCATCAACAAAGTCGATATCAAGAAATCCAAAGCCGGCTTGCTTCCGTTGTTGCAGCAGGTCAGTGAGAAACACGATTTCGAGGCGATCGTGCCGTTGAGCGCGCGAACGGGTGACAACTTGCCCGCACTGCTCGAAGAGGTGTGCAAGCGTCTGCCGCTGAGCCCGTGGTTGTATCCGGCCGATCAGAGTTCGGATCGCGATTTGGCCTTTCGCGTTGGCGAACTGGTGCGTGAGAAACTGATGATGGCGCTGTCGGAAGAAGTGCCTTACGGTCTCACGGTCGAAGTGGAAAAGCTCGACGACTCAGATGAAGGACTCGAAGCCCACGCGACGATCTGGGTTGGCAAGGATAGCCAAAAGCCCATCGTGATTGGCAAGAATGGCCATATCCTGAAGAAAGTAGGTAGCGCCGCACGCATTGAACTGAAACGAACGCTGCGCAAGCCCGTGCATTTGAACCTGTGGGTGAAAATCAAGAAGAACTGGGCGGACCACGAGCGGAGTCTGTCTGCACTGGGTTACGAAGTGGGCCAGTGAATCGAGAGGCCGTGACGCTGCAACCGAGCTACGTGTTGCATCAGCGACAGTACCGCGATTCCTCTCGATTGGTCGATTGCCTGTGCCGTGACCACGGTCGGGTTGCCCTGGTCGCCCGCGGCGTGCGTCGTCCAAAATCCAAACTTCGCTCGGTGCTGATGCCGTTCCAGCCGGTGCTGGTGTCGTGGGTGCGACGCACGGATCTTGGCACGCTGACGTCCGCCGAAGGCAACGGCGCGCCGGTCGCACTGGGTCCCGATGCGCTGATGGCGGCGTACTACGTCAATGAGCTCGTGCTGCGCCTCGTGCAAAGCCGTGAGCCGCAGGAAGACGTGTTTGCCCTGTACGAAGAAACGCTGCGCGCCTTGACGGTCCCCGACGGGACCGAGATTGCTCTGCGCCGTTTCGAGAAGCGTCTGCTGGATGCACTGGGCTACGGATTGTCGCTGGCACATGAGTCAAATCGCGCCACGCCCGTTGACCCCGATGTGCATTACCACTATCGAACCGATTTGGGTCCGGTGCGCGCCGCGCACCCACACAACGATCCGACCACCGTCTCGGGCGCGGTGCTTGCCGCGATCGATCGTGAACAGTTTGATGATCCTGATGTACTGCGCTGCGCTCGCGTCATTCTGCGCGAGGCGCTGGCCGTGCATTTGGGCTCTGCGCCACTGCGCGTGCGCGAAGTGGCACGCGCCATGGCGCGCCCCGGTCGCGCGTCGGAGGCGGAAGGTAAAGCATGATATTTGGCATCGGTACCGATTTGATTCGCATCGAACGATTCGACAGCGCCATTGAGCGGCATGGGGATCGGTTCGCCGAGCGAATCTTGCAGCCCGCTGAGCTTGAGCACTACTACGATCGAAAATTCAAGGCGCGCTATCTGGCCATGCGGTTTGCTGGCAAAGAGGCCGTGGCCAAAGCGTTGGGTACCGGTTTCGCACACGGCATCTGGGTTCGCGACATCGGTATCGTGCACAATGCGCGAGGCAAACCAAGTGTCGTTTTTTCAGCGCGCGGCGAAGCGGTTTGTCAGGAGCTTGGCGTAGGCGAGTGCCACGTGTCGCTGTCGGATGAAGCCGGGATTGCGATGGCGTACGCCGTTGCAATGCGCGTGAGCTAGCCTGCCGCGGACGACGCATCGACCGGCGCGTCGAGCCGCTCGTTGATCAATACCAGTACCGCATCGCGTTCGGTTTCCATGGCGTGCAGGTCTTTGGATCGGGCTGCCGCTTCCAGAGCGGCGGCGGCGGTACGCAGCGATTCAATACGACAGACTGACGCCGCACCGTGCAACCGGTGCGCCACGTCGAACAGCTTCGCCGAGTCCTTGAGCGCCTGAGCATCCGTCAATTGCTGTCGATATTTGGCCAGCTCCTCGAGCAGCATGCCCTGCATTTGACTGTCGACGGTTGGCGATTTTGGCCTCGGTGCCCGGGCCTCAACGCCACCGGCAATCCGACTCAGCAATTCGCTGGGCGATGCGGGTTTGATCAGACACTCATCGATGCCAGCCGCCGCGAATCGTTCGCGATCCTCATCCATGGCGCTCGCGGTCAGCGCGTAAAGCGCCGTCAGTCGATTCCGGGATCGCGCGCGGATTTGGCGTGCGGCCTGTTCTCCATCGCACACCGGCATGCGAGCGTCGAGAAAAATGGCGTCGAACTGCACGTCGCGAGCCAACGTCACAGCCTGTTGGCCATCCGCGCAGGCGGTGACCTGCACCCCGTGCTGTGACAGCAGTTCCTCCAGGTAGGCCCGTCCCAGACGATCATCTTCAGCGATCAGAACTTTGGCGCCTGCGACGTCCGGGAAAGTGGGGCCACGCGTATCCGGTTCAAAATCCGCAACATTGATCCCCAGATGATCGGCCATTTGCGCGATGACTCGCGTGGCACTGACGTAGGCCGGCAGCACGTGACCCTGCAGTGATTCGGCAATGCGGAAAAACTGGCTGTTGTCTTCGGATGACAGCAAGACAATAGGCGTCGGTCGGCCGCCGGGCCAGCGCTTGATCAACGGATCGGCATCGCTGGCTGCGACGTCGAGCACCACGAAGTCGGCATCGCTCAGACCGTCGTCCTGGTTCAGGACGTCACGCCAGTCTCCGACGTACGTAACGTCGATGTCATTGGCCGTCAAATGCTCGCCGAGATGATCGCGCAGCACCGCATCGCGCACAGCGACGATGACCTTGCGCGCGGCGAGCTCCTCAAGAAACGAGTAGCGGCGGTCGTAGTTGGTTTTCAGCGGAAGCTGTACGGAAAATGACGACCCGGCGTTCAATTCGCTCTCGAGCGACAGCTGGCCCCCCATGGCACTGGTCAGCGCGCGGGCAATGGTCAGGCCAAGCCCGGTGCCGCCTCCAGCTTCCTTGCGCGAGGTGTCGGTAAAGGCATCGAACAACCGACTGCGATCATGGCGGGCAATGCCGCGACCTGTATCGCGCACGGTCAGACTCAGCATGGCGTTGCGTTCGGTTTGCCGCGTCGCTGATACGATTAGCTCGACACTGCCCCGTTCGGTGAATTTGATCGCATTGGTCAGGAAATTGACCAGAATCTGACGGATGCGCAGCGGATCGCCGAGGAAACAGACGGGCACATCCGGATCGATCAGCGCACGCATCGTCAAAGCTTTCTGGTAGGCGGCGGGCGCCAGCATATTCAACGAGCGCTCGGCGATGACGCGGATATCGAATTCCTGAGTTGCCAGGGCGAGTTTGCCCGCTTCCAGCCGCGAGAGGCTGAGGATGTCTTCAATGATCTCGAGTAGTGCACGTGCCGACTGGCCGATGCTCTGGGCGTAGCCGAGCTGGGAATCGCTGAGTGCCGTATTGTTAAGCAACTGGGTGTAGCCGACAATGGAATTCATCGGCGTGCGAATCTCGTGGCTCATGTTCGCGAGAAAGCGCGACTTGTCCTGCGCGTCCTTGACCGCGCGCTGGCGCGCCAGATCCAGCTCGACATTCTTGATTTCGACTTCTTCGAGCGTCGACTGCAGCTCGTCGGTGGTGTGGCCGACGACCTCCAGCGTCCGCTCCTGCGCCGCCTGTAACGTCTTGCCGGTGCGGTTGATGGCCTGCTCCAGGAGCAGAAAGCGCCCCGAGCCAGTCTCACGCACGCGCGCGTGGAAGTTCGATTGGCGATACGTGTGCAGGGCGCGCAGCACTTCGTCGAGTGACCGACCCATGGACGAAACCGTTGGCCAGATTGCGATGTAGAACGCGACCGAAGCCGCCAGCGAAAACAGTAGCGTGACGCCAATACCTGTTATCCACAGTACGGCCGTTTCCGGCCGTCTGACGGCAATCCTCAGCTGGTCGCCCGCGCGGTTGGTCACATCGTAGGTATCGCCCATCATGTCGGTGGTTTTTCCGACCATCACCGTGACGCGATCATTGCTGTCGCTGAGGCGTATGCCCAGGATCGGGATTTTCGAATCGGCGCGGCTGAGCAGCTGGGTGAACCACGGAGCACGCTGAGTCGGGGGTACCCGGGTAATGGATTGAGCGATCAACGTGGCGCTGTGCGTCGCGTGAGTCGCGTACTGCTCCTTGAATTGGTGCACCTGCATCGCCACCAGCATGACGCCGACGAGTGTGGGCACCATGAACACCACCACGAGGGTTTGGATGAACAGGGCGGGAATACCGAAAAGAGCGCGCATGTCCGTTATCATAGCGTAATTTCTTTTTTTCTCTTCAGGCAGGCACCGTGGCGAAGCGCAAACCCAAGCGAGTTTTTGACGATCTCCAGATCGAGGATATGACCCATGATGGTCGCGGTGTCGGCCGCGTTGAAGGCAAGGCCGTGTTTGTGGACGGAGCGCTGTCCGGCGAGCGCGTCAGCGCCGAGGTCGTGCGCAAGAAACGCCGCTTCGACCTGGCCCGAACCCTGGAAGTGCTCGACGCGAGCCCGGATCGAGTGACACCCAAATGCGCGGCGTTCGGCATTTGCGGCGGCTGCGCCCTGCAACACCAGTCCATCGACGCGCAACGCAATGACAAGCGTGCCGCACTCGTCGCCGCCTTTGAGAAAATCGGCGACGTGCAGCCCGTGGCATGGCTTGACGATTTGACCGCATCGGCGTGGGGCTACCGGCGACGGGCAAGACTCGGCGTCAAGCACGTGTTGAAAAAAGGTCGTGTGCTGGTGGGCTTTCGCGAGCGCAATGCGCCCTACGTAGCGGACATGAGTCGTTGCGAAGTGCTCGATCCGCGTGTAGGCACGAAGCTCGAGGCCCTGGCCGCGCTGGTCGAATCGCTGGATATCCATTCCCGCTTGCCGCAAATCGAAGTGGCCGCCGGGGACAACGCCGTCGCGCTGGTGCTGCGCGTGCTCGATCCGCCCACGAGTGACGATGAACAGCGGCTGCGCGATTTTGCCGCCGAGCACGCCGTCGAGTTTTATCTGCAGTCGGGTGGCCTCGACACGGTAACGCCGCTCGATACCGCGACGCCCCTGAGCTACTCGCTGCCCGATTTCGACGTGACACTGCAGTTTGAGCCCATCGATTTCGTGCAAGTGCACGCGGAGTTGAACCGACGCATGGTGACGCACGCCATCGACTTGCTGGCTCCCGGCCCGCAGGACCGAGTGCTGGATCTGTTTTGCGGGTTGGGTAATTTCTCGCTACCGCTGGCACGCCGCGCTGGCGAGGTCATGGGTGTAGAAGGCGATCTTGGGCTGACCCAGCGCGGTGAGCAAAATGCCCGGGCCAACGGCATCCACAACGTCCGCTTCGACGTGTCCGATTTGTTTGCTGATCCGTCGACCTGGGGCTTTCGCTCGCAGTCGTTTGACCTCGCGCTGATCGATCCTCCCCGGACCGGCGCTGCCGAAGTGCTCGCCAGCGTTGCCGCCACCGGCGTACGGCGGATTACCTACGTTTCCTGCCACCCTGGAACCTTGGCCCGCGATGCCAAAACGTTGGTGCACGAGCACGGCTTTACGCTCAGCAAGGCGGGCATCATGGACATGTTCCCGCACACCGCTCACGTTGAGTCCGTGGCCGTCTTTGACCGCCAGTGAGAGTCAGCTACCCCTTTGAGCGACTGACCGTCTGCGTGGCGACGCAGACTCTGCGGGGGGAAGCTCGAGGTCGTGATGCGATGGTCTATCCGGTGTCTACGGCGGCCAGGGGAACCGGACAGCAAGAGGGCAGTTGGCAGACACCGCTCGGTCGGCATCGTATCCGTGCGCGCATTGGAGAAGGCGCCGCGAGCGGGTCGGTGTTTGTGCGGCGACGGCTGACCGGTGAGATCTGGTCGCCCGAGTTACATCAAAATTTCCCCGAACGGGACTGGATACTGACGCGCATCCTGTGGCTGACCGGAAGAGAGTCGGGCTTTAATCGCGGCGGTGACGTGGATTCGCTGCGGCGATTTATCTATATCCACGGCACCCCCGATCCTGAGTCCATGGGCGAACCGCACTCCCACGGCTGCCTAAGAATGACCAACTCCGATGTCATTGAGTTGTTTGATCGCGTTGCCGTCGGCACGCCAGTCCAGATCATTGCGGACAGCCGAGAGAAAAAAAATCAAGCGCGAGAACCCTGGCGTATTGGCATGCCAAATCGGTAAGTGATGCCGAGGCCAGCGGCGGAGAAGACCGTTTGGGGAAATGCCGCGGACCGCTTGGAAGCCATTCCCCAAACGGCCTTTGCCGTCGCTGGCCTCGGATCGAGTCATTCAGACTGTGAGGCACGGACAGACCACAACGCCAAACCAGGCAGGAACCCGGGGCGACCCCTACTGTTCGGGTTGAGGCGCCCGAGTCACCAGCACGATGACGCCAAAGTACGGGTGATCGAGATAGTGCGGCTTGTTGGTTTGGACGCGGCGGCGGGACTGCTGCAGCTCAACGGTCTGATCGCCGTCGGCGAACGTCAGGTCAAGATCCAGGCGTAGAAAGCGGCTGCGCGACAGCAGGATAGTGCCGTTCACCGTGCCTCCGGTATCCGCGGCGACCACCGGTTTGGCCAGTGCCTCAGCCGTATCCGGAGCGTCTTGTATCCAGCCGAAATGCCCCAGCACCCGAAATCGACTCGCATTGCCCAGCCGGGCCACGGTTTCGGTCAAACCGAAATCCTGCACACCTAACGGCTCAAAGGTGCCCAGGGCTTGCACTGGCTCAGGTTCGACGGCCATGTCGTCATCCGTGTTCGCCAGCATGCCCATCGTCGCATCGCCGAACAGATTGTCGGACAGATCGAAGCGTTCGCCCGCCGCAAACGGGCTGTTATGCGCCACCACTACCACTTCGACACGGTAGAGATTCGGCGACTGCGCGTTGGCAGCAGTACAAAGGCTGATGACGATCAGCGGGGCAACCCAGCGTGACGAAAAGAGTCGGATCATGGTTTGTGTGTTCTCGAGCGCTCGATGACAGGCGCCAAGTGTAGTGGATCGGTGCAGTTCGGTCACCGTCAGGAGGCTTGCAGCGCCTGCAACGTCTCGCGCACGAACGTGAAGCGGTCGGCCGGCTCGTACAGATCGGCGGTGAAGCGCAGTGTCTGTGCGCCGTCGAAGCGATAAATACTCGGCTCGCTCTGGATCAGCCCGATGAGCAGGGCAGGCTCAACGTCGGCGCGCGCGTCAAACACGATGCGGCCACGTTCTTCGCCGGCTTCGAGCCGGGCCACCGTGAGTTTTGACGCCATGATGCGCAGCTCGGCCAATTCGAACAGCGCTTGTGCCTGATCGGGGATCAGACCGAAGCGGTCGATCATCTCCACTTTCAGCTCGCGCAGAGCATCGCTGTCCGGCGCGCTCGCAATGCGTTTGTACTGCACCAGTCGCATGTGCACGTCTGGCAAGTAGTCGTCGGGGAAAAACGCCGGAACGTGAAGGTCAATTTCGACCCCGCTGGCGGGCAGGGACGACAGGTCAGGTTCTTTACCTTCACGTAGAGATTTAACTGCACGATCAAGGAGTTCCATATACATGCTAAAACCAATCTCATGTATTTGGCCGCTCTGTTCTTCGCCCAGCAGCTCACCAGCGCCGCGGATTTCCAGGTCGTGGCTGGCCAGTGCAAAGCCCGCGCCCAGGTCTTCCAGTGATTCGATTGCTTCAAGCCGCTTGACCGCGTCGTCGGTCATCGACGCGGTGGGCGGCGCCAGCAGATAGGCAAACGCACTGCGGTTGGAGCGCCCGACATGGCCGCGCAGCTGATGCAGCTGAGCCAGTCCAAAGCGATCGGCCTTGTCGATGATGATCGTGTTCGCGGCGGGGCAGTCGATCCCGCTTTCAACGATGGTCGTGCACACCAGCAAGTTGAAACGGCGGTGGTAGAAATCGAGCATTACCTGCTCAAGGTCGCGTTCCCGCATCTGACCGTGGCCGATTTCGATCTGCGCTTCGGGCACGAGCTCGGCGATCTTGGCTGCTGTTTTTTCAATCGTTTGCACCGCATTGTGCACAAAGAATATCTGCCCGCCGCGCTGGATCTCGCGCAAGCAGGCCTCGCGAATCAGCGCATTGTCCCAGGTGCTGACAAACGTCTTGATCGACAGCCGCTCCGATGGGGGCGTCGTCATCAGCGACAGATCGCGCAACCCGCCCATAGCGAGGTTGAGCGTGCGCGGGATCGGCGTAGCCGTGAGCGTTAGGACGTCCACTTCGGCGCGTAGCGCTTTGAGGCGTTCTTTGTGGCGCACGCCGAAGCGATGTTCTTCATCGATGATCACCAGGCCCAAATCCTTGAACTGGATGTCCGGCTGCAGCAACCGATGCGTGCCGATCACGATATCGACGTGACCGCTGGCGACACGCTTGAGCACGTCGGTGGTTTCCTTGCGTGAGCGAAAGCGCGACAGGACTTCAATGGACACCGGCCAGTCGGCGAACCGGTCGGCGAATGTCTGGCCGTGCTGCTGCGCCAGCAGCGTGGTCGGCACCAGCAATACAACCTGGCGCCCCCCCTGGACACCGACAAACGCGGCGCGCAGCGCGACTTCTGTTTTGCCAAAGCCCACATCGCCGCAAACGAGGCGGTCCATGGGTTTGAGGGAGGTCATATCGTCGATCACCGCCTCGATTGCGCTGGCCTGATCCACCGTGGGTTCGAACGGGAAACCGTCTGCGAAGGCGCGGTAGTCCTGCGGCGACAGCGTGGCGCTCTGACCCACGCGAGCGGCGCGCCGCGCGTAGAGCTCGAGCAGCTCAGCCGCCACGTCGCGGATTTTTTTGGCCGCTTTGCGCCGCGCCTTCTCCCACTGATCTGAACCCAGGCGGTGCAGTGGTGCCTGCTCCGGGGCGGCTCCCGTATAACGGGAGATCAGATGCAGTGAGTGCACCGGCACATACAGTTTGTCGCCATCGGCGTACGTGAGCGTCAGGTATTCCGCTTGTGCGCCGCCAGCTTCCAGGTGCGTCAGGCCTTCGTAGCGGCCGACCCCGTACGCTTCATGCACCACAGGTGCCCCGATGTTCAGATCGGTCAGGTCGCGAATGATCGCTTGCGGGTCGCGCGCCGCTTTTTGGCGTTTGGCCGTTTTGACCCGGCGCTGGAACAGCTGGTTCTCCGCGATGACGGCCAAGTGGTCGCCAGGCAGGTGCAGGCCCTCCTGCAGCGGAGCGACCGTCACGCCGAGCTTGGGTCGCTTACCGATAAATTCCGGCCAGTTGGAGACCGTCGTTGGCTTGAGCTGCTGGTCACGCAGCATGTCGCCAAGCGTCTCGCGGCGACCGGGCGATTCGGCCACCAGCAGCAGCGCGCCGTCAAATCCGTCAATGAATTCGCGCAGCTTCTCGGTGGGCGAGCGCGACGTCGATTTGAGGTTCAGGTTCGGCGGAGCGGTGGTGCCAAAGCGGGCCGTCTGGTCGTCCTGGCGCGTGGATTCGAAGCGCCCGAAACGGATCAGGTGCCTGGCGTCGAGCGCGCGATTGAGATCGTCCAGGCTGATGAACAGTTCCTCGGGCGTCAGAATCGGTCGCTCGAGGTCGTGATCAAACTGCTCGTGGCGCTGATCGATGGCTTCGAAAGCGGTGCTTGCCGCATCGCGCGCGTCCAGTGTCTCGATGACCAGTGCCTTCGGCGTGAGGTATTCAAACAACGAATCGGTGCGCTCGAAAAACAGCGGCAGGTAGTTTTCCACACCTCCGGCCGCTGCCCCGTCCGACACGTCGCGATAGACGCTGACTCGCGTTGGGTCACCTTCGAAACGTTTTCGAAATTGCTGCCTAAACAATGCAATACCGTCTTCATCTAAGGCAAATTCTCTTGCGGGGAGCAGCTTTAACTGATCCAGCTTGTCGCCACTGCGCTGGGTTTTGACGTCGAACAAACGCATCGAATCGATGTCGTCGTCAAAGTAGTCAATGCGCACCGGGGCCGCCTGGCCAGCTGGGAACAGGTCGATGATTGCGCCGCGCACCGCGAACTCGCCACGTTCCATGACCGTGGTGACGTGCCGATAGCCAGCAGCCGTTAGCTGTTGGCGCAGGGCTTGCGGCGGTGCCGTCGTGCCGACCGCCAGATTCAGACTGCGCGCCCGGACAAATTCGACCGGCGGCAAGCGTCGCAGAAGAGCCCGCACGTCGGCCACGACCAGGTCGGCTGTGTTACCGGCGAGCGCGGCCAGCGTGCTGAGGCGTTCGCCGATCAAATCCTGGTGAGGAGAGAAACTGTCGTAGGGCAGCGTGTCCAGATCGGGAAACGTCGCCACGTTGAGATCGGGCGCGAAAAAACGCAGTGCGGTTGTCAGAACTTCGGTCTGTTCCGCACCGTCAGCGACAATGAGCGTTTGGCTTTTGTGCTGGCGCGCGGCGCTGGCGATGGCCAGCGCATTGGCCGATCCGTAGAGGCGCCCCCAGCGTAGCGCGTTGCTGCGACCAGGTTTGACCGGCAATGGGGGCGTAAAGACATCAGCGTCGCGCGCGTTAGACATGAGAAAACCAGATCGAAAAAGAGGCAGGGCGGTTGGGAGCGCGATTATGGCATCGGTCGGAGAACGGTTCGACCACCGATATCGCTCGCGACGCCATCATGGGCGTCGCGTTAACCAACTATCGTTCAGAATGGCCGCCTGGTTTTCATCGGGACGGATATCAGTGCCCGCAACGCAAGCGAGACTTCGAGCGTTTGATCGCCACCCGGGCCGCGTGTGCAGCCGGTCAGGTCTAGCGTTTTGGCACCGAATGGATCACGTGTTTGTACTCGAAGTAAACGACGAAGCTGCCGTACTCCCAGCGGGTGATTGGCGGATCGCCGACCGCAGCGCGACGGGCCGTCGGTGCGCCGTAGCTCTTTTCGACCTGGTTCATGGACATGCCGCGTTGTGGGAACGCGACGCTGGCTTCCGCTGAGGTGTCGGCACCGGGCACGGATAAATTTTGAGCAGCAATGGGCAAAGTCAGCGCAGCGGCGATGGCGATCGTCACTGTGAATTTTCTGGTGGCCATTGGCTACTCCATAACCTGTCGGGACGGTTACGTTAGCCTGACGTTGGGCGCCGATTCAAGAGGCACGAATGACGCTTTGCAGCAACCGTTGTTCTGGCGGGCACATACCGCTAACGTTCGCCGCCATGAACTACGAAAGCGCGCTCCAACGCGCCGTCCTGATCAAGCGCTACAAGCGTTTCCTGGCGGACATTATGTTGCCTGACGGCGTGCACACCACGATCTACTGCCCCAACACCGGTTCGATGCTGGGCTGCGCCGAACCCGGTTCGACCGTTTGGTTTAGCCGATCGGATAATCCGCAGCGGCGCTATCCGTTTACCTGGGAGCAAGTGGCCGGGGCTGACGACGTACGCGTCGGCGTCAACACCGGGGTGGCAAACAGTCTGGTGCGTGAAGCGATTGAAGGGGAAGCGCTGACCGAACTGTCTGGCTACGCGACAGTCAAAGCGGAGGTGACGATTGAACCGGGCAGTCGCCTGGACTTTGTATTGACGGCTCCGCAGCGACGTCGCTGTGTCGTGGAAGTGAAGAACGTCAGTGCGGCCGTGGATGAGGGCATTGCGTTTTTTCCGGACGCGGTCAGTGTGCGCGCCCAAAAACATCTGGCGGTTCTGATGCGGCGCATCGACGCGGGCGAGCGGGCCGTTTTGGTGTTCTGCGTTCAGCGCGACGATGTTCGCCAGGTGCGACCGGCCGATCACATCGATCTGCGCTACGGACGTTTGCTGCGCGAGGCAATGGCGCACGGCGTCGACGTGCTGGCGATGGCGGCCCGTCTTGGGGATCAATCCATCGCCTTGTATCGTTCGGTGCCCGTGTTTTGTCCGCCGCTGTGATCTAATTGAGGGTTATGCGCTCATCTTTAGAGTTTTTTATCGCGCTGCGCTACCTGCGTCCGCGTCGGGGTCAGTGGTTTGTCTCGCTGATCACGTTTGCGTCCACGGCGGGTATCGCGCTGTGCGTGGCGGCACTGATCGTCATCATCTCGGTCATGAACGGCTTCGGTAACGAACTGCGTGAGCGGCTGGTGAGCTTGAGCGCGCACGTCACCGTCACCGGGTCGGACGGCACGATTGAAAAGTGGCAGCCCCTCATCGACAACATCGAGATGGACAACGCGGTCGTTGCCGCCGCGCCATTTGTCGAAGGGCAGGGGATGATCGTCAATCGGTCACGACTCAACGGCACGATCATCAGCGGCGTGCTGCCGGAGACTGAGACGGGCGTTTCACAACTTGGTCAGAGCATGGTGTTAGGCAGTTTGGCCACGTTGACACCTGGCGGTCAGAACATCCTGCTTGACAGTCATTTGGCGTATCTGGTCGAGGCGGCACCTGGCGACAAGATTACGATCATGATTCCCAGGCCCAGCGCCGACGGCCGCACCGTCTTGCCGTTGATGCGTCGATTTACCGTCAGCGGTATTTTCAACGCGGGTCTGCAAAGTGCGTCGACGGCACGGTCGGTCATTCACCTGGAGGACGCGGTGGCGCTGTTCGGGCTGGACGGTGAAGCCAGCGGCGTGCGCATCAAGATTGCGGATCTGATGCGGGCACCGGCGGTCAGCAAGCGTCTTGAGAGTCGTTTGCAGGGCGGGCTCAAAATCGACGACTGGACGCGTCAGCAGGCGAGCTATTTCCGCGCGCTCAAGGTCGAGAAGGTGATGATGAGCTTGTTTCTGCTGCTCGCGGTTGGGGTGGCGGCGTTTAACATCAACGCGATGTTGATGATGGTTGTTAGTGACAAGCGCAATGATATCGCGGTGTTGCGCACGTTCGGCTTGTCGCCGGCGCGAGTGACTCGAATATTCCTGGTGCAAGGTGCCGTCATTGCCGTGGCTGGCGTGTTGATCGGCCTGGTAGTCGGTGTCATCGGTGCACTCAACGTGGAAACCGCGGCGGCCGGTCTTGAGCAACTGCTCGGGCGAAAAATGTTTAACCCGGACGTGTACTACGTCACGAATATTCCGTCTGAAATGCGCTGGTCGGAAGTGCTGATGATTTCGCTCGCGAGCTTGCTGCTGGCGCTGTCGTCGACAGTGTTTCCTTCGCGTCGCGCCGCAGCTGTCGAGCCCGCGGAGGCGCTGCGTTATGAGTAGCCTGGCAAGGCGCATCGGCTGGCGCTACGTGCACAGCGGTTCGAAGCGCTCGTTCGTCACCTTTATCTCGCGCGTGTCCATGCTGGGTATCGCGCTGGGTGTCGCCGTGCTCATCGTCGTGCTGTCAGTGATGAACGGTTTCGAGGCCGAATTGCGCCAGCGCATCCTGGCGCTCGCGTCGCACGCAACCATTTCCGGCGACCAAACCAATCCGCTCTACACCTGGCGCGCGACGCGCGACACGGCGCTGCAAAACCCGGAAGTCACTGCGGTGGCGCCGTTCGTCGAAGACAAAGGCATGCTGGTCAACGGGCAAAACGTCAGCGGTGTGCTGGTACGCGGTATCGTGCCCGAGCTCGAACAGGACGTCGCGCAAATTGCGTCGCTCAGCGAAGCGTCCGCCCGGCTCAAGGCGGGGGATTATGGCATCGTACTGGGTTCGCGACTGGCTGAGGCACTGAACGTCGGGGTGGGTGACAAAGTACTGCTGTTGATTTCCGAGGCGCGCATAACGCCGGTCGGTCTGATTCCGCGGATGCGTCGGTTTACCGTCATCGGCACGTTTAGTGTCGGCATGTTTGAGTTTGACCGTGGCCTTGCCTACGTGCACATGAACGATGCGCAGCGCATTTACCGCCTGGATGACAACGTCAGCGGTTTGCGCTTGCGTTTGGAAGACATGTTCGAGGCGCCGCGCGTGTCGGTGGACGTCGCGCGCGCTCTGGGTGGTCAGACCTATCTGGTCAACGACTGGACGCGCACGCACGCCAATTTCTTTCATTCGGTCCGCCTGACCAAATCGGTGCTGTTTTTTATTCTGCTGCTGATCGTGGCGGTCGCCGCGTTCAACATTGTGTCGACGCTGGTGCTGGTGGTGCGCGAGAAGCGCACCGATATTGCGATTTTGCGGACCATGGGGGCTCCGCCAACACAGGTGCTGCGCGTGTTTGTCGTGCAGGGCATCGCCATTGGTTTCATCGGTACGCTGGGCGGGATTGCGCTGGGCGTGGCGCTGTCCTACGCGGTTGATCCTTTGTTGCGCGCGCTGGAGTGGGCGAGCGGCATGCTGCTGCTCGATCCTGAGGTTTATCTGATTGACGATCTGCCCGCGCGGGTCGACGCCAAAGAGGTGTTTTTTGTGGCGATAATTGCAATGATTTTGTCGGCGTGTTCAACCGTCTATCCGGCACTGACGGCGGCGCGTACGCAGCCAGCCAAGGCGCTGCGCCATGACTGATGCGAGCGACAGCATTTTACGCTGCGACAAGCTAGGCAAGCGTTTCAGTGAAGGCGGCCGCGAGTTGGTGGTTCTGGACGAGTTGGACTTGACCGTGAGGCGCGGCGAGTCGCTGGCGATCGTCGGGGCGTCGGGGGCCGGCAAGACCACGTTGCTGCAGATTCTCGGCGGGCTGGACACACCGACGTCAGGCAGCGTGCACCTGCGCGATCACAACGTGGGCGAGATGAGCGAAGCGCAGCGTGGTCGCCTGCGCAACGAACTGCTCGGGTTCGTCTATCAGTTCCATCATCTGTTGCCCGAGTTTTCGGCCCTGGAAAACGTGGCGATGCCGCTTCTGATTCGCGGTGGCGATGCGGGCGACGCGTATCAGCGGGCCACGGCGATGCTGACCGACGTGGGTTTGGGTGAGCGGCTCGATCACAAGCCAGCCAAGCTGTCCGGTGGTGAACGTCAGCGCGCGGCGGTCGCGCGAGCGATGGTCAGTGAGCCGGCGCTGATTCTGGCCGACGAACCCACCGGTAATCTCGACGGCAGCACCGGTCAGCGGGTTTTTTCCCGCTTGCTCGAGCTCAATGCTGGCGCAGGCACGGCGCTGGTGGTGGTGACGCATGATCACCGTATCGCTCGCCAAATGGATCGCGTGCTGCGCCTGACCGGGGGGCGTCTGGAAGCCGTCGATCACGCCGACACGTAAGCGCGGGAACGAGCAAAACCAAAACTTCGACTATCGTCCATTTTCCCCTCTATCGAGCGCTCGAGGTCACGACCTAATCTAACGGCTCGCTGATCAGTGCCATGGAGGGCCTGGTGTCGTGATTGTCATGACTGGGTCAGGCTAGGATGTGGCCGCTTTGCGCGTGGTTTGCACTGGGCGCGGCAAGCGCGGTGCTGGGCCCGTCGTGGCCCGTCGTGTGGTCACTGCTTGCGGTGGGTAGCTCGGCACTGGCGCTGCGATTTCCCGTTTTGCGCTGGCCATTTGCGCTGGCACTTGTTGCCTGGCTGTGGACCAGCTGGGTGGCGCACGCTGCGCTTGATGCCCGGGTCATCCAGACGGTCGACAAAACGGTGGACGGCTGCGTCATCAGTCCGGTCATTATTGATGGCAATCGGATGCGTTTTACGCTGCGTGTCCCCGATGCATCGCCCGGCCTGGTTGCTCAGCGACTACGTCTTGCCTGGTATGACGCCACCCAAGTGCCGGCAGAAGGGGAGTGCTGGCGGCTGCACGTTCGCCTGCGACCCCCGCGCGGTCTGCTCAATCACACCGGGGATGATCCAGAGCGGCGAGCGTTCCTCTTGGGCGTGCACGGTTACGGCACAGTGCGACCGGCTGGCGGGGTCGAGCGCTATGGGCAGAGTGCGCGCAGCGTGGGTTTGCACCTGCGGTTGCAGTTAGCGCGTCGTATACGTTTCGTCGCCGGCGAGGGGCGCGGGCACTCGCTTTACGTCGCTCTGAGCGTTGGCTTGCGCTACAGCTTGACCGACGAGCACTGGTCCGTGTTTCGGCGGACGGGTACCGGTCATTTGATCTCGATATCGGGCTTGCACGTCGGACTGATCGCCGGTTTCGGCTACTTGCTCGGGCGCTGGCTGGTCGCACCGTCAGCGATGTTTGTGAGTGCGCGTGGCCTCGATGTCGACGCGCGTTTCGGGTGGGGAACGGCGCTACTGTGCGCGACCGTTTACGCGGCGCTCGCTGGTTTCTCGTTGCCCACGGTGCGCGCGTTAATCATGACATCCGTGTTTGCCTGTGCCGCACTCGCACGCGCGCACCTGGCCAGACGCGATGTACTGGCCATCGCGCTGCTGCTGGTCTTGCTGGTGGCGCCGCTGTCCATCATCCGGCCGGGTACCTGGCTGAGTTTCGGTGCGGTCGGCGTACTACTGACGCTGGGCGTGCGGTTGGATCGAGGGTTGTTCGCAGCGCAAAGCGTGGTGTTTGCCGGTCTTTTGCCGGTGATGGCGGTGTTCATGGGGCAGCTGTGCTGGGTGAGCCCGTTGGCCAATGCGATCTGCGTGCCGCTGTTCAGTCTGCTGATTATTCCGCTGACCTTGCTGCTGGCGGCGTCGAGCGTCGTGACGCCCATTGGTGCCAGCGCGGGCTTTGCTCAGCTTGAATGGGTCGTCGATCAAACTTGGTCGTTGTTGTCAGCACTGGCCAGTTTGCCGTGGACCGATTTGGTCTTGCCAGCGCCCAACGCGTGGCGCGTCGCTCTTGCCATCGGTGGCGTCGGCATCTGGCTGTGTGCGCTGCCGCCAGGTCGGCAAACGGTGCTTGCGATCACAGCTTGCGTCCCGTTGCTGCTGGCGCGCGAACGCGGGCCAGCGTTTGGTGATGTCAGTCTGGAAGTGTACGACGTCGGCCAGGCGCTGAGCGTCAAGGTCCGCACGCGGCGTCACACGTTGGTGTACGACACGGGCGCGCGTTGGCGCCGTCGCGACGCCGGGGCGTTCGTCGTGGTCCCGCAACTGCATTCGACCGGGATTCGGCGACTGGATCGGATCATTGTGAGTCATCGTGATCTGGATCACCGCGGCGGGCTGCTGTCAGTGCGCGGCGCGTTCCGCGACGCGAAACTGATCGTTGGCGAGCCGCTGGATTTGGCGCCGGAAGCGCAGCACCACTGCCGCGATGTGCCGCCGTGGCGCTGGGACGGCGTGCACTTCTCGTTCGTGCATCCGCCAGCGGGGCGGTCGTGGCACGGTAACAACGCTTCGTGCGTTCTGCGCATTGACGCTCGGGCCGGTAGTGCGCTGATCACCGGCGACGCCGAGGCGCTGGCTGAACTGTCTATGGTGCACGGCCACCAGCCGCTGCGGGCCGACCTCGTGATTGGCCAGCATCACGGCAGTGCCACGTCGTCGACCGCGACGTTTGTGGACGCAACAGCGGCGAGCATCGTGGTGTTCTCCACCGGCCTTCACAATCAGTGGGGTTTGCCATCGCCGGTCGTGGTTGAACGCTGGGAAGCGGCTGGCGCGCAGGTGTGGACGACCGCGCTTGAGGGCGGGCTCAAAGTGAAAATGGCGGGCGAATCGGGCCAGTTTGAGGTGCACAGCGCGCGGCGGGCTCGGGGCGCGCTGTGGCGAGCGGCAAATCAGACGCCGCGCTGAGAACATCGTGGCCTAAAAACGGCTTACCGCGGCTTGGCGTGCCGTGTTAATCTGCGCGCATCCCATTGATTTAAGAGCGCGTATGTTCGAGATTGTCAAAGCTGGCGGCTGGCTCATGCCGGCGCTGATTTTGTGTTCGGTCGTGGCGGTAACCATCATTGCCGAACGGCTGCTCGCTCTGCGCCACACCCGCGTCTTGCCCTCGGGCATGGCCGCCAAAGTGTGGCAATGGGTGGAGCAGGGTGAACTGGACGATCGCCACGTGCGCGCACTGCGCGAGAGCTCGCCGCTTGGCGCCGTGCTGGCCACCGGCCTTGAACATCGCCACCGCGATCGCGACACCATCAAAGAGCGGATTGAAGACGCCGGTCGCCACGTAGTGCACGACCTGAGCCGTTTTCTGAACACGCTGGGCACGATTGCCGCGATCACGCCGCTGCTCGGTCTGCTTGGCACGGTCGTCGGGATGATGAAAGTGTTCCACGATATCACCGAGTTCGGCGTGGGCGATCCGGGGGCGCTGGCAGGCGGTATATCGCAAGCGCTGATTACCACCGCAGCCGGATTGCTGATCGCCATTCCGTCACTGATCGCCTATCGCTATCTGCGCGGTCGCGTTGATGCACTGGTCATCGAGATGGAGAAAGAAGCCACCCGCCTGGTCGATACGTTGGGCGATCGGCCCGCGCTCAAGGTACGGCGCGCGCCACCGGCGGCGAAAGCGGCCACGGCCCAGGGCAGCAAGCCAGCAGGCAGTGCGTGAAGTTACTGCCGCGCTCGGCCGAAGAGCCGGAGGTGAATCTCACGTCATTAATTGACGTCGTGCTTTTGCTGCTGGTGTTTTTTATGGTCTCGACAAGCTTTGAACGTGAGTCGGAGCTGCGCATTCAATTGCCGCAGGCGGACGTCAGCGATGCCGCGACGCCGCCCGCCGACGCCATTGAAATCATGATTACCGAGCAGGGCGGCTATCTGGTCAATGAAGTCGCATTGGTCAACGCGCGTCCGATCACGCTGCGCCAGGCTATTCGTTCCGTGGTCGGTGATGAGCGCGATTTGCCGGTAACCATTCGCGCCGACGCCAACGCCAAACATCAGCATGTGGTGACGGCTATGGACGTGGTGGGTCGTCTCGGGTTTGTTAACGTGAACATCGCCACCACCAATCAGGAGCAATAGCCCGTTGGCCCGGAGCATGTCGACGAACGGCACGTCGGGGGCGTCGGGCAGTAACGTCTACCGGCGCTTGCTCGGCTACTCCAAGCCTTACTGGGCCGTATTCCTGCTGGCAATTGTCGCGATGGCGATGCAAGCCGCGACCGTCACCAGTTTCGCGATGTTGGTCAAACCACTGATCGACGGCACGTTCGTCGAGCGTGATCCCACGATCATTCGCTGGATGCCGCTGGCCGTACTGGGCTTGTTTTTGTCGCGTGGCGTCGGCGGTTTTGTGTCCACTTACGGCATGGAGTGGATTGGTCGACGGGTGGTTACCTCACTACGCCAGGAGCTCTTCGACAAATTGCTGGTGCTGCCGGTGTCGTTTTTCGATCAGCGGGCGGGCGGCACGTTATTGTCGATGTTTACCTACAACGCTGAGCAAGTGTCAGAATCGGCGACTCGTGCGGTGACTATTCTTGTCCGTGACACGCTCACGCTGTTGGGCTTGGTCGTCTGGATGCTCTACCTGAGTCCGCAGCTGAGTATTTTTATTCTGTTGATCGGGCCGCCGGTCGCGTTTTTGATTCGCTTCACCAGCAAGTTATTCCGTCGCTACAGTAAACGTATTCAGCAATCGATGGGTGACGTCACGCGGATTGCCGAGGAGGCCGTACGTGGGTTTCGGGAGATCCGTTTGTACGGTGGTACCGAGTACGAGCGCGCGCGTTTTGCCGACGAGAACGAAAGCAACCGACGAGCTTACATGAAGCAAGTGTTGGTCAAAGCCGCTAGCGTCCCGACCATTCAACTGATGGCAGCGGCAGGTTTGGCGAGCATAATTTTCGTTGCTTCGCGCCCCGCCAGTGGGTTCTCACCCGGCCAGTTCAGCTCGTTTATCGCCGCAATGCTGCTGCTCATGGACCCGCTCAAGCGGCTGACAGATATCAACGCGACGTTGCAGCGTGGCATCGCTGGCGCAGGCAGTATTTTTGATGTTCTGGATGAGGCGGGCGAATCGGACGACGGGCGCGCGCAAATCGACAGAGCCAGTGGGCGCGTCGAGTATCGCAACGTGTGTTTCGCTTACGAGGACGTTGGGGACGCGGTTCTCGACGACATCAGTTTCACCGTTGAGCCCGGTCAAACCGTGGCGTTTGTCGGCCGCTCCGGCAGCGGTAAATCGACACTGGTCAATTTGCTGCCGCGTTTTTATGCGCTGCAGTCGGGCGAGATACACCTTGACGGTCAGAACGTTGAGTACTATCGGCTGGACGATTTGCGCGCGCAGATTGCGATGGTCAGTCAGCAAGTGACATTGTTCAATACCAGTGCGCGACACAACATCGCCTACGGAGCACTGAGCGCGTCCACAGAAGACGAGCTGTCCGGCGCGTTGCAGGCGGCTAACGCGGCGCAGTTTGTTGGCGAGTTACCCGATGGGTTGGATACCGCGCTGGGCGACGGCGGCGGTCGGCTGTCTGGTGGCCAGCGTCAGCGCATCGCGATTGCGCGGGCGTTACTGAAAAACGCACCGGTACTGATTCTTGATGAGGCAACGTCGGCACTGGACAGCGAATCCGAGCGAGAAATTCAAACCGCACTCACCACACTGATGGCGAATCGCACGACGCTCGTGATCGCGCATCGTTTGTCGACGGTGGAAAACGCCGATCGTATTGTCGTGATGGATCGCGGCCGCATCGTGGAAAGCGGCACGCATCAGGAGCTGCTGGCGCTCGGCGGTCATTACGAATCGCTGCATCGTATGCAGTTTAATGAAACCTGATGCGCGCGCTCGAAAGCTATCTCAACTCGGTCTGGTACGGCGACACTGGCGGCGCGTGGCTGCGGCCACTCGGTGCACTGTACGCCAGCGCCATGTCACTGCGAAGTGCCGCGTATCGGCGCGGTTGGCGAGACGTGTACCGGGCGCCGTGCCCGGTGATCGTCGTGGGTAACTACACCGCCGGCGGCGCCGGCAAAACGCCGTTGGTCATTGCGCTGAGTCAGCGCTTGCGCTCCCTGGGCTGTCGCCCGGGTATCATCAGCCGAGGCTATGGCGGTACGGTAACGTCAGATCAGGCATTTCTTGTCGACC
Source organism: Gammaproteobacteria bacterium (assembly GCA_045107005.1). Taxonomy (GTDB): domain Bacteria; phylum Pseudomonadota; class Gammaproteobacteria; order Steroidobacterales; family JBCCMA01; genus JBCCMA01. The sequence goes on from JBGCFP010000043.1 coordinate 32,531, forward strand.
CGGCGAGCGACGCGTCGGTCGTTGGCGACGAACCGCTGTTAATGGCGCGACGCACTCAAGCACCGGTGGCCGTATGTCCCGATCGGCGCAAAGCGGTAGAATGCGTGACGGCGCAAGGCGCGAATGTCATCGTCGCTGACGACGGTTTGCAGCACCTGGCGCTGGCCCGCGACGCCAACATTGTCGTGATTGACGGCGAGCGAGGCTTGGGTAATGAGCGCTGCCTGCCCGCCGGCCCGTTACGTGGACGTGTGATTGACGCGCCAGATGCCGATCTCAAGATGATAAACGGAGGGCCGGTGTCCGATGCACCGCAGATGAAGCTGATAGCAACCCACGCGCGACAGCTCGACTCGAAGCAGTGCATCCCTTTGTCAGGTTGGGTGGGATCACCCGTGCACGCCGTGGCCGGGATTGGCAATCCTTCCCGTTTTTTTGACACATTGCGTGGCGCCGGTATTGACGTCATTGAGCATCCCTACGCCGATCACGCGCGGCTGACCCGAGCCGATGTCAGTTTCGATGACGACCTGCCGGTGCTGATGACCGAAAAAGACGCCGTGCGTTTCAGCGAAGCCCCGCATAAGCGCTGTTTCGACGTTCCCGCGGACGTTGAATTCAATGCCGCCGCAAGTGCGGCACTCGTTGAGCTGTGCGCACAGTGGGGCAGCGAATGAACAAATCTCTTCTGTCCATCGTTGCGTGCCCGCTGTGCAAGAGCTCGTTGCACTACGCCAAGGAGGAGTCGTTGCTCATTTGTCGGGCCGAGAGGCTCGCGTTTCCAGTCGAGGGCGAACAGCCTTTGTTGCTTGAGAGCGCTGCGCGGTCGCTATCGGTCGAGGAGACCGATCGATTAACGCGGCCCAAAGGGTAAAGATCGTGACTCGATTCAACGTTGTGATACCGGCGCGCTACGCGTCGACGCGGTTGCCGGGTAAGCCGCTGATTACCATCGGCGACGCGTTGTTAGTCGAGCACGTGTACCGCGCGGCTGCGGCGAGCGGTGCGCAGGAAGTCATTGTTGCCACCGACGATCAACGCGTGGTGGATGCCTGCAATGCCCGAGACATGGTTGTGGCGATGACCTCTGACGCGCATCGCAGCGGCACCGATCGCTGCGCCGAAGTGGCGCAACAGCGCGGGTGGCCTGATGACGCCACCGTCGTGAACGTACAGGGCGACGAGCCGCTGGTGCCGCCTGCTGCTATTGCCCAGGTTGCCAACGTGCTTGGTCAAAGCGATCTGGCAACGCTAGCCACGCCGATGCGCTCCGAGCGTGACTACCATGACCCGAACCGAGTGAAAGTGGTGTGTGATAAGAGTGGGCGCGCGCTGCTGTTTAGTCGTTCGCCGATTCCGTATTGTCGTGATGGGCAAGCCGTTGATGGCGAACCGTTTGCGCACGCGCTGCACCACATTGGTCTCTACGCGTATCGAGTGAGCACGCTGCGCACGCTGACCCGGCTCCCGGCCTGTCAGCTTGAGCAGATCGAATCCCTGGAGCAGCTGCGGGCTCTGTATCACGGGCTGAGTTTGCAAGTTGGCCTCGTTCAGAACGCCATCGGGCCCGGTGTTGATACACCGCAAGATGTTGAGGAAGTGTCGGCGCTGCTAAGCCGTCAGTGCCAGTCGCGCACATCCAGCTGAAAGGCATAATACTCAAGCCTTTTTTTGTCAGTGAGGCAGTAACTGACCGCCGAAAGGCAGGACCTGATGAGCCAGGATGACTTCGGGATGCCACTACGTCGTCGCACCTTCGTTTTAATACGGTGCTGACCAGCGCGCTTCGCGGCAGCGAGTATTCCCTCGCGCCGGAAGCGGCCAGATGCATGTCTTACGGATTTGTTGGCAATCAGTAGCTCAAGGTATCGTCCAGCATTGGGTCATCGAACACCGTTGAGGGCCGCAATGGGCCACCCGCGAAAGATCCAACGCCGACGCGACTCAATGGATGTCGACCACCGTTCCAGTATTGGCTTGTTGCAAATCGCAAGCTTGGTTGCATGCTTGCAGGATCCAGGATGGCAATCGACAGGACATACTCGCCGTCGGGAATCGCAACCTCGACTTGCGCTTCAAACCGGTGACCAGCCGGCGCCGTCGCCCATTGTTGCGGGGTGGACGACCAGCCCTCGGCGACGACCCAGCTCGGCCATTCGTTGCTCGGCACCCACTCAGGTTCGGTCCAGCCACGCCCCGGGGACCACCCGCGAACGTCCACGTCGTCAAGCGTTGCGGACCAGACCACCGCGCGAGTATCAGGATCGTGCAAAGCGAGTTCAACCGGCCAGTCGTAGTAGAAAGGCGCTGAACCTTCATTAGTGACTTGAGCCTCAAATTCAAGGATGCCGTTATTCAAGCGCGGCGTAACCGCCACGTCATCAAGCACAAAGCGATAGCCCATTGCCTTTTGCAACACTTCGGCGCCGGCTCGCGCTTGTGCGCTATTTTGGTCGTAGTTCGCAATCCACCGCAGCTGTGTGCAGTGCAGCCAGCGGATGGAATTTTCGATAAAGTTTGTGTGCACCGGATCGGATACGCTGTCCGTTGGCGTATCGCCGGGCTGAATATCTCCGGATCCCCAGTTGTAGGCCACTTCACCGCCAATGTAGGTGTGCAAGTAGCGGTCGCTGGATGCGTTTACCATCGCCGTGCCGCCACCGTGGCCCCACATTTGCTGTTGGTGCGCCCAGGAATCCCAGTATTCGCCAAACGCAAACGATTCAAAGTCTTCCCACACGTGACGTACTGAAACGAGTTTGTCGGGGAACGCGGCTTCAAATGCTTCACCAACCAGTGCCTGCATGGCCGGTGTCGGATCGGGTGAGTGATGCTCGCCCCATTTGCCAAAAATACCCAGCTCAACGAACGCCACTCGCGGGTCGCCGTTCCACGCCGCGCCAAGGCGCTCAACCAATCGCGTGACGCGCGCCTGAAACTGCGGGCTGTCGTAGTCATCAGTCTGCATATCGGCTGGCCAGTACTTTTCATTGTCGCCACTCCAATGCAGGTATACGCGCGGAATCACCTTGATGTTATGCGCTTCGGCGTTGCCGAATTTCTGATTGGTGACAGTCAGTATCTTGTCGAGCCCGTCCGATTCGTCATTCTCAAGCTCGTTCCATTTGAAATATCGGTGCGCCAACGTTGCCCATTCGTGGGAGCCGTCAGTGCCAGCCGTAAATCCCTTCAGCGGATTTCGCAGAGCCCGATCGTAATAGTCTGGAACCACCTCGAGAAGGCCGAGCGGCTGTAAAAACAACGTTCTCAAAATCCCCAGATCAGCAGTGTTTACGATGCTATCGCCATCCAGATCGGTGTCCAGATCGCCTGTGGCGAAAAAATCGGCGCGCAGCAGCCCAAGGTCGGCGGCGTTAACGATCTGATCGTTGTTGAAATCGGCATCGCAACGGTTGCCAAACCCATCGAAGTCGGTGTCGCGCTGGTCGGCGTTGGCCAAGCTGACACAATTGTCATCGGCGTCGTTGATGCCGTCACCGTCGCTATCGTCGGTCCCCGATTGCGCACTCGAGCCCAAGCAAAACCAAACAAGAATCAGGAACGTCATGGTCATTCGAACAGTCATAGTGTAACTCCCCAGTTGTGGTCACCCCGTACCCTAGGAGAGTTCCAGACCGTTTGCGTAGGCCTGTTTTGGCCACACGTCCGTACGCCATGCGCAGTGGTCTACGGTCGCCTCTTCGCGATTTGCAGTTCGTTTCCTTTCGTTGGGCAAGGGTTGTCGCCGATGCCAGCTTCGATCGGTACGTTCCAGATGCTTGGCTAATCCCGTTACGGTGCGGCGCAAAACCCTTCTGCGCTCGGACCGGGCACCTCGAAGAACAGCACCCGGAGCAGTCCGAGGTCCGCCGCATTGACCGCGCCGTCGCCGTTCAAATCGGCGTCGGCGTCCGCCGTGAAGAACACCTGCCTGAACTGCCCCAGATCGACCGCGTTGACGATGCAATCGTTGTTGAAATCGGCGTCGCAGAAATTGCCGTGCCCGTCGTTGTCGGAGTCTCTCTGTGCCGCGTTGGCAACCATCGTGCAGTTGTCCGACGCATCGGACACGCCATCTTCGTCTGTATCCGACCCAATCAACACCATGGCAAAGGCAGTGAGTGTGCCATTGAGAACGCCGCGACCGACGATCGTGCCATCGTCGGCGATCGAAAAGGCCCCGTTGGACGTTCCTGTCTGCAGTGCCCAACCGTCGCCGCCTGTTGTGATGAGATCCTGTAAGCGGTAAGTGGCGGTACCGTCGTACAGGAACGGCACGGCAAAGGCGCTGCTGGCCGTGCCGACCACCCAACCGCTCGCATTGACGCCGCGGCCACCGGCCGTGCTGGTACCCGCGGGTAACGGCACGGCGGTCATGCCAGCGACTTCGCTCCACAGGAATGCGCGGCCGTCGACACCGCTGTTGAACGAACTGGACCCGGCGACCAAGCCGTTGCTGCTGACGTCGAACGCGATCGCGCTGTTGTGCCCGAGGCTCGTGAGTGCGCCCAAATCGGTTGCTTCGCTATCGCCGGAATCGAGATAGAAGCCTTTGGTCACCGCGGCGTTTGCGGGGTCGAGAGCTGTACCGACGATGCGTCCGGCATCATTGATATCGTAAGCCGTTGTGAGTACGCCGCCTGCCAGCGTCTGTGCCAGGATAGTCCCGGTCCCGCTCACCTGGAACGTGGCTGCCCGCTCGAGCGACCCGCCGTTGACCGAACCGACGGCCAGGGCGCTGTTGTTGATCCCATAGGCGCGACCGAGCGTTTCGCCGTCGGGCAACGGCAACGGCGCGGCGGTGCTGCCTATCCAGTAAACGGGCAGCGCGTCGGAGCCAAAGAACGTGGTTGCGCCGATTCCGGCTACGATGCCGCTATTGTTGACCGCCCAGGGCGTGCTGAAGGGTCGTGTCGCGTTTTCTCCTGAGTAAATGGCCAATTCATCAACACTGTATATGCCCGTTGGTTCCCGCACGCCACTGTTGTCGCCGAACCGAAACCGGACATGCGTCACGCCGCCGAAGGCGTTGTTTTCCGGTGTGAATGGCGCAAGACTCACGCCATCCACGGACAGGGTGACCAGCGGAAGCTGGTTTGTGTCTCCATCCGGATACTCCCAAATAATTTGGACATTCATGAAGGCATCCAGCGTGTGCGGCAGCGTTGAAGTATCCAGTGTGATCGGGCTTCTCACCGCAAAACTGTCGTCGCGGATGCGGAAATCGAGAATCGCGCCATCGTTGTTGTTATTCTCATTGAGCAAAGAAATGAAGGCATCCGCATTGCCGAGGGTATCGTCCAGCCGTTTCACCGCAACGTCCAGACGACCTGCTGACAGCGGGCCATCGTTGCCCAATGCATACCTCAACTCACCCGTGTCACCGGGATCGGTGTCGATGATTTGGGCGATCTGGTTGCCAGGCATGCCGGGGCCGCTTTCGACCCCCACCGTCGCCTCGGATGTACTCGAGTTATACGGCGAAGCTGGATTGTCCGTATCAAGCGAATCGCCTGGCAGGTAAGACTCGAAGTCGTCGAAGAACACTTGACGCAGTCCCAGCGACGGCAACTCGACGCTGCTTCCGGTCCCCCGCCGGATAAACGCGCTGTTGCCCGTAAACCCTGTGACGAACCTACCGTCCTCCGAAATAGCCTGCGCGCCGCTGAATTCTTCGTCCACGATGCCGAGACTGACGATCTCGTACTCAGGCGGTGTGGCGTGCGGGGTGTTAATGCAGAACGTCCCGACCGCGCATAGAGCGATCGCTTGCCGCTTCCGTGTTTTACTCATTATTCTTGTCCCCGGTTGCAAAGCCTGAGTATCGCCGCGTTTGGAGGTGCTCATTGCTATGTTCCGGACGACAGGCTTACTCACTATAGCAGGCGCGGGTGAGAGCCTGCTTTTTCCACTTCGCGGGGGCACGGATGGGAACCAGGTCGGCAGTTTTGCGGATTGCCGCACTATGGGCGGAGTTTGCAGCTAAGCCTTTTTTTGTTTTTACTCGCAAGATAAAACGGCGGCGGGTAGGGACAAGGGGATAAGAGATGCGTGACGCTCGACGACGAAATCGAAATATCGGGACCCCGCTAGCGGGTCGCGGGAAGGACAATCGAAACGTCATTCCGGAGCGGTGGACGGACCTCAGCCCGTTTTGGCAGATCCTGCCATCGCCGGTCGTAGCTCACCGGCGAGCTTGCTGGGTTGGAGCCAGATGGTTTGCATCCCCTAAGCGAGTTGGTTACGCCAAATGAGTGGTGTGAAAGACAAAATATCCGTCTTGTTCGTCTGCATGGGCAACATCTGTCGTTCACCTACCGCTCAAGGTGTTTTTGAGTCCCGACTGTCACAGCGCAATTTGTCTGTCACAGTGCTGGTCGATTCGGCTGGCACCCACGCCTATCACGTGGGCGAACCGCCCGACAGCCGCTCGCAAGCGGCTGCGCTCAAGCGCGGCGTCGATCTCTCCTCCCAGCGTGCCCGTGCCGTGAGTGCTGACGACTTTCAGGCGTTTGATTTGATCATCGCGATGGACCAGGCCAACCTGCAGGCGTTGCGCGAGCGCTGTCCAGATGCTTTGACCGACCGACTGCATCTGATGCTCGATTTTCATCCAAATGCGAAGGGCGCAGACGTACCGGACCCATATTATGGCGGCAATGCGGGGTTTGAGCGCGTACTGGATTTGACCGAGCGGGCCGCCGACGGTCTTCTGGAATGGCTCTGCGCAAGGGCTTGAGCGCCAGCAAGCCCTTTAATTGCACTATTGTTATAAGTATATAACAATCGCTCATAAGTTAACGATAAATTGAGCGGTAACTGAGAGGCCTGAATCAATGATAGTGAACCCCACGCTAAGGACGCTCACGTTTGTGAGTACGACATTGGCTTGCCTGTTTCTGAGCGATATAGCAGCGGCACAAGAAATTGAAGAAATCGTTGTTGTGGCTCGAAAACGGGCCGAGAACATCCAGGACGTCCCGGTCGCCATTACCGCGGTGACTGGCGATGAAATTCTGGAACGCAGCTTGCGCGACTTCGCCGATATTTCGAAACTGTCCGCGGGACTGCTGTTTGACAATGAATTCGGTCGAACATCAAACCGGCCGGTGATTCGAGGGCAGGCGAATATTCTCGGTGAGTCCGGCGTGTCTTTCTTTATCGACGGTGTGTATTTCGAAGGATCGATCGCCGATTTTAATCTGAACGAAGTCGAACGCTTCGAGATCGTCAAAGGGCCACAAAGCGCACTGTACGGGCGAAACACGTATTCCGGTGCGATCAACATTATTACGCGCTCGCCCGGCGACACGCTTGGCGGCACAGTGCGGGTCGGCACGACCGACGACGGTGAGCTGGAGCTTGCGGGAAGCATCAGCGGTCCGATTTTCGGCGACAAGCTTTCCGGCGCGTTGACCGTACGCAGCTATGAGCTCGATGACGCCTGGACCAACACGTTCGACAACACGGCGGTGGGTTTGCGCGAATCGCAGTCGGCATCGGTGGTGCTGGACTTTACGCCCAACGACCGGTTTTCCGCGCGGTTTCGCTCCTACTACAATGATTTGAACGACGGCCAGCCGCCGTTGTTCGCCCAGAACGCCAGCGAGAACAACTGCTTTTTCGATGACGGCGCGCTGTACCGTGGCGACGGTCGTTATTTCTGCGGAACGTTGGCGCCCGGCGTGATCAACACCGATTTTTCGGTGGGTGCACCGGATGCCCGCGAAGAGCAGCAAACGCTGCAAACCAGCCTCAATGCGCAGTTTGACATTAACGATCAGTGGTCGCTGACCAGCATCACCGGCTTCATCGACCGCGATCAGGTTCAGATAACGGATGGGGACTACGGCCCAACGTCCTTTGATGTCGCGAACTTCACGCCCAACGGTTTCCCGATTAGCGGCTTCGAAGACGGCCCGCCCTTCAACTACGCCTACGTTGGTTCCATCGTCGATTTCACGTTCTCGAACTGGCAGGAAACCGAAGACTTCTCGCAAGAGCTGCGTCTGGCTTACACCACGGACACCATGACGGCTTTCGTCGGTGCGTATTACTTTGATCAATCTGACGTGAGCCGAGACGTGCGCAATCTGCCGGCCGCGGCCGCAGGGATCGCGGCGCAAAATTTTGGCGCGGAGTTTGCCCGCATGCAGGGCGTGTGCGCGAACAATTTCCTGTGTGAAACGATCTTTCCGCTGTTTGGTCCTTCGATCGGTGTTACCCGTAACGTCACCGAGTCGGAACTCCAGAATACGGCGTTTTTCGGTTCCTTTGAGTTTGCGTTGAGCCCCAACGTGAATCTGACCCTCGAAGGTCGCTACCAGGAAGAGGATATCGAGCAAAACGTTGTCTTGCGCAACCTGGACGAGGAGGCGGCAGCGCCGTTGGTCAGCAACGCATCGTTTGATTCGTTTCTGCAACGCTACACGGTTGACTGGCAGGTTAATGACGAGACGTTGCTTTACGCCACTGTCGCCACCGGTACCAAGCCCGGCGGCTTTAACGGATCCGCGGGCGTTCAAGCTGGCGTAGAGACTTTTGATGAGGAAGACCTGACGTCTGTGGAATTTGGCGCGAAGAACACGTTGTTTGGTGGCCAGCTCATCGCCAACATCTCGATTTTTTCCAACGACAATACCGGCTATCAGCTGACTCAGAATGCGTTGACGGAATTCGGCACGGTGTCGGTGATTCGCAACGTGGGTGACGCACGCGTCAATGGCCTTGAGGCGGAGTTGACGGCGCGCCCTCAAAGCGTTGATGGGCTGACGTTACGTCTGAACTACGCCTACACCGACGCGAATTTCCGCCGTGGTACCGACGAGAACCAGGGCGTGTTGAATGACGTCGCGGATGACGGTCTGGTGAACTGCTCGCTCGGCGATGAGTTCGGTGATCCCGGGTGTTCGACATCGGCGTTTGGTTCGATTGCGGGCAATCAGATTCCGCGCACGGCCGAGCATCAGTTCTTCTTCGATGCCGAGCTGCGTCGGTCGCTGAACGAAACCTGGGACTGGTACGGCGGCATCGACTATGCGTTCGAATCCAGTAAATTTGCGCAAGTGCACAATCTGATTGAAACGGGTGATGCGAGTCTGCTTGGTGCGCGCCTTGGGTTTTCCAACGGACGTTACACCATAGCGGCATTTGGCCGGAACATCCTCGACGAAGATTCCACGCCGCTGGTATTGCGTTACGCGGACGGTGCCGATAGCTTCAAGCGCTCGTTCGTCGGTACCGTACGTCGTGGCGCCCATTGGGGCTTGAATCTGAACGTGAAGTTCGGCGATTAGAAGGGTCTGACAAGCCTGCGGCGTCGGGAGTTGTTCCGGTGCTGCGGGGGAACGCGCATGGGCGTCGGTTGATGAGAAGCGATCTCGACCACGACCGCGAGCGGCAGCACCGACATCAGTCAGCGCGGGCGCGCCGCCAGATGGCTGCGCGCCCTTATCCGACTCGTCCCTTATTCGTCGCGGCCCGGACCGGGTCGCGGTACGCTCGGGCTCGAGGAAAAGATCGTTTTCGCGGGCGCGCTGCTGACGGCCGCTGCTGGCCGTGTCGGAGCGGGTGCCGGTTTCGGCGGTGCCGGCGAGTCAGCGGGTTTGCTGCTGGTCGGCGCGTTGTCACGCTTTGGTGCTTCATTGCCCGACGCCGGTTTGCTTCCTGAATCGGGCTGGCGCGGTGGCGACTTGGGCTTCGAGCCTCCGTCAGCGTTTGAGGACCGGGTGTCGTTGGAAGCGGCCTTGGGCGCTACGTTGCCAGACGGTCTCTCGTTACGGTTCTCATTACGTGGAGCCCGATTGCCAGACGGTGCTGGCCCGCTGTCATTGTTCTGCGGCGCGCGATTGCCCGAAACCTGACGCTCCTGTCCCTGACTACGATTCCCGTCATCACGGTTACCAACGTTCTGTGGTCCCGGTTTTTGGTTGCCATCGCTCTGGTTACCCGGGTTTGAACCACGCTGATTTTGATTGCCCGCGTTTTGCCCACCTTGCGCATTCTGGTCGTTCTGACCTTGCTGGCCCTCGGTACGCGGGTTGTTTTGATTGCGTCCGCCGCGACGACCGCGGCGACGACGGCCACCGCGCCGTGAACGCGGCTTGTTCTGCCCGTCTTCCGTCTTCTGCTCGGGTCCGCTTGGGTTGTCGTTGCCAGACGGACCGTTCGCACGCTTTTCTTGCGGTGATGGGGCCTTTTTCTTTTGCTGCTGACCACCGCGCCCACGCGACGTTGGCTTTTGGTCATCGCGTGAATTGTTGCGTCGGCCGCCGCGACGTGGCGAGCGATTCTGCGACGATCTTGACCGTCGCTGATCGCCGCCGCGCTTGCTGTCAGCTTTGGGTCCTTTTGGCACCGCTTTGGGCGCCGTCGGTGCAGCTGGGGTTTCGTCACCACTGGAAAACAAGTTGGTGATCTTCTTCCACAGCGATGGGCCCTCCGGAGCCGCGACGGCAGCGGCTGCCGGTGCACTGGGCGCAGCTGGTGTTGGCGCAGG
>JBGCFP010000044.1:0-57804 GCA_045107005.1 Gammaproteobacteria bacterium
AGCCACTTGGTCACCAGACAGCACCAGCAGGCCCATCGGCATGATGGCGAGACCGCCGAACTGCCACAGCGAGCCGAACCAGAGATACGGAATGCGCTTCCAGCCAATGGCGGAGCGGTAATTGTCGGAACGGAACCCCAAGAGCGCCCGGAACGGGGCCACCAGAACCGGGATCGCAATCATGATGGCGACGATAGTAGCCGGCACGCTCAGCTCGACAATCATCACGCGGTTCAGCGTGCCCAGCAGCATCACGGCAGCCATACCAACCGAGATTTGGAACAGCGACAGGCGCAGTAGTCGGCCCAGCGTCAAATCCGGGGTCGCAATATCGGCAAAGGGGAGGAAGCGGGGGCCGAGCGAAACCCACCGGTTAACTAGTCGAAAGGACCATTGCTTCACGTTCATCTCGCTTTCTTGGGCGGCACGCCAGCAACTGTTTCACCGCGTACCTGACTGCCCGTATGCGTCCACAAATTAGCAATGGGTTCAATTAGTGTCAAGTTCGATTGTCAGTATCAAGTGTCAATCAATGCTTACGCGATGATCCATCACTTTCACAACGAAAAACGCCGCGGCTCAGGGGCCGCGGCGCGTCGATTTGGCCGAGAATCTGGCTTAGTCGCGGCGTGATAGTACGCGCATGCCAAACATGGACGAAATAGGCGTCGGGTTACTTGAGAGCAGACGGATGCCGAAGCTGCGGTCTTTGCTCTTGTTCGACGTCAGCGGCTTGAAGCCCAGGATGGTGGTCTTCTTCGACAGCAAAGGCAGGCCGAAGCTCGACGACTTGCTCTTGTTGTCAGTCAGTGTCTTGAAGCCAAAAATCGTGGTCTTCTTGCTGAGCAAGCTGCTCGAGGAAAACGTCGTGCGGTTCGACACCGTCGTGGTGCTGCGCACGTTAGACAGCGCTGGAATGCCGAGGAAGTCCGACAGTGGCGTTGGATTGCTGTAGCTGATCTCTGGAATGCTGTCCGTATCGACAGGATTGCATTCCTCAAGGATTTCCGCGGCGAGTTGCGCGGACCCAAAAGGTGGCGTGATGGCGACCACAGATCGCCCTTGTTCAAGGCTCTGTGTAATGCTGCGCCGATACGCCGAGGGCATAAAGCCGTCCGCAATGGCGGCCATGACAGCCCCTTCGTGATTGCCCGTGGACGGCGTCAGGAGCAAGGTGTCGCTTTTGTTAAAGCCGCCGGCGACCAGTCGCTCAATGGCGTTGTGCGCCTGATCTTCCGTTTCAAAAATTCGTGCGTTGTCAGTCATATCGACTCCCGTGCTCTGCTGGGTTCCATGGTTGTACCGATTAAAGGTACCGGGCAAGCCTCGCTTGCTGCTATGGCGTGCGACGACCTTTCGATACGCCGCACGCCATCATAACGTCTCAATTGAGACGATCCTAGCCGGCGCCGTTTAGAAAAGCAGCAAACCAGGCCGTATTTTTGAGAATCGCAAAGTGCACGGTAAACGAGATCAGTGCGACACCGCCGAGAAACAGCGGCAAGCCAAGGGTTGGGTTCACAACGAGCCACATTCTTGATTGATTCATTGTTTAACCCCTATTTCATCCAAGGCGTAAGAATGTACGCCAGAATATGCGCAGCCAGCGAAATGACAAAGAACACGCGTGTTCCGTCAATAACGTGCTTGTGCAACTCTTCTGACTCCCCAATGGTCAGGCCTGTGGGCCAGACGCGGTCATCGTGTGCCATAGTTTTTATCTCCGAGATTATCTCAGTCAAGGTTCGATCGCGGACGATCTTACCCACCACATGTGTAGAAGACCTTTGCCATCCGAATAGCACCGGAGAACAGGGGTCTTCTGACGATGGACGCTAGCAATGGCGTAACATATTGTCAATTAAGGCTGTCGATGTCATGTGTCTATTTTTATTGACACTAATGGTGGTTTTGCTCTTATTTGGTGCGTTTTGTTGAAAGTGTAATCAACGAGTGTCCCGTCCATGTGACAGAACCTTCATTCCGTCAGCTGTTCCTTGTCCTCACGCGGCGGCGACAGTGGCAGAATGCGGGCCGTAACGGGCATTACGGCGCGGTTTTCGCGCAAAAACGGAGCGCACAGATATGAATCTGAAGAACAAGACCATAGCGATTACCGGGGCGTCCGGGGGATTGGGCACGGCGATGGCACGGCGCCTGGCAGCCAGCGGTGCGAATCTGGCGTTGATCGATCTTAAGCTGGACGCACTGGCCGGGCTGTCCCGGCGGTGCGAGCAAGCTGGCGCCACGTCAGTGCGGATATATCAGGCTGACGTAGTGGAAGAGGCACAAACCCGGTCGTTGTTCGAATCCATCGCCAGTGACTTTGGCGCGCTTCACGGATTGGTCAACAACGCCGGTATAACGCAAGACGCGCTGACACTGAAAACCAAAGACGGCGAGCTGGTCTCAACCATGAGCTTGGCGCAGTGGCAACGTGTTCTCGACGTGAATCTGACCGGCGTATTTTTGTGCGGACGCGAAGCGGCGCTGCGCATGATTGAACTGGACTGCACCGGTTGCATCATCAATATTTCGTCGATCTCGCGCGCTGGCAACATGGGCCAGATCAATTACTCCGCGACAAAAGCGGGCGTTGCAGCGATGTCGGTCGTGTGGAGCAAGGAGTTCGCGCGCTACGGTATTCGATCGGCAGCCATTGCTCCCGGGTTCATCGGCACGCCGATGGTCATGGCGATGAAACCTGAGGCGCAGGCACGCATTAGCGCCGCTATTCCTGCCGGTCGTGTTGGCGAGCCGGATGAGATTGCACAAACCGTGCAGTTTGTTTTGGAGAACGACTACGTCAACGGGCGTTGCATCGAAGTCGACGGTGGTCTGCGCTTGTAACGACTCAGTTTTCCGCCGCCACCCGATGGCAAACGTGTTCGATCATCCGTGACCAGCCTTTTTTGGTTTTCGCATCGGCGACCCAAATCATGCCGTCTTCGTGGGGCCAAAACGCCAGCCGCGCCAAGCCTGCGGGCATCTGCGCCTCGAACCCGTAAGCGTTCGGATGCAGGTCGGTGACATCGGTCAGCGTGCCTCGCGACGTGCCGCCTTCGCTGGTGAACGACCAGAATGACGGTACCTTGTCGCGGTTCACGCCGTAGTGGGCGATTTCTTCGTAATGCTTGGCGCCATTGTTGATGTCCCAGTTGGCGCTCAGCCGAATAAATTTTCCGTCAAGGATCGATGTGTAGTGACGCTGGCAGACGACAGGTCCCATGGGGGTATCCGGCACGTCAGTGCGCCAGTTTCCGAGCAGGGGCTTGAGAAAGCCAAGCTTGCCCCGTCCCTGTTTCCACTTCGATGTCATCGTGATTCCCCTGAGTGGCGGCCAATCGCGATACACGACCGTGCAGCGTAGAGGTCCATATTGGAATGAGCGAAACTCTAATGCTGGCTGATTGCGTTTCGAAGGCGCCACCCTAATCGGTGCTGCCAGCATAGAGTATAGCCGGTGCTAACGGCGATTCGTTTTTGGCCGATCCATAGCAATATCTGCCAGGACGGCCGGCTCACGAAACGCGTAGTCCACCATCGTGTCGCCGTCAAAAATATAGCGCCCGTCGACAATCTCTCCGCGCAGAATTCGAGGTAACCACAGCGCGTCGTCCGCCCACATTTCCTCGTAGGGAATTGCATCAAGCGCAGTCCACAGCGGGGCGGCCTCATCGGTCTCAGTAGCGATTCCCTCGTGCGCATAGCTGACGAAACAAAACACCGTGAGCCGGTAACCGTCCACGAAATGAAATCGTTGACGGGCGCGCAGCGTCGGCGACAACGGCGTCACGTGTAGTTCCTCGATGGTCTCGCGCACCGCGCACGCTTCCGACGACTCGTCGCCCTCCATGCGTCCACCCGGGCCGTTAACCTTGCCAGCGCCCATGCCCCGTTTTTTGCGAATCAGCAGGATTTGATCGCCGTCGATGACAAACAGCAGCGTCGCACGCTCGGTGGGTGTCCAGCGAAGCCAGTCGATCTGATCGACGGATGTGGGGGTAGAGGCATTCATGTCTGCAAAGTCTACCTTGCGATCGGCCGTGCGGCGATCATGCCCCCGTATTTCGCGGTATAATAAGGCGCCCCTTGTGTCGCTCTGACACACGGGCGCTCTGGCCCGTTACGCTGCTCCGTCGACGGCGGTGATCACTACATTGGATGGCTCTATGAGTTTACGTTCTGTGAAACTTCGCACAGGCTTGTCGTGCGTTATTGGCCTGGGTTTGCTCGCGCTGGGCGTACTGTCCAGCGGCGCCGCAGAGACGGGCGCCGAGCGCATCGTCTCGCGCACGCTCGACAACGGCATGAAAATTATCGTCTGGCCCGATCACGATATTCCCAATGTCGCGATGTACAACTGGGTGCGCGCTGGCGGGCGCAACGAAGCGCCAGGTATTTCCGGCTTGTCGCACTTTTTTGAGCACATGATGTTCAACGGCACGTCACGCCGCTCACCCGGTGCGTTCGATCGAGAGATGGAAGCGAACGGCGGCAGCAACAATGCGTACACCAGCGCCGATGTCACTGTGTACCAGGACTGGTTTCCCAGCGCCGCACTGGAAGTCATTTTTGATCTCGAGGGCGACCGTCTGGCGAATCTGTCGTTCGACCCCGCCGTCATCGAGAGCGAACGCGGTGTCGTCACCTCCGAGCGACGCAGCAGCGTCGACAACAGTAATTTCGGGGTGCTCTACGAACAGGTCCGCTCATCCGCTTACATCGCGCATCCGTATCACATTCCCGTGATTGGCTGGCCGTCGGACATCGCGGCATGGACCGTCGAAGACTTACGCAACTACTTCACCACTTACTACGCGCCCAACAATTGCACCATGATTTTTGTCGGTGATGTGACGCCTGAACAGGTGTTTGGTCTGGCCGACACCTACTTCGCGCCTATCCCCGCACAGGAGCCACCGCCTGCCGTGCGCACGCAGGAGCCCGAGCAGCTGGGTGAGCGTCGCCTCATGGTTCATAAGCCGGTGCAAACCCCGTTGATTGCCGTTGCGTACAAATCGCCGCAAGCCAATGCCGAACAAGGCCCGGCTCTGGACTTGCTGATCGACATACTCGGCGGCGGCGAGTCGTCGCGGCTGTATCGCGCTTTGGTGGAAACCAATCTGGCGATCTCCATTGATACGTTTCGCCATGAAGGGTTCGATCCTGGACTGACCTGGTTCTTTTTGACGCTCCCTCAGGGCGGCGATCCGGACGCCGTCGAGGCGCGTTTGTATTCGGAGCTGGAAAAAGTGATTCGAGACGGCGTCACCGATGCGGAACTGGCCAAAGCGCGACGCCGAGTGGTCGCCGATTTCTGGCGCGGTCTTTCAACCATCAACGGCAAGGCGTCCGCACTCGGTCAGTATGAAATTTTCCACGGCGACTACGCGAAGTTGTTTGACGTGCCCAAACAGTACGCAGCCATTGACGCCCAGGCACTGCGAGACGTAGCGAGCGACGTTTTTAATGCCAACCGCCGGACGGTCGGCCAGTTAATTGCACCAGTCGAACAGGAGCAACAGCCATGATGCGCCAGGACATGGGTTTGACCAGCGCGTTGGTCGCCGTCGTGCTGTTGAGTGTCACGGCGAGTTGCACCTCCAACGTACCGGCGCCGGCGGTAGCGTCTTCGCCCAAAGCGGCGCTCATGCCTGACACCACCGGGCGAACATTGTTGCCCGACTTTGATCGCGTCGAGCTCCCAAGCGGCGCCGTGCTGCTGTTGGCGCCCAAGCGCGACGTGCCGCTGGTGTCGTTAAGCGCCGTCGTTCGTGGCGGATCGGTGACCGACCGACCAGAGCACGGCGGATTGGCCTCGCTGACCGCAGCGCTACTCGAAAAAGGATCAGGTGCGCGTGACGCCGTCGCGTTCGTGGATCAAGTCGCTGCCGTCGGCGGGCAACTGTCCAGTGGGGCCGGTCTGGAGTCGGCGCAAATCAGCGGCGAGTTCCTGAGCGATGACACCGATCTGATGATTGAATTGCTCTCTGACATGCTCAAAGCTCCTCGCTTTGAACAGGCCGAGTTCGACAAACTGCGCAATCGGGCCATCGAGTCACTCAAGGCTGCTCGTGACGGCGATCCCCGCCGACTGGTGAGCAGCTACGGTCGCGCGTTTTTGTTCGCCGGGCATCCCTACGGCAACCCTACTGCCGGCACCGAAGTCACACTGGCAGCGCTAACGCTCGCTGATGTTCGTGCTTACTATCAAGCGCACTACGGTGCGGACCGCCTGATCGTCAGCGTCGTAGGGGACTTTGACGTCGCGCGCGTGCGTGCAGCGCTCGAGCAGTCATTCGGCGACTGGCGCCAGGCCGCTGAACCGCTGGTAGCCATCGAGCCCGCGTTACGTCCAAAGGGACGCCAAGTGTTGCTCGTCGACAAGCCCGACGCCACGCAGACCTATTTTTGGCTGGCCAACACCGGCGTCGCGCGGTCGTACGACAAGCGCGCCACGCTCGACGTCGCCAACACCATCTTCGGCGGTCGCTTCACATCAATGCTAAACACCGCACTGCGCGTCGAATCCGGCTTAACCTACGGCGCGAGCAGCCGACTGTCGCGCCCGACCCAACCCGGCAGCGTCGCGCTGGTGTCGTTCACCGCCAACGACACCACGGCCGAAGCCATAGACCTCGCGCTGGCCACGCTTCTGACGTTTCGAACAGAGCCACTCGGATCACCGATCGTTGAATCGGCCAAGACCTATTTGCGCGGCCAGAACCCACTGTCGCTCGAGACGTCGGGCCAAGTTGCAGGTCAGCTGTCGAACCTGGAGTTTTACGGTCTTGATCGCACCTACGTCGATGCGTACGGCGCCAGTGTCGCCGCAGTCGACCCTGCGGCATTGGCGGAAGTCATCGCCGAGGTCTACCCCGCGCAAGACGACTTGCTGATGGTACTGATCGGTAAAGCGGACGAGATAAGAGACACGGTCGCGAAGTACGGCACAATCACCGAAATGGCAATCAGCGAACCAAGCTTCACGCCCTGACAGGATCGTGCAGGTGTAAGGCCACGCCGGTGCGTGCATTGATTAGGGAAATTCCGCGGACCGCTTGGGAGCCATTCCCTAATCAATGCACGCACCGGCGTGGCCGGAGAAACGGTCGCAGCCTGGCAGGGAGGCCCGTTACGAAAAATCAGACGGCAACAGAACCGTCGAGTCGCTCCTGGATCAGCACCCGCGCGTGATCAAAGTTAATGTCACCAAGCGGCGCATCACGATCCTGATCGCGCAGTAAAATATCCAGAATTTCCTGTTGAATCACGCCGCGCCGCTGGGCTTCGGCGTAAGGCACATGGTGAAACATCACCATCGAATAGCGCGGCACGAATTGGGCTGGATAGCGACGTTCCAGTTCAAACGCAAGCTGCTTTTTCAGGTGGAAGTAAGGGTCGCGTACCGACGCACGCATCTCGATATAATTTTCGATGGCCATATCCGCAATCGCGTTCGCGTTGGGTCGGCGACGTTGTTCAAACAGCGCGAACAGCGCCGCATGATCTTGCCCTTCGGTTTGCGCCAGACAGCGATCCAGCTCGTAGCAATCCTCAAACGCGCAGTTCATCCCTTGGCCGTGAAAAGGCACGATCGCGTGCGCAGCGTCACCGATTAACAGGGCGCGGCCGTCAACGTGCCAAGGTGCGCAGCGCACCGTGCCCATCTGGCCGACCGGGTTTTCGAAATATTCGCCCGTCAGATCGTCAAACAACTCCATTGCATCAGCGAAGTGTTTTTCGAAGAAACGCTGCACGTCGTCCCGTGTTTCCAGCTGCGCAAAACTGTCGTCGCCGTCGTGCGCCATAAATAACGTCACCGTGAAACTCCGATCGAGATTGGGCAGCGCGATCATCATGAAGCCGCCACGTGGCCAGACGTGCAACGCGTTCGGATCGAGTTTGAAGTTGCCGTCGCCATCGGGTGGAATCGTCAACTCCTTGTAGCCGTGCGTCGACATTTGTTCGTCGTTGTCCATGCCCGGCCGCTTGGCCATCGTCTGGCGCACGACCGAACCCGCGCCGTCGGCAGCAATCACCGGCCCAGCTTCAATCTCCTGCGTTGCGCCGGCCGTGTCGGCCACTGTGACGACCCCCGCGTCCAGATCGATGGCTTGCGTCGACCAGCCAAAGTGGATGTTTACGCCGTTCTCTTCTGCGCGATTGAGCAGTAGAGCGTTCAATCCGCCGCGTGAGATCGAATAGATCACCTCACTTTCATCCTTGCCGTAGGGTTGCAGCACCGCAGGTTCACCCGTCTCGTGCAGCATACGACCGCGCATGGGAATCGTCAGCGCCTGAATGTCCTTGTACAAACCCACTTCGCGCAGCGCGCGGATACCGCGATTCGCGAGCGCCAGATTAATCGAGCGACCGCCGTCGACATGCGTAAGACGTGGGTCGTCACGCCGTTCGTAAACCGCAACACGCGCGCCGCGCCTGGCCAGATAGATGGCGGCGAGCGAGCCCGCCAGACCCGCCCCGAGAATCGTAAAGTGATCGCCTGATGATGTTGTCATCTGTTTATTACTCTTTCTTGCCCGGTAGCCATTGTCGACTACAAACAGTTCGTTCGGCCGCCGTCCACAACCAGATTTGTCCCCGTAATGTAGGAGGCGGCAGGCGATGCGAGAAAGGCCACCGCGTTGGCAATTTCGCCCGGCTCGCCGAGCCTCGCCATTGGTACTTGCGCCACCGCACGGCGACGAGCCTCATCAGGCGTCTGGCCAGTTTGTTCGGCGCGCACCGCGAAGATCTCGTCGAGTCGTTCCGTGCGTGTGTAGCCGGGCAGCACGTTGTTCACCGTGATGCCTCGCGGTGCCAGCTCGCCCGCCAGTGTTTTCGCCCAGTTTGCGACCGCGGCGCGTACCGTGTTTGATACACCGAGGCCCGCAATCGGTTCTTTCACTGACGTTGAAATGATGTTGACGATGCGACCGTAACCATCGCGTTCCATGCCGCCGACCAGCGCGCTTGCGAGCATCTGGTTGGTAAATAAATGCTGGCGCAGGGCCCGCTCAAAATCGCCGATCGGGGTGTTGTGAATGGGTCCCGGCGGTGGGCCGCCACCGTTGTTGATCAGGATATGGATCGGTTTGTTTGCCAGTGCATGCGCGCAGACGGTTAACGCGTCGTCATTGGTCAGGTCGAGTTCCAGTGGTGTGTGCGACTGCCCCGCCTGGCTTGGCAGCGTATCGATAACGTCGCTTAGCACCGCGCGGCTGCGCGCAATACCCGTGACGTTTGCGCCAAGTGACGCAAGACTTTGCGCGATGGCTGCGCCGATACCGCGGCTGGCGCCACAGACCAGAGCGTTGCGACCGGTGAGATCCGTATTCATATTTCCTCCGAGCCAGGTTAGCGCGCGACGCGCTTTTGACGACACGACACGCACTCGTAGTCGATCAGGTTGCGCACCTTTTTTGGCACCCGAACCGCGGTCAGCTGACGACCCCAGACGCACCCGGTATCCAGTGAAATGACGTCGCGATGATTGGCATCACCCAGCGTTGACCAGTGGCCAAAGTACACCTGATAGCCGCGCCATGCGCCATGCAAATGGTCAAACCAGGGTTGGACTTCACCGCCATACAGTCGCGGATGGCCTTTTGCATCAAACCGCAGAGCGCCATCGCTGTCGCAAAATCGCATGCGGGTTAACGCCGCCAGCGTGTAACGCAGTTTCTTGCGTCGGCCGAGCGTCCTCGACCAGCGCGTCGGTGACGGCACGCGCCAATGATCCAAAAGTTCAGTCTGCCAGTATCGCTGCAGTTTGTTGGCGCGCCGTTTCAACTGTTCGGGCGTCCAGCCCGGCGGCACGCCGGCGTGCACCAGCGCCGCGTGTCGTTGCGCATCGAAATGGGCGAACGGTTGCGCACCAAGCCATTCGATCAATTCCTCGGCATCGTGCGCCTGCAAAATCGGGTTGAGTTTGTCCGCCGGTCGCGGCGAGCGTCCGGACCAGTACAGATGGATTAGATTGACGTCGTGATTGCCAAGCACCGTTACCGCGGCGTTGCCCAGATCGTAGATGAAACGCAACGTCTTTAGTGAGCGTGGACCGCGGCTGACAATATCTCCGGCAAACCACAAGGTATCGCGCCGTTCGTCAAAATCCAGTTTGTCCAGCAGGCGACGAAGTGGATCGTAGCAGCCCTGCACATCTCCAATGGCGTAGACCGTCACGTCAGGGCTTAATGCAATACGCCGGGCACGGCGAGCGTGAACGGGGAAATGGGTGCATCAAACAACTCGCCGGAATCGGCACGCATACCGTAGGAGCCCTGCATCGCGCCGACGGACGTCTCCAGAATGGCGCCGCTCGAATAGCGAAACCCCTCACCGGGTTGCAGGTAGGGTTGCTCACCGACCACTCCTTCACCGCGCACTTCCTGTACTTTGCCGTTCGCGTCTGTGATAACCCAGTGGCGCGTCAACAGCTGTGTCGCGCTGGAGCCATCATTGCGAATGGTGATCGTATAGCCAAACACGAAGCGACCTTCGTTGGGGTTCGACTGCTGTTCGAGAAAATAACTCGACACTTGGACGTCGATCGTGTTGCCTGTGGTCATGCTGTGCTCGGGGTGAAATGCTGGCCTGACCTGGTCGTGATTCTCAAGAACAGATCAAGCCGGAGTTTAGCGCATTTGCTTTCGGTGTTGGACCAGCGCGTTGGCGAGCGCGGCGAACTCACTCGGGGCCAGAGTCTCGGCTCGTGCTGACGGGTCGATACCACAGGCGTCAATCTGATCGGTCTCGAGCAGCGCACGCAGCCCGTTGCGCAGCGTCTTGCGGCGCATGGAAAACGCGGCCGTCACGATTTCACGATAGGCCGCGGTGTCGTCGATTTGAAACGGCGGCGCGGCATGTGGGGTCAGACGGACGAACGCGGAGTCGACTTTGGGTGGCGGATCAAATGCCTCGCCACCCACGTGCACCAGCGATTCAATTTGAAACCAGGGCGCGAGCATGACCGTCAAGCGACCGTAAGTTTTGTTGCCCGGTGCCGCCGCCATGCGTTCGACGACCTCTTTTTGCAGCATCAAGTGCAGATCGATAAGCCGGTCGCGCCAGCTCACGAAGCGAAACAATAACGGGGTTGAGACGTTGTACGGAAGATTGCCAATCAGGCGGACGCGTTCGCTTCCGGGCAGCACATCATTCAGGGACACTTTCAACGCATCCGCACAGTGCACGAAAAAACGGGGATTTCGCTGCGCCTGATTCTGCCAGCGCGCGGCCAGATCCCGATCAATTTCGATGGCGTGAAGATCGATGTCCTGCTCGAGAAGTGGCAGAGTGAGCGCGCCCCGGCCGGGTCCGATTTCAATGAAAGTCTCACCGCTGCGCGGATCCACGCAGCGGATCAGCTCGTCAATGATCTGCGTGTCGTGTAAAAAATTCTGGCCAAAACGTTTGCGCGGACGGTGGTTCACGTCGTTAGTTGACACGCGAGGCGACCAGCTCGATAGCCATCGACAGCGCGGCGCGTAAGCTACCGTCGTCCGCGTTTCCCGTGCCGGCCAGATCCAGTGCTGTGCCGTGGTCCACCGACGTGCGCAGGATCGGCAGACCCAGCGTCAGATTGATCGCTTCGCCAAAACCGGCGTACTTGAGCACGGGCAAGCCCTGGTCGTGATACATCGCGAGCACCGCGTCGACGGTGTCGAGGATTCGAGGCGTGAACGCTGTGTCGGCCGGCAACGGGCCGATGACCTTTAGGCCGTCGATTCGGGCGCGATCCAGCACAGGTTCGATGATGGTTTGCTCTTCGCTGCCCAGATGACCGCCTTCTCCCGCGTGTGGGTTCAGACCGCACACCCCGATCGCCGGCGTGTCGATGCCAAACCAACGTTTGAGATCCTGATCAACAATGCGCACCACTTGATCGACGCGCTCTGCGGTCAGTGCCGCGCTGACATCCTTGAGCGGCAAGTGGGTGGTCGCGAGCGCAACGCGCAGTGTGCCTGCGCACAACATCATCACGGGCAAGGCAGCGCCGGTGCGTTCTGCCAGATATTCCGTGTGACCCGAAAAGGCGATGCCCGCGTCGTTGACGATCCCTTTGTGCAACGGAGCGGTCACCATGGCGTCCGCCGAGCCGTCCAGGCACGCGTCGGTGCAGCGGTCCAGAACGCGCAGCACGTAGCCGGCGTTGAGGGCATCAAGCGTGCCGGCGCGGGCAGGCTCGCTCAACGGTTCGTGGACGACGTGCAGCGTGCCACCGGTGTGCACTGGCGCGTTGGCGCAAGCGTCGATCCGCGTAATCGTGAGCGGGTAATTGAGCGCCGCAGCGCGCTCGGCCATCAGGTCCGCGTCGGCGACCACGCACAGCCTGGCGGGCCACGGTGAGCGCGCGATGGACAGACATATCTCCGGCCCGATGCCTGCCGGTTCACCCGCGCTTAAAATCAGACTGGGGTGCATCAGGTCCGGTAGTCGACAAACGCCTCGTCGCGCAGTTGCAGGAGCCAGCGTTCGGTTTCTTGCTGAAGTTTACGCGCACGCACCTGGCCGTAGGCTTCGTTCAGCGACGCTTCCTCCGAGTTGTCTTTCTCTCGGGTATCCATCAGTTCGATCAAATGCCAGCCGAAAGGAGAGCGAACCGGATCGCTCATGTCGCCGGGCTGCATGGCATCGAGTGCCGCTTCAAATTCCGGAACGTAAGTGCCGGAATTGGCCCAGCCCAAGTCGCCACCTTTTGAACCGGTGCCTTTATCGTCGGAGTGCTCTTTGGCCAGCGCGGCGAAATCTTCGCCGTCCTTGATGTCCTGTGCGATCGTGATCAGCTTGTCTCGCGCCCCGGTGTCAGTCAGCAGTTCGTTGGGTGAAATCAGAATGTGCCGCGCCAGACGTTGCGTGACCATGACCGGCGCCGCGCCGCGCGTCTGGTCAAGCTTGACCAGGTGAAAACCGCTGCCGCTGGCGATGGGTTCGGCGACTTGGCCAGCTTCCATTTCGAGCACCGTGTCGGCGAACAGTGTTGGCAGTTGCTCGGCCTTGCGCCAGCCGATCTTGCCGCCTTCCAGCGCTTGCTGACCTTTCGAGTGAGCCACGGCGAGTTGCGCGAAGTCTTCGCCGCTGTTGGCTCGTTCGTAGAGTTCGTTGGCCAACGCTTCGGCCTGCTCGCGATCTTCCGGTGACGCGCCGGGTGGGACGGAAATCAGAATGTGTGAAATTTCATAGTCGGTGTTGCCGCCTGCGTCGCGGCGCTTCACGTAATCCTCGACTTCCTTGCGCGTAATCGTGACGCGCGGCACCAGGTCGCGATTGCGCAGCTGTTCGATCATCATCTCGCGGCGAATGTCATCGCGATACGCCGCGTAATCAACGCCCTGCTGAGCCAGCGCATCGGGCAGTTGGGTGAGCGAAATGCCGTTGCGTTCGGCCACGCTACCAAGAGCGCTGTTGAGTTGATCGTCGGTGATGCTGACGCCCAGACGCTCCGCGCGCTGCAGCTGAATCGTGTCGACAACGAGTTTCTCAACGATCTGCTTCTCGAGAACGTCGGCCGGTGGCAATTGAACGCCGTCCGCGCGCAGTCGCGCGACAATGGCCGAGCCGCGCGTGGCGACCTCGCTTTGCAGCACCACGCCGTCGTTAACCACCGCGACGATGCGATCGAGCAACTGTCCGCTGCCGTCGAGTGGCTCGGCGGCCAGAGCGGCCGGGGCGAAAAGCGCCAGCGCTGTTGTGATGATCAGGGGATTATTGATTGACCTTGCCATAGCCCAGAATGCCTCTTTCCAGAAATGCGTCCACACGAGTACCGATGCTCGTAAGACCTTTGAGTTCAAATTGCGCGAAAAGTGCCTTGTCAGTGCCGCCGTCACGGTTGTTGACATAGGAGCGACTGACCAGGCGCACAGCCCAGCAGCAGCGCTCGTATTCTACGCCTGCAAAGCGCTCCAGAGTCACATTTTCGGCCAAAGAGTAGTTCCAGCGCCCCACAATATTCCAATGGCTGCCCACGGGCCACGCAAACGAGATGTCGGATTGCTCCAAATCGTTGTCCTGGAAGCGATATCCCAGATTGATGACCTTGTTGTCGGCGGGTCGATACTGCAGCCGAACGGCCGCTTTCGACGTCTCGCGGCTGCTGGGCTCCCACTGATACTCGAGATTACCGTTCCAGCGTCGTGACAGGTTGACGCCGATTTCCGCAATCAGGTTGGACGCGTTGTTGTCGTTAACCGCGCGCTCGGGCAGCTCCACATCACGATTGCTCAGGAACAGGGCTTGGCCGAGCGTTGCCGTGACCACTTCGCGGCCGTTGGCGTTATTGAACAACCGGGTGGTGAATCCCATGCTGAGTTTGTCGGTGTCCCCGATGCGATCGGTGCCGCGATAGCGATTGTCCTGAAACAATTGCACGAGGTTGAAATCGGGCAGGCCGGTATCAAACACCGGCACGTCGGATTGGTCGGTGAACGGGATGTGGGTGTAACGAATGCGCGGTTCGAAGGTGTGCAGGAAACGCCCTTTCGGTCCGGCGTCGCGCTCGAACACCATCCGGCCATCCAAACTGTAAATCGGCACGGTGCGCGACGGGTTTTCTTCCTGGCCGGCAGTCAGGTCGGTTAAATGGTACTGCGCGTGATTGATGCGCACGGATGGAACAATGGAAATACCTGGCGTTTGGTAAGGCAAGCTGATGCCCGGTTCAATGTTAAAACGCTGTCCGCGCGCTCCGATATCGCGCTCAAAGTGACTGAGCTCGGCCGCGACGCTGGTGCGCAGTCCCAGACCCACATCCCAGGCGCCGTCGAAAATCAGCTGGGGCAGCCGCTTGTACGGTTCGTCGCCTTCGAGAATGCCGTCGTCCAGAGTTTGAAACGACTGCACCCGGGCGGCCAAAAGCCAGTTGGGTCGGTCGAGTTCGACCTCCAGCAAACGCTCCAGATGCGTGATCGCGGTGCCGGCCAGCGAACTACTCAAATCCCCAAAGTAGTCACGATCGCTGACATCATTGACGTCGGCGTGAATGCGTAAGCCGCTGTCAAAAAACGAATCGTGCCGCCAGCGCGCCAACGTGCGGTCACGGTTCGCGCGCATGTCGTCAGCCAGATACACCGTCTCGATGGAGCCGGTGGTGTTGGGCAGCAGATAGCGCCCTTCAACCCCGAGCTGTAGCCCTCGGGCCGTCAGGTAGCGCGTGGTGATGGTTGCGTCGTAGTTGGGCGCGATGTTCCAGTAGTAGGGAATCGACAAATCGTTACCACTGCGATCGGTATTGCCATAGTCGGGCAACAGAAACCCGCTCTTGCGCGCGCCGCTGGCGGGAAACGACAGATAGGGTGTGTACAGAATTGGCACGCCCTTGAATTCAACGCGCACGCCACGCCCTTCGCCGATGTCGCTGTCACGGTCGATGCGAATGCGATCTGCGATCAGGCGCCAGTCGTTCTCGCCCTCGGGGCAGGCGCTGTAGCGCACGTCGCCCAGTTCAAGAACTTGATCGCTGTCGGACAGAATTTGTTTTGCATCGCCGCGGCCGTCCCCGCTTTTGAGCGCAAAGCGCGCCTCGCTGAACTGACCCTGATCGGTCGCCGCGTCAAAACTTGCGTCGGCGGCCGTGATTTCCAGCGTTTCATCGTCGTACGTCACGTTGCCTTCGACCGCGAAGCGCTGAGCCGCTGGGTCGTAGGTGGCTGAATCGGCCGATACGGTGCCACCCTCGCGCACAATTTGCACATTGCCGGAAAACGAAGAAACGTCGGTTTCGCTCACCGTTGCGTCATCGGCGGAAATTTCCACCCGACCAACGCGCTCGAGTTGCTTCAGGGACGACAGATCCAGAGTCACCGATTCGTCGGTGTTCAGGACGTCCTCCGCGAACGCAGGGAGCGTGGTGCACACGGCAAGCCAAAGAGCCAGGATGGCTGCGCGAACCAAACCTGTGATCAAATGGGCGCTCCTTTAAATAGACGTCAGGAAGTCGATACGCGCAATGTGCTACGTCAATCTTCTTTATTGGGTCGCTTATGACCAAAAATAGTTCCGGCCCGAGCGGGGACAAGCGCCTTAGTCTACTGACAAACTGGGCGGAGCAACACATGTCTGGCCCGCTACTCGGCCACGACGTGGCGTCGGCAGACGCGAGTTTTCGGCGTTACTTTCGGCTCCAGAGCCGCCGTGGCACGCTGATCGCCATGGATTCGCCCCCCGATCTTTATCCGCTGGAGGGGTTTGTCGACGTGGCCCGGCGTTTGCGCAAGGTTGGGGTGCATGCGCCGACCGTACACGCCGCTGACCTGGCTGAGGGTTTCGCCCTGTTGTCTGATTTGGGGCAAACCACGTATTTACAGGCTCTGGTAGCCGATGATCGCCAGGCGGACCGGCTCTACGGCGACGCCATTCACGTACTGGTCACGATGCAGGTGAAGCTGGCGACGGATGGACTGCCCGCCTACGACGACGCGCTGTTGCGCACCGAGCTCAATATTTTTCGAGAATGGTTGCTGAAGCGCCATCTGAAAATCGAGTTGTCGGGTGACGATCTGGCGGGGTGGACATCGACCGTCGACGCGCTGGTCGCGTCAGCCCTCGCGCAGCCCCAAGTGTTCGTGCATCGAGACTACCATTCGCGCAATCTGATGGTCGGCGCGCCGGGCGAGCCAGGTGTGCTGGATTTTCAGGATGCCGTGCGCGGTCCGCTGACTTACGATCTGGTATCCCTGTTGCGCGACTGCTACGTCCGTTGGAGCCCGGAACAGATTCAGCGCTGGTCGGGCTGGTATCTGGATCTGGCGCGTCAGACCACGCTGGCCGAGCGCTTACCGGACGATGACGGATTCAGGCGCGCTTTCGATTTGATGGGCGCGCAGCGGCATCTCAAAGCGGCCGGCATTTTCGCGCGGTTGTTGCATCGTGATTCGAAACCCGGTTATCTCGATGACATTCCGCGCACGCTTGGCTATGTGGTCGAAGTGGCCGGGTCACAAGCGGAACTGGGTTGGCTGGCCGACCTGCTGACGCAGCGGGTTTTGCCAGCTTTGGACGCGCTGTGAACGCCATGCTGCTGGCTGCCGGTCGCGGCGAACGTCTGCGACCGCTGACCGATTCCAGACCCAAACCGCTGGTCGACGTCGCGGGGTATCCGTTGATCGACTATCACCTGCGCGCGCTGGCGGCGGCCGACGTGCGCCGCGTCGTGATCAACCTGTCGTGGCTGGGCGAGCAGATCGTCGATGCCGTTGGGGATGGTGGCGACTACGGGCTTGACGTGCGCTACAGCGACGAAGGGGCACACGCCCTGGAAACCGGCGGCGGCGTGACTCGCGCGCTCCCGCTGCTGGGCGACGAACCGTTCCTCGTGATTAATGCCGATGTGTGGACAGACTATCCGCTCGATCGTCTGACTAAACTTGCGTCCGGGACGGCGGCCAGCGTCGTGCTGGTGGACAATCCGGCGCACAACCCGGACGGTGATTTTGATCTGCGGGAGGCGCGATTGACGAACGATCGACGCTACACGTTCAGCGGCATCGGATTGTATCGGCCGGCGTTCTTCGAGGGCTACGGCGAACGCTACTCGCTGGCAACGCCGCTGCGCGATGGCGCTGCGCGCGGCGACGTGGCAGCCGAGCACTTTCCCGGGCAGTGGTGGGACGTTGGCACGGCGCAGCGACTTAGCGCTCTGCGTTCGTTCCTGGCGGGGGATCGGTAATAAAGTTGTACAGGCGTTCCCACGCGTAGCGCTGATCCTCGGTCACCGGACCAAAATACAACTCGCCCGAGTTGCGCCACGCGTCGAGCAACACGCCCGAGTCAAACACCCCTTCGCGCGCCGTGACCACCGGGCTTGAGTGTTCGAGACGAAACGCTTTGGTTGGATACGCAACGCCCCAGTACAGCCGCAGACTTTGCAGGTTCAGTTCGTGCAGGCGGCGCAGCATGTCTTCGGTCCAGTCGATGCACAGGCCGCGCGGTTTGGCGCCCATATTGACCAGCAGGTTATGTGTGATGGCCGGTTTGGTGAGTCGGTACTGTTGCGCGAGTTCCATCGGATAGGTGAGCGCAACGTCAGCCAGTCGCGCGGCTTCTGCCCGGTCAACGGTGGGTGACAGCGCGACGAGCTGCTCGATGAGCGCATCACGTCTGGCGTAATACGCGGCGACATCCGGGTCAGCGCTGATCCTGGTCTGATCCGTTATGCGTTCGACGTCGTAGCGTACGCCTACGCAACCGATTTGTAGCAGGGTTAGCGACAGCCACAGTGCCCGGCACAGCCAACGCGTCGAATCGAATAGCTTACTCATAGTGCAATGGTACGTGCATGGGGCGTATAAAAAAACGGCCGCGCCTTCGCAGGCGCGGCCGTCTCATTTTTTGCAGTCTGACTGCGTCTTAAGCGTTCTTAGAACTTAAGACCAAGCGAACGTACGACCTGAATCGTGACGTACTTGTCGCCTGAAGGCAGACCTTTCTTGTTGGCGTAGCAACGGGCAGCATCCAGCGTGCACTTACCCATGATGCCGTCAACGCGGCACTCGTTGCGGTTAGGACCGCACTTGCAGCAACCAGTCTTGTTCAGAGCAGCCTGCAGGTTGCTCACGTTTTGTGGCGTCATGTTGATTTCGCACAGAACCGGGCGCCACTCGAGGAACTCTTCGCTCGTTTTTTCGGTGGTGGTGACCTGTTCGGTCTGCTCAGGAATCGCAATGCGACGTTCCGAAGCAGGCTGTACCAGCTTCATCGTGTCGACGGTGCGGTACTCAGCAGGCACTTCGATGACGCGAGTCGTCGCAGGCTTGACCAGCACTTGCTTGGTGATCGTTTTGTACGTGGCCGGAATTTCGACCAGGCACATCACTTCACCGGTGTCGTTGGTGCGGGTAGACAGCACTTTGTTGTCACCGAAACGGTCGACCTGAGCGGCAGCACCGCCGAAGCCCACTGCGCCGCCTTTACCGGTGCCGATGCCCGTGCCGATCTTCCACTCGGTGCGAGCAGGCTGATCGAGAACGCGTTCGGTAACGGTGCGGTATTCAGCAGGTACTTCAACCAGTTTGGTCGAAGCAGGCTTCACCAGGATGCGTTCGGTGCTAGGAGCGTAACGAGCAGCAACGACTTCGATGCGTTCGCTGGCTTCGCGCTTAACAACCGTACGAGTGGTGGTTTTGTACTGAGCAGGGATGATCACGCGAGCGTAGCACTCACCCGGACGTGGGTTAGGTGGCAACAGGTCGCTGGTCATGCCGCTTGGCACAGGTGCCGTGGTGGTCGTGGTACGAGCGCTTTCCAGCTCGCCACGCAGGCTCGCCATGTCGCGATCACGCTGGCGCAGTTCTTTTTCAAGCATCGCAAGCTTGCGCTTGGACTCGTCCATTTCAGCCGAGCTGGCCGTTGGGGCGGATGCCGTGGAGCTGCTAGTAGCTTGCTGTGCACAGCCCGTGAGGACCATGAACGCTGCAGAAGCCAGCAGCACAGAAATATTACGTAAGTTCATCGAAGAGTACCTCCAGGTATCCCTAATCTAAAAATCTAAGGCCAAACAAAAAATAATCGGCGAACCGATACTCCAACCAGAAGCGAAATCACAGGGAGAACAACCTTATGCCCGGCTGTTTGTCTTCCACCACATTGATGGCCCCCCGCAGATCAGCGAGATTATAGCGTTGAACACGTGAAAAACCAGCACCAGCATATGTTTTTACAATCATAGATGTGTATTTCTGTGGCGTTGGCGCGACAGAGGTTCTGCCCAGACGGATTCACCTGTGGCGTTCTACTGGGTGGCGACCAGACCCTCGGCCTGCACATCGGCATGGTAAGAAGAGCGCACCAGAGGCCCGCTGGCGACGTGCTCGAAGCCCAAGGCGTAGCCTTCTTCCTCGTATCTACGAAACTCGTCGGGGTGAACGAAGCGTTCGACCGGCAGGTGGTGTTTGCTCGGCTGTAAATATTGTCCGATTGTGATCATGTCGCAATCGTTTGCGCGCAAGTCGCGCAGAACACTCAATATTTCTTCGTGTGTCTCTCCAATCCCGACCATCAAACCGGACTTGGTGGCGATGTGCGGGTGCGCCGCTTTGAACTGTTTGATCAGTGTCAGCGAGTGTTCGTAGGACGATCCCGGGCGCGCCGCCTTGTACAATCGCGGCACGGTTTCGACATTGTGATTGAACACATCCGGCGGCGCGTCAGCCATCACTTGCAGCGCCCGATCCAGGCGCCCGCGAAAGTCGGGCACCAGCACTTCGATGCGGGTGGACGGCGTCGCGTGCCGAATGGCCTGAATGCAGTCGACGAAGTGGCCAGCGCCACCGTCGCGCAAATCGTCGCGGTCCACCGAGGTTATGACCACGTAGCGCAAGCCCATCGCCGCGACGGTGCGCGCCAGATTGGCGGGCTCCTCGGCGTCCAGCGCTTTGGGGCGACCGTGTGCCACATCGCAAAAACTGCAGCGGCGGGTGCAGATGTCACCCATGATCATGAAAGTGGCCGTGCCCTTGCCAAAACACTCGGTAATATTGGGGCAGGAAGCCTCTTCGCAGACCGTGTGCAGCCGATTCTCCCGCAGCACTCGTTTTAGGCTGGTTACGGCTTGTGTGGTGGGTGCCTTGACGCGAATCCAGTCCGGCTTTCGGGCGACGCGGGTGGTCGGTTCGATCTTCACCGGAATGCGCGCCATTTTTTCCATGGCGGACATTTTTTTGCCCGGGACCAGGCGAGCAGGGCGTTTGTCGGTCATGCGGTGTTTTCCTGGAGCATTGAATCGGCGGCGATCGCGTCAGTGTAGCCCAATCGCGTTAGCAACAGCGGCAGCAGCTGATCGGCGGCCTCACGCACCGTGGCGGGGCCGTTCAGCGCGTGAAGCTGGTTCATGGCCAGTCCAGCCTGGCCGCACGGGTTGATACGTTGAAACGGGCTGAGGTCCATCGCGACGTTGACAGCCATACCGTGGTAGCACCAGTGACGTCGAATGCGCAGGCCGATGCTCGCGACCTTGGCGTCTTCGACGTAGACGCCCGGTGCGTCGCAGCGCCCGACGGCAGTGTGGCCGCAGGCACGCAGCAGGTCGATCACGGCGTTCTCCAGCGCTTCAACCAGTGAGCGGACGCCCAGCCCCAGTCGACGCAGGTTCAACAGCGGATAGATAACCAGTTGACCCGGACCGTGGTAGGTCACCTGACCACCACGGTCCACGTTGACGACGGGAATGTCGCCAGGCGCAAGGATGTGCTCGGGCTTGCCGCTTTGACCTTGCGTGAACACCGGATCGTGTTCCAGCAGCCAGATCTCATCGTCGGCGTCATCGTCACGGTCAGTGACGAACGCGCGCATGGCTTCGAGCGTTTCCTTGTAGCCCACCCGACCCAGATAGCGGGCCGTCACAGTGGTCACAGCATTGCCTTGACGTCCGCCGATGCGCCAATCGCCTCATACAGTGCGTCGAGCTGCGCACGCGAATGCGCCCGGACGGTCAGGGTGAGCGCCAGATAGTTGCCCTTGCTGCTCGCCCGCTGGGTCAGTCCCAGCGTCTCCACCGATTGCTCTTCGGTCACTTGCGCAATGTGCGCTTTGAGCTGTGCTTCGTTCTGACCCATGATCTTGATGGGAAAGTCACAGGGAAAATCAAACAGCTCGTCTGCCGGGTTTTCGGTGTTTTGCGTGCTCATGAGTGATCCGTTGCGCGTTTGGCGCTTTGATAGAGGTGGTCCAGTTGCTGCCACAGCGGTCCCGGCACGCCCGCGCCAACAGGTTTTCCGTCGAGCGTGGTTACCGGCAACACCTCGCGCGTCGAACTGGCGAGCCATAGCTCGTCAGCATTACGCAAAGCCTTTTCGCTGATGGCCTGGGAGGTGGAGGCGACGCCGAGTTTTTTCAACAGTGTTTCGACCAACGGTGCCGTGGTCCCGGGCAGAATGCCGGCGGCTGGCGGCGGCTGCATGACGCACCCGTCGCGCACCACAAACACGCTGCTGGCGGCCCCTTCGGTGACCTCTCCCGCGCGCAGCAGAATGGCTTCGACGGCGCTCGCCTCGCGCGCCTCCTGGCGCGCCAGCGTGTTGGCAAGTAACGACGTGGATTTGATATCGCACTGCGCCCAGCGCTCGTCATCCAGTGTGATTGCCGCGACACCGTGTTCAGCGATCTGCGGGCTGCGCGGCTCGAGTGACTGGCACATCGCGAAAACCGTTGGCGTATACGCGTCTGGAAACGCGTGATTGCGCACGCCATGGGCGACGCCGCGGGTAATTTGCAGATAGATCGACAGATCGCCGCCGCCGTTGCGCTCAATCAAACCATCCAGCATTGCGTCAAGTTCGGCGTCGCTTAAGGGGCAGGGTTGAGCGACACGCGCCAGCGAATTGTGCAATCGCTGCATATGCGCCTGTCGGCCAAGCGGACGTCCGGCGTAGACCGGAATGACTTCGTAAATGCCTTCGCCAAACAAAAAGCCGCGATCCAGTGGCGAAATGTGCGCCTCGCTTAGCGGTACGAAGTGGCCGTTCAGATACGCCGTTGGCAGCTGCGTGGACATTGCCTTATTCGAACCACAGTCGGACTTCGTCGATCGCACGGCGAAAGAAGCTGCCGCTTTGAACGGGCGTAACCGGAAACAGATCTCGCTCGGCCAGCGTTTGATCATTCAGGCGTACGACCACAGAGCCGATCGCTTTGTCGGCGGTCAAAGGCGCGATCAGCGTGTTGGGCAGATTCATGCTCGCGCCCAGCGATTCATACTGGCCGCGTGGAATGGTGACGAACAAATCGTCGGTCAGTCCGAGGTCGGTGGTTTCGCTCGTTCCTTTGAACACCGGCTCCGTCGTGATGACCTGGCCCGCGGCATACAGTTTGTGCGTCTCGTAAAAATTGAAGGCGTAATTAATCAACGACTGGCTGGACGCAATGCGCGCCTCTTCACTCGGCGTGCCCAGCACGACAGAAATCACGCGCATTTCGCCACGCTTGGCAGACGACACGAGACAGTAGCGAGCGGCTTCGGTAAACCCGGTCTTGACGCCGTCGACCGAGGCGTCGCGCCACAGGAGATTGTTGCGGTTGTACTGCGCGATATCGTTAAAGGTGAATGATTTTTCTGAGTACAGAGGATAGTGATCGGGAAAATCGTCGATCAGACGCTGCGTCAGCGTAACGATGTCGCGCGCCGACATCTTGTGCCCCGGCGCCGGCAAGCCGTTGCTGTTGGCAAAATAGCTGCTGGTCATGCCGAGTTTGCCGGCGTATTGGTTCATCAGTGCCGCGAAGGTCTCTTCGGTACCGGCGATGTGCTCGGCAATGGCGATGCTCGCGTCGTTGCCCGATTGAATGATCATGCCCTTTAGCAGCTGATCCATCCGCACCTTTTTGCCCACTTCGATGTACATGCGCGAGCCTTCGGCACGCCACGCTTTTTCGCTAACGGTAATTTCGTCGGTCAGCGCGACTTGTCCCTCGCGCAACTTGTCGAACGCGACATAGGCCGTCATCAGTTTGGTGATGCTGGCTGGCTCAACCTGCTGATCCGGATTTTTCTGGGCGATCACGCGCCCGCTGTGATGTTCGATAACCAGGTAAGCGCTGGCGTTGATGCTCGGCGCTGCGGGAATAGGCGTGGGCGCTGCGTTCGCTGAGGCGTGCAGAAAAACGGTGCAGGCGAGGGCAATTAGCGATCGAAAAAAAACGTGTTGGTGCATGATAATCCGGTCAGTCAGTGTACGCGTATCCGGCTGCGCGTCGCAGCGAGCAGCGCGCGAAAAAAATTAGTCAACGGCCAGACGCGCTTCGCGGTAGCCAAGCGCGGTGAGCCGTGCGATGTAATCATCAAATTGATTAACGCTTGCGACCGGACCGACGCGCACTCGATGCAAAGTGCCCTCGGCACGCGCGAGCGGTTCAATCAGCACGTCTGCAAACCCGGCGCCGTTCAAAGACGCGGCAACGCGATTGGCATTGGCCGCGTCGCCAAATGCGCCAACTTGTACGAAAAACGCACTGGCCTGAGACGGCGTGGGTTCGGGCGCCGGCGTGACGACGCCGGCACCTGGGCCGGGAATCACACGCACGTCGACCAGTGTTGTGCCAGGCCCAACCATGTCCAGCGCCTGCGCCGCGGCGCGCGACATATCGATCAGGCGATTGTCGACGAACGGGCCGCGGTCGTTAATCCGCACGACCACGCGCCGTCCGTTACGCAGGTTGGTGACTTCGGCATAGACCGGCAAAGGTAGCGTCTTGTGCGCAGCGGTCAGCTGGTCCATGTCAAACACTTCGCCGTTGGCGGTGGGCTTGCCGTGAAAATTTGGGCCGTACCAGGACGCTACGCCGCGTTCGCGGTAGCCCTCGGCATTTTTGATCGGCACGTAGCGTTTGCCGAGCACGACATAGGGATTGGTTTTGTTTGGGTTACTGGAGTTTTGGCCAGAGACTGGTGTCTGGCTGGACGTCGCGGCTGGTTGGCGCGACGGCGTGCTTTGCTGGCACGCGGCCACAAGCAAAGCGACGGCCACCACGACGATGATGCGCACTCTAGTTAATTCCGGCTGCTACGGCGGCGCCGAGGTTCAGCACACAGCGAGCGTACATCCGGCTGCGGTTGTAGCGCGTAATCACAAAAAAGTTGTGGAATCCAAGCAGGTGTTCGTCCCCGTCGGCCAACTCGTAGGGAATCAGCGTGCCGATGTCGTTGTCGTCCAGCGTGGTCTCAAACTCCACGCCTTGTTCACGCAGAAAACCCAGACGATACGCCGGCGTCAGAATCTTGCTCTCGAGAATGCGCGCGGTGTTGCGATCTGCCGTTGCCGGTGCGGCCGACGGTTGTCCGGGTCGCCAGCCGTGGTCCAGGAAGTAGTGCGCGATGCTCGTGAATGCGTCTTCCCAACTGCCCCACAGATCCCGTCGGCCGTCGTCATCACCGTCGGTGGCATACAGCCGATAGCTGCTGGGCATGAACTGCGCCGCACCCATGGCGCCCGCGTATGAGCCCTTGACGGTCAGAATGTCCACTTGCTCCTCACGAGTGAGAAGAAAGAAGTTCTCCAGCTCGCGGGTAAAAAACTCACTGCGCGGCGGATAGTCGAAGGCCAGGGTCGACAACGCGTCGAGAACCCGGTAACTGCCGGTGATGCGGCCGTAATTGGTCTCAATGCCGATGATCGAGACAATGATCTCGGCGGGCACGCCGGTCTCACGCGCGACTCGTTCGAGGCTGGATGCATGCTTGCGGTAAAACGCAATGCCGTTGTCGATGCGTTTCTGATTGATGAATATTTTCTGATATTCGTGCCAGGGCTTGCTCTTCTCCGCCGGTCGGCTGATTGCCTTGAGAATGGATTCCTTGCTGACCGCCTGGCTCAAGACGCCCAGCACAGCGTCCTCGTTGAGGCCGTGCTCGCGCTGCATGAGTTCAGCAAACGCGCGCAGGTCGGCGCGCTTGATGTCGTAGGCTTGCGCGCTGCTCATCGCTGCGGTGAACAGGCAATAGCAAAGCAGAGCGGCTTGTGCGGCGCGCTTGGTGTACGGCTTCATTGCGTTAGGAGTTTCCGGTGCGTGTGGATCGACATGAGGATACCGAAACCGGCCATCAGGGTCACCATGGAAGTGCCACCGTAGCTGATGAGCGGCAGCGGCACGCCAACCACCGGCAGTAACCCCGTGACCATGCCGGTGTTAACGAAAACATAAACAAAGAACGTGAGCCCGAGCCCGCCCGCGAGCAGCCGGCTAAAGGTATCCTGCGCCTGCGTGGCGATATACGCGCAGCGCCCGAGAATGAACAAATACAGGCCTAGCACGACCACCAGCCCAATCAGGCCGAATTCCTCACCAATGACGGCAAAGATAAAGTCGGTCGAGCTTTCCGGCAGGAACTCCAGCCGCGCTTGGGTGCTGTTGAGCCATCCTTTGCCAAACAGACCGCCGGAACCGATCGCGATTTTGGCCTGAATGGTGTGATAGCCCGCGCCCAGCGGGTCGCGTTCGGGATCCAGCAGTGTCAGCACGCGGCTTTTTTGATAAGGCTGCATGAAATACCACAGGACCGGGGCACCGGCGAGCGCCAGCGATCCGAGCCCGAGAATCCAGCGCAAGCTGATGCCGGCAAGAAACACCACAAACAAGCCCGAAGACGCGACCAGCAGCGCCGTTCCCAGGTCGGGCTGACGCGCGATCATTACCGCTGGCGCAATAACAATGACCGCGAGCGCGCACAGCTCGCGAAATTTCGGCGGCAGCGTGCGCGAGTGCAAGTACCACGCAACCAGCATCGGCATTGCGAGCTTCATGATTTCCGACGGTTGAAAACGAATCACGCCCAGATCCAGCCAGCGTTGCGCTCCTTTGCCCTGGACGCCGCCGATGGCAACAAACAGCAGCAACACGAGGCCCGCGCCGTAGAGCCAGGGCGACCAGACGCGCAAAAAATTGGGTGGTACCTGGCACAGCACAAGCATCGCGCACAGCGCCACACCGATGCGCACCAGCTGGTTTTCCACGCGGCCGATGTTCCCACCGTCGGCGCTGTAGAGCACCATCAGTCCCATTGCGCACAACACCAGCAGACCACACAGCAGCGGGCCGTCGATGTGCAGGCTGCGAAACAAGCGGCCGGCAACATTCAGCGCGCCGGCACCGTCGAATTCCCGCGGCGTTTCAATCACCGGTCGCTTCCTGTGCCAGCGTCGGTCGGTTGGCCTGGAAATACGCATCCAGTACCTGGCGCGCCACGGGCGCCGCTGACGTGCTGCCGCCGCCGCCGTTTTCAATCAGTACCGCCAGCGCAATCTGCGGCTCGTCGAGCGGCGCGTAGGCCACAAACCAGCCGTGGTGACGTAACTCTTCCGAGACGTCCAGGTCGTCGTAGTCTTCTTCCTGCCCCACGGTAAACACCTGGGCGGTGCCGGTCTTGCCCGCCACGGTGTAGCCGCTGCCTTGGCCCACCGCTCGTGCCGTGCCTTGCGTGCCGTAAACCACATCGCGCATGGCGTCCGAGATGTGTTGCCAGTAGATCGGGTCATCCACCTCGATGGGCGGCAGGATACGGCGCTCGCGCGCGTTGATGTCGCCATTAAGCGGGTTGCGCACGGCGTCGAGTAACTGCGGTGGGTGGCGTTGCCCGCGGCTGGCAACGATGGCTGTCGCGTGCGCTAACTGCAGCGGCGTCGACAACCAGAAACCCTGGCCAATACCGGTAATGACCGTCTCGCCGGGAAACCACACCTGGTCGGCTTTGCGCCGAAATCGCGTGCGCTTCCAGTCGCGGGACGGAAGCAGCCCCGGGCGCTCGCCGTTGATATCAATGCCGGTACGTTGACCAAAACTGAATTGGCTCGAGAACGCGTGAATGCGATCAATGCCGAGATCAAGGGCCAGTTGATAAAAATAAACGTCGCAACTTTGCTCGATCGATTGAGCCAGGTTGACCGAACCGTGCCCGCGTGGCTTCCAGTCGCGGTAACGATGATCGTTGCCGGGCAGGGAGAAATGCCCCGGGCAGAACATCTTTTCCCACGGGTTCGCGGTGCCATACTGCAAACTGGCGAGGCCGAGCACGGGCTTGACCGTGGAGCCGGGCGGGTACTGTCCGGCCAGTGCGCGGTTGAACAACGGTTTATCGCGACTGTTGGCCAGTGCGCTGTATTCTTTTTGCGTTAGGCCCTCGCCGAACGGATTTGGATCGAAGCCCGGCGTGCTGGCCAGTGCAATGACATCGCCGCTGCGTGGATCCACGGCGACCACGGCGCCGCGGCGATCGCCGAGAGCCGCTTCGGCGGCAGACTGAAGACGCACGTCCAGCGTCAGATACAAATCCAGACCGGGTTTTGGCTGAACCTGATCCACCACTTTGAGGGCGCGTCCCTTGGCGTTAATCAGAACCTGTTGGTAACCCACTTCCCCATGTAAGTCGGTTTCGTAAGCTCGCTCGATGCCGGTCTTGCCGATGTGCGTGGTGCCGGCATAGGAGGCGCTGTCACGTGAGTTCAAATCGTCACTGCTCAAACTGCCGACGTATCCGATCACGTGCACTGCCGTCGCACCCAGCGGATAGTGCCGGGCCAGACGTGGCCGAATGTCGACGCCGTCAAAGTGCTGGCGCTTGACGGAAAAACGCGCCAATTCTTCTTCGCTCAAACGATAGCGCAGCGGGATGGGTTTGAAGCGCCGGGGATGACGTGCCAGCGCTTTGCGAAAGCGTTCTTCGTCAGCGACACGCAGCAAGCCAAGTGCAGTGAGGCGCGACAACGTATCGTCGATGTCGTCCACCTGTTCGGGAATCAATTCGAGCTGGTAAGCGGGCAGGTTTTCCGCCAGAAGAACGCCGTTTCGATCGAAAATCAGACCACGGGTGGGGGGCAAAGGCTCGATGCGGATGCGATTGCCGGTCGACAACTCCTGAAAGTGTTGATGATGAACGATTTGCAGAACAACCAGGCGCGTAATCACGATGCCCGTCAGAACCATGGCTCCGAGCACAGCAACGACCACACGCAAATTGAACGTGCGCTGCTCTTGCCCGTGGTCTTTTAGCGATTCTCGGCGCATGCAACCGTGTCAGGTGGGTGGTGTCGGTGTGACGGTAGCGCGGCCTGGGCACGCGCGGATGGTTAGTTTAGCAGCCTGTCGAGCTTGGGTGGACGGTGGGCGCTAGCGCGTTTGACGAACAATCGCATTGAGCAACCCGGCCCACAGTGGCCAGGCAATGACGCCTGACACGACGGGCAGCAAATGCTCAACGCTCAAATCCTGTCCGACTGTGCCTTCCACCCACATCAACACAAGGTGATAGAGAATCAGAAAGACGAATACCGCAAAGGTTTCCTGCCAGATGGGAAAAACCCGGATCCGCCGATGAAAAACAAACACGATGTAGGCCACCAGCGCCAGTGCCGCCGCGTGTTGCCCCAGCAGCGCTCCGGTCAGCGTGTCGAGCACGATGCCGCACAACCACGCTACGCCGATGCCGATCCACGAGGGCAAGCTGACGATCCAGAAGATGACGGTGAGCAGAACCCAGTCAGGGCGCAGCGATTCCGCCGCTGCCGGCAGCGGGAAGATGGTGAGGGCAAAGGCCGCAAACAGTGTGCTGGCGACCGCCCAGCCAATGCGCGGCTGGGCCACGCCGATCAACGCGGTCGACCGCCGACCGGGCTCGCTCCGGCGCCGTAGACTCGGGCGGCGCGCTGTTTGTCGATGCGTGGGTCTTGATCTTCCGACCAAACCAGCAGCACTTCGCGGTCGCGATTGAGCGCAGCGGCCGGCACCGCATCAATTTGCGCGAACGGCTGGTGTGGATCGAAAGTAATCGAGCTAACCATGCCGACCGGGTAGCCGCGCGGGAACGCGCCGCCCATGCCAGAGGTGACCAGTCGGTCGCCGAGTCGGATGTCAGCGTTGTTGGGCAGGAACGGCAAGCTAACAACGCTGATGTCCCCGGTGCCCACAGCAATCGTGCGCAAGCCGTTGCGCAAAATTTCCACCGGCACGGCATGATCCGGGTCGCTGATTAGAATCGCTTCGGAGCTTAACGGTCCGACCTGCGTGATCTGACCAACGATGCCACTGGCGTTCAATAACGCCTGACCTTGAAACGCGCCGTTACGTGCGCCTTTGTCCAGCGCGACTCGATGTCGGTTGGGGTGCAGGTCCACGTGCAAAATCTCACTGATCAAAACGCGGTCCGCGACTTTTGAGGTGGATTCCATCAGTGCGCGCAGTCGCGCGTTTTCTGCTTCGAGCGCGTCGTACTGCAGAAGCTTCACGTTGGCGAGCAGATTGCGTCGCTGCAGTTGTTTGTTTTCTTCGCGCAGCGCACGGCGACCGGCAAAACTGTCGTCGAGAGATTCGAGGGCGGAGAAGGGGGCATCAACGGCGACGCGCACGGGATAGACCACAACGGACAGGCTCTGACGAATGGAGTCGAGATGACCGTAGCGGTAGTCGCTGAACATCAGTGCGATGGAGATAACCAAAAGCAGGAAGAGTCGCGTACCCGGTGCCGGGCCCCGAAGGAACAGACGTTTGCTGTCAGCTTGTCGGACTTCAATCACGAATCGCGTTCCACACCTTTCGGTAGCTGGCGCCCGTTGCGTTCCCAGGGTAGCCAAATCATGAGGACCATCCTGGTATCGATTCCTTGTCGTAACATCGATAGTCGACGTTACCCTATGATATTGCCGTGATTTGTGTCTCACGGCAAACCTTTTATCCACAGACAAATTTTGACAATGTCGTGGCTTGGTGTTCGCGGCGCCAAACTCGCCCGCAAATCGGTTTAACTTATTCGAGCCCGAACAGTGCCGGGCCGTGTTCATCCATCAATTCGAGCACCCGACCGCCCCCACGCGCGACGCAAGTCAGCGGATCGTCGGCGACCACGACCGGCAGCCCGGTTTCTTCCATGAGCAGTTTGTCGAGATCACGCAGCAAGGCGCCACCACCGGTCAAAACGATGCCCCGTTCGGCCACATCGGCGCCCAATTCCGGTGGCGTTTGCTCCAGCGCGGCTTTGACCGCACCAACGATGCCCTGCAGCGGCTCCTGGAGCGCTTCGAGGATTTCGTTGCTGTTGAGCGTAAAACTGCGCGGCACCCCTTCGGACAGGTTTCGGCCCTTGACCGAAATCTCCCGCACTTCCTGGCCCGGATACGCTGAGCCGATCTCGTGTTTTATTCGTTCTGCCGTCGCTTCACCGATCAAAATGCCGTAGTTACGCCGCACGTAGTTGGTGATGGATTCGTCGAAACGGTCGCCACCGACGCGCACCGACGCGGCGTACACGATGCCATTGAGCGAGATCACCGCGACTTCGGAGGTGCCGCCACCGATGTCGAGCACCATGGAACCACGTGCTTCATGCACCGGCATGCCGGCGCCGATGGCGGCGGCCATGGGCTCTTCAATCAGGTAGACCTTGCGGGCGCCTGCGCCCTCGGCGGATTCGCGAATTGCCCGTCGCTCGACCTGTGTCGAGCCGTAGGGCACGCAGATCAAAACCCGCGGACTCGGCCGGAAGTACCGGCTTTCATGGGCTTTTTTGATAAAATGCTGGAGCATTTTCTCGGTGACGGTGAAGTCAGCGATCACGCCGTCTTTCAAAGGACGCTTGGCGGTGATGTTGCCCGGTGTGCGCCCGAGCATCGCTTTGGCCTCGGTGCCCACGGCCTGAATGCTCTTGCCGCCGCGCGTGGTTTCCTCGCGGATAGCGACCACGGACGGCTCGTTGAGCACGATGCCGCGACCGCGCACATAGATCAGCGTATTGGCAGTACCAAGGTCAATGGACAGGTCACTGGAGAAATATCCTCGCAGGTTCTTAAACATGGGTGTTGTGTTCTCAAACTCCACGCAGGAGGGGAGCGCTTAGGCGGCGCGGTCAGAATAGCGCGGTACTTTAACAACGGGTGGAACAATGGGCAAGCTCAAGTGTATGATTTTGGGCTGGCCAAAACGGTCGAAAAAGCAGTGGAAAGAACATGGCTCTGGGGCATAAAGACGTCGACGACATCGCGGCGCTGGCGCATCTTGAAGTAACGTCACAGCAGCGCGATGAAGTTGCTGACAACCTGAACAGAATTTTGACCTTCGTCGAGCAGTTGTCCGAGGTCGATACCAACGATGTGGCCCCGATGTCACACCCGGTGGGGGATCTCGTTCAGCGGTTACGTCCGGACGAGGTTGCGCACGGCGATTTGCGTGAGCGCGCGCAAACCAACGCGCCGGACGTGGCAGACGGGTTCTATCGCGTGCCCAAAGTTATCGAGTGATCAATCTGGGCCTGAGCGCACTGGCTGACGGGCTGGCGCGTGGCGAATATTCGAGTGTTGAGCTCACCCGTCACTGTCTGGAGCGCATCGAGCGCCTGAATCCCGGGTTAAACGCTCTGGTGCAAACCTGCTCCGACTCCGCGCTAAAGGCCGCCCACGCGTCGGATCAGCGCCGTGCGCAAGGTGCACCGCGACCTTTGGAAGGCCTGCCACTGGTCCACAAGGACATCTTCTGCACGGATGGCGTCGCGACGACGTGTGCGTCGAACATGCTCAAGTCCTTCGTGCCGCCCTACGATGCCACCGTCGTTGCGCGCCTGCGTGACGCAGGGATGGTGATGCTGGGTAAGGCGAACATGGATGAGTTCGCGATGGGTTCGTCGAACGAAAACAGTGCGTTCGGTCCGGCGCGAAACCCGTGGGATTTGAATCGAGTCTGCGGCGGTTCGTCGGGCGGTTCGGCCTGCGCCGTCGCCGCGCAGCTCGCGCCGGTGGCCACTGGTACCGACACCGGCGGATCGATTCGCCAGCCTGCCGCGCTGACCGGCCTGACCGGCATTAAGCCCACTTACGGACGCGTGTCGCGCTACGGCATGATCGCGTTTGCGTCGAGTCTCGACCAAGCCGGTGTGCTAGGCCACAGTGCCGCCGACGCCGCTATGGTGTTGCAACACATGGCGGGCTTTGATCCCGCAGATTCCACCAGCGCCGAACATCCCGTCGCCGATTACGCGGAGGCGCTGACTTCAGGCGTCGCCGGATTGAAGATCGGAATCGTCGACCAGTTTTTTGACGACGGTCTGGATTCGGCCGTTGCGGAGTCGGTTCACGATGCTATTGCGGAATTGACCCGGTTGGGCGCGCAGTGCGTGCGCGTCTCGTTGCCCAACATTCGCTACGCCGTACCTACCTATTACGTCGTGTCGTCGGCGGAATGTTCATCGAACCTGTCGCGTTTTGACGGTGTGCGTTTTGGCCATCGTTGCGCAGACCCGCGCGACCTGCACGACTTGTATACGCGCAGTCGCGCGGAAGGTTTTGGCGCTGAGGTCAAACGGCGTATTTTGACCGGCACCTACGTGCTGTCGGCCGGTTATTACGATGCGTACTACCTCAAAGCCCAACGCGTACGGCGCCTGATCAGTGAGGATTTTCAGGCCGCGTTCGCTGAGGTCGACGTTCTGGTTGGACCAACCACGCCGACCCCGGCCTTTGGGTTGGGTGAGAAGTGCGACGACCCGGTCACGATGTATCTCAACGATATTTACACGGTCGGTGCGAGTCTGGCGGGCTTGCCGGCCATGTCATTGCCGTGCGCGCCAGTGAACGGCCTGCCGGTGGGATTGCAATTAACCACACAACACTTCGATGAAGCGCGTTTGTTCAGCGTTGGCCACGCGTTGCAAACGGTGACCGGGTGGCACGAGCAGCGCGCGCCCGATCATCAGGAGACGGTGGCGTGACCTTTGAAACGGTCATTGGACTGGAAGTTCACGCGCAGCTGAGCACGCAGAGCAAGCTGTTCTCGGCAGCACCAACTGCCTACGGCGCGCCGCCCAATGCGCAGGCCAGTTTGATCGATCTGGGCTATCCCGGCACGTTGCCGGTGCTCAACGAAGCGGTGGTGGCAATGGCGATTCGTCTGGGGCTTGCGCTCGACGCAGAGATTGCGCCGAACAATGTCTTTGCACGCAAGAATTATTTCTATCCGGATTTGCCCAAGGGCTATCAGATCAGTCAGCTCGATCACCCGATTGTTGGGCGTGGCAGGTTGCGTATTTTGCTTGAAGATGGCGCCCACAAAACCGTTGGTGTGACGCGTGCGCATCTGGAAGAGGACGCGGGCAAGTCCGTCCACGATCATTTTCAAAACGCCAGCGGAATCGATTTGAATCGCGCGGGCACACCACTGCTCGAAATTGTTTCAGAGCCTGATCTGCGCTCGGCGGCTGAGGCGGTCGCCTATTTGCGCACGCTGCATTCTCTGGTGCGCTACCTCGGCATTTGTGACGGCAACATGCAGGAAGGTTCGTTTCGCTGCGACGCCAACGTTTCGGTGCGGCCAGCGGGCAGCGAGACCTTGGGCACGCGCACCGAAATCAAGAACCTGAACTCGTTCCGTTTTGTTGAGCGCGCTATCTTGTTTGAAGCACAGCGTCAGATTGAGTGTATTCAGGACGGTGAAGCGAT
The DNA here is from genome assembly GCA_045107005.1 of Gammaproteobacteria bacterium. Classification (GTDB taxonomy): domain Bacteria; phylum Pseudomonadota; class Gammaproteobacteria; order Steroidobacterales; family JBCCMA01; genus JBCCMA01. The sequence goes on from JBGCFP010000044.1 coordinate 33,906, forward strand.
TGTGCAGGAAACCCGTCTGTACGATGAAAAGCGTGACCAGACGCGAACGATGCGCAGCAAAGAAGAAGCCAATGATTATCGCTACTTCCCCGATCCGGATTTGTTGCCGGTGGCCGTATCGTCAGCGTTAGTCGAACAAGTTCGTGAAGCGATGCCCGAGTTGCCGCAAGCGCGACGTGAGCGCTATGTCGACGCACACGGTTTGTCACCCTACGACGCCAGCGTATTGACCGCGAGCCGCGAACTGGCTGACTATTTTGAAGCGGTATTGGCGGCGGCCTCGCTGCCTGCGAAATTGGCGGCTAACTGGGTGAGCGGCGCACTGCTTGGCGCGCTGAACGACGATGGTCTCGATGTCGTCGACAGTAAGATCTCCGCGGCGTCGTTGGCAGGTCTGCTGGCGTTGATTCACGGTAACGTCATCTCGGGCAAAATTGCCAAGGACGTCTTTGCGGCGATGTGGCGTGGTGAAGGCGATGCCGAGGCGATCGTAGAGCGCAACGGTTTGCGTCAGATTACGGATTCGGGCGCGATTGAATCGATTGTGGATGAAGTATTGGCGGATCATCCTGCTCAGGTGGAACAGTTCCGCTCCGGCAAGGAACAGGTGCTGGGGTTTCTGGTGGGTAAGGTGATGCAGGCGACGAAAGGCAAAGCCAACCCGGCGACGGTCAATGAAACCTTGCGCAAAAAATTGCGGAGCGAGGCATGAGCACGGCAGACCGCGACTGCTTGCACCGTTTCGTGTTTGAACAGCACGACGTGCGCGGCGAACTGGTGCATCTGGATGCCAGTTATGCGGCCGCGATGGCCACGCATCCGTACACGCCGCTGGCCAGGCGCGTGCTCGGCCACGCGCTGGCTGCCGTCGCTTTGCTGACATCGATGCTCAAATTTGAGGGACGGCTGACACTGCAGTTGCAGGGCGAGGGTGACCTTCGTCTGCTCGTTGCCCAGTGCACGAGTCGGCTCGCGTTGCGCGGACTGATTCATGTGGACGACGACGCCGACGTCAACGCCGGTTTGAGTTCGCTGGCGGGAGACGGCCGCTTGGTTATGACCATCGAGCCGGATCAGGGCGAGCGTTATCAGGGTATCGTTCCACTGCGCGGCGACAGCGTCGCGGACTGTCTGGAAGCTTACTTCGAACGCTCCGAGCAGCTACCGACGCGCTTGTGGTTCGCGGCGAGCGAGAGCAGTGTGGTGGGCATGATGCTCCAAAAGATGCCCGAAGAAGACATACAGCGCGGCGCAACGGTGGGCGACACCGACGCGTGGAATCGGTTGACGACTTTGACCGACACGATCACCGATGACGAATTGTTGACGCTCGCAGACCAGGACATTCTGCACCGCTTGTTTCACGAAGAGGACGTGCGTTTGTTCGAGCGCGATCCGGTGTCGTTTCGCTGCAGCTGCTCGCGCGAACGTATTGCCGAAGCGTTGCGAGGTTTGGGCGTGGAAGAGGTCACGTCGATTCTGCGCGACGAGGGCAACGTGTCTACGACCTGTGAATTTTGCAATAAGGACTACGTGTTCGACAGCGTTGACGCAGCGGCATTGTTTCAAGACGCGCCCAGCGACACGTCATCGACGCAGCACTGATGAGCGACGGCAATCCCACAAAATTGTTACACCGTTGGCGCGGCGGCGACAAAGCGGCGCGCGACGAACTCCTGAGCGTGCTGTACGACGACATGCGTCGCGTCGCGGCGTCCTTGCTGCGGTATGACGCCATGCGAGTGCAGCTTGACCCGACCGAGCTGGTCAACGAAAGCGCGCTGCGCTTGCTGGGTCTTGAGCGAATGGATTGGAATGATCGCGCGCACTTTCTGGCCGTAAGCGCGAACGTCATGCGTCGGGTGCTGGTGGATCAGGCGCGACGGCATCGCGCCCAAAAACGCGACGGCATTCACGTCACGCTGCTGACTAATGTCCAGGCGGTCGACGGTGATGTCGATTTGTTGGCGCTGGACGAAGCGCTGACCACGCTTAGCGAAGTGTCCGCCGAACGGGCACAAATCGTCGAACTGCGGTTCTTTGCTGGCATGAGTAACGACGAGATTGCCGCCGTGCTGTCGTTGTCGCCCAGTACCGTCAAGCGGCGCTGGCGTGTCGCTCGCGCGTTTCTGGCTGAAGCGCTGGCCTGAGCGCTCACCCACTTTCTCGTATTCCCATGAACGGCGTTGATTTTCGGCGCTTGACTCAGTAATATAAAGATATCTTTATATCCGGATTCTTTAATGCAGGCTGATCTTGCGACGTTTACCGGCGTCATGAAAGCGGCGGCCGATCCCAGTCGGCTGCGGTTGCTGGTCGTCTGTGCGCAGGGCGAGTTCACGGTGTCAGAGCTGACGCGGATCCTCGGTCAGAGCCAGCCGCGCGTGTCGCGGCACTTGCGAACATTATGTAACGCCGGACTGGTGCTGCGTTTTCGCGAGCGGCATTTTGTGTTTTACCGGGTGCCAGCGCGCGGTGCCGTGCGCAAGCTGATTGTTGCCTTGCTGGACGGTCTGGACCCTGACGATGCGACGCTGCGTCAGGACGAGCTCGCGACGTCGAACGTTCGCGGAGAGCGGGACCGTCGTGCACAGGAGGTTATGGCGGCTTCCTACCCGTCAGATTCGGTGGAGCCGTTTGCGAAGCGCCAGATTAGCGAGAATATTTGCGCGCACATCGATTTGGCAAGCCTCGGTGATTTGCTCGATATCGGCACTGGGACCGGGCGCATTTTGAAACTGCTTGCCCCGCACGCGCGAAGCGCGGTTGGGATTGATATTTCTTCAGACATGCTGACGGTCGCACGCAGCAACATGGATGCCGCCGGTTTGGGTAGCGTAATGATTCGTCATGGCGACATGTACCGCCTGCCGTACCCCGAAGACACATTCCATACGGTGACCGTGGACAGCGTGCTCAGCCACGCCGAATCGCCCGCACGCGCACTGAGTGAAGCGGCTCGAATTTTACGACCCAACGGCCAGCTGTTGGTGATCGAAGTCGCGACCGAAATCGGCGAGTCAGGTGCGGTGACGTCAGACCGCCTGCGCGACTGGGTGGCGAGCAGTGGATTGCGGCTGGATCGAAGTGTGAATGTGGGCACGGAAGATCTGGGCGTCGATTTATATTTTATTCAAAACGCTGACGACGCGGTCGCGGCGTAGCCTTTTGCGGAGATTTACGTGAGTAACACCTTGGACGTATCGTTCGAATTCTTTCCGCCCAACAGCGAGCGCATGACGCAGACGCTGTGGCAATCGGTGGAAGTGCTCGCGCCACTGCGCCCGCGCTTTGTCTCGGTCACTTACGGTGCCGACGGTTCGACCCGCGAACGAACCCACCGCATAGTCAGCGAGATCAAACAGACGACCGATTTGATCCCAGCTGCGCATCTGACCTGCATCGGCGCAACACGCGACGAAGTCAGGGCCATCGCGCGTCAGTATTATGACGACGGCGTACGGCATCTGGTGGCTCTGCGTGGCGATTTGCCCGAGGGGCAGTCCGTAGGTCCCGGTTACGCCTACGCGCTGGACCTGGTCGAAGGCCTGATGGACGTCGCCGATTTTGACATCAGCGTCGCGGCGTATCCGGAGGTTCACCCGGAAGCGCAGAGCGCGGACAAAGACCTCGAAGTGTTGCGCCGAAAAATTGATGCCGGTGCCAAACGCGCGGTGACCCAGTTCTTTTTTGAAGCCGACACGTTCCTGCGTTTTCGCGATCGTTGTGTTGCGGCGGGCATTGATGCGCCGATCGTGCCGGGTATTTTGCCGGTGACCAATTTTGCGCGTGTGGTCGAGTTTTCTGAACGCTGCGGGACCTGCGTACCCGATTCTTTGCGGCAGCGCTTTGCCGGTCTTGATGACAACCCGCAAACGCGCAATCTCATTGCGGCGAGTGCCGCCATCGAGTTGGTGCAGGCGCTGCGGCGTGAAGGTGTCGATCAGTTTCATTTCTACACGTTGAATCGCCATGAGCTCACTTACGCCATTTGCCACGATCTGGGTGTGCGTCCGGTGAACTCTGCATCGAAGGTGGCGTCCGCATGAGCAAATCATCGCGGGCCGCGCTCACGCGTTTGCTGACGTCGCGTATTGCACTGTTTGACGGCGGTGCCGGTACGGCGATTCAGGCACACGGGTTGACGGAAAGCGATTACCGCGGTGAACGCTTCGCCGACTGGCCGAGCGATGTCAAAGGCCATAACGATCTGCTGAGCCTGAGTCAGCCCGACATCGTCGAAGCCATGCATCACCAGTTCCTTAGCGCTGGCGCGGACATCATTGAAACCAATTCGTTTACGTCAAACGAACCGTCGTTGGCCGATTACAAGATGGAATCGATGGTCAGTGAAATGAATCTGGCGTCGGCGCGCATCGCACGGCGCGCGGCTGACGATGTGAGCAAAAACACCGGTGTGCAGCGCTTTGTGGCGGGTGCGTTGGGGCCGACCAACCGTACGGCTTCCCTGTCACCCGACGTCAACGACCCGGGTTTCCGCAATATTGATTTCGACACCCTGGTCGCGACCTACAGCGAAGCGGCGGAAGCGCTGGTCAGAGGCGGCGTCGACTTTCTGCTGGTGGAAACCATCTTTGATACGTTGAACGCGAAAGCCGCGCTTTACGCCATTGACGCGGTGGCAACGAAACTCGATCGCGATATTCCCATCGCGATTTCCGGCACGATCACCGACGCGTCCGGTCGCACACTGTCGGGCCAGACCACGGCCGCCTTCTGGGCATCGGTGCGCCACGCTAAACCGCTGATGATCGGTCTGAACTGCGCGCTTGGCGCTGCGGCGCTGCGTCCATACCTGCAGGAACTCTCTACGCTTGCCGACACGTTTGTGTCGGTGTATCCGAACGCCGGTTTGCCCAATGAGTTTGGTGAATACGACGAGACGCCGGACGATATGGCCGCCGTCATCGCCGAATTCGCCGACGCGGGTTTTGTTAACGCCGTGGGTGGCTGCTGCGGTGCGACCGCCGATCACGTCGAGGCCATCGGGCGCGCGGTGCGAGGCAAGCCGACGCGCGTGGTGCCTGCCGCGCGTGCACGGTGTGCGCTGTCCGGCCTTGAGCCACTGTATCTCGATGACGATACGTTGTTTGTCAACATCGGTGAGCGAACCAACGTCACCGGCTCCGCGCGTTTTCGCCGCCTGATCAAGGAAAATGATTACACCACAGCCGTGGAAGTCGCACGCGAGCAAGTGGCCAACGGCGCCCAAATGGTCGACGTCAACATGGACGAAGGCATGCTTGATTCGGTGGAGGCGATGCAACGGTTCTTGCATCTGATCGCCGCGGAACCGGACATCGCGCGAGTGCCTGTCGTGCTCGATTCGTCGAAGTGGGAAGTGCTGCACGCCGGTTTGAAGTGCTTGCAGGGCAAAGGCATCGTCAATTCGATCAGCCTCAAGGAAGGGCCTGAGATATTCATCGAGCAGGCGCGCGAGATTTTGCGTTTCGGCGCGGCCGTTATCGTGATGGCCTTCGATGAACAAGGCCAGGCTGACACGCTGGAGCGCAAGGTCGAAATCTGCGCGCGGTCGTATCAGATTTTGACCGAAGACGTCGGCTTTGACGCGCACGACATCATTTTCGATCCGAACATTTTTGCGGTAGCCACCGGCATCGATGAACACAATCGCTATGGCCTCGATTTCATCGAAGCGGTCGGTCAGATCAAAGCGCGTTTGCCCGGGGCGAAAATCAGCGGCGGCGTGAGTAACGTATCGTTCTCGTTTCGCGGCAACAATCCGGTGCGCGAGGCGATGCATTCGGTGTTTTTGTATCACGCTATTCGCAACGGCATGGACATGGGTATTGTTAACGCGGGCCAGCTTACGGTTTACGCGGATATTCCCGACGAACTGCGCGAGCGCGTCGAAGACGTCGTCCTGGCCCGACGTGACGACGCGACAGACCGGTTGCTGGCCATCGCCGATGATTACCGCGGTGACGGCAAAGTGGCCAAAGTGGTCAGTCAGGCGTGGCGCGACGAATCGGTCGAGTCGCGTATCCAGCACGCGCTGGTGCACGGTCTCGACGAGTTCGTCGTCGACGATACCGAGCAGGCGCGCACGGTCGCCAAACGTCCCATTGACGTGATCGAGGGCCCGCTCATGGACGGCATGAACGTGGTCGGCGATTTGTTTGGCGAAGGCAAGATGTTTTTGCCGCAAGTGGTCAAGTCCGCTCGCGTCATGAAAAAAGCCGTGGCGCATCTGGTCCCGTTCATTGAGCAGGAGCAGTCCGGTGAGCGTCGCTCCAACGGACGCATCGTGCTCGCCACGGTCAAAGGCGACGTGCACGACATCGGCAAGAACATCGTAGGGGTCGTTCTCCAGTGCAATAACTTCGAAGTCATCGATCTTGGCGTCATGGCGCCGTGCGACAAGATTCTGGATGCCGCTATTGAACACGACGCTGACTTGATCGGTTTGTCGGGTTTGATCACACCGTCGCTGGACGAGATGGTTCACGTGGCCAGCGAAATGCAACGTCGCGGCATGCATCTGCCGCTGCTGATTGGCGGCGCGACAACCTCGCCGGCGCACACCGCGGTGAAAATTGATCCGACCTACGAAGGCGGCGTGATTTACGTCAAGGACGCGTCACGAGCGGTGGGCGTGGCGCAGTCGCTGGTGAGTCCTGATTTGCGCGAGGCGTTTATTGCCAAAGCCAAGGCGGACTGCGCGCGTCGTCGTGAACAACACGCCAAGCGCAAGGCGAAACGCCCGGCAGTGGCGTTGCATCGCGCGCGACTGAATCGTCCGCCGATCGACTGGAAGTCGTACACGCCGCCAGCGCCCAAAAACACTGGCGTAGAAGTCATTGAAGACTGGTCCATTGCGTCTTTGGTGCCCTACATTGACTGGCAGCCGTTTTTCTTTTCGTGGGAAATGCCCGGCAAATTTCCGGAGCTGCTCAACCACCCCAGCACCGGCGAGGCGGCGCGTTCTTTGTTTAAGGACGCCAAAGCCATGTTGCAGAAAATCGTTGACGAAGACTGGCTGCGGGCGCGCGCTGTTTTCGGCTTGTTTCCGGCGAACAGTCACGGCGACGATATTCACGTGTTTGGGTCGTCGTCCGAGGAACCCGATTTTCATCTGCAACAGTTGCGGCAGCAAAAAGAACTCAAGGCGGGCGCGCATCACAAGTGTCTGGCCGACTACGTGGCGCCACGTGAATCCGGCGTGACCGACTACGTTGGAGCGTTCGCCGTGACGGCCGGGATTGGCGTCGATGAACGGGCGGCGAAGTTTGAAGCCGACAACGACGACTACTCCGCAATCATGCTCAAGGCGCTGGCCGATCGTCTCGCCGAAGCGCTTGCCGAACAGCTGCACGAACGCGTGCGCAAATCCGACTGGGGCTACGCGTCTGACGAGCAGTTCGATAACGATGCCCTGATCGCCGAGCGCTACCGCGGCATTCGACCGGCTCCCGGCTACCCGTCGTGCCCTGATCACTCGCAAAAAGCAACGCTGTGGCAGATGCTTGATGTCGAGAAAAACATCGGATTGACGCTCACCGACAGTTACGCGATGTGGCCAACGGCAGCGGTGAGCGGCTGGTATTTCGCGCACCCTGACGCGCGCTACTTTCTGCTCGGGGAGATCGCTCGAGATCAGGTGGAAGACTACGCCACGCGAAAAGGGGTTTCGTTGGAGCAGGCGGAAAAAGAGCTCAGCCCGGTGTTGGGCTACGAGCCGCAACGCACCGCTTCAGCGCCGTCGGCCAAGCGTGACACGCGGTTGGCCAGCTAAGTCTCGCTCCAACCGAACGGACTGAAACCCGGCGCGTTCAAACCGGTGTTGCACGGCCTCCGCCTGATCGTAGCCGTGCTCGACCAGCAACCAGCCGGCGGGTTGGAGATAAGAAGAAGCGTGGTCAATGATGTGGATCAGGTCCGCCATGCCTTGCTCCGCCGCGCACAGTGCCCCGTCAGGTTCGAAGCGCACGTCTCCCTCGATCAGATGTGGATCGTTGGGCGCGATGTAGGGCGGATTGCTGACGATGGCGCAAAACGTCGCCTCACCGTCGACTGCTTCGAACCAGTCGCCTGACCGCCAGTCGACGCGGTCCGGCGCCAGGCGCTCGCCGTTGCCACGGGCTACCGCCAATGTCTTTTCGTCTCGATCGGTGGCCATCAGGGTCGCGTCCGGGCGCTCGGTTGCCAGCGCCAGCACGATAGCGCCGGTGCCCGTGCCAAGTTCCAGGATCCGGGGTGCGGTCTGGTCTTTAACGCAGGTGAGCACCGCCTGGACCAAGGTCTCGGTTTCCGGCCGTGGGATCAGGGTGGCCGTCGTCACGTCGAGGGCCAGTGACCAAAACTCCCGTTGCCCGACGATGTAGGCGATCGGCTCACCGTCGGCCCGACGCTGCACGTGGCGGTCATAGTCCGCCGACTGTTGCCGGGTTAGCGCGTCCTGATCATGGGCGATCAGAAACGCCTGATTCTTGCCCAATACCGCGCACAGCAGCACCCGGGCGTCGAGCGCCGCGGTGTCGGCGGCGGACGAATCCGCGCGTAAACACGCCACCGCCGCGTCCAGCGCGGCTTGGATCGATATGGTCATAATGCGGCGAGTATAGTGCCGTGCGGCGCCGGCGGCACTCTTCACCCGATCCGCGCGCCGTTGGCGTAGAATACCGGCCAACTTTAGGCGGCAGCGACGCGATGAAAATATACAACAACGTTCTGGAGATGGTTGGGCGAACGCCCATGCTCAAAGTCAATCAGATCGACACCGGGCCGTGCGAGCTCTACCTGAAACTGGAGTTGCAGAATCCCGGCGGCTCCATCAAGGATCGCATTGGTATTTCGATGATTGACCGCGCCGAGAAACGCGGTGACATCAAGCCTGGCGATACGCTGATCGAGGCGACGGCGGGCAACACGGGTCTTGGCTTGGCACTGGTGGCGCAGCAGCGCGGGTATCACTTGATTCTGGTGCTCCCGGACAAAATGAGTCAGGAGAAGATTTTTAATCTGCGTGCCATGGGGGCTCAGATCGTCCTCACGCGATCGGATGTGGGACGCGGGCACCCCGAGTATTACCAGGATCTGGCCCGGAAGATGGCCAGCGACCAAGGGGCGTACTTCATCAATCAATTTGGCAACGCTGACAATCCGCTCGCGCATGAATCGACCACGGCCCCAGAAATTCTCGAGCAGATGGACGGCGATCTGGATGCGGTGGTCGTGGGTGTCGGCAGCAGCGGCACGGTGAGCGGAATGAGCGCGTATTTTAAAGAACACGCGCCCTCGGTGCGTATGGTGCTGGCAGACCCGGAGGGCTCGGTACTCACCGAGTACATCGAAACGGGCGAGCTTGGACCGAGCAGCAGCTGGCTGGTCGAAGGCATCGGTGAAGACTTTATTCCCGACATTGCCGATTTCTCCATGGTCGAGCGCTCGTTTACGGTGACGGATGCTGACTCGTTTGCCGCAGCGCGCGAGTTGCTGTTGAAAGAAGGGCTGCTCGGCGGCTCGTCGTCCGGCACGCTGCTCGCCGCGGCGCTGCGCTACTGCCGCGAACAAACCCAGAAAAAGCGCGTCGTCGCGTTCGTGTGCGATACGGGCAACAAATATCTGTCCAAGCTGTACAACGACTTCTGGATGGAAGATCAGGGATTCATCGAGCGCGAGCATTTTGGCGATCTGCGCGATCTGATCGGACGGCTGCACGGCGAACGCGCGACGGTCTATGTCGGCCCGGACGATATCCTGATGACGGCCCACAATCGTTTGCGCAACGCGGGCTTCTCGCAGTTGCCGGTGATGCGTGACGATGCGTTGATTGGTGTGCTGACCGAAGAGGACATCATGCGCTTCGTATTCGGCAAGCCGAACCTGATGACGTCGAAAGTGGTCGATGCCATGTCCACCACCTTTGCCGTCGTGGAAAAAGACTTTTCCGTACAGAATGTCGTAGCGCTGCTGCGCGGCGCGCCATACACCGCGGTGGTGGACGGTGATCGTTTTCTGGGTTTGATTACCCGGGCAGACGTGCTGAACCACATGCGCAAACAAATGTAATTTGAGTTTTAAAGTAGAGCCTGAACATGAGTAATGACGAGAAGAAACTGTCGTTTGCATCGCGTGTGATTCACGCGGGCCAGTCGCCGGATCCAAGCACGGGCGCGATCATGCCGCCCATCTATGCAACGTCGACTTACGTGCAAGCGAGCCCCGGCAACCACCAGGGTTACGAATACTCGCGGTCGCAAAACCCGACGCGTATGGCGTTTGAACGCTGCGTCGCCGACTTGGAGAACGGGACGCACGGCTTCGCCTTTGCGTCCGGTATGGCCGCCACCAGCACCATCGTCGAGCTGATCGACAGTGGCGCTCACGTGATCGCGATGGACGACTTGTATGGCGGTACGTTTCGTTTGTTCGACAAAGTTCGCAAGCGCTCGGCCGGTCTCGAATTCAGTTTCGTCGATATGTCCGACATTGACGCCGTGCGCGCCGCCATTCGCCCGAACACGCGCATGTTGTGGGTCGAGACCCCCACCAACCCGATGCTGAAGATTGCCGATCTGGCAGCCCTGGCGCAGCTGGGCAAAGAGCACAATCTGATCACCGTCGCCGACAACACGTTTGCCACGCCGTTTAATCAACAGCCGCTCGATCACGGTATGGACATCGTGATGCACTCGGTCACCAAGTATCTCAACGGTCACTCGGACATGATTGGCGGTGTGGCCGTTACCGGTGATCCGGATCTGGCGGAGCGCCTGGGCTTCCTGCAAAATTCAGCCGGTGCGATTTGCGGGCCCTTTGACAGCTTCCTGGCGCTGCGCGGATTAAAAACGCTGGCACTGCGCATGGAGCGACACAACGCGAACGGTCAAGCGATGGCGGAGTGGATGACGACGCTGCCGGGTGTCGAGCGCGTCATTTATCCTGGTTTGGACGACCACCCACAACACGCGCTGGCGGCCAAACAAATGCGTGGCTACACCGGCATGGTCACCGCGTTTATTCGCGGAGGGGATGCCGCAGCGTCAACGTTTTTGCAGTCGCTGAACGTGTTTGCGTTAGCGGAGAGTTTGGGCGGCATCGAATCGATGATTAACCACCCGGCGATCATGACGCACGCCTCTGTGCCGCCGGAGACTCGCGCGGCGCTCGGGATGACCGGTAATCTGGTGCGTTTCTCGGTGGGTATCGAGGCGCTTGACGATCTCAAGCAGGATGTTGCCCAGGCGCTGGAAAAAGTTGGCTAGTCAGAAGCGTTGCGCGGTGAGACCCGGTTCGGTGAGCGCGTCGTGAGTTGCCGTGTCACTGCCGGCACCGAGGAAGCGGATCAACAGCGGCATGGCGGCGGCCCACGTCAGGGCGATCACACCCATTACCATCGGTGTGGGCGCAATCAGCGTGATCAGCTCGAAGCGCACGCCAGCAAAGTAGGCCATCGGTCCACCGATTGCGCCGAGCGCGGCAGCGAGGAGCGGGCGACCGTTCAGCCAGGCGAGACCGTGCTCGACGATCAGCGCAAAGTTCACCCACAGCAGTGCCATCCAGTAGGGCGCCAACGCGATCCCCGGGTCGGAAAAGCTCATCAGCCCGGTTGCAACGTAGGCGTTGTCGACGCCGTAGCCCACCAAGCCAACGACAAGAGCTGGAATAAGCAAATGCGTGCGCGAGCGTACGCCCACTTCGTAGGCGGTGAACGCGGCAATTGCCAGCAGACCCGCCCACTCCATTGACCATACGGCACCAAGTACGATGGCCAGCCAACACACTTTGAACGCGACGAGAGTTGTGAGTGAACGCAAAACAGAAGTTCCTGTGGTCGGGGGCTTAGCGACGGATCGCCGGTTTTCCTGCGACAATGACACTATAGACTGGCGCTCACGTCGCGGACATCTTTTGAGCGTATCCACTTGTTTCATTGTGTTTCAACTCGATCACACACGCTGCACAAGCCAGGAGGGCTCGCTAGTATGACGCGCATGACCAATGTACTGATTATCGACGACGACCGTCGTCACACCGATCTTCTCAAGGCTTACCTGGCCCGCTTTGAAATCCGCGCAGCCAGCGCGGCTGAAGGCGTTGAGGGCATGCGCAAGTTCCGGGATCTTGAGCCGGAGCTGGTCATTCTTGACGTGATGTTGCCGGGCAAAGACGGCTTCGAGTTGTGTCGCACCATTCGCCGTGAGAGCGCGGTTCCCATCATTATGTTGACCGCGCGTGGCGAAGTCACCGATCGAATCGTGGGGCTGGAACTGGGCGCCGATGACTATCTGGGTAAACCGTTCGAGCCACGCGAATTGGTCGCGCGCATTCAAACAATACTGCGTCGTACGACAGACATCGTGCCTGCGCGCGAAGAGGGTGAACTGTGCTTTGGCGAGCTTGCCATCGACACCAAAGCGCGCAACGTCACCCTGGCGGGGGCGGTCGTGCCGTTAACGACGATGGAGTATGAGCTGCTGTCATTCCTCGCGAGCAACCCGGGTCGCAAGCTGTCGCGTGACGAAATTCTCGGGAAACTTCGCGGCATCGATACCGAGATTTTCACCCGCTCTGTCGACATAATGGTGAGTCGCCTGCGTAACAAACTGGGCGACACGTCCAAACCACCCACCTACATCCAAACGGTGTGGGGGCTCGGTTACTGTTTCGTGGGACATGCACAGAACCCGGACACCGCCAGCGGCGACGCGTAGCCGCTGTGCTGCGCACTCTTACGCGATCATTGTGGTTTCGGCTGCTGGCCATCTTCGTGCTGCTGGCAACGCTGTTCATTTACGGCGTCACTCTGGCGCTTGGCTACATCTACCGGGCCGATAATCTCCGCGAACTGGTCAGCGCGCATCTGGCGCTGCACGTCGACTACGTACTCAACGACATCGGCGATCCACCGCGCATCGACCGTGCCGAAGCCATCGTTGATCGTGTGCCGGTTGATATTCGCCTCAGTGGGCCCGGCATCGACTGGACCTCTGACCAGCGGTTTCCAACGCTTGCCGATTTGAAGTTTGGCGAGAGCGAGTTTCTTGGTGCGGACAGCGCACTACTGTCGCGTCTTGATGACGTCGAGTTCGCCCGCACCAGTAATCAGGGTTTCCTCAAACTGACACGCAACGATTACGCGATCATCGTTTCGACGCCAAAAATGGGCAGCACGCAGCGCGTCTTTGACGTGCGCCTGGTGATTACCGTGGTCGGCTTGCTCAGCCTGACGCTTGGCTATCTCGGCGTACGCTGGTTGTTCCGGCCCATTGCCGCTATCCGCGCGGGCGCTGCCCGGATTGGTCGCGGCGATTTTTCGCATCGCATTGATCGCATTCGTCAGGACGAGCTGGGCGATCTGGCCGCCGACGTCAACGCCATGGCCAGCGACGTTCAAGCCATGCTCGATGCCAAACGGGCTCTGCTGATTGGCATCAGTCACGAGTTGCGCAGCCCGCTGTCGCGCTTGCTCCTCGGCAGCGAGTTCGTGGCCGACGACACCCAGCGAGAAAACCTGCGTCAGGAAGTCGCACAGATGGAGGCGATCATCGACGCGCTGCTGGTGGCGGAAACGTTGAACTCGCGTCACGCGGCGATCAACTGCGAAGAAATCGACGTCAACGATCTGTTGAGCGATCTGGTCGATCAGTACTTCGCGGCTGCCAAGGCGCAAATCGATCTAACCGAGGTCGCGTCGCCGCTGTTGGCAAGTGTGGATCCAGGCCGCGTACTGCTGCTGATGAAAAACCTCATTGGTAACGCGTTGCGCTACGGTGGTGGCGACCGGGCTCGCGTCGTGGTTCGTGGCCATCGCGACGGCGATTCGCTCGTCTTGTCCGTGCGCGATTATGGGCCCGGATTGACCGAGGTGCAGAAGCAGCATTTTGGCGAAGCGTTTTTTCGCAATGAGCCCGCTCGCGATCGTGAATCGGGCGGCACGGGCTTGGGGCTGTATCTGTCGAAGATGATTTGTGAAGCGCACGGCGGTACGTTGTCGTTTGATGCGCAGATTAGCGACGGTGCTTGTTTGATTGCGACGCTGCCAATCGAGCGTGCTGAGCGCGCCGCCGCGCCGTAATTTGGCCACTCAACACGAAGCGGGCTGGCCCCTGTCCACGCAGACAGGGGGCCAGGACTCTGCGGTTACAGAGTCGGATGAATGACGATGTCGATGCGCCGGTTTTTGGCGCGACCTTCCTGTGTTTCATTGTTCGCAATCGGCCGCGATTCCCCATAGCCGGTCGCGGTGACTTGCGAAGAGGTCAAGCCCATGCTGCCAAGCATGTAGCCTTTCACCGCTTCAGCCCGCTCCGTGGACAGCTCGACGTTGGTTTCATCGCGACCGAACGCGTCGGTGTGACCTTCGACTTCGATCGTGCTCTGGTCGAACTGCTTGATGGCTTCTTCCACTTTGCGCAGCAGCGCGTACTTGTCCGATTCGATCTCCGCCTTGCCGCTGTCAAACGTCAGCCCGACCAAGCGCAAGATAACGTCGTTGCCGCTGCGCAAAACAATCGCTTCGTCGCGGTTGAACATGCGTTCGATGTTGGCAAACATGCTCTTGATTCGAGCTTGCTGATCGAGCTGTGCGGCGAGCGCCAGGCGTTCCTGTGACGCGCCGCCGAGCCGGCTCTCCAGGGTTTCGATTTGCGCTTCCAAATCGCGCAACTGCGCTTTGCGCTCGGCCAGGTCTTGACTCTGGACGCGATTGTCGGTGAGCAGTTGTTCGACTCGAACCACCAGCATGCCCGTGGCTTCTTCGTACCCACTGTCAAAATAGACCGGGATGTCGAGGGCCGCACCGATGCGACGCACGGGCGTTTGCCAGTCGACGACGAAAGCTTCAAGTGCCTCGCGGTCGCGGCCGACACGCTTGAGATTTTCGGCCAGGTAAATCGCGAGATTGGCTTGATGCTTGGCATCCTGTGCGAGCGAACGGGCGCGGTCGGTATCGTAGCGGTTCTGAGTCAATTCCTGTTCTGCCTCAGCGAACAATGACGTGGCGCTGGCGAACGTTGCCGGCGCGGTGCGGTCCGCATTGAGCTTGTCGGCGCGATCAAGCAGCGTTTGCGTCTCGTTCAGGTAGTTGGCCTTGATCGCGGCCAGCTCGGCAGCGCGAAAGCTCGCCTCGGCTTTGACACCGTCTCGCTCGGCGGCTTTAAGACTGCCGTTTTGCAAGGTCACTGCCGCTTCACGGAATTCTTTTTCGCCATCGCGCCACGCGTCGGGCGCGTAGTTTTCCGCGTCTGCGCTGATGGCATCGGCGCGCGCCTGAATCGCGCTGGTCAACGTGATTTTTGCCAGCTCCGTGGCACTGAGCGCTTCGGTCCATTCCTTGACGGCTTTGCCAAGCTCGCCGCGGATGCGATCAAGGTTTCCACCGCGCTCGAGCAGTTCTTCGGCTTTGCGGTAGTGCCCGGCACCGGCTTCGTAACTGGTCGGTGCGAGATAGGGCGCTTCGGCTTTGTTCGCCGCCACCAGCGCATCCTTTGCTTCCTCGAACAGGGTTTGACGCAGGTTGTCCTGCGCGGCGACGTTCAAGGTGCACACGAGCACAGCGGTCAGCGCGACAGCGCGTCGCAAGAATGGGATAGCGGTCATGTTCGGTCTCCGTATCAGCGGTCTTACCAACCGCATCGTCGAATGGATTGCCCGACGAATTATACGCATATTGCCGGGCCAACATGGCCAAGGTGCTGCGACCGGACCGGCCGCTAAGGTGACAAATTGTTCAGGCAAGCGCCGCCAGTGCTTCGGTCTGACTTTCCTGCAGCAGCGGCTCGACCAGGTGATCGATGTCACCGGCGAGAATTTCGTCGAGTTTGTACAGCGTCAGATTGATGCGGTGATCGGTGACGCGGCCCTGTGGGTAGTTGTAGGTGCGGATGCGCTCGGAGCGATCGCCGGTGCCGACCTGCAGTTTGCGCTGTTGGGCCTGTTCCGACTGCTGCCGGTTTTGCTCTTCGGCCAGCAATCTGGCTTTTAGCAGCGACATCGCGCGTGCGCGGTTTTTGTGTTGCGAACGCTCGTCCTGACATTCGACGACGATACCGGTTGGAACGTGGGTCATCCGCACGGCCGAATCGGTTTTGTTGACGTGTTGTCCGCCAGCACCGGACGCCTTGTACGTGTCGGTGCGGACGTCAGCCGGGTTGATCTCGATGTCGTCCACTTCGTCGACTTCCGGCAATACGGCGACCGTGCACGCAGAGGTGTGAATGCGGCCCTGCGATTCGGTGGCGGGCACGCGCTGCACGCGATGCGCGCCGGATTCAAATTTGAGGCGACCGTACACGCCGCTGCCGGTCACGCGGCCAATGACTTCCTTGTAGCCGCCGTGCTCGCCTTCGCTCTGACTGATGATCTCAACGCTAAAACCCTTGCCTTCGGCGTAGCGCGAATACATGCGAAACAGATCACCTGAGAAGATAGCGGCTTCGTCGCCGCCGGTGCCGGCGCGAATCTCGAGGAAGACGTCTTTATTGTCGTTGGGATCAACCGGCACCAGATGCCGCATTAGTTCCTGCTCGAGCGTCTCGCGTTCGGTTTCCAGACGTTTTTGTTCATCCTTGCCCATCTCGCGCAAATCCGGATCGTCGTCCGCCAGCATTTGTTCAACGCCAGCCAACTCTTCGGCGAGCCCTTCGAAGCGCGCGTAGTCTTTTGCGACCGGCTCAAGACGCGAATACTCAATCGACAAATTGCGAAACCTGGGCTGATCGCTAATGACGTCGGGTTGCCCAAGCAGTGCTTCGACTTCGACGAAGCGCTCGCACAGTTGCTCCAGGCGCAGCGCGATGGACGCTCTCATCCTGCGTCCTTGCCGATACCAAACAACCGGCTGGCGACTTCAAGCAGCTCGCGATCGCCCTGTTCACCCGCCTCGCGCAGCTGTGTGCTTGGCTCATGCAGCAAGCGGTTGGTGATGGTATCCGCCATGCGCTCGAGCACGTCGTCGATCGATTTGCCGGCGGCAACCTGGCGCTGGGCTTGCGCGAGCGCCTGATCGCGCACCGCGTTGAGCTGGCTGCGCACCGATTTAATCAGCGGTACGGCCTGCAGTGCATCCTGACGACGCGAAAATTCACTCGTGTGAACGCCGATCATCGCTTCGGCGTCCTGCGCGGCTTTGACGCGCGCGGCCTGATTGTTGGTCACGACCTCGCGCAAATCGTCGACCGTGTAGAGATAGGCATCGTTCAGCGTGGCGACTTCCGGCGCGATGTCGCGCGGTACGGCCAGATCCATCAGCATCATCGGACGCCGCCGACGTTGTCGCAGGGCTTCGCGGACGTGTTCGTGTTCCACGACTCGGTTGGGGCTGGCGGTGCACGAAATCACGATATCGGCGTTTGGCAGCTGCGAGCTGATCTGATCCAGCCCGACCACGGCCGCGCCGTGCTCAGAGGCCAGCGCCTGCGCCCGATCGAGACTGCGGTTGGCGATGATGGCTTGGCCCAGGTTCTGGTTACGAAAGTGTTTGAGCGTCAGTTCAATCATTTCACCAGCGCCGATCAGGAGCGCAGTGCGTTTTTCGAAGCCATCGAACACCTGCCGAGCCAGCTCGATAGTGGCGGAAGCCGCCGACACGTAGCTCTCACCGATGGCGGTTTGTGTACGGACCTTTTTCGCCACGCCGAACGTGTGCTGGAACAGACGGTGCAGCTGCGGGCCGGCGGTGGCTTGCGCTTGCGCCAGCCGATAGGTGTCTTTCATTTGACCGAGAATCTGCGGCTCGCCCAGCACCGCCGAATCGAGCCCGCAGGCCACACGACAGGTGTGATCGATGACGCCATCGCCGCTGAGCTCGTACAGGCACGGCCCGGAATCGGTGCCTGGCGGCAGCTTATCGACCAGCCATTGACGCACTGTATCGGCCGAATCGTCGACCACGGCGTAAAGCTCGGTGCGGTTGCAGGTGGACAAAATGGCGGCTTCGACCACGCCCGGCAGTCCCGCCATCCCCGACAGAGTCTCCGGGAGTTCGGCCGGGTCGAATGCGACATGTTCACGGAGCTCCACCGGCGCCGTGCGGTGATTAATGCCTAGAAGGTAGAGACTCATGCGGCGTGATAAAGGGGAATTATTTCGATGATTCATTGTCCGGTAAGGCACCCGTAATAACAAGCGTCTGGGCGCTCTATTGGGGTATAGTGACGCGGTAAATTTCAAGGGATCAATATCTTGACTTCTAAGTTTGGCTCAATGCGCAACCTCCTGATCGTGAACTGTGCGCTGGCGCTGCTGGCCGGTTGCGGCACTGCGGCGACCACGAAGGTCGTGCCAGAGTCACCACCTGAGGGTTTTGAGACCCTGGCAGGCGCCGCCAGCTATCACGTGCTTTTGGCCGAGATGGCGCTGCAAAAAGACCTCTACGACGTCGCGGTGGACGAATACCTCAACGCGGCACGCTATTCGGACGATCCGGACGTGGCGGAGAAAGCGACCGAGCTGGCGTTCGATTTAGGTCGCGACGAAGCCGCACTGACCGCCGCGACCCGCTGGCGCGCTCTGGCACCGGACGACGTGGCAGCGCATCGATATCTGCTGCGCCTGTTTGTTCGCGACGGCAATGTGGATGAAGCGGCGGATACGCTGGCGACGTTGCTTGAGCAATCGGATCAGAACGAAGACGACAGCTTCCTGGCGCTGTCGTCGCTGCTTTTGCAGGAGGCGGATACGCAAACGGCGCTGGACGCCATGTCGCGGCTGGTCGCCCGCAACAAAAAAGTACCGCGCGCCCAATACTCCCTTGGCGTCATGGCGCTGCGCGCCGGCGAACTTGAGCTGGCGAAAAAAGCGGCGCGCCGCGCGGCGGAACTGTCTCCCGACTGGGCACACGCGAATCTTCTGTACGCCCGTGCGCTGATTGCCGATGGCAAAGTGGAAGAGGGCATCAATTACGCGTCCGAGCGTGTCGGCGGCCAGAACTCGACGTCGGAGCGGCTCGAATACGGCATTTTGCTCGCGGCGGTCGATCGCGACGACGAAGCCCGGGTGGTACTCAGCCAGGTGTTGTCCGACGACCGGGCCAACCCCGGTGCGCTGCGCGCCATCGGTCTGCTGTATTTGAAAGAAGGCGATCTCGAGAGCGCGCGTGCCAGCTTTACGCAGCTGCTTGCCACGGGGCGCAGCACTTACGATGCGTTGTTTTATCTGGCGAGCATCGCCGAATCGGAAAACCAGCTGCGCCGGGCCATTCGGCTCTACGGCCAGGTGATCGAAGGGCCCAATGCCGTGGCGTCTCAGCTGCGCGTCGCCGGGCTGCTGGCCAACGGCGGGGAGCCGGAGGAAGCTCTGCAACACCTCGAGCGATTCGCGGCGGCACAGCCGCGTTACACCGTCGATATGGCGCTGGGCCAAGGTGAAATTCTGATGGACGACGGGCAGCTGGATCGAGCGCTCACGCTGTACGACGACGTACTGGCCGCCTATCCCGAAGAAACCCGAGTGCAGTACGCCCGCGCGTTTTTGCTCGAAGATCTGGATCGTGTTGACGATGCCTTGCATCAGCTGCGCCTGGTTTTGGCCAAAAACCCCAGCGACCCGAACGCGCTGAACGCGCTGGGCTACACGCTGGCCGATCGCACCGATCAGGTCGACGAGGCCTTCGAGCTCATTGCCAAGGCTTACGAACTCGAATCCAACAGTCCGGCGATCATCGACAGCTTGGGCTGGGTGCAGTTCAAACGCGGCAATCTCAATGAGGCCCAGTCGCTGCTGGAGCGCGCGTATCAGATGTTTCCGGATGGCGAAATTGCCGCCCACCTGGTCGAGGTGCTGTGGAACAACGGTGCGCCGGACGATGCACGCACGCTGCTCGAGCAATCGCTCGGCCGGGCGCCACAGAGCCCGCAGCTGCTCGACGTCAAAGCCCGCCTGGGGCTCTAAGCCTTGCGGCGCGCGGCGCTGCTGTTCGTGCTCGCCGTCGCGGGCGGGTGTGCCCATCAATCCACCGACCCCATTGAGGCCGACAGCGATCGAGCGCTGCGTGCGGTTGCGCAGTCGTTCTCCGTCACCGGGAAAATTGGCGTCTCGAACGCGGGTAAGGGGTACAACGGGTCGCTGCGCTGGCGCCAGACCGGCGGTGAACTCGATATGACCGTTCAAGGGCCCATCGGCATCGGGCGCACGCGGCTCTACGGCGAATCGGACCGCGTCGAGATCGAAAACGCGCGAGGCGAAGTGGTGGTTTACCATAACCCCGAGGAGGCGCTGCTGACGCATCTTGGCTTCACCGTGCCGCTACAGGCCTTGCGCTACTGGGTTGCCGGCGTCCCGGACCCGGGTATGCCGGCCGGGCCACTGGTCCCGAAATCGGACCTTCCGGGCGCCCGCCGCTTCGCTCAAGCTGGCTGGGATGTCGAGGTGCAGGCCCTGCGTACCTACGATTCGGGCACGCTGCCCCGCAAACTGGCGCTGTCCAAAGGTGCCACTCGGGTCAAATTAATTCTCTCAACATGGCAGGTTCCGGCAACTGTGCATTGACACGTCTGTGGCATCGCCGCAAAATACCGGGCTCGCTAACTAGCGAACCGTGTTGGGGTGTAGCCAAGTGGTAAGGCAACGGGTTTTGATCCCGTCATTCGCAGGTTCGATCCCTGCCACCCCAGCCATTTTTTTCGCGCCCGCCCGCGGGTCGCTAATCCACGGGATACAGGTGTTGTGCAAGTAGACAGAGGGTCCATGGTCGTTTTTGCGGGCAACGCAAATCCGGCACTTGCCAAAGACATCGCCCGCCACCTGCGACTCCGTCTCGGGCAGGCTAACGTCGGTCGCTTCAGCGACGGCGAAATCAACGTCGAGATTCTTGAGAACATTCGCGGCCGCGACGTGTTCATCGTGCAACCGACGTGCCCACCGACCAACGACCACCTGATGGAACTGCTGATCATGGTCGACGCCTGTCGCCGTGCATCAGCCGCGCGCATCACCGCCGTGATTCCGTTTTTCGGTTACGCGCGCCAGGATCGACGGCCGCGCGCACTGCGTGTCGCGATCTCGTCCAAGCTCGTGGCGAATCTGATCGTCACCGCCGGTGTTGATCGGGTGCTGACCGTTGATTTGCACGCGGAGCAGATTCAGGGCTTTTTCGATATCCCGGTCGACAACGTTTACGCATCACCGGTACTGCTTGGCGATGCGTGGAAGCAGGAATTCAAAAACATGGTCGTTGTGTCGCCTGACGTGGGCGGCGTGGTGCGCGCCCGGGCTTTGGCCAAGCGCCTCGACGATGCCGATCTGGCGATCATCGACAAACGTCGACCGCGCGCCAATGAATCGAAAGTCATGAACATCATCGGTAATGTCAAAGACAAAACCTGCATCATGATTGACGACCTGGTCGACACCGCTGGCACGCTGTGTCACGCCGCGGCGGCGCTCAAAGAAGAGGGCGCTGAGAAAGTGGTGGCGTACATCACGCACCCGGTGTTGTCTGGCCCGGCCGTGCAGCGTATCAACGATTCACAAATTGACGAGCTGGTCGTCACCGACACCATTCCGCTGACGTCGCAAGCCGCAAGCTGCGCGCGCATTCGTCAATTGAGCACCGCCGAGCTGCTGGCCGAGACCATGCGCCGGATTGCCGACGAAGAGTCGGTGAGCTCGCTTTACGTCGATTAGTTTCTAGAATTTTCACTCATCGTTGAGTGAATACCATGCCGGGCGGCTCTGGTCGCGGTCCGCCGGGCGTTTTTGTTAAGTGTATTTTTTGGAGTAAACAACATGTCCAGTTCATTTGAATTGCAGGCAGAGTTTCGCGAGGACTTGGGGAAAGGTGCGAGCCGCCGCCTGCGTCACGCGGGCAAAGTGCCTGCAGTGGTTTACGGTGGTAACGCCGAACCACGTGCCATTACGGTTAGTCATCAGGCGCTGTTGCGCCAGGTTGAGAACGAAGCGTTCTTTTCCAACGTTATCACCTTGAAGGTGGGCGACGTTGAGCAGGATACGATCGTTAAAGACATGCAGCGCCATCCGGCCAAGCGCGTCATCATGCATATCGATTTCCAGCGCATTGTTGCCGGCGAGACGATTCGTATGACCGTGCCGCTGCACTTCGTCGGTGAAGACCAGTGCAAGGACGCCAAAATGAACGGCGGCAAGTTCTCGCACATGAAGAACGAAGTCGACGTGTCTTGCCTGCCCAAGAACCTGCCTGAGTACATCGAAGTGGATGTGTCGGCGATGGAACTGGATCAACTGTTGCACATGTCCGATATCAAACTGCCCGAGGGCGTGGAGATTCCGGAACTGGCGCAAGGCGACGACTACGATCAGGCGATTGTGTCTCTGCACAAGCCGCACGTGGTGGCCGACGAAGACGAAGAAACCGAAGACGCTCCAGCCGCTGGCGATGTGCCGGCCGCGAGCGACAAAGACGAAGCCGAGTAACGGTTTTCGTTTGATCGGGGCCGCCGTGACTAGCGCGGCGGCCCCTTTTTCGTTTTAGACAGGCTTCTTTGCCATGGCTTCATCCACAGACATACGACTGATCGCCGGGTTGGGCAACCCGGGCGGGCAGTATGAACAGACGCGGCACAACGCGGGCTTCTGGTTTGTCGATCAGTTGGCGCGTCATGCTGGCGCCACTTTGCGCCATGAAAACAAGTTCCACGGTGACGTGGCAAAAACCCGGATTGACGGACACGACGTGTGGTTGCTCAAGCCCGATACGTTTATGAACCTGAGCGGCCAGGCGGTTTCTGCTGTGGCGCGGTTCTATAAAATCGATACCAGCGAGATTCTGGTCGTGCACGACGAAATTGATTTACCGCCGGGCACCGTACGTTTGAAAAAAGGCGGCGGTCACGGCGGTAACAACGGCTTGCGCGACATTATCGCCAAACTGGGCAGGGACTTTATTCGGCTGCGAGTTGGTGTCGGCCGGCCGCAGCATTCGAGCGAAGTCACGAACTACGTGCTGCGTCGCCCGACGTCAGACGAACAGATCTCGATTGAGCGCGCGATGGATGAGGGCGAGAAAGTGTTGCCGCTGCTGCTCGGCGAAAGTCTCGAAAAAGCGATGCACCGTTTGCACAGCAGTCGTGACGAGCCGTCGGTGAAAAAGAAAAAGAAGCCGAGCGAAAAACGCCCGGCCGCGCCGAAAGAACCGGCGCCGGAAAAAGCGCAAGTTGAGCCCAAAGTGAAAGAAGAAATCAAGGCTAAAGAAGAACTCAAGGCTAAAGAAGAACCCGGGGACGCGACTCAGTCATCGAGTTTGCGAGACCAGATCGCCGGACTGTTTCGGCGCAACGATTAACACGGACACGAAGACTCATGGCAATCAAATGCGGCATCGTCGGTTTACCCAATGTGGGCAAATCGACCCTGTTCAACGCGCTTACGGCGGCGGAAATCGCGGCGGAGAATTATCCGTTTTGCACCATCGAGCCCAACACCGGCATCGTGCCCGTGCCCGATCCGCGACTGCAGACGCTGGCTGACATCGTTAGTTCGCAAAAGGTGATCCCGACGACGGTCGAGTTTGTTGATATTGCCGGTTTGGTCAAAGGCGCAGCGTCAGGCGAGGGACTGGGCAATCAGTTCCTGGCCAACATTCGCGAGACCGATGCGATTTGCCACGTCGTACGCTGCTTTGAAGACGACGACGTTGTGCACGTGGCCGGGAAAGTGTCTCCGCTTGATGATATCGAGATCATCAATACGGAGCTCGCGCTTGCGGATCTCGAAACGGTGGAAAAAAATCTGCAAAAGGCCGAGCGCAACGCCAAGACCAACAAGAAAGAAGACATAGCCTGGCGCGATTTGCTCAAACGAGTGAAAGAGCATCTGGATGAAGGTTTGCCCGTGCGCGCGCTGGAACTTGAAGACAACGATAAAGCGGCGTTGTACACCCTGCACTTGCTGACCAGCAAGCGCACGCTCTATGTGGCCAATGTCGCCGAAGACGGAT
>JBGCFP010000045.1:0-15061 GCA_045107005.1 Gammaproteobacteria bacterium
GCGGCAATGATGCCGATGATGGCCACGACGATCATCAGTTCGATGAGCGTAAAACCGAGTTGTTTGGGTAAACGTCTGATCATTGGATGCGAGCCCTGTTTGCGCCTCAATATGAAGCCAATAAAACACTCCGTCCCCCAAAGCGGATTTCTTTATCCTTCGGCTCGCGCGCCTGCTCTTGTTGGCAGATCGCTGCGTGCGTCGGGTAAAAGAAAACCCCCTCCCCGAAGGAAGGGGGTCTTCGCAGGACTACTTGATGTCCTGAAGCGTCAAGAATCAGCTCAGCCTTATGGGGTGTTAGCGCCCTGCTTGCAAGCAGCAGGAAGATACTTGTCTTCAATGTCCGATGAGCATTCGAATTCGAACGAAGTCGGCTCGTCAGCCAGATCCGGTGGCGTGAAGGTGATTTCGCCTTCCTGGATCTGCGCGCCAACGCCCGTAGCGTTCATGGTCACGGTGATTACACCGGTGCCATCTGCCACTACAAACGACGAGTAACGGCCAGCGTCAGGCGCGTCAAGACCGATGTCAGCTGCGTCTGGATAATCACCGGCAGTCTGCGCCCACTCAGCAATGGCGGTTTTCGCACCAGAAACCAGCGTGAAGGCCTCACCGACCTGAGCGCGCTGCGTGTAATCCTGATAAGCCGGGATGGCGATGGCGGCAAGAATGCCGATAATCGCAACCACGATCATCAATTCGATAAGGGTGAAACCCTGTTGCACTTTCTTCATGAAATAAAACTCCTAGGAAGAGATTGGTCAGAAATCTTTAGGCCGCGACAACGTGTGCGGCACTACCGGTGCTATGCAAGCGGTGTGCCAGAATTTCGTGGCCGTTCTAAGTCATTAATTTGTATGAATAGAAAAATCAGGCTGTGACGGCCGTCACAAACCGCTGAGCGCGTCGCGCGGGGGAGTGTCGCCCTTCGGCGTCCAAAAGTGACGCAAATTGTCACCCGTGTCGCCGGTAGGGCAGGGCTGATGTCAGTCGATACCGAGCTTTTTGATGCGATAGCGCAGTTGGCGAAAACTCAGGCCCAGCAGTTTTGCCGCGGCCGTCTTGTTATAGCGGGTCTTCTCGAGTGCCGCGACGATCGCATCGCGTTCCACGTCGCCCAGTTTTTCGTCGAGCATGTCCATGGGCGTGGCTGCCGCGCCCGCCGGTGTATCGCGCAACACCAGGTCGCTTTCATCAATAACACTGTCGCTGCACAGCGTGGCCGCACGCTCGAGTACGTTCTCCAGTTCGCGGACGTTGCCGGGAAACGAGTAGCGGGCCAGTCGCTGCCGGGCGCCGGGTGAAAACGAGAGTTGCCCGTCTGCCGATTGCGCCGCATGCTGCTGGAGAAAATGCTCGGCCAGCAGCAGTTTGTCATCACCGCGCTCGCGCAGTGGTGGAACGGGCAGCTCAATCACGTTGATGCGGTAATAGAGATCTTCGCGAAATTCGCCCGCCGCGACCATGGCCGCGAGATTGCTGTGCGTGGCGCTCAAGATGCGCACATCCACCTCAACTTCGTCTGACTCACCAACCGGGCGCACCGCCTTTTCCTGAATGGCGCGCAGCAGCTTGACCTGCATGTGCAGCGGCAGATCCGCCACTTCGTCTAAAAACAACGTGCCGCCTTCAGCACTGCGAAACAGGCCCGGCTTGTGGTCCGTGGCGCCGGTGAAGCTGCCTTTGCGATGGCCAAAAAACTCGCTTTCCATCAGCTCCGCCGGGATCGCGCCGCAGTTAACCGGTACAAACGGCTGCGCCGCGCGAGGGCCGCTGTCGTGGATCAGTCTCGCGACCAGTTCCTTGCCGGTGCCGGATTCGCCGCAGATGTGCACCGGTGCCTGCGAGCGAGCCACCTTGCGTACCAAATCGCGCACGCGCCGCATGGCATCCGACCGCCCGAGCATGCTTTCTTCTTCCCGGTCGATGGTTGCGGTCGGCGCTTCGCCCGGTTCGGCGCGCAGCCGCATCACCGTGCTCACCAGTTTGCGCAGTGCGCCAAGATCGACCGGCTTCGAGACGAAATCGAACGCGCCGAGTTTCAGTGCCCGCACGGCCGTTTCGACATTGCCGTGTGCGGTGATCATCGCGACGGGAATGTTCATGGAATGCTGGTTCATCCAGTCGATGAGCTCCAAACCGTCGCCGTCGGGCAAACGCATGTCGGTCAGGCACAGGTCAAAACGCGCATCGCTCAAGATGTCGCGCGCGTCAGCCAGCGTGCCGACTGACTGGTTGTCGATATCCATGCGAGTGAGCGTGATACCGATCAGCTCGCAGATATCCGGTTCGTCGTCGACGATCAGTGCGCATGGGCGTGGCATGAAACTGGGTGTGTCCTGTGGTCGTAGAGTAAAAATTGAAATATTTAGTAAGACCAGCGTTCCGGGTCAGCGAAAATAATTCTAAAGCAACTGCCGCCACCGGTGCGAGGTTCGTACACCAGCGTCGCCCGATTGACCTCGCACAGCTCGCGCGCCAGAAACAACCCGAGGCCTGTGCCGTCTTTGGCGCGGGTAAAAAACGGCTCGAACACGGTCTGCCGATACTGCTCGTCGATGCCTGGCCCCCGATCCAGTACTTCCACAAAAGGTCGGTCGGTGCTGCCCAGGCGGCCGGCGCGGATTTCGACGCAGCCGTCAGTCGAGCCTTGGAGCGCGTAGCGGGTGGCGTTGGTGCACAGATTCCACAGCACCTGATGTAAGTGTGTCGGATCCATGCGCACCGACAGGTCGTTGAGGTCCAGGTTGAGAATGAAGCGATCCGACGATTCGTCGACGCCGGCGGCAAATTCCACAATAAACTGTTCCAGCCAATTGTTGAGCGACAGCAACTGCGGCTCGGCCTGCTCGCGCCGCGACAGCTGCAGCACGTTCTTGACGATGCTGTTCACGCGGCCGCAGTGATCGTGAATGATCTGCGTCAGGCGCTGTTCCTGCGTGCCCAGTCGATCCGACTCTGCCAGAAGCTGGCCCGCGTGGCTGATGGCGCCGACCGGATTTCGAATTTCGTGCGCAATACTTGCGCTCAGGCGGCCGAGGGCTGCGAGTTTGGTTTGCTGAACACGCTCGGACAGCGCGTTCGCATCTTCCAGAAAGATCAGCGTGGCGGCCGGTTTCGCTTCGCCAATTGGTGCAAATTGTGGCGTGAGCAGCGTAGTGCCGTCCGCGGACAGAAAACTGTCCGGCGCCGCGCGCGTTTCGCCAGCGGCGTCGCGCCAGGCCACGGCCCGTTGGCTGAGCGGTGGGTAGATGGCGTTCAGGGGTTGACCGATCACATCGACGCTTTGTCCAAGATGACGCGCTGCCGTCGCATTGATAAGCCGGATCGTATCGTCCGCGTCGAGCACCAGGATGCTCTCGCGCAAGTGCTGGATAATGTAGTCGTTTAGCTCCGCCAGATTGGCCAGATCAACGCCGCGCTGCTGGGCCAGTGCTTCGCTTTCTCGCAACCGCTGGGAAACCGGCTGGCCAACGATCGAGATCAGCAGCGTCACGCCGCTGATCTGGCCAGCGCGGACAAAGTCTTCGGCTTGCGTGAGGCCCTCGAGGAAGCTGGCCGCTTGTTCGGTCAGGATGGCCAGGGCCGCCAGCGCGGCGTACATCAGTGCCGTGCGGCGCGGCAAAATCAAGCTGCTGGCACCCACCGAGACAATGATCAGGTTGCCAATCCCGCTCGACACGCCGCCGCTGGCGTGCAGCAGCAGCGGCACGACAAAAACATCTGCCAGCAGGGCTGTGCGCAGTTGCAGCTCCTGGCTCGGGCGCCGCCGCTGCGCTGCCAGCAGTCCCAAAATGCCCAGCCCGCAGTAAACCAGCGCAACGATCTGAAACAGGCTCTCCACGTGCGCGCCGACCGCCCGCGGCGACTGCAGCGCGGCAAAAGCGATGAGCAGGGCAGACCCGACAAACAGGCGATAGCCACTGAGCAGCGAAGCAATGCGCCAGCCGAGCTCGACGCTGGCGCTGGTGCCAGGGTCGACGGATCCTTGCGTGGAAAGATTCTGCAGGTTGCGGCGTGGGGCGCTGATGAGGTCGGCATCCTTACTCTGGTCTGGTCGCTATTCTAAGGCACAAACCTCCGCACGAGCGCCGCCGCCGTCCGGTTTTGTGACGCAGGACCCCAAATTTCGGTCAGTCGATGGAATAGTTGCACATTATAAGTGCGCGGTTGTGGTGTCGTGGCTGCCCGGCAGGAAGCTTTGCCATGGCATGGCCTTTGCTCCACAATACGCGTCCAGTTCAAACCCCCCAACGGTGTTCACTGATGAACCTCCACGAATATCAGTCCAAAGTCATTTTTGCCGATTACGGCATTCCTGTCCCGCAAGGTCACGTTGCGTCAACGCCCGACGAGGCGGTTGAAGCGGCCAAAAAGCTCGGTGGCGAGCTGTGGGTTGTCAAAGCCCAGGTCCACGCCGGTGGTCGCGGCAAAGCCGGCGGCGTCACGCTGGCGCGCACGCACGACGAAGTGAGCGCGGCGGCGGCCAAGATGCTGGGGACCACGCTGGTCACGCACCAGACCGATGCGGCCGGTTTGCCGATTCATGAGGTCTACGTCGAATCCGGGTCCAACATCGATCGCGAGCTGTATTTGAGCATGGTGGTCGATCGCGAAACGCGCCGTATCGCCATCATGGCGTCAGCCGCTGGCGGCATGGATATCGAAGAAGTCGCTGCCAAAACGCCGGAGAAAATCGTCACCGTTGCCGTGCATCCAGCGACCGGGCTGCTCCCGTTCCAGACACGGCGTTTGGCGTTTGGGCTGGGTCTCGATAAAACGCAGACCAAACAGTTCGCCAAAATTCTGAGCGCGCTTTACCAGCTGTTCGTCGACAAAGACGCCAGCCTGGTGGAAGTGAACCCGCTGATCGTGACCGGTGACGGCGACGTCATGGCGCTCGACGCCAAAATCAACATTGAAGACAACGCACTGTTCCGGCAAAAAGCGCTCGCTGAACTGCGCGACGTCACGCAGGAAGACGCCAAAGAAGCCGAAGCGCACGAACACGAGCTCAACTATGTGTCGCTGGATGGCGATATTGCCTGCATGGTCAACGGCGCTGGCCTGGCAATGGCGACGATGGATCTGATCAAGCTGCACGGTGGTGAGCCCGCTAACTTCCTCGACGTGGGCGGTGGCGCGACCGCGGAACGCGTGACCGCGGCGTTCAAGATCATTCTATCCAACACCTCGGTGCGCGGAATATTGATCAACATCTTCGGCGGCATTGTTCGCTGCGATCTGATTGCCGAGGGCGTGATTGCCGCGGTCAAGGAGGTCGGCGTGTCCATACCAGTCGTCGTGCGACTGGAAGGCACCAATGTGGAAAAAGGACGAGCGCTACTGGCAGACAGTGGCTTCGACATCGTGGCGGCAGAAGATCTGACCGACGCGGCCAAAAAAGTCATCGCAGCCGTTGCCTGAGTGGAGTTGATATGAGCGTTCTGGTTAACAAAGACAGCAAGATCATCTGCCAGGGTTTCACCGGAAACCAGGGTACTTTCCATTCACGCCAGTGCATCGACTACGGCACCAAGGTCGTCGGCGGTGTCACGCCCGGTCGCGGTGGCGAATCGCATCTGGACAAGCCGGTGTTTAATACCGTGCACGAAGCGGTCGCTGAAACCGGCGCCGATGTCAGCATGATTTACGTGCCGGCCGCGTTCGCCGCTGACGCTATTCTTGAGGCCGCCGACGGCGGGATCAAGTTGATCGTGTGCATCACCGAAGGGATTCCGGTCATCGATATGGTCAAGGTACGTGCCGCGCTCGATGAGCAGGACTGCCGACTGATTGGTCCTAACTGCCCCGGCATCATCACGCCCGGCGAGTGCAAAATCGGCATCATGCCCGGTTTCATTCACAAGCCCGGTCGCATCGGCGTCGTGTCGCGTTCCGGCACGCTGACTTACGAAGCGGTTTATCAAACCACCACCAACGGCCTGGGGCAATCGACCTGCATCGGTATTGGCGGTGACCCGGTGCGCGGCATGAACTTTATCGATTGCCTCGAACTGTTTGAAGCGGATGACCAAACCGATGGCGTGATCATGGTTGGTGAGATCGGCGGCAGTGACGAAGAAGCCGCTGCCGACTACATCCGAGCCAGCATGAACAAACCGGTCGTTGCCTACATCGCAGGCGTCACGGCACCTCCGGGCAAGCGCATGGGCCATGCTGGCGCCATCATCTCCGGCGGCAAGGGTACGGCGGCTGAAAAATTCAAGGCGCTGGAAGCGGCCGGTGTGACGACTGTCAAGTCGCCCGCCGAGCTCGGCAGCGCGATGAAACAACGCCTCGGTTCGTAAAGCCAGTTCCATGAGCGCAAAGCTGCGCATCGCGCTGGCGCAAATCAACACGCTGGTCGGCGACGTGCCGGGCAACGCGCAGCTGGTGATTGACGAGGCGTGTCGGCTGCGCGATGCCGATGCCGCCGACCTGGTGGTTTTTCCCGAACTGACGCTTACCGGTTACCCACCCGAAGACCTGCTGTTCCACTCTGGCCTGCGCTGGCGGGTGGAACAGGCCGTCGAGCGCGTCCGTGAGGCGTCTGAGGGCATCGGCATACTGGTGGGCTATCCCTACTACGCCGATGCACGGGTGATCTACAACGCGGCGAGCCTGTTCCACAACCGCGGCACCGAAATCACCTACTTCAAACAGAAGCTGCCGAACTACGCCGTGTTCGACGAGAAGCGTTATTTTCAGGAAGGCAAGGAAGCCGCGCTGGTCGATTTTAAGGGGCTGCGTCTGGCGGTCACCATTTGTGAAGACATCTGGTTGCCCGAGCCGTGCGCGCAAGCCAAGGCGCTCGGCGCTGATCTGATGTTGAATCTCAACGCGTCACCGTTCTCCACCAAGAAGAACGAAATGCGCGAAGACGTGCTGCGCAAGCGCGCGCACGAAAGCGGTTTGCCGATCGTTTACGTCAATTCCGTTGGCGGCCAGGATGAACTGGTGTTCGACGGGTCGTCGATGGTCACCGGTGGTGGCGGCGAAGTGATGGTTCGGGCCAAGCCATTTGAAGTGCACACGCCGGTGGTATCGATCTCCAAAGACGCGTCGTCGGGTTTGTACTTTGAAGGGCCCATTCATCCCTATCCCGATTCACTGGAGCGCATTTATCGCGCCATCGTGCTCGGCGTTCGCGATTACGTGAACAAACACAAATTTCCCGGCATTGTGCTCGGGCTGTCCGGCGGTATCGACTCGGCGCTTACCCTCGCCATCGCCGTGGACGCCCTTGGCGCCGATCGCGTGCAGGCGGTGATGATGCCGTCGCGTTACACCGCCGACATGAGCAAGACCGACGCGGCCTTGCAGTGTGAGATGCTCGGAGTCGACTATCAGGTGATCTCGATCGAACCGATGTTTAACGTCGCGCTCGAAGCGCTCAGCGAGCAGTTCGCCGGATTGGAAGAAGACACCACCGAAGAGAATATCCAGTCACGCTGCCGCTGCATGATTTTGATGGCCATCTCGAACAAAACCGGCCGCATGGTGCTGACCACCGGTAACAAGAGCGAAATGGCGGTCGGCTACGCGACGCTGTATGGCGACATGGCGGGCGGTTTTGCGCCCATCAAGGACTGCAGCAAGACGCGCGTGTTTGCTCTGGCGCGCTACCGCAATACCGTATCGCCCGCGATTCCGGAACGCGTTATCACGCGGCCTCCGTCGGCCGAGCTGCGCGCCGATCAAAAAGACAGCGATTCACTGCCGCCCTACGACGTGCTCGACCCGATCCTGAAAATGTTCATTGAGAACGACAGCTCGGTCGAGCAAATCGTCGACGCGGGTTTTGATCGAGAGGTGGTTGTGCGCGTGCTCAACATGATCAAACGCAATGAATACAAGCGTCGTCAGGCCCCGCCGGGCGTGCGCATCTCAAAGCGCGCGTTTGGTCGCGACTGGCGCTACCCGATCACGTCCGGCTACTGATTCTCGGCGAGCACCCGCTCGGCGTCCTGCGCCAGATCGTCCAGTTTGAGTTTGCGATAGGCCTTGATCATGATTTCAAGGGCTTCGTTGACCGAATCGGTGCCCTGGTATTCCGCGACGACACGCTTGGCCCGGTTGGCGGCTGCAATGTAAGCACGCCGCTCCATGTAGTACTCGGCCACGTTAACTTCAAAGCCGGCCATGGCCTCGCGCAGAAACAGCATGCGCTGGCGTGCGTCGGGCGCCCATTCGCTGTCCGGAAACCGACCCAGGAACACGGCGAAATTATCGAACGAGCGCCGCGCGTCGGCTTTGGGGCGGCCGTCCGGGTCAACGCGAAAAAGGCGCTCGACAGGACCAAGCTTGCCGGGGTAATAAGCGAGGCCGCGCATGTAATACGCGTAGTCGACACGAGGGTGGCGTGGGTTCTCGCGAATGAACTTGTCCGCCGCCTCGAGTGACGATTCGGGCTGACGGTCTTTGTAATAGGCAAACATCAGCCCAAGCTGGCCTTCGCGGTTTTCTTCGCTGAACGGGTGGCGAATCTCAAGAGCGCTGTACGCGTCGACGGCCACGGAGTAAGCGCCGAGATCCATTTGGCGTTGCGCTTCGCCCAACAGTCCAACCGCGGTGCCGCGGCGTAGCTCCTCGCGTGATGCATCCTTGCCGCCACAGCCAGCAAGCACGCCGAGCGCAACCGTGAAGGTCAGCCAGAACGCGCATCGTCGCGACGCACAAAACACCATATTTTCGACTCCGTAGATCGTTGCGAGAGCGAAGTGTGCCCGAGACGGGCGCGAAATTCACCTGCGCAATCCCGTACACTGCGCCCATGAAAGCCACAGAAAGTCCCGCGGCCGAGCACGAAGGGATCGTGCCCGAAGACGCGGCCGGTAATCGTCTTGACCAGACCCTGGCCAGGATGTTCCCGCAGTATTCGCGCGCGCGGCTGCAAAACTGGATAAAAGAGGGCTCGGTGCGGATTGACGGCGAGACCCGGCGCCCGCGCGACCCGGTGTTTGGCGGCGAGCGGGTGCAGGTGTCGGCGCAGGCGGACGAGGTGCTGTCGCTCAAGGCGCAACCCATTGATCTGGATGTTCTATGGGCCGATGAGCACGCGCTGGTCGTCAACAAGCCGCCCGGGCTCGTGGTCCATCCTGGCGCTGGCAACGCCGACGGCACATTGGTTAACGGTCTTTTACATTTTGACGAGCGTCTTGCTGCGCTGCCGCGGGGAGGCCTGGTGCACCGGCTCGACAAGGATACCGGCGGGTTGCTGATCGTGGCGCGCACGCTCGACGCCTACAAAACCCTGTCGGGCGCCATGGCGGCACGCACCATCAAGCGCGAATACGCGGCTCTGTGCGTCGGCGCGTTAACCGGTGGTGGCACGATTGATGAGCCCATCGGGCGGCATCCGGTCGATCGAAAAAAGATGGCCGTCTCTGATCGCGGACGCGCAGCGCGCACTCACTACGCGATCGAAAAACGCTACCGCGGCTACACGCTGGTGGCGGTCACGCTCGAGACCGGGCGGACTCATCAAATCCGCGTGCATTTCGCGCACCAGCGCTGGCCGCTGGTCGGGGATCAGACCTACGGTCGCCGCGCCGTGCCGCGCGGTGCCAGCGACGCGCTCAACGACGCGTTGGCCAATTTTGATCGTCAGGCGCTGCACGCGCGACGCCTGACGTTCGCCCACCCTGCGTCAGGTGAGACGATCAGCGTAGCGAGTGAACTGCCGGAAGATTTCGCACAGCTGCTGCGGGCGCTCGACGACGATCAGTCCATCGATTAGTCCGGTGCCAGTCATTACGCCGCAATGGTCCGCGCCGTCTGGTGTCCGTGCGCTCAGCACGATGCGCGACGGCGGCGTCAGTGGCGGTCAATATGCCAGCCTGAATCTTGGCGATCACGTCGACGATCAGCCTGCTCACGTCAAGCGCAACCGTGAGTTGTTGGCGACATCGCAGTCGTTACCCGGACCGGTGCGCTGGCTTAACCAGGTTCACGGTGTAGACGTGGCGCGCGGCGCGATGCTTGCGGCGCGACCCACAGCGGACGCCAGTATCACCACCACGCCAGGTGAAGTGCTGGCGATACTGACCGCTGACTGTCTGCCCGTGCTCTTGGCAAAACGTGACGCGAGCGCCGTCGGCGCGGCTCACGCGGGTTGGCGTTCGCTGGTGGCGGGCGTCCTCGAAAACACCCTCGATGCTCTGGGTGGCACTGGGGCAGATTATGTCGCGTGGCTCGGACCGGCGATCAGCCAGCCGGCGTTTGAAGTGGGAGACGACGTGCGTGCGGCATTCGTCGCGCACGACTCGGGTGCCGAGATCGCCTTTGCGCCCAATGCCAAGGGCCGCTGGCAGGCGGATCTGTACACGCTGGCTCGCCAGCGCCTGAAGGCCTGCGGCGTCGCGGAGATTTCAGGTGGCGATGCGTGCACCTGGTCCAATCCCGACCGTTTTTTTTCGTATCGTCGTGACGGCCAGTGTGGTCGGATGGCGTCGCTGATCTGGATCGCAAAATAATGCAACATCGCGGCTGCTTAACAGCGCGGGCGAATGAGCTATCATACCGGCCCTCCTGACCCGACCGATTTCCCGTTGAGTTAATAATGTGAATTCTCTGTTGCTCTGGATCATCAGCTTCACGCTGCTGGGCGGTTTGCTCTCTGCCCTGGCGGCGTCGCTGTTTATGGTCGCCAGCAAATCGCTGCGCCTGATGCTGGTGCCGCATCTGGTCAGCTTCGCCACTGGCGCTTTGCTCGGTGCCGCGTTGCTGGGCCTGTTGCCGCACGCGATCGAAGGCGCGGGCACCGAAAACGTCCATCGCGTTGGTCTCGCGGTGCTGATCGGTATCCTGATTTTTTTCGTGCTGGAGAAACTGGTTCTGTGGCGTCACTGCCATCACGATGAATGCGAAGCGCACGGCCCGGGCGAAGCGCAGCGTGACGCAGCGTCGGCGTCGATGGTGCTGATCGGGGATGGCCTGCACAATTTGCTCGACGGCGTGCTCATCGGCGCCGCGTTTTTGACCGACGTGCAGCTTGGCATCGTGACCAGCGTGGCGGTCATCGCTCATGAGATACCCCAGGAAGTGGGGGAAGTGGCGGTGCTGCTGCAAAGCGGGATGTCGCGCACCAAAGCGCTGACCTACAACGTTCTGATCAGCCTGACAACCGTCGTAGGCGGCGTCGGTGCCTACTTTGGTTTGGCGGACGCCGGATCCGCCTTGCCCTATGTGCTGGCCGTCGCCGCGTCGAGTTTTCTGTACGTCGCCGTCGCCGACCTGATTCCCGGTTTGCACCGCAAGATTGACGCGCAAACCAGCGTTTTGCAGGTCGTGCTGATCGCGCTGGGCGTCGCCGTAATCTATTTTAGTCACTCTGCGGTCCATTGATCGGGCGGACCGGGCGTTGAATTTGGCGCGATTGGCCCCACTTTAGACACAACATTTATACTACGGGTTGACTGCCATGCGGATGGATAAACTCACCAGCAAATTCCAGATGGCCATCGCCGACGCGCAGTCGTTGGCGCTCGGCCGCGATCATCAGTTCATCGAGCCCGTTCATTTGATGACCGCGTTGCTCGACCAGCCGGGCGGTTCGGTGCGCCAGCTGCTGGGCAAAGCGGGCAGCAATGTGAATCTGCTGCGTTCGCAGCTGGGCGACGCGCTGGATCGCCAGGCGACCGTTAGCGGCGTCGAGGGCGAGGTTCACGTGTCGAAGGAGCTGGCGAAGCTGCTCAACGTGACCGATAAGCTGGCACAGAAACGCGAAGACCAATACGTGTCGAGTGAGCTGTTTGCCCTGGCTGCTGTCGACGACGACGGTCCGCTTGGCCAGGCGATGGAAGCCGCCGGTGTGGTCAAGGCAGCGTTGGAAAGTGCGGTCGAGGAGCTGCGCGGTGGCGAGCAAGTCAACGACCCTAACGCCGAAGACACGCGCGGTGCGCTGGACAAGTACACCAGCGATCTGACCGAGCGCGCGGAACAGGGCAAGCTCGATCCAATCATCGGTCGCGATGCCGAGATCCGGCGCATGATCGAAGTGCTGCAGCGCCGCCGCAAAAATAACCCCGTTCTGATCGGCGAACCGGGCGTGGGCAAGACGGCGATCGTCGAGGGTCTTGCGTTGCGCATCGTCAACGGGGAAGTGCCCGAAGGGCTCAAGAACAAGCGCGTGCTGTCGCTGGATCTGGCGGCGCTCGTCGCTGGCACCAAGTTTCGCGGCGAGTTCGAAGAGCGCCTTAAAGCGCTGCTCAACGAACTGGCCAAGCGCGACGGCGATGTGATTCTGTTTATCGACGAGCTGCACACCATGGTTGGCGCCGGCAAGGCCGAAGGCTCGATGGACGCGGGCAATATGCTCAAGCCCTCGCTGGCGCGCGGTGAGCTGCACTGCGTTGGCGCAACGACGCTCGATGAGTACCGCGAGCACGTCGAGAAAGACGCGGCGCTGGCGCGCCGGTTCCTGACCATTTTTGTCGACGAACCCAGCGTCGACGACACCGTGGCAATTTTGCGCGGGCTGAAAGAGCGCTACGAAGTGCACCACGGCGTGGAAATTACCGACCCGGCCATCATCGCCGCGGCGACGCTGTCGCATCGCTACATTTCGGATCGCCAGCTGCCGGACAAAGCCATCGCCCTGATCGATGAATCGGCATCGCGTATTCGCATGGAAATTGATTCCAAGCCCGAGGCGCTCGATCGTCTGGAACGCAATCTGATCAAGCTGAAAATTGAACAGGAGGCGTTGAAAAAAGAGGAAGACGAAGCGTCCATCAAACGGCTTGCGGCGCTGGTGGAAGAAATCGTCCAGGCCGAGAAAAAGTACACCGATCTTGAGACCGTGTGGAACGCGGAAAAAGCGCTGGTCGAAGACGCGAGCCACATCAAGGAAACCCTTGAGCGCGCTCGCGTCGAGTTGGAAACGGCGACGCGCGCTGGCGATTTGCAGCGCATGTCCGAGTTGCAGTACGGCCAGATTCCGGCGCTGGAGAAAAAACTGGCGGCGGCCAGCGAAGCCGACGTCAGTCAACTGACGCTGCTGCGCAATCGGGTAACTGACGCCGAAGTGGCTGAAGTGGTCGCGCGCTGGACGGGAATTCCGGTGGCCAAGATGATGCAGGGCGAGCGCGAAAAACTGCTGAATATGGAAGAGGCGCTGCACCAGCGCGTGATCGGTCAAAACGAAGCGATTACGGCCGTGTCCAACGCGGTGCGCCGTGCGCGCGCCGGGCTGTCCGATCCAAAACGGCCCAGTGGATCGTTTTTGTTTCTTGGTCCCACCGGCGTCGGCAAGACCGAGTTGACCAAAGCGCTTGCGCATTTTCTGTTTGACGATCCGGATGCGCTGGTGCGCATCGACATGTCAGAGTTCATGGAGAAACACAGCGTCGCGCGTCTGATCGGTGCGCCGCCAGGCTACGTGGGTTACGAAGAGGGCGGATATCTCACCGAAGCGATTCGCCGCCGCCCCTATTCGGTGATCCTGCTGGACGAAGTGGAGAAAGCGCACGGTGATGTGTTCAATATCCTGCTGCAGGTGCTGGACGACGGACGCCTGACCGATGGCCAGGGCCGCACGGTGGATTTTCGTAACACCGTCATTGTCATGACCTCGAATCTCGGGTCACACGTCATCCAGGATCTGGCTGACGATGACGACTACGAGAAAATGAAAGCGGCGGTCATGGAGATTGTCGGCACGCACTTCCGCCCCGAGTTTATCAACCGGGTCGACGATGCCGTCGTCTTCCATCCCTTAAGCCGTGATCACATCCGCAAGATCGTGGACATCCAGTTTGCGCAGCTGGCCAAACGCCTCGCCGCGCGCGACATTATTTTGCAGTTGTCGGACGGTGCCCGCGACCGCCTGGCAGACGCGGGCTACGATCCGGTCTACGGCGCCCGCCCGCTCAAGCGCGCGATCCAGCAGGAGTTGGAAAACCCGCTGGCCACCCGTGTGCTGGACGGCTCGGTGGCACCGGGCGACGAGGTCATGGTCACGGCGCACGATTTGGGGCTTGAGTTCGACGTGGCGTCGTAGCTAAAGTCCTGCGCGGGTGATAGCGTAGCGAACAGATCGATGTTGTCAGTAGAGGAACAGAGCCTTGCCGATTTATGAGTATCGTTGCGAGCAGTGCGGCCATCAGGA
Source organism: Gammaproteobacteria bacterium (assembly GCA_045107005.1). Lineage (GTDB taxonomy): Bacteria > Pseudomonadota > Gammaproteobacteria > Steroidobacterales > JBCCMA01 > JBCCMA01. The sequence continues at coordinate 14,114 of JBGCFP010000045.1, forward strand.
GGACGCGCTGCAGAAAATGAGTGACGACCCGTTGACCGAATGTCCGGCTTGCCACCAGCACGCGCTGGTCAAGCTGGTCTCTGCACCCAATTTCCGTCTCAAAGGCGGTGGTTGGTACGAAACCGATTTCAAAAAAGACAACAAGCGCAATCTGGCCGATGACGGAGGCAAACCCAAGGCGGACAAATCCGCGTCGGACAAGCCCAAAGACAGCGCCAAGGCGTCCACTGACAGCAAGCCTGCCGCGAAGACCAAGTCGTCAGGCGACGGCGGCAAGGCGGCCTGATTGATGAAATGGTTACGGCGCTATCTCGTTGCCGGGCTGCTGGTCTGGGTGCCACTGGCGGTCACTATTTTCGTCGTCCGTCTGCTGGCCGGCCTGATGGACAAAACCATCGTACTGATTCCGCCGGCGTACCGTCCGGAAAACCTGATCGGGTTCAACATCCCCGGGCTCGGTGTGGTGCTGACGTTCCTGCTGCTGCTGGTGTCGGGCATCCTGGTCGCCAACTTTTTCGGTCGCGAGGTGCTCAAGGGCTGGGAGCGTCTGTTGGGCCGAATTCCGCTGATCAACACCGTTTACTCGGCGGTCAAACAGGTCGCGGAAACCGTCCTGTCCGACAGCGGACAGAGCTTCAAGAAAGTGATGCTGGCTCAGTATCCGCGCAAGGGCGTCTACTCGCTGTGTTTCCAGACCGCGCGCGAGCTCGGCGAGATCTCCGCCAAAGTCGACGGCGATCTGACCTGCGTCTTTATTCCCACCACGCCTAACCCCACGTCCGGCTTCATTATTATGGTGCCGCGCGACGAGCTCATCGAGCTGGAAATGGAAGTGGACGAAGCGCTGAAGATGATTGTGTCGTTGGGTGTGGTCGTGCCGCCGTGGCGCCCCGACGCGGTACCGGCAGAAGAAGTCGGCAAGCTCATCGGCAAACCGTAGCGTATCGC
>JBGCFP010000046.1:0-12901 GCA_045107005.1 Gammaproteobacteria bacterium
TGCAGGAAGTGGCATCGTTCATCGAACAGCTCAACGAGGCGATCTATCGCCAGGTCGATATCGAAGTCAAGATTGTAGAGGTGGAATTGAATGACGACGCGAGTCTGGGCGTCGACTGGTCACGTTTCGTTCAAAACGGCGACGGGGAATTCATCGACGGCAGCTTTTCAACTCTGGTCCTGAATCCGGCCGGCGGGCTAACCGCACTACCGGCTGCGGCGACCCTCAGCTACAGCAATATTGAGAACGGCTTGAACCAGATTTCGGCCGTGCTCACAGCCCTTAAGGAACAGGGCGAAGTGCGCATTGTGTCGCAACCCCATATCCGCACCTTGAACAATCAGTCGGCGCTGATAAAAGTGGGTACCGACCGTACGTTTTTCCGTAAAGAACAACTGACCGATGCCACCAATGCCGGGTCGCAGACTTTTACCACAGACGTACCGCAGGTGGTGACCGAGGGCATCGTGTTATCCATCACGCCGCAAATTTCTGGTAACGGCTGGATTACCATGGACGTTTCGCCCGTGGTTACCCGGGTCTCAAGCGTCAGTGAGGTTGTCGATGACAATGGAAATGTTCAGTCCACGGCGCCCAACCTGGATATCTCGCAGGCGTCGTCGTTAGTTCGCGCCCGCGATGGCCATACCATCGTCATTGGAGGTCTGATTCAGAATCAGCAGATTGAGACCAGGCGCGGCGTGCCCGGCCTGTCTGGCATGCCCTTCCTGGGAAAACTGTTCAGCTCGAATTACACCGCAGAATCGCGCAAAGAGCTCATCATGTTGCTGACGCCCAGACTCATTGCACAGTAGACAACCCTTACCCTTCGGTTAGTCATGGTCCAGGGTGAGACAAAGCTTTGAACAAGACACGTTTGACCGACAAATGATAATCTCGGTGTCTCTCAATAGTTGGGTGAAAAAAGAAGATGGATTCAGGTCGTGACCTGACACTGGCGCTCAAATCCGACACGCCAATTGTTGTCATCGAATCAGTTGACGAACCCCAGCTGTTAAATTTATTGGTTAATGAAGCGCTGAACGCCGGTGCCGACGGATACATGCCGTTGTTTCGCTGGTCAATTACCGACGGCCTGCAGCGTCTCGATATCGATCTGGAAGAACAGACCGAAAGCCTGGAGCCGGAGCAGGCGCTGCGTGCCATTCGCGCCAGTCGAAAAAATGGCGTCTACGTGCTGCTCGATTTCCATCCTTATCTGCAGGACCCACTGCACGTGCGTCTGCTCAAGGATTTGCCATCGACAGTGCGAAAAACGGACGCACGATTGTCTTATTGAGCCACGAGCTCAATCTGCCGCCAGAGCTTGAACACTTCAGCATGTCGTTTGATATTGCGCTGCCCGATCAGCGCGAGCGCGTGCGCATGGTGCACGAATTGGCCAATGAGTGGGCCAACGAAAATCCGGGCGCCGCCGTTCAAGCCGACAAGCGGGCGTTTGATTTGCTGATCGCCAATTTGGCCGGGTTGACGCACGGCGATACGCGGCGACTGGCGCGTAACGCCATCTTTCAGGATGGCGCGATTACCAAAAGCGACATCGGACCGGTGATGGAAGCCAAGTATCGACTGCTTAATCGCGAGGGCGTGCTGAGCTACGAGTACGATACCGCTGAATTTCGCAACGTCGGCGGGCAGCGTCGGCTCAAGGAATGGCTCGATCAGCGCCGGCCCGCGTTTCGCGGTGAAGCGACGCACCTGGATCCACCCAAAGGTCTATTGCTACTTGGCGTACAGGGCTGCGGCAAAAGTCTCGCGGCGAAAGCCGTCGCCGGCATGCTTGAAGTCCCGCTGCTCAGACTGGATTTTGGCCGACTGTTCAACAAATTCCACGGCGAAACAGAGCGGCGCTTGCGCTCGGCGCTTAAGATGGCCGACGTCATGGCGCCCTGCGTGCTGTGGATTGACGAAATTGAGAAATCAATTGCCGGTGAAAACGAATCGACGGGCACGACGCAACGTGTGCTCGGCACGTTCCTGACCTGGCTCGCTGAGAAAAAGCAGACCGTGTTCGTTGTGGCAACGGCCAACAACGTCGACTCATTGCCGCCAGAGCTAATGCGCAAAGGCCGGTTCGACGAGATTTTCTTCGTCGATCTGCCGTGCCCGGAAACGCGCCAGGAGATCTTTCGCGTGCATCTGCGACAACGTGACCTGGATACGTCGACGTTCGATATTGCCCGCCTGGCGAATCAGGCGGACGGTTTTTCGGGCGCCGAGATCGAGCAGGCGGTCGTGTCGGCCATGTACACCGCTCATGCGCAAAAACATGAGCTTAGCGACTTTCACCTGATCAGTGAGCTGCGCGGCACCTATCCGCTGTCCACGACCATGAGCGAAAAAATCCACGCGCTCCGAGCCTGGGCAAAAGATCGTACGACCACCGTCGATTGACAGCGCGCCTGCGTGAACGCGTCGAGCCAGCGCTTCAGGTTCGGTTTCGCCGGCGCGCAATGTCACGACCACCTGTGCCATCATCCTCGTTATGGCTATATTCTCTGAGCTGGCAAGACGTAGCGTGCGATTGATGGGTTTGAGCACAGTGCTTTTCATTGGCCAGGCGGCGGCTGGCAGTCAGGACTTGCTCACCGATTTCACGGCGGCCAGCCCCGACCTTGGCTGGCGAATTGTCAATGACAACGTCATGGGTGGTCGCAGCGAAGGGAGCCTTACGGCGCAGTCCGGCGAGGTGTTGTTTCGCGGCAGCACCAATACCAACGGCGGCGGCTTCAGCTCCATCCGCACCGCGCCGCTCGACCTCGACCTCGGCGCCTTTGACGGCATCCGAGTACGCATTCTCGGTGACGGACGCCGCTACACGTGGCGGCTGGCAACCGACGCACGCTGGCGCGGCATCACGATTGGCTACTGGGCCGAATTCGCCACCACAGCAGGTGAATGGATGGACGTTGCCATTGCGTTCAGTGATTTTGTGCCGCAAGTGCGCGGCACACGTCTGCGTGGACCGGCGCTGGACACGCGCAACATCTCAGGCATGGGCCTGATGATTTACGATGGCAACGACGGCGCGTTCACACTTCGCTTGAGTAGCGTTCACGCCTACACCGCAACGCCCACCAATCTTGACGCGCATCTTTGGAAACACAGAGTGCTGGTCTTGAGTGCACCCTCGCAAGAGGATCAGACATTAATGGCGCAGCTTGAGCAGATAGAGAAAACGCAATCTGATTTTGAGGATCGCGACATGATGGCCGTAGTCGTCGTTGACTCCGAGCAATCAGCAGCGGCACAAACGCTTCGCGATCGATTTGATTTTGATTCAGGTCAATTCGAGTTGCGATTGTTGGGCAAAGACGGCGGCACCAAATACTCGGCCAGCACGCTCACAGACATCAACGAAATCTACGCGCTGATCGACACCATGCCAATGCGTCAACAAGAGATCGACGATCCTGACGGCTCTTGATTTGACTGCAGCGCCGACGGACTGTTTACTCTTTGGGTGGTGACTAAACTCCGATTCCAAAAGGCAGCAATTCATGAACAACAAGAACAACAAATTTCCGGGCACCTCTGTGTCGCGTGGGCTACTCGCCAGCTTGCTTCTCATCGCCATCGCACCAATCGCGCACGCGGCCCCTATCCAATGGGTTTTGCAAGGCGTCCTGTTCGATGACGGCGGGACAGCATTTGGCTCTTTCGTCTTTGACGCGGATACCAATACGTTCTCCAGTATCGCCATCACCACCACCGACGGTGCGGCGCTGAGCGGCAGCTTTTACGAATTCATTAATACCGAAACCGGCCTTCTGGATGCCGACTCGGTACTTCTATCCGCGGACGCGGACCCGGCTGCAGGAACGGCAGCATTCAACATGAACCTTGTTACGCCGATGACCAACGCGGGCGGAATGATAGATCTGGCGATGTCGCCTCCCCCTCTCGCCTTTGAAAGTACGTGTTTGACCAACAACTGCGACAGCTTTTTCAGCATTGATCGCGAGGTTATTGCGGGCTCAATCCGTGCGGTACCCGTGCCTGGCGCTGTGTGGCTTCTGGGCTCTGCGCTCGGACTTTTGGGATGGATTCGTCGCTCACATTGACCTGCGCTCGCTTGAAATCGTGCGCACCTTTTACATAACACGGACGAATTAGACGACTCGCTGTTGGCGCCGTGAACGAGTTAACGGAATCACGCGTTCGGGATCCGTAACATGCAGGCCACTAAAGTTTGCAATGAGCCAACTGTGACCACGAACGTAACAATCGTGGCGGACGACGTGTCTGAACGGCAACAGCCGGTGCTTTTTATCCGACGGGGGAAAGAAGCAATCCGACGCTTCCCGCTGGAAAAATTCCGACTGTCGATTGGACGCGAGAGCGACGCCGATATCCGGCTGGAAGAGGGGTATGGGGCAAGTCGCCACCATGCGCAGATTCTGATGCTCGATGGCGAAGTGGTCATTCAGGACCTCGGCAGCCGCAACGGGACCTTCGTCAACGGCAAGCTCATTCGCGGCAACCGGCAACGGACGTTGAGTCACGGCGACCGAATTACCATTGGAAAGTACCGGCTCAAATTCGCCATCGAGTCGGTCGATTCAAAATCAGATCGTATGGGACACGTGCAGCGCCTGCTCGATGCATGGCCCGTCGCGGCGGTGATGTCGCCGCACAACGTGTGCGGCTTGTGTCATGGTCATAGCGCCACGGCCCCTGATTCGCATTCTGAGCACGACGATGATTCTCCGACGTCACAGCCATTCGAACATGACGATCAATCCGACAGGACCGAATCTGTCCAGCACGACTTTGCAGCGGACCTTGCCGCGGAAACAGTCGCGGACTCATCTGAACCCGCCCCGAACACCCGTTTTGGCCGCAACCTGAAGCGTCGTGCGAAACCGCCGCCACGCCGCATCAAGAGGCATCGAGCGGCCAACATGCGCCCCAGACGCAAACCCAGGTGCGGCGCCGAGCTGCGCTAAAACGTTCCCCCATACTTTTCACCGTCGCTCGTCCTTCGGCGACGTCATGACAATATAGGACGTAATGGAATTGACCTGCGGTAGCGTCCCCAGCACATCCGTGTGGAACACTTTGTAAGCCGCAATATCCATCACTTCAACCCGCAGCAAATACTCGATGGCGCCGGTGATGTTGTGACATTCACGCACTTCGGGCGACTGCGAGATGGCGACTTCGAACGCCTCCTGCGAGTGCTTGGTGTGATCGGACAAGCCCACCGCAATGTATGCCGTGAAACCGGCGCCAAGGGCCGCTCGATCGAGCACCGCGCGGTAGCCCACGATAATGCCGCTGCGCTCGAACTCCTGTACGCGCCGCAGACATGCCGACGGCGACAGTCCAACCTTTGCCGCGAGCTCGAGATTGGTGATTCGACCGTCTTCGCCCAATACACACAATATTTTGTGGCCAATTTCGTCAATCTTGATCATAAATTGCGATTCCGGTCCTTTTCGCCGACTAAAAGACCACTCATTCTAAGCGTTTTCGTCGACAATTCAGTCATGAATTCGCAAATGCTCTTCGCACTGGCCGGGTTTGCGCTGGTCAGTTCGATCACGCCAGGGCCGAACAACCTCATGCTCATGGCCTCGGGCGCCAACTACGGCTTTCGCCGGACGCTGCCGCACATGCTGGGCGTCAGTCTCGGTTTTTCGTTCATGATTCTGGTCGTCGGCGGTGGTTTGGTGAGAGTGTTTGCTGCCGCACCTGTGACACTGGTTATCCTGAAGACAGTCAGTGTCGTGTATCTGGTTTACCTTGCCTGGAAAATCGCAACGGCCGGCAAGCCTGACGACGGCGGCCCGATGGGCAAACCGTTCACATTCATTCAAGCGGCGCTGTTTCAGTGGGTCAACCCAAAAGCATGGGCCATGGCGCTGACCGCTGTCAGTGTTTATACGACGTTCGGCCGCTGGTCAGAAGTCTTGACGATCGCCGTGTTTTTTTGTGCGATCAACTTGCCGTGTGTCAGCAGCTGGGCGCTTGCCGGCCAGACGGCGCGACGCTGGCTAAGCGTCGGTCAGCGATTGCGTTGGTTTAACCTGTCGATGGCCACGCTGTTGATCGCGTCACTCTATCCATTGCTGGCACGGTAAAGCGCGCCCCGATACTCACTCGCGAATCGGAATAAACTCGTCGCCGACTTTCCGATGCAGCTTGCCATCCAGATACACCAGATCGCGCCGCTCTTCATCGGAAAGACTCATCAGGGTGTCCAGATCACGCTGCGACGCGCTGGGCTCACTGGCGGCATACGATTCAGTGGAAGCATTCACCGCCTGAACCGGAGCGGGCTGCGACACCTCGTAGCGCGTACCTGCCGTTGCGCGAACAAAAGCGCCCGCAAATCCCGACTCGCGCAATCGATCGCGCGCGGCATCCGCCTCGGCGCGACTGGAATACGGGCCTACGACAAACCGCGTCAGACCATTGGGCCCGGACGTACTGCGCAACTCGCCGATATTGGCCGGCAGTTGAATTCGAGCGACATCCGGGTTTTCAAACGCACCGATTTGCACGTCGAAATTTTCAGCGTAGACGGCGCTGGACAGAAAAAAGGCTAGCAACGAAAGGACGCGAATGGGCACGGTGCAACTCCAGAGTCGATGAGAACTGCCAAAGTATAACCGGTGTTTCGGGCACGGGTCACACAGCGCTGACTCGGGACAAAAAGCACTATCAACAGCGGCTCTTGTTCTCGCGGATTCGTACCGCAAACGACAGTCAGCCTCTACGACCGCTCAAAGACGCGATATTTACCCAGCAGAAGTAACGGCAAGGCACCAAACAGGAAAGCGCCGCCAAGGTAGTTCAGAGCAAGATCGTAGGTGCCGTTCGCTTCGTAAATTCGTCCGAGGATCCACGGACCGGCGCCAGCTCCCAACGCGAAACTGCTGTACATGATGCCGTAAACAACGCCGTAGCTGCGCATGCCAAAATAGCGGGCGACCAGAAACGCCATCAAGTCCTGTTCCGCCCCGGCGGCCAAACCAATGAGCAGCACCGACACGGCGGCCGACGCGTAAGTGACCGAACCTTGAGCCAGAAAATAACAAGACAGCGCCGGCAAGATCAGCATGACTGCGGCGACCGCAGGCGCCCAAATGCGATCAATCAGGTAACCACCCGCGAGACGGCCAACGATCACCGATAGACCAACCAGACTCGCAAGTTTTACCGCATCGTCGCGAGAGAATCCTTTGGAGCCGAACAAATTCTCAAGATTGGGGATCGTGCCGCCAACACCGAAGGAAATCGCTACAAAGCACAGACACATGAGCCAGAATCGCCAGTCGCGAAAAACCTGCTTCGCCGTCATGCCCTCGCGAGCTTGCGAAAAAGCGCGCTCGCTGGTCACGGGTCTGCTCGCTTCCGGCACCTTTGGATCATCCGCGTCGCGAAACAGCAGATACGCAATCGGTAGTGCAATGACAATGGGCAGCAATCCCAAGCCGACAAACGCAAGGCGCCACCCGACCGCTTCGATCAGATAGGCGACGTAGAACTTGGCAAAGATACCGAATAGACCCGTGGCGACCAGCGAGCACCCCAGAGCCAGTCCGCGGCAATCGCTGAACCAGTTGTTGATCGCGCGTGTCCAGGTGATTGGCAGTGTTCCAACACCCAGTACCGCGATCACCGCCCACGTGATCAGGTAAAGCGGAAACGAACCGGGGTTCAACGCATGCAGCATCAAGCCAAGGCCAAAGCCCAGCACGGAACCCACGGCGACTTTGCGTACACCCGTGCGATCGATAAGCAGACCGGCAAGCGGGCTGAGAATCAACGCGCACAGCGTCAACACCGGCAGCGCAGCAAACACCTGATCAATACGCCAACCAAATTCCGCCGCGAGTGGTTGCGCGAAAACACCCAGCGTGTAGATGGGTATCGGCGACATGCCGAGCCCAATGCCCATGGCCGATGCCAGCACCACACGCCACGCGTAAGAAAACTCACTGAATCTTGAGCGCATCATTGAGACGGCCTGAGGCGCAACGAGCCACGCCTACGGGCGCGCCGTCATGCCTCGAATGAGCGTATTGGGAATGTACGCGTTGTCCCACTCCTTGCCGGTTGAAAACGTCCAGCCTCCGGTACGCATGACCACCAGATTCTCCGAAGGTACGATGTAGACAACCTGATGGGCATTGCCGTCAAACAGGAACAGATCGGACGCCAGATACGGCTCACTGTGAAGCACACCGAAACCTTTGGGCTCACCCACTTCGCTCCACGAACGTCGCTCGAGATAGGGTTCACCTAACCAGATATGCAATCCCATGGCCGGGTTGGCCGGCGACGGTGCCAGGTAATCTTTCATCCAACCGGTGGGAAACAAATTCTCGCCTGCCACCTGGCCACCGTTTGCCAGAAGGATGCCCACTCGCAACCAGCTTTCGGACGGAAGCAGCAGACAGCAGCCGGTGTGCGCCAAACCGTCCGGACGATTCATCATCACCTGACCACCCGGCGCGCCGATCGGCTTGAGCAGGCTCTGCCCCAAATACTGTCCGTATGGCATGCCGACAGCTCGCTCAAGGACCAGACCGAGCAGATCGGATACGGCCTGACTGTAGTCGTATTGAGTACCCGGCTCGTCAATCAGATCGTAGCCGTCAATCAGCGTGCGCTCGTTGTGTCCGGCAATGTACGAGCGCATGAAATTGCCGAACGGGTTGTAGCTCATCGTGTAGAACGGTTCGAACCCAGCCGCCATGTGTAACAGATGGCGGACCGTGATGGCCGCCTTGTCCGTACCCTGCCACTCTTTGATATAAGTGGCTGCTGGCTCGTCCAGACTCGCTATGTGGCCCTCTTCAATCGCTCGTGCAATCACAACCCCGAGGACCATCTTGGCCATACTCTTGCCAACAACCAGAGTGTCGGCGTCGTACTCCTGAAAGTACTCCTCCCACAGCAAGTTACCCTGATGCCAAACAACCAGTGAGTAACTGTTGCGCTCCCCGGCATAGGCTGACACCTGCTCAAGTGCCTCAGTGGTGATCGTGCGCACCGACGCCGGGGCAAGTTCGAAACGCGCCCGCTCTGCACCGACGACGTCATACTCAGAACCCGCCCACCCTTCTGCCGGCAGAATGCCGTCGTTGGTGGTCAGTAAATAATAGCGGTGCCAAAAGTGGCGATCCTGAAAATAGAGCGCGATGATGGCGATGCCAATAATCAGCGTCAGCCCCAAGATGCCACGACGAACGTTCATTGCGATGACACGTACTCCAGGTAATCAATCACCTGTTTCATCTTTTGCGGGTCCGACAGATCCGTTTGCTGATTCATCAAGTTACCGGGAATAAACGTTTGCCCATCGGCGAGATACTTCGTCAGATTCTCGGACGTCCAAAACGTACCCGCGAGCCCCGCGTCGATCATGGGCTGCGAGTATCTGCCGTACCCGTCGACCGTACCGGCCTGACGATTGAACACGGCAACCAGATTTGGACCGAGGAGATGCGTGTCACTTGGCTCGAAATTGTGGCACTGGGCGCACCACGACGATTCTTCCCTGGCCGCGGCCAGCGCCGCGTCGTCGGCAAAAATCGTGGCTTTCGGTCTGATTGCTGCGAGCGTCTCGGCTGATTCGACCAACACCGTTTGGGCGACCGGCTTGACGTGCCACGGCGGCAGCACCTTGAACGCGAAATACGGCAAATACAGGAAGAAAACGAAAAACAACAAGAACACGGGCCAGTAAACCAGCCACTTTTGGCGCGCCCAGCTGTAGAGCGCGAGGCCAATCAGATAGAACGTGGGCGTCATGACATACGTGCCGAACGCCGCAATCGGATGCAGTGACGGTGGCTTCGGCAAGTTAACGATCAGATGCAGCAACATCAGCAGCGCAACGGCAATGCCCGGTTTCACGTAGGCGCGCAGTTTGGTAAACAGATAGACAAAGACCATGCCTGAGAACAACGCCGATGCCGTGCTGGCAAAGGCCGAGTGCATGTAGCCGGACGTTCCCCAGGACCAATCGAGGAAGCGTGGCAGCGGGAATACACCCAGGAATCGGGTCGCTTCGTCCTTGGCCCAGGACTGCCCCAAACCGTAGAGCATCGCGAACAGCATCGAAATGAAAAACAGCGAAACCGCCGTGGAAGACACGTCCGCAAAGGCATTTTTGAACCGGGTTCCAAGGGATGCCCCGGGGCGCAACAACCAGATCAACAGGCCAATCAGCAGAAACCCGAATAATGTCGCGCCGATATTGACGTGTGCATGATGTATCTCAAGTCGTTCAGGGCTGCCGCGTATCAGCCGTGGCGACACACCGGACCACCATTGGTGCCATGCGAACAAGACGTAGAACATGACAGAGAAAAAAAGCCCTGCCTGCTCCAGAAATCCGCCGATTCTGCTTTTCGATGTCATAGTTTTTCTCTCTGGCAGCAAGCCTGACCTGATCAATCCATGCGGCCCACGTTCGTTGCGCAGCGCATTACGACGATGATGCCAGACTAGCGACGTTCAAATCGGATAATCCCATGTCGCGCCGCCGTGGCTTCCTTGTCTTCCAACGGCGTCGTCAACGCCCCTCCACCATCGTGGAACAAATAGCGCCGCATAAACAGCAAGGAAATATCGACGACGTTTTCCAGCGCGTCGCGCTGGGGCGGACCGGGCTGCTCGAGCCGACCAATCAAACCGCCCATGTAGTGATCCATGCCGTCCAGAACCAGCGCATACCCGTGCCCGGGCAGCGCCGACTCGTACGAGACCAGATGCGATCGATAGTCTGGCCAAATAAATTCGAAGGTATCCTCCGTCCCGGTCACGACCAGCTGCGGCTTGGAAAACCCTGACCACGTTTTGGTCGACAGTACCCCGGGTATCAATCCGGGCGGCGAAATCGCGACAACCGCGGCAACGCGCGAATCACTAAGTGTGTCCGGTATCGGGTAGATTGAATTGCCCCGCTTTTCGAGCGTTGCCCCACCCAGCCACTGCGCCGTCAACGCGCCGAAGGAGTGACCGGCCGCGACGACGTGATCGGTATTGACCTCGCCTTCAAACTGATCGAGTGATTCCGAGATCCCTGCGATCTGATTCAAAACCGATTTCATGTCCAAAACCCGAGCCACCGCAATCCAGTCACTGCCCACCTTCTCCGTGAGCGCCTGCACCGCCTGTCGATCACCGGTATCCATGTGCTGAGGCGCGACGACAAAAAAACCCGACTTGACCCATCGGTCGGTCAACGCAGTGTAAGCCGTATTCGTTAGATAATTCCCGTGCGAGAAAACCACTAGCGGGAAAGTGCCCCGTGCATCGGGCGCGTACGAGACGCGCAAACCGATGCGACCCGAGTGCTCAGTCTGAATCTCAATATCCGAGTGCGTGACGCGATAGCGTTGCGCATCGGCCTCACCAATTTGCGCACCAGCGTCGACGCACATGATGCTCCCTGCTGTTACGGCCGCACAAACGCGCAACCAGGACTTTCGAAAGTCATCGTTCATCCGCATACCGACCAGCATAGTACAAAGGACACGTCGCAGGCTCGACGCTAGTTCAGACTGAACGAGTAGTTAACGGTCAAGCCAAAGCGTCTCTGGTTACCCCAGGTCGGCACGTAGGCGACAAAGAACGGGCTCGGGATATAAAATGAGTTTGAAACGTATTCTTCGTCCGTCGCGTTTTTGACCCACAACTCAGCAGACCAGTTGTCGCTGCTGAAGCCACCGCGGAGATTCACCAGAGTGCGCGATGGAATGGTGCCAATATTCACTTCGGTAATAAACTGCTCTGACTGACCTACAACGTCGCCGCGCAGGAAGTAGTCGACGCTGTCACCCATGACGCTGCGAAACTCGGCGCCAATGTTCCACTGAACATCGGAGCTTCTGGGCAATTGATTGCCACCGATATCGCCATTGGCATTGCACACAATGTCATCGCAGATGTTTGCACGATCAATGCGTTGCGAAATGGTGCCGCCATCGTAAGTCGCGTCAACATAGGCGAAACCTGCGTTCAAGGTAAGCTTCGGTGTCGCCGCAAACGTCAGATCCGCTTCCAGACCGTTGAGGCTTGCTGAGCCGAGGTTGCCGACGATCGAGGAAGTAAAAAAACCACCATTCGCCGCCGCCTGGGTCACTTGCAGGTTACTCCAATCGGTGGCGTACAAGGCGCCGTTTAGCTGCAAGCGGCCGCCCAGAAACAGGTTTTTCGAACCCAGTTCCAGCGTCTTGTTTTCATCCGGCCCGTACTCGCGTTCTTCGAGCAACAGACCGCCGGCAATCTCGGCGTTTGAACCGCCAGCCTTGGTGCCCTCTGCGTAGGACAAGTAAAGCAACTGATCGTCATTGATCCGATAGTCAGCGGTCAGCCGCGGCGTGAAGTAATTATCTTCGTAGGCGGGCGCGTTGGTCATGTCGTTGTAGACGATGTTGACAGTTTTTCCTCGTCGACGAATCGCCCTTCCGCGCTAAGCACCCATTTCTCATTCGCCAGCGGAATTGAGACTCGGCCGAACAGCGCCGTGTTTTTGGTTTCGGTCATCAGGTTATTGGTCGCCAGCGGAGCCAGAGTCGAAGCTGTAACAGGATCAAGATTGTCGGTGAACAGTGGCCCGAAGAAGCCGGGCAGACCGTCGTCCAAGTCTTCACCATCGGAAAGGAAGAAACCGAGCATGTAATAGCGCCCGCTGTCTCCTTCGAATTCGAAACGAAATTCGTGCGAGTCATAATCGATTTCGCCAACGGGGAGCACGGTGAATGCGTTAATCACCAGGCCATTGAAGTTGGTACCGTTAATGGGATCGCGATCGGAGTTGCCGGCTGAAAAGACCTCGCTCTCGATGTTGGCAAACTGATACGAAAACCGCAGATTCTCAGTCAGATCAGCGGCAGCAGACGCGCGTAAAAGACTC
>JBGCFP010000047.1:0-3359 GCA_045107005.1 Gammaproteobacteria bacterium
CACCCTGATCGCTTTGATGCCTTAAACTGTCTCCGAAGTGAGTGTCTTTCGAGTCACTCGACGCCGCACTCGTCCTGAATTTCGACCCTCAGTTCATAGCTCAACGCTTTGCAACGTTTTGCGTGTTGACCAATACACTCCACTAGCCTCGACTACCAAACGCCCGTCCGACGAATCGCAACTTTCACTCTTTTTTCAGATCAAGCGCTCGTTTGCAATACTTCGTGTAGGCCGTTTATGCTTCCTATTCTCCCTGTCGATACGGCGCTTGTCAGCGTCCAGTCGAATCTTTCCCTGGCAGGTGACCTGAACGTAACGTTGGTGGACGGTGCTGTGCCACTCCCTTGTCAGTCGTTTCCGGTGATGTCCTACGACTCGGTTAGTGGTAATTTCGACGCGATCAATGGCCCGGATTTGGATGGTGAGACATTCACACTGGAGTTGCAATCAACCTCAGCATCATTACTAACGCCCGGTACAGGTTGTACAACGAGACGCCATCGCGAGTCCCGCGGCGAATAGCCTGAAGCCGCCGCAACACGTTTGCACACGTCGCGACGGCCCGCATCCAAGTAGAGCTACAAAGTTCCGTTGCCTGAGTCGCCAGTTCAGTTGACAGCACCAGAAAAGGCTAAGCGAATCAGACGCTTACCACCGACCCCATGTCTTACAACAAGTCGAAATCACGCATAGATAACAAAACTCCGACGTGGGGGTATGTATGGTCTAAGCTCGTTCAGATCAGTAAGCAATCGCTCGTTGGCTCGAATTGAGAGCGAGCGCGGCGGCCGCACGCCAATCTGCGGATGGCAGTGCCGCCCGAGATTGAGCGGTTAAAAATGTGCAAGTTGAATGGGATATGAGAAACATGCGTGCAATAAGAATCTGTCTATTACCTGTGATTTTCCTGAGTGGTGCTGCGCACGCACAATTGCAGGGACGATTGCCATTCACACCGGGTGGAACCGATTATCAGGCCTACTACGATGAGACGCTGGACATCACGTGGGCAGCGGACGCAGGGGGCATTTTCCGGAATTGGGATGATGCCAATGAGGTCATATCACGTGTTGTCATCGATGGGGTGCGGGGTTGGCGCCTGCCGTCAATGGACGTAAACATGGACGGAACCGTTGTCGAGTGCGACGAGGTGACCGAGGCCGATTGTCGCGACAATGAATTGGGCTACATGTACTACTACAACCTGGGTGGAATCATTACCGATGACGATCTATCTGGTGATCAGCCACCTTTTGTGAATATTCGAAATACACACTGGTCGGGTACGGAAGGGCCTTCCTCAGATACCGCTTACATTTTTGGTTTCGTCTTTGGCAACCAGCTCCCTTCCCCCAAATCCGGGTCTCGAGGGGTTTGGGTCGTGCGGTCAGGCGATGTCGCCGCATTCGACAGTGACGGCGACGGATTCACGGATGACGTAGACAACTGCAGTCTGACTGCAAACCCGGACCAAACGGATACAGATAGCGACCAAATCGGAAACGTTTGCGATGCCGATCTCAATAACGATTGTGTGGTCAACGCCGCCGACCTTGGGCTTCTACGCTCGCGGTTTTTCACCACCGATCCCGATGCGGATTTCAACGTCGACGGCATCGTCAATGTCGGCGATCTTGGCATCATGCGTGCGGCGTTTTTCACCGAGCCGGGGCCAAGTGCAAGTGAACTGTGCAATAACTGTGAAAGCAACCCATGGATCGGATTTGTTGAAGGTCTCGCTGGCACTCCTGGCGACGGATCAATCGTCGATTCGAAGGGCGGGATTTTCAGTACCAGTTTTGAATTTGACACCCAACCTGCCATACCAACGGACGCCGATGGTGTTACTATTACTGTATATCCGGTGGCTGGCTTGCCGTTGCCAACACGTATCTTGCCAGTCTGGAAGGTGGCGGGTACTAACATCGAAGACGGCTGTCGAGTTGGTATCATTACTACGCAAAATGTCGCGTTGGCTCCTGCTGTGAATGGGGTGACCGGATACACGGTGTTGTACACACGACCAGATTTGCTGACGATCGCTGATCTCCTTTCTTCACCCGGTCCATGCGGTGACGTGGGCGTGGGTGACTTAGCGCTTGCTTACGCAAGCGTATTCAGTGGTGAGTTTCTGCAGGGAACCAACGAGCGTGTGACTCAAATTGATGCGATAGCCGTGAACATCGGCAAATTCGAATTTCCGTGCAGCGATGCTACGACAACGGCTCGTTGATACCCTGACATGGGGACGCTTGCGCGCGCGGGTCACACCTGCGCGACGCTGTGAGCGCTCGTCAGATGCCGGGGGACGATCAAGCCTGAGAAACGTTCCGCCATGACCTGGGCTCGGCGCCTCTGACGTCCTCCCCCTCTCCTGTCCAGGAACCCGCTGGAATTGCGCTTGAACCCGTTCTGCTGACATTCCCGCCCGTGCCACTTAGCCGCGCAAACGCTGTCAACCACAAGCGGGACAACGCGTTACTATATGGGTAGGTTTGGGTGAACGGCTGATTGACATGAACGGGTATGGCGCAATTGCAGTAAATCGATTTGGCCTCGGCGCCAGACCCGGGGACATCGAGGCCATTGGCGACGATAGCCATGAGTGGTTGCTGAGACAGATTCCCGGGCCGTCGCGGCCGTACGAGGAACTTGCCGGGCTGGCACCCTCATCGAAGGTACTTATTGAGTTATTTGGCATCCGCCAGATGCAGCGCGAAGAAAGACGCAAGGCCAAAGGCGATCAAGTCGAAGCAAAGTTGAAAATCTACGGCCGTACCGTTCGCCAGCACTATGTTGACCAGGTGCTCGCGCGCTACCGGGTAGCGACGTCGACGGACTATCCGTTCCACGAACGTCTCGTGCATTTCTGGTCGAACCATTTCGCCGTATCCGTTGAGAAGCAGCCGCTCGCTGCCATGGCGACGCTCTACGAAAGGGTACGGAGATCTTAACGTGACCGCAATTATCGAACACTCTGTAGAAAACGCACCCACCCTTTTCGACCTGAGCGATAGTGATTGTTAGAGTTTTTCAGTACTCGGTTCCCTCAGCAGATAAAAACAGATTCCATCATTTTTCCAACAGAGACACGCGAATCCACCCTGCGTAGATTTCATCTCAAGGTCACGCACTCGTGACACCCGAAGGAAAAATACTTTGATAAATTTGACAATAAAACGCACGACCTTTGCCGCCCGCACATTCGCGTGCGCCGCATTTGCGCTCTGCAGCACCGCCAATGCCCAGATCGTGATCAACGAATTCGACTATGTGCAGCCGGGACCCGACAACGCAGAGTTCATCGAGCTCTACGCGACATAACAAACAAGCCTTGCACCAATTTCAATCCAGCTAGC
>JBGCFP010000048.1:0-8956 GCA_045107005.1 Gammaproteobacteria bacterium
CGATGCGTGAGATGACGACGTCATTCTCGTCGCGGAAAACGGTGCTGGCGTTAGTTTCAACATTCACGCCGAGAATAGTGAAGGCCGGATCTGTTATGGATTCGACGAAACCTTGTACCTCGGTATCGTCGGGATCTTCGCGTTCGAAAATCGCCGCAAGAACCTGACCGCTGCCGGCGGGGTTCTCGCCGCCGCGAACTTCAATAAAGTCGCCGGTGTTGATATCGGCGAGTGCTAGTGGATCGACATCCGCATCCGTCTTGTCTTCAAGACGTGTCAGCGCATCGACGCGGATCGGGATACCCAATGCGATAACGGTATTGTTTGCCGCATCGACGGAATCCACCGCTGCGCTGACCCGCACCGATCGAGCCGCGCGGATTTCCACTTCATTTGCGACCAATGCCCCATTAGCATTGATAACACCTTCGACCTCTAGCTTTACGTTCAGCCCGATGTCGGCCGCTGTTCCACCTTGAAAAACAGTTTGCGCGTTGGTGACGACGGGGAAGTTCGCAACGTCAAAATCTTCTATGCTGACGAATCGTGTAACGAAACCCTCGATTTCGGCGAAGTCGTCTTCTTCGGCATCGGGAAATAGACGTTCTAGCTCTACCTCGCTCGCGATCAATTCGTTGTTCGCGCCCAGCTGACTGCCTTTGGCTTCGACGAAATCACCGTCGCTGATGACACCATTTGGAAAATCGCTGAGCATTGCGTTCGAGAAATCGACTTGCAGGTTGCCAAGCGTGAACGTCTGCGCAGCGCTGTTCAGCGCTGCTACGACTCCGGTGACCTCCAATTCGGTGCCCGCTGGCTCAAATTCGATGCGTGTTGCCACGATGCTCCCATCGCTGTCTACGCTGCCGGATATCTCGAGTATCTGACCGACGCTGATGCCGTCCAGCGACGGCACAGCGAAGTCATCATCAAACGACGTATCTGCCGTGACGCGCACGGTCTGGCCGAGTACGACCAGCGTGTTTGAGGCTATATCGATGCTCTGAGCCGGACCGGTCACAACATCGTCGTAGGTAATGCGAGTCGCCGTTGCTGTGCCAGAGTCCTCGTCGAGTGTTGCGGTGATGGTGACGGTGTCGCCAACCCGCAAATCGGCTTGCGAGCCGCCCGCTTCTCCGTCGATCACAAAAACAGTCGACGCGTCTGTTTCGTAGCGAACGCCGTTGACGACAACGCTGCCGAACGTGCTGATAGGACCAATCGCGATACCGTTGCGACTGATGCCCCCGGTTGGCGGTGGCGTTGGCGTGGTCGGTGCTGGCGCAACGCTGTTACTTGAGCCGCCACAGCCGGCCAATAGGCCCAAGACGGTAACGGCCGCGCCGCGGTACAGAGTCGTACGATTAATCATGTTGATTGCTCCTGGGTCGATGCTGATTCGATGCCGAACAGTCCCACGCCAAGGCGTACGCGCGCCTCATTGCTGTCGGGTGAGACATGTTCGGTTAACCAATCGTCAACCTGTTCCAAAAATGCTTGACCCTGAATATCCAAGAACGCATGGAACGCGGCCGCATTGGATAAAGGAATGTCGAGATTGTCTGCTTTGCCGCCAAATCTGAGCTGGGTATGCTCGTCTTTGAAGACGTTGTTGTTCATCGTTTGTGTCAGGTCGCGAATCAGGTTGACGGCCCATAGCAGGTTTTCATCATCGTGCTGCGCCGGTTGGTAGTAGCGGCGTTGTGGGTACAGATCGCCACTGTCGTTCCTGACTACTGTCTGCGTATTCAACAATTCCTTGAGCAGGGTTGGCGTCGCCATGCCACCTGCGTAGCGCTGGCATAACGCTTCAAAACTGACGTCCGAACCTTTTTCGGGTAACGGCAGGGGCTGGCCGCTGGCCTGCACGAAGTCCGGATCCTGAAACCAGCCGGACAAGACGCGTGTCGCGTCGGTTGTCTTTTGCGGCGCCGGCGGTTGCTCGCTGGCAAGCAGGTCGCGCTGCCGCTTGACTTCCTTGCGACTGATGCCCGTCAGGATCGAGACACGCGAGATATTTGTCGGTCGGCCATTAATCCCGTACTCCTCGGTAGCCGCCTCGATGAAAGCGGTTTTGCCAAGTTCACAAAACTCGCGCCATGTAACACCTGCTCGAAGCAACATCGACGCAATCGGTCGGAGCAGGACACGACAGGCTTGGTGAACGATATTTTCAAATTCAGCTTTCACAGTTGAGTAAATTATACCCAATTATGATTGTTGTCAAGCGCCTCTGTATGCTTTCTTCGTGAAATGGCCTTTGTGGCTTTCAACCTGTTGATCTATTGACAGGTTTTCGTAACGATCGGTATGCGATGATGACGCTATGGCTCGATTTATCGTTTGTTTGAAGGGCGTGTTAGCGCGGTTAAGTGTTGTTGCTGTTGTACTTATGCTTACGGCTTGCGAGCGCCCCAAGGCAACGGACGGACAGGTGCTGCATCGTGGAAATGGCGGCGAGCCGGGCACCCTGAATCCACTCTTGGCCGACGATGTACACGCCTTTCGGGTGTTATCTGATCTTTACGAGGGTCTCGTGACGATCGATGTGCAGGGCAACACCGTCCCTGGCGTTGCGCGCTCGTGGGAGCAGAGCGAGGACGGGCTGCTATGGCGTTTCAAGCTACGCGAATCGGCGCGTTGGTCGGATGGCTCGCGCGTCGTCGCTGATGATTTCGTGCGCTCGGTGCAACGGTTGGCATCAGGTGATTTCGATTCGCCTTACGAAGCGCTGTTGGCGCCGATCGACAATTTCACGGCCATCAATCTTGGCAAGGCCGTGCCGGCCTCGCTGGGCGTGAGGGCAGCGAGCGACGATGTTGTCGAATTTCGGTTGACACAACCCACGCCGTACTGGCCGTCGATTTTGACGCTGGCTATCGCCCTGCCGACACCGCCCAGCGACGATCTTTACAATGGTGCGTATCAATTGGTTGAAGCGCGCGTAAACGATGTGATGCGGCTGCGAAAAAATGACGCTTACTGGGATGCGCCCAACGTTGCGATTGATGAAGTGGTCTATCATTCGATCGAAGATCCGCTCGTTGAATACAATCGATTCGTCACCGGCGATTTGCACATTACCATGAATGTTCCCGTGGACTCGATGCAGCAACTGCAAGTCGAACGACCTGACGAGCTGCGTATCGCCCCGTCTCTCGGCCTGTACTATCTGGCGTTTGACCTGACCGAAGCTCCAACCGACCAACCAGACGTCAGGCAAGCATTGACGATGTCTATTGACCGTCGAGAGCTCACCGCATTTTTAGGTCGTGGCGAGCAGCCCGCGTACGGCATTGTACCGAATGGCATGCTTGGCTATACACCGGCGCGCTACGAGTGGCGTGATCAGCCAATGCAAGACCGCCAGCAACGCGCCCGACGTTTATTAAGTAACGCCGGCTTTGATAAAGAGGCACCGCTATCTGTGACTCTGGTATACGACACCGGTTACTTGCACGAACACGTCGCGTTGCTTGTCAAAGATTTCTGGGAGCAGCTCGGCTCAGTTCAGGTCAGCCTCGAAAAACGTGAGTGGCAGTATTTTCTGGCCACTCGAGATCAACGCGAACAATGGGACAGCATGCGTTTTGCGTGGATCGGAGACTACAACGATCCCAGCACTTTTCTCGATATCTTTCTCACCGGCAACGAACAGAATCTGCCGGGCTACGGCAGTGCCAAATATGATGAGTTGTTGTCGGGCGCTGCGATACTGTCCGGCGAGGATCGGGCGCACATGCTCGAAGAAGCCGAGCGCACGCTCATCAACGATTATGCCGTTGCGCCGCTGTATTTCTACACCAGCAAACACCTGGTGCATCCACGGGTCTCCGGTTTCGAGCCGAATCTGATTGATCGTCACTTGAGCAAGTATCTTGTGCTTGCGGATTAAGCTATGGCGTGGCGAGCCACAAATTTAAGATCGCCTGCCGGTTCGCTCTGCACACACCAACTAGTGAGTCCGCGCTGTTTGTCGCGAACGTCGGCTGCGCTGAACTAACCGTCAGCGTTTGATCGTCGTGACCGACCTTGCGGCTCGCGCAGACGCTGAATGATGGCATGATTTGCGCCAAGCCAAGCCAAGCCAAGCCAAGCCAAGCCAAGCCAAGCCAAGCCAAGCCAAGCCAAGCCAAGCCAAGCCAAGCCAAGCCAAGCTGCACAGCGTTACCGCGGTCGTGTGCCGATAACACCAACGATACCGGCTGCGATGGCAGCCCAGCCAAACGCCGGCGCCAACGTTGACCACAACAGCAAAGCACCACCGCCGCCTGCGCAGGCAATACTCAGCGTTTGCCAGTAACGTCGTTTGGCATCCGCACGCATTTCCTTACGAAGCGCATCCACGCTGCCGTTACTGGTCGTGACACGCAGCTCGCCGTTGGCCGCCTGCTCGCCTATTCGGCGCATGATGGTCGGCAATTCACGCAGCGTTTCGCGCACTTCAGGCCACTGGGTTTTGAAGTCGTTGATGACGGCGCGCCCGCCCAGCCGTTCTTCCATCCATTCGCGCAGGATTGGTGCGGCGGTGTCGAACAGGTCGAGCTCGGGGTACAGATCGCGGCCGAGCCCTTCAATGTTGAGCAGCGTCTTTTGCAGCAGGATCAATTGCGGCTGTACTTCCATTTCAAACCGGCGTGCGGTTTCGAACAACCGTAATAGCACCTGACCAAAACTGATCTCGGCGAGCGGCTTGTTGAAAATCGGCTCGCACACCGTGCGCACCGCCGATTCCAATTCCTCAACGCGCGTGTACGGCGGCACCCAGCCCGAGTCGACGTGCAACTGCGCAACCCGATGATAGTCGCGGTCGAAGAATGCGAGAAAATTCTCGGCCAGATATTGCTGATCCTTCACGTTTAACGTGCCGATGATGCCGAAGTCGATGGCCTGATACATCGGGTTGTCCGGATCATCCGTGCGCACAAAGATGTTGCCCGGGTGCATGTCGGCGTGGAAGAAGTTGTGGCGGAAGACCTGCGTGAAGAAGATCTCCACGCCGTTCTCGGCCAGCTTCTTGATGTTCGTATTGGCCGCGAGCAGTGCTTCCATGTTGCTGATGTGCACGCCATAGATACGCTCCAACACGAGCACTTCGACACGGCAATAATCGAAATACACTTCCGGCACGTATAACTTGTCGGAGTACTCAAAGTTGCGCCGCAGCTGCGAGCCATTGGCCGCTTCGCGCAGCAGGTCGAGCTCGTCCATGATGGTTTTGTCGTATTCCTCGACAACCTCGACAGGACGCAAGCGCTTGCCGTCGCGCAAATAGCGATCGGCCAACTCGGCCATGACGTACATCACATCGAGATCACGACGAATCTTGTCGCGCATGCCCGGGCGCAACACCTTGACGACGACCTTGGTGCCGTCCTTCAAAGTCGCCGGGTGTACCTGCGCAATAGACGCAGCAGCCATTGGTGTTTCTTCGAAATCGTCGAACACTTCCGACAGATCGAAGCCATACGCATCATTGATAATCTTGCGTGCCAGCTTGCCATCGAACGGCGGTACCTGATCCTGCAGCTTGGCGAGCTCTGCGGCGACGTCCGGCGGCAGCAAGTCGCGGCGCGTCGACAGTGTTTGTCCGAGCTTGATGAAAATTGGCCCAAGCTCTTCGAGCGCCAGACGAATGCGCACGGCCAAAGGTTCGTCGCTGTGCATGCGTCGGCCGCCGATGACAAACAGCAACTTCAAAGGTTTGAGCAACGGGGAGGTTGCGATCAGATCGTCCAGCGAGTATTTCACGAGCACTCTCTGGATTTGCACCATACGGCGCATGCGGGACCAGGTCAGCATCGTCTAATCGGTCTCGTCGAGCCGCGATTGGATCGCTTGTACACGGGCCGCCGCTCGCGCCACATCATCGCGCAGCGTTTCCACGTTGCTTTGAAACTCGGCGAACATTTCGCGCGATGGTAACGTTTCGCGACTTTCGGTCAGGTATTCACCCACATTCGTATGCAGACGATCGCTGACAGCACCTGCCACGTTTTTCAGACCGCGTGCCACGCTGCCTGCTGTATGCGCCGCCGTGTCGCCGACAACATTTGCCAACTCATCTTCGAGATCGGGTTGGGCGTAACGCAGCAGCGCTTGAAACTTGGCGCCCATCATCGCGTCCCCTGCCATCTTGATGTGCCCTTCGCGCACGAGCTTCAGCGGATCGCTGCCGGTCAGGCCAGCCAGAGAAATCGGACTGCCGCTCAACACCACGCCAGGCTCTTCGTCGTAGCGCGTCGACAGTTTCAGTTTGCCGTCAATGACGTGCAGATAGACGGCCAGACCGGTGTCGCGCACACGCACGGCCATCGTTTCGCCTTCCAGCGATTCGGCCAACTCACGCGCTGGCGTTTGTTCGCTGATGCGCTTGTTGATCAACACCGTCAGTGGCTTGAACAGGATTCCCAGATCAATCATCAGTCGTGAGCTCCATGCAGCCGTTACAGCTTGGTGCCGATGTGCAGAGCTGCGATGCCGCCCGTCAGGTTGTGGTATTGACATGAATCGAAACCGGCCTCCTCGATCATCGCCTTGAGCGTGTCCTGATCGGGATGCATGCGAATGGATTCGGCGAGATAGCGATAGCTGTCTTCGTCATTGGCGACGATTCGGCCCAGCGTTGGTAACACTGAAAATGAAAAAATATCATACGCCGGCTTGAGCATTTCGTTCGGTCGCGAGAATTCGAGCACTAACAGCCGACCGCCCGGTTTCAGCACGCGCAGCATCGATTGCAGCGCTTGCTCTTTGTGCGTCACGTTACGCAGTCCGAACGCGATCGTGATCAGATCAAACGTGTTGTCGGCAAACGGCAATTGCTCGGCATCGACCTGCGCGATGTCCAGATTGCCAACCACGCCGGCATCAATCATGCGCGAGCGACCTTGCAGTAGCATGGCCCGATTAATGTCTGCGAGTACGACGCGGCCGGTGTCGCCAACCTTGCGTGCAAACGCCAGCGCCAAATCACCGGTGCCGCCAGCCAGATCCAACACCTGTTGCCCGGGGCGTACGCGTGCCTTGTTAATCGTCGTGCGTTTCCAGATGCGGTGAATGCCACCCGACATCAGGTCGTTCATCAGATCGTAGTTGCCGGCGACCGAGTCGAACACGCCGCGAACGCGATCCGCTTTGTCGTTTTCGTCGACGGTCTCGTAACCGAAATGGGTCGTGGATTTTTGTGTGTCCTGGCTCATGCTGTGTCGATCAACCTTGTGGACGGGCAAGTGTACCGCGTTATGCGTCCGGCTTCGCGGCATCGCGACTCAAACCGGCGTTGTCGAGATCGTGTAGATACTGCGGCCAGCGCGTCTCAAACGTCTCCCCGAGTTCGCGAAAATAGGGCCACGTGAAGAGGCCGCTGTTGTGAGCGTCACTGAATGTTAGCTTCAATGCGTAGTGCCCAACCGGATCAATCTGCGTGATGCGCACGTCGCGCTTGCCGGATTGCAGCACTGCCTGGCTTTGGGCGTGGCCACGCACCTCCGCGGAGGGTGAGTTCACGCGCAGGTACTCGAAGCCCAGCTCGTGACAAACGCCGTCGGGCCAGGTCATCTGCAGGCAGCGCGACTTCGTCCGCAGCTTGATTTCTACAGGCGCCGCATCATTCATAGTGCGGGCTACAGAATGTAGCGGCTGAGATCTTCGTCCTGAACCAGATCGTTCAGGTGATCGTCGACGTAGCCGGCGTTGATTTGGTAGCTCTTGCCGCTTTGATCGGCTGCTTCGAACGAGATGACGTCGAGCAGGCGCTCCATGACGGTGTGCAGTCGGCGAGCACCGATATTCTCGGTGCGCTCATTCACCTCAAACGCAATCTCGGCAATGCGGCGCACGCCGCTCTCGGCGAACTCGACCGTGACACCCTCGGTTGCCAGCAAGGCGGTGTATTGGCGCGTCAGCGATGCATCCGGCTCGGTCAGGATGCGCACAAAGTCTTCGGTCTTCAGCGAGTCCAACTCGACGCGGATCGGCAGGCGGCCTTGCAGTTCCGGAATGAGATCCGAAGGCTTGGCGATGCTGAACGCCCCGGACGCAATAAACAAAATGTGGTCGGTTTTGACTACACCATGCTTAGTGGTGACGGTGCTGCCCTCAACCAGTGGCAGCAAGTCGCGTTGCACGCCTTCGCGAGACACATCACCGCCGCTGCCACTTTCGGCGCGACGCGCGACCTTGTCGATTTCATCGAGGAACACGATGCCGTTCTGTTCTGCGGCCTCCACGGCTTCGAGCTTCAGTGCATCTTCATCGACCATCTTGGCGGCTTCTTCCTCGATCAGGTGCTTAAGTGCGTCCTTTATCGGTAATTTGCGCCGCTTGCTGCGACCCTGACCGACGTTCTTGAACATGTTCTGCAGCTGGTTGGTCATCTCTTCCATGCCCGGCGGCGCCATGATCTCAACGCCCACGGCCGTTTGCTCCAGATCAATTTCGCTCTCGCGATCGTCCAGATCCCCTTCGCGCAGCTTCTTGCGGAATTTCTGTCGCGTTTCGGAGTTGTCTGAGGTGCCATCGCTGTTCACCGGTGGCGGCAACAACGCGTCCAGAATACGTTCCTCGGCGGCATCCTCGGCCCGATGGCGTACTTTGGCGATCTCTTGCTCACGTGTCAGTTTGACCGAGACATCAACAAGATCGCGGATGATCGAGTCTACTTCGCGGCCAACATAGCCCACTTCGGTGAATTTGGTCGCTTCCACCTTGATGAAAGGTGCGTTTGCCAGTTTCGCCAGGCGCCGGGCAATCTCGGTCTTGCCGACACCGGTTGGGCCGATCATCAAAATGTTCTTGGGTGTCACTTCGGCGCGCAGGTCTTCGTCAATCTGCATGCGCCGCCAGCGGTTTCGGAGCGCAATCGCCACGGCGCGCTTGGCAGCGTCCTGGCCAACAATGTGTTTATCGAGCTCTTGCACGATTTCGCGGGGAGTCATGGACATGTCGTCAGATC
>JBGCFP010000049.1:0-63584 GCA_045107005.1 Gammaproteobacteria bacterium
TCCAGCCCGGGTCGTTGTGACTGAATTTCGACCAGCTGCGCGAACACCTCGCCGTCGAAAATCGACAAGAACAGCGCGTCCGACGCGTGCCCGATACGCCGCCCCTGAGTAAAAACGCGGACAGGTTTCCCGACCTGCACCGCGTCGATCAACGCCTGTTTGGAGCCTGCGACACGTTCACCGCGTTCATCATTCTCGAACACCAGGCGCCAGGACGACTCGTGCGCGCTGCGCTCGACTGTCGCCACGCACCCACCGAGGGCAAAAACCAAAACAAACAGTGACAGTGCTTTTGTGACGTTTTTCATCATTAGACAGACGCTTCGTTACCCGGACGTTGAGACTCAATAGTCTACGCGTCGCACTGGCAGCTCTGTCAACGCCCGACGCACTGTTTTGGTCGCGCGACTCAATCGCTCCGACGCTTTGCCTCGTGATCCAGCGCCAGCGTCTTGAGCAGCGCGGCCAACGTGGTCGCTTCACGTCGCCCGAGGGCCAAGATCTGTTCCTGTGCAATGCCAAAGCGCACCGCTGCAGCCTCCTCCACCTTTTTTCTTCCCGCAGCGCTCAAGCGTACAAACTTTTGCCGGCGGTCTTCTTTGCTCACCCGGCGCAGGACCAGTGATTTTTTCTGCAGTCGCGCCAACGCGTTGGTCATGGCACCGGAGGTCAACAGGATACAGTCGCAAAGCTGAGTCGGCAGCAGTTCGAACGGTTCGCCCGAGCGACGCAGCGTCGCAAGAATATCGAAATCTGTATAGCTCAGATCAAACGGCTGCAACGCCTGATTGATCTGCTGATCCCATAACGAAGAAAGACGCGTAACGCGCCCGACGACGTCAATGGCTCGTGTATCGAGCTCAGGGGACTGCGCATGCCATTCGGCACGCAGCGTATCCACCAAATCAGAATGGTCGTTGTTTGCGACGTTCTTGCGCGACGTTTTCATCGTAAATCCACCCCAATCGGAAACGGTCGTGAAATTATCTTGACACAAAGACAGTTTATTGCAATCCTGATATCTCTTTATATAAAGATATCCTGGAATCCGGCATGCAGGCACTGGGTCAGCGCGATTTGTCCAACGCCGTTTTTTGTCAGCGGCGAATCGGATCAGCAGGTTGGTCGGCTCACCGATACGGAGGTCCGGTTCTTACGGGCGCGCGGCGGGAATGTGCAACGAGTGCCCGGCGGCCACTACGACGTATTCCTGCGCATGATCGACGCGGTCGAACGCGGCGACATTCCCTTCGGCAACCAGATTCGTTCGAGTGCCGACAACCACCCGCACTAGGGCGCCGCGCCGGCGGATGGACCGGGTGGCTGGAAGAAAAAAGTACGCATGACGCCGAGGTCAACCACGTTGACCACACCGTCGCCGTTGAAGTCGGCATCCTGCTGCCCGGTGGCAAAGAAGGCGGCGCGCAGCAGACCCAGATCCACGACGTTCACAATGTTGTCGTCGTTCAAATCCGGATCACAGGCGTTGCCAAAACCATCGCCGTTGCTATCGAGTTGCGAGGCATTGGGAATCAGCGTGCAATTATCCAATGAGTCGTCGACACCATCGGCATCTGCGTCAGCGCCGTTCACAAACAGGAACTGCGCGCTCACGTTGCCCCACTGCCCTGACGTATCGCGACCGCGAACGTAAACCGTGTGGCGCCCCGCAGCCAGGCCCGCTGTCGCGACGGTCGCGCTCACCTGCTCGACATCGCTGTTAAAAGAACCGTCCACCGGATCCATGTTAAACGCCACCGCCCCGTCTTCCCACGGTGGCACACCAATCGTGTACTGCGCCTGACTAATGGGCTGCGTCGCTTCGACGCCGTTGCTGTTATTGAAGCGTGTGTCGTCAATCAATGCTGTGAACGTGGTCGATTCACCGAGCGCCACGGTGCTTGGGGCCAACGTCGGCTCAAGGGCTTCGGGACCGGACGGCAAAAGATACGGGGCGCGAGCGCTTTTGGCCGCGTAAATCAGAGACGGCAAATTATCCGGCAGTATGGTGTTTTCGAAAGTCGCGCAATCCTGGAAGAAGGTCGTTCCGAGTTCGTAGGTGTACGCGGCCAGGCCAAGTTCGCCGTAAGCGAAATCCAGCGTTGACCCATCGGCAATGACCAACTCGACGATCTGGATTGGCTCGTAGTCATTGAACCAAGCCAGCCGGCGACCGAGCGTTCGAATGGCGGGCCCGTTGGGCGGCAGGTCGCTGGTAAAACCCCACGGCCAGATCATCAGCTCGCTGAAACTGTGCAGATCGATGTACACGCCGGGCGTATCCGCAGGCGCGGGATCGGTGATGCTCGGTCCCCGATTGTCGTCGAAAATGGAACGCAAATACGCTTCAACCGCCGCGACCTCAGGCTCGGATGCCGGGCCCGGACCGCGATAGACGTTTGAGCATTGATTGGCGCTCGAGCCGTTGCAGCAACCCCAATTGAAAGCGAAGTTTCGATTGAGATCCGCACCTCGACTGTTCGACATAGCGCCGCAGAAATTCTGATTGGTGTTCTTGCGCCACAGTAACCCCTGCTCGGCGCGTCGGCGTCCGTCCGGGTTAGTGATCAGCATCAGATGCACTTCGTGAAAATCGAGCAGCCAGGTGGCATCGGCATTGGTGCCGTACTGAGTTAGCAAGTATTCACCGAACCGCGTGCTCAGTTCTGCCGTCGTGTACTCGCGGGCGTGAATGGCACTGGTGATAAACAGCTTCGGCTTGTCACCGCCAATCGCTGCATTGGTCAGCTTGAGCACGCGCATGTCGTCGCCACCGAAGCCCGTTTCTTTTTCCCAACTGTCGCCCACGTCAAGCCAAGTCGCGAGTGATGGATAGGTGGCGACCAGATTCGTGGCCGTGGAGAACGTCTCATCAACCGTGCGGTAGCACGAGAACCCGGGGATCCCGCCTCCCTGGTTTGCATCGAGGTCGCGCGGCGCGAGCATCTCAGCGGTGCGTTGCTGATCGATCTCAACACGAAACCCGGCAGCTTGCATATCCAGGTACTGCTGCTCATCCGCATCGACAACAAGAAAGCCCTCACGACGATCAATTTTCCACGGCGCGGTGTCCCGGGCGAACGTCGCGAGAACGTCCACGTCGTCAAAAAAGGCCTTGACCACAACCCGCTCGGCGCCCTTTGGCCAGTCGTCACTATCAGCAGCCCACGCGGCCATCGTGAATGCGACCTGGAACAGGCAAGCGATTACTACTCGTCTTTTCGTGCTCATCTGATTCTCCCGGTCAGTCCGCAGGAACGCCGCCCAGAGCGACACGTTGCGAAAAACTTAATGCGCCCAAACGCCTGCACACTATCATCGTTCAGGCAAAAATCATCACGCGAACCGTCATCCTGGCACCACCAATGACGCCGGTCGGGTCGACATTTCGGCGATATGTCAGCGCTCTGACCCCTTTTCACCGAAGCGTGCGCCTAATAAACAGTGACGGACAGTTTCTGGATAGCACTTGCAAACAGGCCGGCGCCGCAATACGCAAGCCCTGGGGGGCAACGCACGCCACCAGCGCGGTGGCACGATAATGGTGAACTGATAACAATAATCAGATTGGCACCTTGAACTGACTGCGGATGGTGTCAGTTCGTTGGGCCGGACGGGACGCAACGCTCGGCCGGCCCTTTTTTTTGATTTCACTTAATATAAACACAGCGGGCCACCGGCGCCGCGATCGCGACCAAGCGACACGCCGGCACGTCGAACCGATGCGTTGCGCTGCCTTCACCCTCTATACTGCATCGACCATGCTCGCTCACGCCCTAAAAAATCGAAACCAGCTGTTCTGGATTTTGAACACGCTGGGTTGGTTCGGCTATGGCGTTGCCGCGTCGCTGGGCGCGATGGCGTATGAAAAACCGCCCGCCTACGTCAACCTGATCCTAGCCACCGCTGTGCTGGGATTTTTGCTCGCGATACCCATGCGCGTTTGTTATCGCGTTCTGTGGCCGCGCGGCCCGCGCGCGATTGCGCTGGGCGCGCTGCCACTTTGCTACGTGCTGGCCATCAGTTGGACGCTGGTGCAGAACCATTTGTTTTTCGAGTGGATCAAGGGCGGCTGGGTGCCCACCCATATGTCCAAATATTTCGGCGGCGTACTGGGCGACTTCTACATCCTGTTGTGCTGGTCCGGCTTGTACTTTGGCATCAAGTACTACCAGCAGCTACAGGAACAAACGGAGCAAACGCTCAAAGCCACCGCCGCGGCGCATCAGGCGCAGTTGATCATGCTGCGCTATCAGCTCAACCCGCATTTTCTGTTCAACACGCTGAACGCAATATCGACCCTCATCCTCGACGGCGCCAACGACACGGCAAACCTGTCGATCACTCGTCTCAGCCGCTTCCTGCGTTACTCGCTGGATAACGATCCCATGAAACGCGTCACGCTGGGCAAGGAGCTGGAAGCGACGGATCTGTATCTGGAAATTGAGCGGGTTCGTTTTGGCGAACGGCTCAAAGTGGTGCGCGACATTGCTCCGTCAACCCTTAACGCGTTGGTACCCAGCCTCATATTGCAACCTTTGATTGAAAACGCGATCAAATACGCGGTGGCCCCGCGCGAAGAAGGCGGCCGCGTGCGCATTTCCGCTGCCGCCCAAGGCAGCAAACTGGTGCTGCGGCTCGAAGACGATGGACCGGGCATCACCGATCCGGACAACGGGAAGAGCGGCGTGGGCTTGCGCAATACGCGCGAGCGCCTGCAGCAGTTTTACGGCCACGCGCAGGATTTTACGCTGGCACCGAGCGAGCCAAGTGGGCTAACCATCACGATAAATTTGCCGCTGGAAACCGATGACTAAATTACGTACTTTGATTGTCGACGACGAACAGCTCGCTCGCCGAGGCTTGGTCATTCGCCTGGAGCGGATGGACGATATTGAAATCTGCGCCGAGTCGCCAAACGGACGACGTGCTCTGGAAGACATTGCCACGCATCAACCTGACGTCGTTTTTCTCGACATTCAGATGCCTGGCATGAGCGGCTTCGATCTGTTGCGCAAAATTGCCGGCGCCGATATGCCCATCATCATATTCGTCACGGCATTTGATCAGTTTGCGATCGAGGCGTTTCGCGCGAACGCACTGGACTACCTGCTCAAGCCCATTGACGACGCGCAGCTTGCCAACGCCGTGGAGCGCGCGAAAACCACCGTCAAAGCTCGCGATGCCGCCGGGCATCGGCAACGGCTGTTGGCCATGCTGTGCGAGATGACAGGTGAAACGCTGACGCTGGAAGAAGCACTGACGCGCGGCGCAAGCGCCGCAAACGATGCGCCAAGCCAACGTCTGGCCATCCGCGACGGCGGCGAAACCGTC
Source organism: Gammaproteobacteria bacterium (assembly GCA_045107005.1). Taxonomy (GTDB): domain Bacteria; phylum Pseudomonadota; class Gammaproteobacteria; order Steroidobacterales; family JBCCMA01; genus JBCCMA01. The sequence continues at coordinate 5,335 of JBGCFP010000049.1, forward strand.
TGCGTCGACATGGCTGACATCGATTGGGTTGACGCCGCCGGCGATTACATGTGCGTGCACAGTGCCGGCAAGACTTACGTACTGCGCTCGACGATGAAACGACTGGAGAACGTGCTCGACCCACGACGCTTTGTCCGCATACATCGATCAACGATCGTCAATCGCGAACGCGTCGTTGCCATGCGTCCGCACATCAACGGTGAGTACTTTCTGCGACTCGATTGCGCAAAGGAACTCAAGCTTACGCGCAACTATAAAGATTCGCTGCCGCGCTTCGCCGCACGCGTCAAAGACCCGCACCGCAGCGAGACGCTGCAGAAAACCTGACCGGTTTTCGGGCCTCGGCCGACCCGCAAGCCACTGCTCACCAGCCGTGGCTTGGGACCAATACTGGACCTTAGTCTAACCATTTCTCCCGGACCGGCGATCAGATTGATCGGTCAACCGTATCCAGAAATCCTTTAACCCATTGTTTTTAATAAATAAAACTGGTTAAGGATTCGTTCAGGTTACGCCCCGTAGAATGGGCACCATGTTAATGACGGGTGCCAGATTCGGCACCGCCATGGAGAATCGTTATGCGACACCCACAATCTTTTGGCAAAACCTGGTCGGTGGCACTGATTGCCGCTGCCAGCCTTGGCCTCGCGAGCCCCGTGCTCGCCCAGACTGCCGTGCGCGACGACGCGCCGATTGTCGTGGAAACCCTGTCATCCGCCGAACTGCAGAACGTGGTCGGACCGGTCGCCCTGTATCCCGACGATCTTCTGGCGGTTGTACTGCCTGCCTCGGCGTTTCCGTTGCAAATTGTGCAAGCGTCACGCTTTTTGGATGACTACGAGCAAGACAACTCGCTCAAGCCCGACCCAACCTGGGATGAGTCGGTTGTTGCGCTGCTCAACTACCCCGAAGTACTGCGTCTGATGAACGACGACCTCGACTGGACCTACGACCTGGGTGCAGCCGTCGTGAATCAGCAGCCGGACGTCATCGCCGCAATCGAAACGTTTCGTGACCGCGCTTACGATGCGGGCAACCTCAAGAGCGACAACCGCCAAGTGGTCGAACGTGAAGACGACCGCATTACCATCACGCCGGTAGAGCGCGAAGTCGTGTACGTTCCTTATTACGAACCCGAGCGCGTGGTCGTCGTACAACGTGCGCCGGTGTTCCATTACTACCCGCGGGCGTTTCCGCTTTACTACTATCCGTACCCTGCCTATCACTCGTTCAACAACGGCTTTTTCTTCGGCGTCACCAGTGCGTATCGCATTGGCTGGAGATCCCGCTTCCTTGGCTTTCACTTGCACAACTACGTGAGCCATCCGTTTTACGGTCGCCGTTATGTGAACAACTTTTATTACCACAATCGGTTTCAGCCCGCGCGTTTTAGCAACCGAGCGATCGCACGCAGCCGTGGTGGCTACGCCAACAACCGCAACTACCGCGGTGATCAGTGGCGACCCGTCTCGCAGCGCAACGTGCGCGGTATTGCGCGCACCGGTCAACGTGCTGCTCGCGTCAATCGTGCGCCGATCAATACGCAGTTCAAGCCGCGTGACTCGAGAAATCGCAGCGTGAACCGTCAGGGCAATGCGCGCAGCGTCGGCAACCGTTCCATCGCGCCGAAGTCACGAGTAGCCAATACCAACCGTGGTGTGTCCAACGCGCGGAATACGACGACTCGCCGGAGCGCGACGACCAACCGCACTCGAGTGGCAACCGCCGATCGCCAGGCGCGGACGACACAACGTCGTGCACCGTCGACGACGTCTACTCGACAGTTCGCCAACCGTAGCGCCACGAGTTCGAATCGCGCGACGACGTCACGCCAGTACACCACCCAACGTACCGCGCGTACGACAACGCGTGCACCGCAGGCTAACGCCACCAACCGCTCGACGCGTCAAGCAGCGCAAACCCGCTCGGCACCGCAGCGGCAGGTAACGCGCTCCGCGCCGACCAGGCAAGCTGCCCCCGCGCGTCAGCAAAGCTCTGCACCGGCACGGACACAGTCGTCAAAACCGGCCCGCTCGCAACGGAGTCAGGCGCGCAGCAGCAACTCGTCACGCTCGAGCCGTAGCAACTCGTCGCGCTCACGCAGCAGCAACTCAAGCCGCAACAGCCGTCGCTAGTTCTTATCCCCGTGAAAGCCGCTTTTGCGCTCAGCGCAAAGGCGGTTTTTTTATTATCGGAGAGCGGCGAACCGGCGCCGCGCTCATGGTCGGCAGCAACTGCTCGGTCACCCCGCGCTGGAGCGCGACGGTTCCCGCCTCAAAAATAACCTTTGACGAAATGCAGGTAAGCGACCAGAGCCAACGTTGCGACACCGGCGGCCATGCCCAGGGCGAACGCGCTGACGGACGCTTCGCTCCCCTCGTCTGAGGCGTCGTCGTCCAGCGACAACGGCTTGCCGGCCAAAAAGCGCGTCAAAGCCTGAGCAAACGACGATGCCGATTCAAAACGCTCCAATGGATCTGCACGCATCGCTTTGTGCAAAATCCCGTCGATGCTGCCGACCAGAGATTTGGCCAGCGCGTCCGTGGTGGTCGCGCGCCGATGCGCGATCGCTTCACGCAGTGCCCAGTCGTCGTTGCTGCTGACCTGCTCACTGGCCTTCAGCAAGGCAGTGTCGCGTGTCGCCTCATCCATCGGGTAGGAAGGACGGCGCTGACCGGTCAGCAAATCATAGGTCATGGCCCCCAACGAATAGACGTCAGCCGATACGGTCAGACTTAACCCTTCGAAGGTTTCCGGCGCAGCAAACTGCGACATCCACATGGACAGCAGTGACGTATCGAGTGACCGAATCGGTCCGTGCTGCCGGTGAAGCAGCGTGCCCAGAGCAAAATCCAACACCTTCGGCGTGCCGTCTTCGGTAACCAGGACGTTGGAGGGACGCACACTGCGCCAGGCGGTCAAATGTTGATGGCCAACGTGCACTGCACGCGCGACGCTGCGCACCAACCGGACGCGCTCGGAAACGCTGAGCCGACCCCGGTCGCAGTATTCATCCAGCGGCATGCCGTCCACGAACTCATACACCAGATACGGCGAGCCGTTCACCGTGACGCCGCCGTCCACCAGACTGGCGATGTACGGGTCGCGCACTTGGGTAAACAGATCGAGTTCGTCGCTAAACCGCTCGATCAGCTCACGGGCCCACAGATGGCCGCGCACCACGCGCACGGCGTAGACCTCACCATCACTGCCGGTGGCCCGGTACACGCCGCCGAGCGGGCTGACGCCCAGCAGTTCGAGCAGCTGATAGTCGCCGGCGTTTTCACCAACAAAATCGGCAAAGTTGTCCGCGCGGATATCCGCCACGTCCATAAAGCGGCGCGCGTCTTTGAGCGCCACGAGCACCGACTCCACGGACGCGCGCAGCCGAAAATCGCCCTCGCAAGCCTCAGCCAGATAGGCCATACGCTCGGCGCCGGGTTGATCCAGTACGTCGGTGCACAGCGCGAGCACGCGCTGCAACCGCTGCGAATTTGACATAGTGACGCAAGGCTCTGAACAAGCGGGTAAAAAAGCAGTTGAACCATACCGTCAGGCTGCCGCACGTGGCAACCAGATTGGTTCAAACCCAGGGCGATCTGCGTGCATCTGATCTTAAAGACACTCAACCCACCCTTTGGGAGCCCACTATGCGAGCCATTGCCCTTCTTTCGACGACTGTTGCCATTTTAACCACGACCCCTGTCGCCAACGCTGATTGGTGTGTCGGCGCGCGAGATGTGGCGATGGAAATGGACTTGCGTGGCGTCACGACCATTGAAGTGCGCGCCGTTGCCGGCGACCTGGATATCAAAGGCGTTACCGCTCCGGGACAACTGGTCGCGACCGGCAAAGCCTGCGTGCAGCGCCGCTACAAAGATCGAGTTGATGAGATTCGGATTGTCGAGGAACGTGACGGCGGCACCTTGCGTATCATCGTGGACGTGCCCTACAAGCGTGGCTTCAACTCCGGGTTGATTGGCGCGCTGGATCTGAATCTGGAAGTGCCCAACGATGTGCCGCTCACAGTATTTGACTCGTCTGGCGACATTTTCGTTGAGGCGAGCGGACCGCTGACGCTGACCGACTCTTCCGGCGATATTGGTCTGCGCGAAATCAACGGCGATGTGCACATCGAAATGGACAGCTCGGGCGATATCGACATGCGCAAAGTGGGCAACGTCTTGATTCGGGTCGATAGCTCAGGGGATGTCGACGTGCGCGAAGCCCTGTCGCTGACAATCAACAAGGATTCATCCGGCGACATCGACGCACACGACATTGCCGCTGACGTCTATGTCGGTACGGATTCCTCGGGCGATATCGACGTGAGCAACGTCAACGGCAACCTGACGGTCGGGAGCGACGGCTCTGGCTATATTCGACACCGCCGGGTTGCCGGTAACGTTGACATTCCGCAGCGCAAGCGTGACTAGAACAAGGGCAGCGAGACCGGCTTAACGCGTACGTTCGCGAATACGGTCTCGCTGCGAATCCGCAGTGCGCGCATCAAGGTTAAACAAGAACTCGTGACACCCCAGGCGCTCGATGGGCTCACCGTTGCGCAAGGCCGGTACGAACGTCCACTGCTTGATGGCTTTCAGTGCCGCGCGGTTGAACAGCATGCCGTTTTTCGACGCTTCGACTTTTGGATCGGTGACGCGACCGTCTTTCTCGATGAAGAACGACACCGTGACAAAGCCTTCGCGTTTGCGCTGGGCCGCTTTTTCCGGGAACGGCGGTTCGACGCGATTGATGACCACAAGCGCGCCATCGTCGACCGCTGACGACAAGCCATCTCTGCCCGTGCCTTTCTCCCACGCCTCGACGTGCTGCTGATCGTCGGGCATCTGCACACGACCTTCGATCACCATGGGCAAAACCTGTACCGGCGGATCTTGATCGTGGCGAAAACGGAAGGTCTGCTCCGCCTGCTGTTCGGTCGTGACGCAGACATCGGCACGAGCCGGTCGAATAAACCAGTACTTCAGTGCATCCAGCGTGGCGGCATCGAACACGCGACGCGGTGTGGCGCTGGTGATCTTCGCATCGACCGCTCGTCCGTAGCGCGACGCGGTAAAGCGTACGGTCACTTCGCCGTCAATGCCGTTGCGTAGCGCGCGGCTCGGATAGGTGGGCAGCACGGCCAGTTCCACCTGCGCGTCGGCGACCTCATTAGCCAAGGCCTGGACCGGTGCCGCAAAATCATCCTGTGCGAGCGCGGCTGAGACGCCGCACGCACCCAGCGCGGCCAGAGCACAGCGAAAGTAAACGTAGTAACTACGAATCATACTGTACAAATTAGAAGAAACGCGGGCTGCTAGCAACCCGCGTTTTTGTCCAGCCGAGGTCTAAAGCTCGCTTGCGCTTACTCGAGCGCCACGCCACTTGGGCCAGGAGGACCAAAGAAGTAGCTGCGCATGATGCCAAGATCGGTCACGTTTACGACGTTGTCGCCGTTGAGATCCGCATCCTGACCTTCGCCCGAGTTGAAGAAAACGTTACGCAGCAGTCCCAAGTCAACCACGTTGACCGTGCCGTTGTTGTCCAGATCCGGATCGCAGACGTTGCCGTAGCCGTCACCGTGTGTGTCGCGCTGATCGGGGTTGGCGACCAGCGTGCAGTTATCCTGATCGTCGGGAACGCCGTCGCCGTCAGCGTCGAGCGATGCAGGCAACGGCGTCACACACACTTCAATGCCCCACCCGTTCAAGCTACCGCCATCCAGGTTAAAGGTGTCTTCCACGCTCAGCGTCCAGTCGCCGGTACCCGGGCTACCGTCCAGCGCGGCCAGCTCGTTCAGAGGCTGATACGTGCCGCCATTGTTGTACGGACAAGGCAGCGGACCGGGCGCGGCTTCGTCATCGAGGTTGACGTCGAAGTCGTTCACGCTGCCGCAAATGCCGTCAATCAAACGCACGAGCGCGCGCTGCGAATGGCGGGTGTTGGTGCGTCCGCTGTGGTTGGCTTTGACTGGGCCTTCGAGCTGGAAGATCAGATCGCCAAGGTAGGTGTGATCGCCATTGAGGTTCACTACGTTCACATCGATGATCTGACCACCGGCGTCGGTGACCAGCGATGATGTCACGGTGCCCGTGCCGACCGGATCGATGGCCACCGGCACGTCTTTGCTGTTGTAAACCGTGCAGGTTGCGACCGCCGTGGTGAAACTGTAGACCGGCGAGGTCTCGCTACCGCAGGCGTTACTCGACGTCACGCGCCAGTACAAGGTTGTATTGTCCGGCAACGAAGACAGAGGGTAGCTGTTGGCGGTCAGGCCGGTGGCGCTGACCACGATCGTTTTGAAATCCGGGTCTGTCGCCACTTCAATATCGTAGGTGTAGGCGTTGTCTGCCGCCGCCCAGTACAGCGTCTGATTCGACGATACATCGCTGTCGCCATCGAGCGGCAGTTGTGCCGCGACGGCAATTGGCGGGTTAATCGACACGTCGAGATTCACGACCGCCGAATTGCTCTGCTCGCCCGAGGTGCCGTCAATGCTCAACATGTACTGACCGGCTTCGGGCGTTGTCACGTCAACCAACAACGTGGTCGCGCCTGGTGGCACGAGCGACGGTGGGTTCAGCGTGGCAGACGTGCCGGCTGGCGCGCCGCTGACGGTGAAATTCACCGCTTCGGTGAAACCACCGAATGCGCGAATGTCCAGCGACGTTGACGTCGAGCCAACACCGCAAACCTGCAGATTCGTCGAGCCCGGCGTCGCGTCGAACGACGGCGTCAGTGACGTTGGACGCAACACGAACAAGCCCTGCTCGATGCCGCTGACGATCACGTTGCCGCTTTCAAAATACGGGTAGACGCTCCACGCGCCGTTAAACTGCGCGGCGTCGTTATCCGGATAGATATCGAAGAACGCTTCTTCCTGCAGATTGACGGTGGCGGCGTCCACCACTTCCAGAATGCGCAGGCCGGCGCGATAGTTCGCCTGGAACACGTAGTCGCCCTTCACGTACAGGTTGTGATCCACGGCGGCAGCTGTGCTGTCGTACTGACCCAGCAACACCGGTGCCGATGGATCACTCACGTCAAAAACGCGGCTGCGCGTAGCGTGACCCAGCTGACGCTCGTCCAGCTCATCATCGAGAATAAAATACTTGTGGTCTTCGGTCAGCCAACCCTGGTGGGTATAGCCACGTCCGCTGTAGGGCAAGCGGGCCAACTGAACGGGCGCGCTTTTGTCCGTGACGTCAACGATGGTCAGTGTGTCTTCGTTGGAGTTGAAGCACAGCTCGCTACCGTGGTGGAAACGGTGAGTTGGGCCGCGGAAAACGACACACTGCGCATCGTGCGTGTACCCATCGTCAGAATAGCAACCGGAAAACGTGGGCGCCGCTGGCGTCGAAATATCAATCATGTGCAAACCGGCCGAGCAGGTACCCGTGCCAACGGCATAGGCGAACGCGGTCTCTTCATTGATGACGATATTGTGCGCATTACCGAAGTTGGCGTAGTGCGCAGTGTTCGAGAACGTCTGCGGTGGGTTCGGTACATTGCGCAGCTGCGTAAGATCGAACACCTGCATGCCGTGACCGGACGCCTCGGACACAATGTAAGCATGGTTGCTGTGTACTTTGACATCGCGCCACGTCGAATTGCCGGTGTGCGTCGGCAGGTTACCCAGATACACCGGATTTTCGGCATCGGTGATATCGACAAACGCGGTGCCGTTCGTGCGACCCATGATCGCGTATTCGTTGCCCGTATCCGGATCGGTCCAACCCCAGATGTCGTTACCTGAGCCGCCGCCGATTCCGCTCAGTGGTGTGAACGACAACAGATCAACGTTATTGCAGGGATACACACCCGCAAACCCACCGTCGCATTCGGTGGTTGCCATCGCGCGCAGCTGACGGGTATCGACGTCGCTCGCGCGAACTGAGCCAATCGGTGAGAAGGTTTCGAACGTCAGAGCGGACGCATCCATCTCTCCGTCCAGCGAAGCAACCGGGCAAGACGCTGCCGGTAGTGATAGTGCCAAGGCCAGGCCCGGCACCGTAAGCCATGTGCCTAGACGGCGACGCGACTGTGCATCCATGATGTATCCCCCAGAGAAAAAGAAAGCGACGTTATTTTTTGTTTTTGTAAAACGTAGGGCCCGGAGTATAGACACCTCGCTGACTCTTAGGGAACGTTAAACCGCCGCAGTTTTTGCTGCGCTGCATGGACTAAGGACAAAAAAATCCATCGTTAGCAGAAAGAGTGAAAGGCTCACCTTCCGGTTTATGTCACACTGGTCTGCACTGGTTAAACCGCAACTGTGAGAGTATCCGTGCGAGCCAAGCCATCCATTTACGCTGCTATCGCAGTCTTTTTCGTCGCGTCCTGTGCGCATAACGACACGCCACCCATTGATCATAACGCGGCGTTTGACGCACTTGCGCAAGATGTTGTTGAGCGCCTTCCGGCACTGTCTCCGATTGGCGCGACGGCGTTGGGCGATCATCGTTTCGACGCTCTGTTTGACGATATCAGTCCAGCGTCGCGTGCGGCTGCGCAAACTTTCTATCAAACGACTTTGCAACGCCTCGACGCCATTGAATCGAAATCACTCAACCGCGAAAACCAGATCGACGCGACGCTGTTGCGGCAAGATCTGCGGGGAAAACTGTGGCGCCAGGAAACGTTGCGGGAATGGAGTTGGAATCCCCTCATTTATACCGGCCTTGCCGGTGGTTCAGTCTACTCGTTGATGGCGCGCGACTTCGCGCCGTTGGAAGAGCGCCTGAAGCACGCTACTGCCCGACTCGAACAACTCCCGCGTTTCTTGAAGCAGGTTCGAGCCACGCTTGATGTGAAAAACGTGCCCTTGATCCATGCCGAAACAGCGGTCAAGCAAAACGGCGGCGTGACGTCGATCATCGATGCTCTGATTCGTCCGCAACTGGATCAACTTGGCACTATCGACCGTGCCCGGATGAACGCAGCCATCAAAGTCGCCGTTGCCGCTGTCGACGAACATCAGGATTGGCTGGAACAACAGCTGGTGCCCAACGCGCGCGGCGAGTTTCGAATTGGTGCCGAAAAATTCGATCAGAAGCTGTCGTTCACGTTGTTCTCACCGCTGAGTCGACAAGATGTTCGACAGCGTGCGGAACGCGAATTCAAAAGCGTGCGCGAACAAATGTACCAAGTCGCCCGGTCACTTGTAGAACCGGGCGCACCGGACAACCCGTCGCCGGAAAAACAGCAGGCGGTCATTGAAGCGGGACTGGCGCTCGCCTATGCGCGAGTACCGGGGCGCGACGACATTGTCACGGTGGCCAGACAGAGCTTGCAGCAGTCGACCGAGTTTGTGCGTGAGAAAAACCTGGTCGAAGTTCCGAACGATCCTGTCGAGATCATTATCATGCCGGAGTTTCAGCGCGGCATCGCGTTGGCTTACTGCGACGCCCCCGGCGCTTTGGATCGTGGGCAGAAAACGTTCTACGCGGTGGCGCCGTTGCCGGCAGAGTGGACAGACGAACAGGTCAATTCGTTTCTACGTGAATACAATCTTCTGTCGATTGAAAACCTGACTATCCACGAAGCCATGCCTGGCCATTACCTGCAGCTTGCGCTTTCAAACCGTCATCCTTCGGTGCTTCGAGCGATGCTGGCATCCGGCCCGTTTATCGAAGGGTGGGCGGTGTACTCCGAGAGCGTGATGATCAACGCGGGCTATCTGGATAACGATCCGCTAATGAGACTGATCAATCAGAAATGGTATCTGCGGGCGGTGGCGAACAGCATTATCGACCAAGCCGTGCATGTGGACGGCATGACGCGTGACGAAGCCATGAGCCTGATGATCGACGGCGCGTTTCAGGAAGAGCGCGAGGCGGCGGGCAAGTGGGTGCGCGCGCAGTTAACCTCGGCGCAGCTGTCCACCTATTTCGTTGGTTACCAGGAACACGCGGATTTGCGGCGCGAAATGGAACAGCACTGGGGTGATGATTTCACGCTGCGTCGGTATCACGACGAAGTGCTTTCTTATGGTTCGCCGCCGGTGCAGTTTGTTCGTGCGCAGTTGTTGGGGGCTCCGATACCTGAGCATTAGCTTCTATGGAGCCGAGGCCAGCGGCCAAAATATGCCCGTTAGGGAATGGCTCCCAAGCGGTCCGCGGAATTTCCCTAACGGGCATATTTTGGCCGCTGGCCTCTACATTGTCGCGTTGTTAGCGATTGCTACAGCTGTTTTAGTACCGCATCCATGGTTTCTTTTGCGTCGCCGAACAGCATCCGCGTGTTGTCTTTGAAGAACAGCGGGTTTTGTACGCCCGCGTACCCGGTCGCCATGCTTCGTTTTAGCACGATGGTCGTGCGCCCCTTCCAGACCTCGAGCACGGGCATGCCGGCAATCGGGCTGTCCGGCACATCCTGCGCCGACGGGTTCACGATGTCGTTGGCACCGATCACGACAGAGACATCAACGTCGGGAAAATCGTCGTTGATCTCATCCATTTCGAACACGATGTCGTAAGGCACCTTGGCCTCGGCGAGCAGCACGTTCATGTGCCCGGGCATGCGCCCGGCCACCGGGTGAATACCGAAACGCACGTTCACGCCTTTGGCTTTAAGCGTCTTGGTGATTTCGTACACGGTGTGCTGGGCTTGCGCCACAGCCATGCCGTAGCCGGGAATAATCATGACTTCTTTAGCATCGAGCATCATCTGCGCCACTTCGTCAGCTTGCACGGCCACGGCTTCGCCCTGGTCCTCGCCATCACTGGCCGCCACCGAGCCACCGGAGGTGCCGAAGCCACCCGCGATCACAGAGAAGAACTTGCGGTTCATCGCCCGGCACATGATGTAGCTGAGGATGGCGCCGCTGCTGCCCACCAGTGCACCGGTAACGATAAGCAAATCATTATTCAGCATGAAGCCGGTTGCGGCAGCTGCCCAACCAGAATAGCTATTGAGCATTGAGACCACGACCGGCATGTCGGCGCCGCCGATGGCCATGACCATGTGGATGCCGAACAACAGTGCGATGATCGTCATAATGAGCAGCGGGCCCAAGCCGCCGTCGCCCGCGGATTGCTCGACGAACAGCTTGCCCACAACCAGCGCCCCGATCAGCAAACCCAGATTCAAGAAGTGCCGCGCCGGCAGCATCAACGGCTTGCCGCCGATGCGCCCGCTCAACTTACCAAAGGCAATGATCGAACCGGAGAACGTCACGGCGCCAATCAAAACGCCCAGATAGGTTTCGACATCGTGAATGGTTTTGGCCGCACCAACCAGTGACCAGTCGTGATCGAGAAAGTTAGCGTAACCCACGAGTACGGCAGCGGCCCCGACCAGTGAATGCAAAATGGCGACCAGTTCGGGCATTTGTGTCATTTGCACGCGTTGCGCCAACAGCAAACCGATGACGCTGCCGGCAATCAACGCGGTGAACAGCATCACGTAATTGCCGTGGACCAGGCCGAGAACCGTGGCGACCAGCGCGATGGTCATGCCGGCCATGCCGTAGTAGTTGCCGCGGCGCGCGGTCTCCTGATTCGACAAGCCGCCGAGCGCCAAAATAAACAGAACAGTGGCTGCGATGTATGCAGCAGTAACGATGCCTGGTGTCACGTCGGGCTCCTACTTGCGAAACATTTGCAGCATGCGCTGCGTGACGGCGAACCCGCCGACAATATTAATAGCGGTGATCAACACCGCCAGCCCGGACAGCCACATGATCAAGCTGCGCGATGAATCGATCTGCACCAGTGCACCAATAATAATGATGCTGCTGATGGCGTTGGTCACGCTCATCAGCGGTGTGTGCAACGCCGGCGATACATTCCAGATCACCATGTAGCCGACAAAACACGCCAGAACAAACACGGTGAAATGCGCCATGAAATCCGGCGGCGATACCTGTCCCAGACCGAGCAGCAACAACACGCCCACCGCCCCGGCCGCCACCGGGCCCCAGACGCTCGGCGGCTTCTCTGGCGCCATTTCCACCGGCGCGGGAGCAGGTGCAGGTTTGGCCGGTGCGGCCGACAGTTTTGGCGCGGGTGGTGGCCACGTCACCTCGCCTTGATGCACGACGGTTGCGCCGCGGACCACCTCATCGTCGAAATCTACCTTTAAGTCGCCGTCTTTTTCGGGCGTCATATCGGTGATCAGATGTCGCAGGTTGGTCGCGTACAACTGTGAGCTCTGGGTGGCCAGGCGACTGGGCAAATCGGAATAGCCGATCAGCGTGACGCCGTGCTTCACGACGACTTGATGCGGTTCGGTCAATTCGCAGTTGCCGCCCTGCTCCGCCGCCAGATCCACCACGACGCTGCCCTGTTTCATCGACTCGACCATTTCGGCGGTGATGAGCTTCGGTGCCGGCTTGCCCGGAATCAGCGCGGTCGTGATGATGATGTCGACGTCTTTGGCCTGCTCGGCAAACAGCGCCATCTCAGCTTCGATAAAGGCCTTGCTCATCACCTTGGCGTAGCCGCCCTGGCCGGCGCCGTCTTCCTCTTCTTCATAGTCGAGCTCGAGGAACTCGGCGTCCATGCTTTCGACCTGCTCCTTAACTTCCGGGCGCGTATCGAAAGCGCGCACGATGGCCCCCATGCTCTTGGCGGCCCCAATGGCAGCAAGACCGGCCACGCCTGCGCCAATCACCATGACTTTCGCGGGCGGCACCTTGCCCGCCGCGGTGATTTGCCCGGTAAAGAACCGTTCGAAATGCTGCGCTGCTTCCACCACCGCGCGGTATCCGGCGATATTGGCCATCGAGCTCAGCGCGTCCATTTTTTGCGCGCGCGAGATACGCGGTACGCTGTCCATGGACAGGGCAGTGACTCCCTTGTCCTTTAGCGTTTCCAGCAGACCTTCATTCTGGGCTGGCCACAAAAAGCAAATCAGAGCCTGGCCGGCGCGCAGCTGATCCACTTGTGCATCGCTGGGGCCACGGACTTTCAGAATAATGTCGCACTGCGCCAGGACGTCGGCGGCCGTGTCCAGAATGTGGACGCCCGCGCTGACATACGCTTCGTCGGTGAACGTTGCGCTGGCGCCCGCTCCCGACTCAATGCACACCTCGTAGCCCAGCTTTTGCAGCTGTGTGGCCACGTCAGGGGTGGTGGCGACGCGCTTCTCGCCAGGGTGGGTTTCCGCCGGGACACCAATCTTCATGCAACACTCTCCGCTTTGTCTTGTCGAATAGCGCCGCTATTAAAGCCCAAAGCTGTCGCTGTGGAAAGGCTTGCACGCAACGCACCAGAGACGCTCGCGACGGCTTTCGCTACAATTCACTCACAATTGAATTCTGGAGACAGACATGCGCCATCTTTTGTTGCCACTGGTCCTTGTTGCTGTGGCTGGCTGCGATCACACACCGGTCAAGACCGCCGCCCCTACGGTCCAGAAACCCGAACCTGCGCTGCTGGCGGACGTGCTCGCCGCTCAGCCCGGCGACACGAAAGCGCGCTACATGGCCAGACAACCGGCCAAAACGCTCAATTTCTTTGGTATTGCGCCCGGCATGACCGTCGTTGAGGGCCTGCCTGGCGGTGGGTGGTACACCAAGATTCTGATCGACTACCTCGGTCCGCAGGGCCAGCTGGTGGGCTCAGACTACGCGACCGACATGTGGGCCAAGTTCGGCTTCTTCGATGACAAGTTCATCGCGGCGAAGCAGACCTGGGCCACGGACTGGCCGCAGCAGGCGCAGGAATGGCGCTCGACCACCAGTGCTCCCATCAGCGCGTTCGTGCTCGGCAACCTGCCCAAGAGCATGGAAAACACGGCCGATGCGGTGGTCTATTTTCGCGTGCTGCACAATCTCGCTCGCTTTGAGAGCGACGGCGGTTATCTGACCACGGCACTCAATGACACGTATCGCGTGCTCAAACCCGGCGGTGTCGTCGGTATCGTTCAACACGAAGCGCGCGACGACATGAGCGACGAGTTTGCCAGCGGGGCTCGCGGCTATCTCAAGAAGTCGTTTGTCATTGAGAAAATGCGCGCAGCGGGTTTCGAATTTGTCGGGAGTCGCGACTACAGCGCCAATGACAAAGATCAACCCAGCGAAAACGACATCGTCTGGCGTCTGCCACCCACCTATATCAACAGCGGTGAAGACGCCGCGCTGCGCGCCAAGATGACGGCAATCGGCGAATCCAACCGCATGACTTTGAAGTTCCGAAAACCCAAAAACCGGTAAGTGCAACGGTGCCGTTCATCGACATGACGCTGGATATCGATGCGGACGAATTTCTGCGAGTCTATCAAGGCAACGCGCGTGACGTCGTCGCGCGCGCAGACGATGGCCGCAGCTTGCGTTTCCCAGCCGCCATTCTTCGGCCGTTTGTCACCCGCGACGGAATCTCCGGTCGTTTCCGTATTCAGTTTGACGGGGACGGGCGCTTTGTTGATATCCAAACGCTCAGTGGCTGACGTGTCGACCCGTGCTTGAGCGGGTCGACGCACGACTGCTGATTGTCATCGGCGCCGTGCTGTTTTCCACTGGCGGCGCAGCGGTCAAGGGCACGTCGCTGGGCGGCTGGGAAGTGGCTTGCTTGCGCTCGGGTATCGCGTTTGTCGCAATGATGCTGCTGATTCCCGCCTGTCGCCAAAGTTGGAACTTGCGCGCGGCGCTGGTTGCCGTCACCTACGCCGCTACGCTGATTCTTTTCGTCCAGGCGACCAAGCTAACCACTTCCGCCAACGCAATATTTTTACAGGCAACGGCGCCGCTCTACGTGCTGATACTGGCGCCATGGCTGCTGCGCGAACCCATTGAGCGACGGGACGTGGGCTTTATGCTGGCGATGGCGGTCGGGCTGGTTTTGTTGTTCGTGTCTGCGGAAACGCCAACGCAGACCGCTCCTGCACCAGCGCTTGGCAACCTGCTGGGAGCGGCGTCGGGCATCACCTGGGCGCTGACTTTGATGGGCTTGCGCGCGCTGGCACGACGCGATGGTGATTCATCCGCCACGACGGCCGCCGCGATGGGCAATTTGTTGGCGTTCGCACTGTGCGCCGGGTTTGCGTTCCCGATCCAGGAAATCAGTAGCGCGGACTGGTGGATCCTTTTGTATCTGGGCACCGTGCAAATCGCACTGGCCTATCTGCTGGTGACGTATGCCATGGCCCGGATCACCGCGCTGACTGCCTCCCTGTTGATTTTGGTCGAGCCAATGCTCAATCCAGTTTGGTCCTGGTGGCTGCACGGCGAGACGCCCGGCGCGCTGGCGTTGGTTGCTGGCGCACTGATCATCGCGGCGACGGCGTGGCGAACGCTGGCCGCGCGCCAGGCCGTCTGACGCAAGGGCGACTCCAACGGCAGACTCGAATGCTGTGCAGAACCGAGCAGTAACCCGAGCGCGCCAGCCGAAATCCGCACGGGTGATGTTCGCTGCCCGACCGTCACACCAAGAGACGCGAACTCGCCGCCATTCTTGCTTTCGATCCTGCGGCTGCGTACCGTTTGCGCCATCTTAAAGACGGAACACGTTGATAATGTCCAGCGCAACACTTAGCGAACGATTTTTCGGCGGCAACCTGATTCTGCGCATTGCCGTGGGCATCGCAGCGGGCATTGCGCTCGCGCTCGCCTGGCCAGCTGGCGCGCAAGCGGTTGCGCTGCTGGGCTCCCTGTTTGTCAGCGCGCTCAAAGCGGTTGCCCCGATTCTCGTTTTGGTGTTGGTTGCCGCTGCGCTGGCCAACCAAAAATCCGGCGAATCCGGTCAGCTGCGACCGATTGTCGTTCTCTATCTGATCGGTACGCTCAGCGCCGCGTTCGTCGCCGTCGTCATGAGCAAGTTGTTTCCCACGACGCTGGCGCTGGATTTAGCGCAGGTACAAATGGACCCGCCGCAAGGCATTCTCGAGGTGCTCAACGACCTGTTGTTCAAACTGGTCGACAACCCGATCAGCGCCATCATGAACGGTAACTTCATCGGGATTCTGGTGTGGGGCGTCGCGCTGGGCATCGGCATGCGCCATGCCAGCAGCACGTCGCGCGAGATGCTCACCGACATATCGTCCGCGGTGACCGGCATAGTAAAAGTCGTCATTCAGCTGGCGCCGCTCGGCATTTTTGGTCTCGTGGCCGGCACGCTCGCGGAATTTGGTTTTTCGGCCCTCGCCGGGTACGCCCGCATTCTGGCGGTGCTGCTCGGCTGCATGTTGATCATCGCGCTGATTGTGAATCCGTTGATCGTCTGGGTAAAGATTCGGCGCAACCCTTATCCCATCGTACTGACGGCGTTGCGCGAGAGCGGGATCACGGCGTTTTTCACGCGCAGCTCCGCTGCCAACATTCCGGTCAACTTATCGCTGTGCAAAAAACTTGGACTGGACGAAAACACCTACGCGGTGTCCATTCCGCTAGGTGCCACGATCAACATGGCCGGGGCGGCGATCACCATCACCGTGCTAACCCTCGCCGCGGCCAACACGCTGGGTGTCGCCGTCGATTTTCCGACGGCACTGTTGTTATCGGTGGTGGCCGCACTGTCGGCGTGCGGTGCGTCCGGCGTCGCGGGCGGATCGCTGCTGCTAATCCCACTGGCGTGCGGGCTGTTCGGCATCGGCAACGACGTTGCCATGCAGGTGGTGGCCGTGGGCTTTGTGATCAGCGTATTGCAGGACTCAGCCGAGACGGCTTTGAACAGCTCGACCGATGTGGTCTTTACCGCAGCCGTCAGCGAGTCTGACTGAGCGTCGAAGCGACGCTACTGCGACATAAACAAAACCTTGCACCGGCCACTGAGCGCAATGGTCGCTTTAACGAAGTCTTCGCTATTGGCCACGTTGATGCCGGTCGCATTCACGGTGACCGGCGCGACTCGTGATTTCTCGACGAGTTCCGAGCGACGAACAGCAGCGAAATAGTCACTGGCGCTGGTGCCGTCAACGCTAATTTGTATGTCATGGAGCTCGTGAAGGGGCTGGCCGTCCGCGTCGGAGATCATGTCGTCCTGTTCCGCGATTTTGTCGGCCGACCATTTGTCCATATTGGCCATCAGCTCAGCTTCGAGCACATCGAAAAGGGAAACCGGGCCGTAAGCCGGCTTGCCTGCTGCCTCAATCTCGAGGACTTCGACTGGACGATTGCGCGCTTCACCCAGTCGAAACTCAAAACGGTTGCCGCTCGCATCGCTCGCCTGCAAACCTACCCAGTCCGCGTTGTTCGTGCGCTTGTGCGTCAAGATGCAGCCGGTAGGACTGAGCGCCAGCGACGCTTCGTTGCCGTCGGACATCGTCACCGCTGACTGCGCGTGCGCCCCGGTCGTGTAACTAAAAACAGCCGCTAGTATCCCTACGCCTGCAATGCGGGCTCGTGTGTTCGCTTTCATGGTCTCTCCCTGGCGCACAAAGCTGGCGCGTTAATTCGGACTGACTCTACCGGCGCCCTTGCGCGGCGGTCAAGATTCCGCGGTTAGTTTGCGCCGAGGGTCTCTGCGCGAAATCTGGTCTCACTCCGGAACACCAATGAATACCCCCGGCGTCCGCAAAATGCGTAACATCGCGCTACACTGAAACACAGCGGCTAACCACCTCGTATTAGAGGCCAGCGGCGCCAGCTGGTTTCATCGTTTACACTTTTTAACTGGTTCCATTTGGCAACAGCTATGACGAAAATCGTCCCGAAGTCCTTGACGCCGATTCAGGTGATTGTGATTCGCGATCGTACGGATTTGCGAACGGACGCCTACGTCGAACTATTGCGGTTTGCGCTGGAGGGCTCCGATAGCCCGGGCAACGCAACGGGTGTCGGGTATTTTTCAGAAGAACTCGACATCGGTATCCCCGTACTCGAGCCGCGCTCGCCCTCAGACTCGCCTGACTATCGAAAGGCGTTGTTCGGGGCAGCTGCGTCCACGGTGATTTTCGAAATACGTTCGCGCAAGAGGCCAAAGTGGCCCGCCGCTGTAAAGGCCCTTTTACGCAAAAGAGCGGGAACAAAGACGGTGCCCATTGTCGTTCCAGCGGCGTTGGCGGGCGAGACCGAACAGCACTCACCGATAGAAGCCGGAGCGATCGAGCCAGGTATGTTGCCGCTGATTACCGTCCTCGCCGTCATGGAGGCAATCCGCGACAGACTCACTCAATCGACAGACAGCGGCCCGCGCGCCAAGTTTTTCATTAGCCACGCCAAGATTGATGGTGCGCCGCTCGCGCTCGCCATTACCGACATGTTTCGACGTACGAGCACACTCTTCGAGGAACAATTCGACCGCTCGTATTTCTATGACGCCGAATCGATCAAGCGAGGCGATGATTGGCGCGAGGCCTTACGCACGAACGCGGCCAACGGCGTGCTTATCGCATTGCGCACCGATGCATACGCCGACCGCTACTGGTGTCGTGAAGAATTCCAGCAGGCTGAAGCCAACTGCATGCCTATTGTCGTTGTTGAACTCCGAAAAACGACGATGGAGTATGGCGGTTTTCTTAATTTCGATGCTGCGACGACCATTCGCATCAGCGACGGCAATCTTATTCGCATTGTGATCCACGCCATCGCGGCGCACGTGCGCTTACTCAAGGCGCAATGGAGAGTCAGCCTGGGACGAACAGACGTTGTGGTGATTCCACGGCATCCATCCATTGCGAGTCTTTCCGCTTTGCTAAAAGATGGAAAATCCGGCGACTTGACCGTCGTCTACCCGGGATTGACGCTACCCAAAGAACGCAAAGGAATGCTGGAAGACTATTCCCACAAGACATCGAAGCGCGCCGTTGTGCTGCAATCACTGGCTGAGTGGGAGACCCCCTAATGAACGATAGTGATGACCTCATCATCGGCAAGGATTTCTGGATCAATTTGTCGGTCAGCCCCTGTTCTTCAGCCACGGCACTTGGGTTTGACGACTCGCAAATCAATCGCCTCACGTTGCGCATCGCCCACTATTGGCTGGGCAAGCTATACAAACTAATGCTCGGTCACGACTGGCGCGAGGGCGGCATTATGCGCACCGTTGGAACGCTCACCGAGACCACCACGCCCTTGAGATTCCGGAAAGATCAGTTCCCGCGACTTCTGAATCTCGTGCCGCATCCGTCAACGACGCAACTGAACAAGTCGGGGCAGCACGCGGCCGAGGCGTCGGAGGGTCTTCTGCAGGTTTGGCGTCTGTACGATCTACTGTGGCCAAGCCCAGGTTTGGACAGCAAACGAGGCGCTGCCCTTGACTCGTCGCCCCTGAGCCTTCAATCCACTGTGCAGGCGCACATGGCACCATCAAAGAGACTCCAAAGCATTTGGGGCAAGGATATGTTGTCGCGGCTCTGGGTGTTGCGTCACGTGATGACCGAGATGTTGCAGCCCGGCGCGCGCATTTGTCTTGGCGGCACGACGAGTGGTTACGGCGGATGGATACCAGGCATAGCCGAAGAAGCCTATTTCGCCTACCGGTCCGACAAGCCTTTGTACCTGATCGGCGGTTTCGGCGGCGCGACAGCGGAAGTCATTGCTGCCATGTGTCCGGAGATGCGCTCAACCCTTTACGGCGTCGAAGAAACCAGGAAAAAGAGCATCGATCTTTTTTATCAGCACGCTGACAGAGCCGCGCGCGCGCCCACTGCCATGAAAAAAAGGTTCGGCGTTGGTGAACGGAACGTTTTTGAGTATTTCGCCAGTCAAGGCATCGAAAAACTATCCAGCGCAAACGGTCTGTCCGTCAGCGAGAATCAACAGCTATTTCGTTGCACGGATATTGAACAGGCGTTGCGTCTGATCCATGTCGGCGTGCGCAACGTCGTCGGCTCTACCACTCGTTAAGTGGTGACACACTCTGGGCCAGAGTTGGTTTCCTCTGGCCTCTTGCTTGCCCCGGCATCGAAACCAGCGCCGACCCCGTTTTATCGAATGGACAAGTTACGAATGTTCTCCGCCTTGAACGGATTGCAGGTGTTAAGGCCCTCTACCGCAACGGTGTAATTCTCCCGCTTGGCTAACAACAACAGTTGGTAGGTGGCCTCGCCACCGGGCTGGCGCAAATCGAGCGAGTAGCGCTGCGACTCGTTACAACGGTGATACTCCGCCGACGGATCCACGACCACAAACATCACAAACGTGGACGTCGGGGAAGCCCAAACCGCCCCGAGCGTGCCCGCCGCATCGCCAGCCGCCGCGCCCGCGCTCATTAGCAGCAAGCAGATCAGTAAACTTGTACGCTTCATATAGGTGCTCCGAAATCGCTCAAAGTCGGTTAGGCGCAAGGCTGCGGTCTTACTCTCAGCACCCGTCCTCCGACAGTCTCGAACTTGGTGACAACGTTCCGCTAATAATAACCTGGAACGGAGCCATGCCGAGTTGATCGCCGCTTGCCGCACGCGTCGACTCAGGGATTCAAGGATACTGCGGGCAGGTGCCGTCGCTCCCCAATGGCCAGAAACTGCACGGACCCGCTTTTGCCAATTGCCTTCAGATGACGCCGCAACTCCGCCGCCGGCTCGTCAACCGGCTCGTGCGATAACCGAAACGTGCCCCAGTGCACTGGCACAAAGCTCCGCGCGTTGAGATCTTCAAACGCGCGGTACGCCTGCTGCGGGTCCATGTGCTGGTAGCGAATAAAGTCACGCGGCTCGTAAGCACCGATGGGCAGGATCGCGATGTCGATGTTTTCGTAACGCCGCCCGAATTCCGCGAAGCCGTGGAAATAACCCGTGTCGCCTGCAAAAAAATATCGGCGCTCCGGTCCGTCGATGAGCCAAGAGCACCACAGACTTTTGTTGAACCCGATATCCAGTCTCTGCGACCAGTGCTGCGACGGCAGGCACGTAAATGTCCATCCGCGGTGTGTGGTGCTCTCCCACCAGTCGAGCTCGACCACATTCTTGCGACCCCGCTCTGCAAACCAGTCTTTCAGGCCCAGCGGGACCGCGTAAAAAACCGACTCAGGCATCGCATCAACCGTGCCGGCATCGAGGTGATCGAGGTGTGCATGGGAAATCACGGTCATTGCGTTGGCCGGAATATCGGAGGGCGTCAACGGCGGCGGCGAGTGCCGCCCGACCGTGAAGATACGATTGCGCAAGTGCGGATCGGTGAGCACCAGATCGTCACTCTCATGAATCGCGACCGTGCTGTGGCCGAGCCAGCTCAACGAATCGGGCGCACCGTCCTCGAGAAGAAACCCGGGATCCAAATCCACCTGGGGGACCGCGGGTTTCGTTCTCGGATACGGATTCCTGGTCAGCATGAACTGGATGCGACGCTTGAAACTTGGCACAAACGGTAGCCACGGGTTAGAAAACTCGCCGTCTTCAAAGTGGGGCGCATAGAGCAAAGCGGTGTTATCCGAAATTCGCATCGGGCGTTCGGGCGGGTACGACAGGCAGCTGCCAATCCCCAGTGACGCCCCAGCCACCAGCGCAAACCGAACGGCTTTCGAGCCTCTGACGCCGGGCCGTGGCGTAGCTATGAGTTTGCGAAGCGAGCGCATGCTCACAAGACTAACGCTGGCCCGCACTATTTTCATCTACGGCGCTGGCCCGTCGCAGCCGCTGACTTTGGTGTACGCTTCAATTCCGCCCGTCGCCTATGCTTAAGCCAATCTAACGCCATGCCCAATTCTTCTCCACCCACGACCGATATCAAGTCGACCTTCGACGAAGACGGCTTTATCGTGATCGCTGATTTGGTATCGCCGGAAGAGATCGCGGCCGCCCGCACCGCCGCCGCGAACATCATCGAACGCTTCGACCCGGCCCTGCACCCCACCGTGTTCACCACCAAAGATCGCGACCGCGGTCGCGACGACTATTTCATGGGTTCCGCCGAGGCAATTCACTGTTTTGCCGAAGCGGATGCGGTCAATGAGCGCGGCGAACTGACTCGACCCAAAGCCCAAGCCATCAACAAGATCGGCCACGCCTTGCACGATCTCGATCCGGTGTTCGGCGCCATCTGTCGTCTCCCTCAGATTGCACAGCTTGCGCGCGACGTCGGCTATCGTGCGCCAGAAGTCTGGCAAACCATGTACATCTGCAAACCGCCAAAAGTTGGCGGCGAAGTACGCTGGCATCAGGACGCCAGCTATCTGGCCACCGAGCCTGCCTGCGTGACCGGGATCTGGATTGCGCTGGAAGACGCAACGTGCACCAACGGCTGCTTGTGGGTGCAGCCGGGCGGGCATCGTTCACCGCTGCGGGAACGCTACGAAGTGTCGCCGGACACCGGCGTCGGCACCTTGCACACGCTGGATGACACGCCGTGGCCCGGAGCGGGCGAAGGATTGGCGCTGGAGGTCAAAGCGGGCACCGCCATCGTGTTCAAAGATCAGCTGCCCCACTACAGCTCGCACAACCATTCGAATCGCTCGCGTCACGCGTTCGCTTTGCACATCGCCGAAGGTGATGCCGAATGGTCGCGCCGAAACTGGCTACAGCGCCCGACGCTTACGCCATTCAAAATCTAGAGCTCGGTCCGGATCGCAATCAGCTCGGGGAAAAATGAAATATCGAGCGCCTTTTTCAGGAACCCGACGCCACTGGAACCACCCGTGCCCATCTTGTCGCCGATCACCCGACGCACGGTCGTCAGGTGCTTGAAACGCCACTGCTGGAACGCGTCTTCAATATCAACCAGCTTCTCGCCCAGTTCATAGAGCTCATAATAGTCTTCGGGATTGCGATAAACGTGTAGCCAGGCTGCGTGCACGGACTGGCTGTAGGCGTAGGGCTGACTAACGTCGCGCGCCAGTGCCTCCTGATCGACCGGCAACCCGCGAGCAGCCAACCGGCTGATCACCACATCGTAGAGACCCGGCGCGTGCAACGTATTAACCAAAGCGCTATGGGCGCCAGGGTTCGATTCAAACACGCGGATTACCTGCTCGTTTTTATTGCCCAGCAAAAATTCCACGGTGCGGTAGTTGTAGGACTGAAATCCGGACGCGTTACCCAAGCTATCGCGAAACTTCAGGTAGTCGACTGGCGTGAGCGTCGACAAAATGTTCCACGACTGCGTCAGCTGCATCAAGATCATTTTAAAACGCGCCATGACTTTGAACGCCTGGCGCAGGTTATTGTCCGATACTTCACGCACCGCTGCCCGCAACTCAAAGGCCGCCAGCTTCAGCCACAGTTCGCTGGCTTGGTGAATAACGACAAACAGCATCTCATCGTGTTCATCGGTCAACATGTTCTGCGCACCTAACACCTGGCGCAGACTCAGGTAATCGGCGTAAGCCATGTCATCGCGAAATTCGGACTTGATGCCCTCTTCGACTTCGCGGTAGTTCTTGTTCTCGGTAATCATGCCACCTTCTTATGCGCCAGCACGTCATCCAGCACCTGACCGAAACGCCAGACGTCGTCGAATGAGTTGTAGAACGGCACGGGCGCTAATCGTATGACGTCCGGCTCGCGAAAATCCGTGATCACGCCACGCTCGGTCAACGCGTCAAACAGCGCCTTGTCGCCACCGACCAGACGCACCGAAAGCTGGCAACCGCGCCGCGAAGGATCGCTTGGCGTGATCAACTCCAGACCAACGTCATCGTGTTTTGACAGCACGTCGCGAAAAACAAATTCAAGATAGCCCGTCAACGCGACACTCTTCTCACGCAGCGCCGGCATCCCCACTTCGTCAAACAAGCTCAGCGACGTGTGCAAGACCGCCATCCCCATCACCGGCGCGTTGCTCAATTGCCAGCCCTCGGCGCCCGGTATCGGCATGAATCCTGGCTCCATCTGGAAGCGGCTTTCCTTGTCGTGCCCCCACCAGCCGCCGAAGCGCGGCAGGTCTGCCGTCGCGTGACGTTCGTGCACAAACGCTCCGCCCACGTTGCCGGGGCTGCCGTTCAAATACTTGTAAGTGCACCATGCGGCAAAATCGACGTTCCAGTCGTGCAGCGCCAGCGGCACGTTGCCCACCGCGTGCGCCAGATCCACACCCACCGTCGCGCCCACCGCGTGAGCGGCCGCGGTGATCGCGGCAATGTCGAAAAACTGGCCGGTGAAATACTGGACGCCGCCAAAAAACACCAGGGCAACGTCGTCGGCGTGTTCTTCAATCGCGGCAATGATGTCCGCCTCTTCAATGATGCGCGCGCCGTCGCGCGGCGCGACTTCAATAATGGCGTCGTCCGGATCGAAACCGTGAAAACGCGCCTGGGTTTCCAGCAGATAACGATCCGACGGAAACATCTTGGCTTCGCTAATAATTTTGTAGCGCTGCTTCGTCGGCCGATAGAACGACACAAACAACAGATGCAGATTCGTGGTCAGCGAGTTCATGCACACCACTTCGCTGTCCTGCGCACCAACCAGTCGCGCTGACGCCGACGTCAGTCGCTCGTGGTAGCTGTACCAGGGGTTAGTGCCGTGAAAATGCCCCTCAACGCCCCACTGCGACCAGTCGCTCAGCTCGACTTCCAGCGCATCGCGTACTCCAATGGGCATCAGGCCCAGCGAGTTACCGGTGAAATATAAAACGTCCTTGCCGTTGATGCGTGGGTGTGCGAAGCGATCGCGCCAGCGCGACAACGAATCGTCTTTATCGCAAGCCTCGGCAAACGCCTCAGTATTGTGCAACGTCATACCGGTTTGTTCCCGGGGTGCAACTCGCCGCAGGCGTCACAGTGGCGCGCTTTTTCATCGGCCTGGTAAGCGGCGAACAACGGCGGCAGATCTTCCACAATATTGGTCAGCATCACTTCGACACGATGCACCAACGCGCCACAGTTCAGGCAGTACCACTCGAAACCGTCAAGCGCGCCTTCCGGGCGCTGTCGCTCAATCACCAAACCGACCGAATTAGCCGGTCGCTGCGGCGAGTGACGCACGTGTGGCGGCAGCAGAAAGATCTCACCTTCTCGAATCGGCATGTCGCGCGGACCGTGCTCGTCCATCAACCGCAAGTTCATGTCACCTTCGAGCTGGTAGAAAAATTCCTCCGTCGGATCGTCGTGGTAGTCCAGACGTTCGTTGGGACCACCGACGACCGTCACCATGAAATCGGTATCCGCCCATACCTGTCGGTTACCCACCGGTGGCTTCAGTAAATGCCGATGTTCTTCGATCCACTTGCTGAAATTCAGCGGGCTGGTGTAACTCATGATTCAAGCCTCTCGAGCACGGCGGCCACCCGACGAACGCCTTCGGTCAACACGTCATCGGCCGCCGCGCCGGAAAAACGAATGGAACGATCGTCGCCAAACGCGGCACCGGGTACAAGCGCGACGTGCGCTTCGCTCAGCAACAGTTCACACAGATCGACACTACCGTCGATCACCTTGTTATTGAAACGTCGACCGTAGAATTCGGTTACGTTCGGGAACACGTAGAACGCGCCAGCGGGCCGATTTGTCTGCACGCCCTTAATGTCTCCGAGCAATGCGCACAACAGATCGCGGCGACGCTGATACGCCGTGCACATATCGCGACTGGCACCCCGATCGCCACGCAACGCGTCGACCGCGGCGTGCTGGGCAAAGGCATTAGCCCCCGACGTAAACTGCCCCTGGATCTTGCCCACGGCACCGGCAATCCACGCGGGCGCACCCAGATAACCAAGGCGCCAGCCCGTCATCGCAAACCCTTTGGAAAAGCCGTTGACGGTAATCACCCTGTCCGCCATGCCAGCGATGGTGCCAAGAGACACGTGCGGCTCACCGAACGTGATGTACTCGTAAATCTCGTCGCTGACCACGTACAAATCGTCGTGCGCCAGAATCACTTTCGCGAACGCCTCCAGCTCGGAGCGCGTGTACATCGAGCCGGACGGGTTGCACGGCGAGTTGATCATGATCAGCCGTGTGCGCGGGGTGATGGCCGCTTCGAGTTCGTCGGCACTGATTTTGTAATCCTGCTCAATATCCGCGCTGACTACGACCGGCGTTGCACCCGCAAATCGAGCCATCTCGAAATAGGACACCCAGTACGGCGCCAGAAAAATCGCTTCGTCGCCCTCCTCCAGCAGCGCCAGGCACACGTTCATCAGCGACTGCTTCGCGCCGGTCGACACCACAATCTGACCGGGCTCGTAGTCAAGCGCGTTCTCGGCGCGAAACTTCTCCGCGATCGCTTCGCGCAACGGCGCGATGCCCGGCACCGGCGTGTACTTGGTATGCCCCGCTGCCAACGCTCGGTTGGCGGCGTCCTTGATAAAATCGGGGGTATCGAAATCCGGCTCACCCACGGCCAGTGAAATCACGTCAACGCCGGTCGCGCGCAGTTCGCGCCCGAGGCGAGCCATCTTGAGCGTCGCCGCCTCCTGCATGGTGGTTACGCGTTGAGTCAGTCGGCCCATGGAGAGTCCTCGACGTCGGTGATTGACGCCAACAAATAAAGCGAGCGCGCCGGGGCGCGAAACAAGCATGGAAACCGGTTACGCGGCGCGCGTCAACCGTTGCGGCGCAATTGTGCCCCAAGGCCCAGCAAATCCCGTGTCGCGTGACCCAAATAGCTGGTCGGCCGGCCGAGGTCGCCGGGCAGATCGAAATGCTGACGACCGGCGATCTCCAGATACGTAACGGCCGCGCCCAGGTGCGCGGCGTAGTGGCGAGACTCACGCTTGAATTCCTCGGTTTCTCGCTCACCGCACACCAACACGGTTCGGCACGACGGCTCGAAGCTCGACAAACGTAGCGGACTCAGATCGGCCACCTGCGCGTCGGTCAGCCCGAGCGGCGCGTTGACGTAGGAGTGGCGCACGGCATCCAGGTCGTACACACCGCTGATCAGGCAAGCGCCGGCAATCACGTTGTCGGGCACCGCATGGGTCGACCAGTCAGCCAGCGCGATCATGGCGGCCAAATGCGCACCGGCCGAACTCCCGGCCACAACAATCCGCGCCGGGTCCAGGCCATAGTCGCCGGCATGGTGCCAAAGCCAGGCCACAGCGCGGCGCACCTGCTCGACAATATCAGCGAGCGTCGCGCGCGGCGCCAACGTGTAGCCAACGGCCGCGTACGCGCCGCCCTGGGCCACAATGCCAGACGCCGCGAACGCTGAATCGCGTCGACTCAGCTGCTGCCAGAAGCCGCCGTGCACGTAGACCAGCAGTGGATACGGGCCATCACCGGCAGGGGTCAGCAGATCGATCTTCTCATCCGATTGATCGCCGTAACGCAAGCCCTCGTGCAAACGCCCGTGAGCGGCCGCGTCGGCGCGGGCTCGTTCGCTGTCGCGGGCGTAGAGCGCCAGCTCGTCATCGAGGCTATCGACCAGGCGGCTGGGCGACAGCAGATTGTCCAACTCGCGCTGCGGCATGTCGCGCGTCTGGCCGGTTGCGTAATCGCGCCACGACACGCTCACGGCGTGGCGATGTCGAACGCGTCAGCGTCACGGTGAAACGGCAGCTTGTCCCGCAGGCGGCGCAGGCGCGTGGCGTCCAATGTCGCCGTGACGGTCATCGGCTGGTCGCCGCAAGCCACGATGGTCTCGCCCAAACCGTCCAGTAAGACGCTGTCGCCGAAGTAGGATTTTTCGTTATCGTCGCACCCGGTGCGATTCACGCCCGCGACAAAGCACTGGTTCTCGATGGCGCGGGCACGCAGCAAGGTGTTCCACGCCGAGCGCCTTGGGTTGGGCCAGTTGGCCACGAACAGCATCAGATCGCAGCCCGTTGCATAGCGACACCACACCGGAAAGCGCAAGTCGTAACAAATAAACGGTACGATGCGCCAACCGCGATACTCCACGCGCAGTCGACGGTCACCGGCCGCGTAGTGCTTGTCTTCGCCAGCCAGCGCGAAGCGGTGGCGCTTGTCGTAGTGTTGCGTGTCACCGTCAGGGGTGACCAACACGAACCGATTGACGAACTGCCCGTCACGCTCAATGACCAGCGATCCGCCGACCGCCGCGCTGCGCTCCACAGCCAATGCGCGCATCCACGTCACGCTCGGCCCGTCCATGGTCTGCGCCACTTGAGCAGGCGTCATGGAGAAGCCGCTCGCGAACATCTCGGGCAACACAATCAAATCGGTCGCCGGCGCGTCGTCGAGAAGGGCTCGAATCGCGCCGTGATTGCCCGCCACGTCGTGCCACAGCAGCGACGCCTGCACTAACGTCACGGCCAGATTGGAGGATGGCAGCGTCATGGGACTCAGACCGTGGCGGTGGCGCGGAACGTGTCTTCGTCGAGTTCGCCTTCCCACTTCGCGACCGCCACCGCCACGGCCGTATCGCCGGTCACGTTGACGACCGTGCGCATCATGTCGAGGATGCGATCAAACGGCAGAATGAACCCGATAATCATCGCTGTTTGCGCATCGCTGATGCCGATCACCGACAGCACCGTTGCGAGCAAAAACAAACCCGCTGACGGAATGCCGGCCGCGCCCACCGACACCAGCGTCACGGTCAGCGCGATCAACAGGTACTCCGTGAGGCCCACATCAACCCCGAACACCTGTGCCGCGAACATTGCAACGATGCCCAGGTAAAGCGCCGTGCCGTCCATATTGATCGTCGCGCCCAGCGGCAGCACGGACGACGATACCGTGCGCTTCACACCGAGATTTTCCTCGGCACAGGTGATGGTCACCGGCAGCGTCGCCGAACTCGACGCGGTGGAGTAAGCCACCGCTTGCGCATCAAAGATTCCACGGAAAAAGCGCACGGCCGGTAGCCCAAGGACAAAACGGATCAAGCCCCCGTGCACCACAATGATGTGAATAAAGCAGCCGCCGTAAACCACCATGGCGAGCACCGCAAGATTCGCCAGCGCATCGGGCCCCAGCGTGCCCGCGGCCCACGCGACCAGTGCAAACACGCCGTACGGCGCGACTTCCATCACCATGTGCGCGATCTCAAGCATGACGTGCGCCGCCGAATCGATGGCTTTGCCAATGGCTTCGCCGCGCTTGCCCGCCACGATGATTCCGATGCCAAACAGTATCGCGAACAGGATAATCGCCAGCACGTCGCCTTCGACAAACGCGGCAATGGGGTTGGTGGGCACAATGCCGATCAGGCGCTCGGCCAGCGGCGCGGCCCCTTTGATCGGTCCCGGTGCGGCAGTGGACACATCGACGCCCGCGCCAGGCGCGAATATCGTGCCAAGAAACAGTCCAATACTGATCGCCGCCGCCGTTGTCAGCATGTAGATCGCAATGGTCTTGGCACCCAGCGAACCCAATCGCTTCGGATCGCCCATGGCGATGACGCCGGACACCAACGTCGTGAAAATAAGCGGCACGATCAGCATTTTGATCAGCCGAATGAAAACGTCGCCAATCCACTTGGTGACCTCAACGCCCTCCGGAAAGAAATAACCCACGAACGCACCAACGAACAGCGCCACGAACACGCGCCCCCACAGCGGCAGGCCGCGTTTGGCGCCGAGCCACCACAGCAGGATAAAAACGGCCAACGTGATAGCCAAATACAGATAAGTGCTGGTGCTCAAGAGAAACTCTCCGATCGATGGGATGCGTCATCCTAAACGACCGACCCTCGCGACGCTAAGTTGCAGCGCACAAGCCGGTTGCGATGACGCCGACCCGAAAGTGACGCTATAGTGTCCTGCCCCGCCGCCAGGGCCTGGCGGTCGCCGTACCAAACATGAAGGATTCGTCATGCTCAGTCGTTTGCTCGCCACGATTGCCCTGTTCGCTTTTACCGCCCCGGCTCTGGCTCAGGACGAACCACCGGAGCCCGGACTCAACGAGGCCACGCTCAAAGGCATGGCGATGCGTTCCATCGGTCCAGCGCTGATGTCCGGGCGCATCTCCGACATCGTCATGCACCCTGACAACCCGCGCGTCTGGTACGTCGGTGTCGCCAGCGGCGGCATTTTCAAGACCGCCAACGCCGGGGTGACCTGGTCGCCGATTTTCGAGAATGAAGCGGTCTATTCGATCGGCTGCATCACACTCGACCCGTCCAACCCCAACACCGTTTGGGTCGGCACGGGCGAGAACGTCAGCGGGCGCCACATGGGCTTTGGCGACGGCGTGTATCGCAGTCTCGACGGCGGCGAATCGTGGACGAACATGGGGCTCAAGGAGTCTGAACACGTCGGCATGATTCGGGTTGATCCGCGCGATAGCGACGTGGTCTACGTCGCCGCGCAAGGGCCGCTTTGGTCCGGCGGCGGCGAACGCGGTCTGTACAAGACCACCGACGGCGGTGAAACCTGGGACAAGATTCTCGGCGGCGGCACCTACACCGGCGTGGGCGAAGTCCACCTTGATCCCCGTGACCCCGACGTACTGTATGCCAACACCTGGCAGCGCATCCGCAGCGTCGCGGCGCTGATGAACGGCGGCCCGGAAAGCGCCATCCACAAATCCACCGACGGCGGCAAAACCTGGCGCAAGCTAAGCAAAGGCTTGCCCGAAGACACCATGGGCAAGATCAGCCTCGCGATCTCGCCACAGAAACCCGACGTGGTCTACGCGCAAATCGAGCAGTCGCAACGCAAGGGCGGTTTCTGGCGCTCGAGCAACGGCGGTGAATCGTGGGAAAAACGCAGCGAGTACATGCCCGGGGGCACCGGCCCGCACTACTACACCGAAATTTTTGCGAGCCCCCATCAGTTCGACACCGTCTATCAAATGGACGTGTGGATGCACTACACCGTCGACGGCGGCAAGACGTTCATCAAAACCGATTTCAATGAAAAGCACTCGGATCACCACGCGCTGGCGTTTGACCCGCGCGATCCCAACTACCTGCTGGCGGGCACCGACGGCGGCGTCTATCAGTCGTTTGATCGTGGCGAGAACTGGCTGTTCGCCAACAACTTGCCGGTGACGCAGTTCTACAAAGTCGCCGTCGATTACGACGAGCCGTTTTATAATGTTTACGGCGGCACGCAGGATAACCAGAGTCAGGGCGGACCGTCGCGCACCGACAACGTCGTCGGTATCCGCAATTCCGACTGGTTCGTCACGCTGGGCGGCGACGGCCATCAATCCGCGGTGGATCCCACCAACCCCGACATCGTTTACGCCGAGTGGCAGCAGGGCAACCTGGTCCGTTACGACCGCGCCACTGGCGAGACGGTCTACATCAAGCCGCAACCGGCTGCGGACGAGCCAAATGATCGGTTTAACTGGGACTCGCCGATTCTGATCAGCTCGCACGATCCGTCGCGGCTGTATTTTGCCAGTCAGCGCGTGTGGCGCTCCGACGATCGCGGCGATTCGTGGCGTGCCTTGAGCGACGACCTGTCGCGCGGGCTCGATCGTTTCAAACTGCCGATGATGGGCCGAGTCTGGAGCTACGATTCCCCGTGGGATCTCTACGCGATGTCGAAATTCGGTACGGTCACTTCGCTGGCGGAGTCGCCGCTCAACGAAGATCTGCTCTACGCCGGCACCGATGACGGCGTGCTGCAGGTATCGGAAGACGGCGGCCAGAACTGGCGCCGCAGCACGTCACTGCCGGGCGTACCGGACTTCTTTTTTGTCAACGACGTCAAAGCCGATCTGTTCGACGAAAACACCGTGTACCTGGCCGCTGACGATCACAAAACCGGCGACTACCGCCCGTTCCTGTTAAAGAGCACCGACCGCGGCCGTACCTGGCAAAGCATGAGCGGTGACTTGCCGGACGATCATCTGGTGTGGCGAGTGGTGCAGGATCACGTAAACAAGGATCTGTTTTTTGCGGGCACCGAGTTCGGTGTGTTTTTCACCGTCAACGCGGGGCGCAACTGGGTCAAGCTCAGCGGCGGCGCGCCGACGATTCCGTTCCGGGATCTGGTGATTCAAAAACGTGAGAACGATCTGGTCGGCGCGACGTTTGGCCGCGGCTTTTACATTCTCGACGACTACTCGCCGCTGCGTGAACTGACCGCTGACAAACTCCGCGACGAGTCGATTTTGTTCACGCCGCGCGCGGCCCATTGGTACGTACCCAAACGCCCCTACGGCTGCGGTTCGGCCGGCTGCCGCTCCAGTCAGGGCAGCCAAATGTACGTGGCCGACAACCCACCGTTTGGCGCGGTGTTCACCTATTACCTGCCGGAAGAAATTCGCTCGGCCAAGGACACGCGTCGCGAGCGCGAAAAAGCGCTGGAGAAAGCAGGCAGCGACACGCCTTCGCCAGGCTGGGACGCGCTGGGCGCAGAGGCCACCGAAGACGCTCCGGCGGTCATCTTGACGGTACGCAATAGCGCCAACGAAATCGTGCGCCAGGTCGAAGGCCCCGTGAAAGCGGGTTTCCATCGTGTGGCCTGGGATTTGCGCTACCCGAGTTCCGAACCGTGGCAAGACCTGTCGAAGCTTTCGCCGTGGCAGGATCCTCCGACCGGCATTATGGCGCTGCCGGGCACTTATTCAGTGACCATGGCCGTGCGTCGTGACGGCGTGCTGGGCGACGAGGGCGACGCGCAGAGCTTTGACGTTGTGTCGATCCGCGAACCCACGCTGATGGGCCCGTCGCAGTCGGAACGGCTGGCGTTCTCGCAACAGGTGGCGCAGCTTTCCGCGCGCGCAGCCGGCCACAACAAGACGCTCGGCGAGCTGATCGGCGCATTCAAAACCCTGAAGGAAGTGCTGGTGCGCACGCCGGACAATGCCGAACTCTACGCAGAGACTCACGCCATGCACCGTCAGGTTGTTGCACTCAAGGAACGGCTTAGCGGCAACCAGCAGCGCGACATTGCCAACGATCCAGGCCCGGTGGCCATTCTTGATCGACTCGGTGTCGCTGGCTTCGGCGAACGCTCGTCGCTGTACGGTCCCACCAAAACGCAAAAATCCATGCTGGCCATTGCGCAGGCCCAGTACGAAGAGTTTGGCGCCGAACTCAAGACTCTGCTGGGTACGGATTTGCCGGCGTTGAAAGCCAGGCTCGATGCCGCTGGCACGCCCTGGTCACCGGGACTCGGTCTGGTCAGTCCCTAGCGCTGGACAATAACGACAATCCCCCTTGTCGCGAGGGGGATTGTCTTTGGCTGGGCAATACCGCCGGAGACGCTCAGACTTTCTCCGCCACGCCACGCTCCACGTCGTCGTACAGCGGCGCGCCAGCCACCATCGTCAGCACGTCGTAGGCAGCGACGATTTCGTCGTCCTGGTTGGTCACTTCGGTGTCCCAGCGCACCTCGCCGTAGCCCGCGCTCTCGCGCCAGGTTTTCTGCTTGCAGGTTAGACGCACTTTCAGAACGTCACCGGGGTTCACCGGTTTGGAAAAACGCAGGTTATCCAGTCCGTAGTTGGCCAGCACCGGGCCAAGCGGCGCATTGACGAAGAGCCCGGCTGCCAGCGACACAATAAAGTAGCCGTGTGCTACGCGCCCTTCGAAGAACGGGTTTTTCGCCGCATCCTCGGGATTCATGTGCGCGTAGAACGTGTCGCCGGACAAGTGGCCAAACGCTTCGATGTCTGCAACCGTAATTTCACGCTCTGCGGTGTTCAGCGTGTCGCCAATGTTCAGCGTCTCGTACGTGTGACGAAACGGATGCGTCGCCGATTCATGCTGCTCGCCGCCGCGCAGCCACTGACGCGTAATCGCCGTCAGGGTTCGCGGCGAGCCCTGCAGCGCCGTGCGCTGCATGTAGTGCAAGACGCCGCGAATGCCGCCCATCTCTTCACCGCCGCCAGCCCGTCCCGGCCCGCCGTGAATCAAGTGCGGTAAGGGCGAACCGTGACCGGTCGACTCAGCCGCGCAGTCGCGGTTAATCAGCACCATGCGCCCGTGGTAAGTCGCGCTCGACAGCACCAGCTCACGCGCCACGTCATCGTCGTTGGTGAAAATGGAACCCGCGAGCGAGCCCTCACCCAATCGCGCCAGCTCCGACGCTTCGTCCAGATCGCGGTACGGCAACACCGTGGCCACCGGCCCAAACGCTTCGACGGTGTGCGGCGTGGCAGCAGCCAGCGGCCGATCGCAGTGCAGCAGAATCGGGCTGAAAAAGGCGCCGCGCCGCGCGTCCGCATCAACCACGTCGACGTTTTCCGGATCGCCATAGACCACGGACGCGTCCTGCTCGAGTTCGCGCACCCGCTCGATCACTTCATCACGCTGCCCCAAGCTTGCCAGCGCACCCATGTTGACGTCTTTGCTCGCCGGGTTGCCAATTTTTATCTTGGCCAGCGCATCGCTCAACGCGCGCACCACATCACCCGAGAGGCTGTCTGGCACGATAATGCGCCGGATCGCGGTGCACTTCTGCCCCGCTTTGACTGTCATTTCCTGCGCGACCTCAGCCACGTACAGGTCAAACTCGGGCGTGCCCGGGGTGGCATCGGGCCCGAGGATCG
This sequence comes from Gammaproteobacteria bacterium, assembly GCA_045107005.1. Classification (GTDB taxonomy): domain Bacteria; phylum Pseudomonadota; class Gammaproteobacteria; order Steroidobacterales; family JBCCMA01; genus JBCCMA01. The sequence goes on from JBGCFP010000049.1 coordinate 39,450, forward strand.
AACAGTTCAGCGAGTCGGTCTCGCCGGTAAAACGAACGGCCTGATCCACGACGTTCTTGTGTTGGCGGAGGAAATCACCGGTGCCTTTGGAGCCGGTAAAGGCAATCACGTCCTGGCAGTTCAGATGCTCGAACAGATCACCCACGCTACCGCACACCAGCTGTACGGCGCCGGGTGGCAGAATGCCCGACTCGATCATGCTGCGAAACATCAGCTCGGTCAGAAACGACGTGCTTGTCGCCGGCTTGACGATGGCGGGCATTCCGGCCAGCAGCGTCGGCGCGAGCTTTTCGAGCATGCCCCAACACGGAAAATTGTAAGCGTTGATGTGCACCGCCACGCCGCGGCGGGGCAGGAATACGTGCTGGCCCGTGAACGTGCCGTTGCGTGAAATCGTCTCAGCCGGACCGTCGACGTAAACGTAATCGTTGGGCATCTCGCGGCGACCCTTGCCCGAATACACAAACAAGGTCGAAATGCCGCCGTCGATATCAATCCACGAATCCTTGCGCGTCGCGCCCGTGTGCGTTGACAGCTCGTAAAAACGCTTCTTGTTCTCCATCAGGTGTACCGCCAACGCCTTGAGCATTAACGCGCGCTCGTGAAACGTCATGGCGCGCAGCGCCTTGCCGCCGGTATTGCGTGCGTGTGCCACCATCGCGCCAAAATCGAGCCCGGCGCTGCTCGAGCGGGCCAGCGCGTCGCCGCTGACGGCGCTGTGCAGCAGTGCACCTTGCTCGGTGCTTTGCACCCATTGATCTTGGGCATAACAGCCCAGCATCGATTCCTTACTCACGCGATCACCTCAAAAATGAAACAAAAAAGATTGAGTTTCCGATTATCGCGTATCATATTGGCAAACCAACCAAACCGCCATACGCGCCAACTGCATGCCCTCAACGCCCACCCGCACACCCCGCCGTAACGTGTTCCATCGCATTTGTGAGGCGCGCCTGGAAGATTTTGCCTCGCAGCGCCCGCTGCGCACCGGTTCACTGCTGATCAGCCTGTTTGGCGATGCTATTGCGCCACACGGCGGCGAAGTCTGGCTCGGCAGTCTGATCGATGTGCTGGCGCGCTTTGGCGTCAATCAACGCCTGGTTCGCACGACCGTGTTTCGCCTGTCCAAGGACGGCTGGCTGTGCGCCGAGCAGGTCGGGCGACGCAGTTTTTACCGGCTGGATAACACCGGGCACTCGCGCGTGACTGCGGCCAGCGAACGCATCTACGCCGCCCCCACCACGCAGCCAACGGCAGACTGGTGCATTGCGCTGCTGACCGGTGTGGAAGGCACCCGGCGCGACGAGATCCGCCGCGAGCTGACGTGGCTTGGCTTTGCGCCGTTGTCGCCAAGCGTCATGTTGCACCCCGGCCTGCGGCAACAGAGAGTCGATCGCGCGTTGACGGGCTTGCCCGGGCAAGCCCAAGTCATCACTCTGCGCGCCACCGCCGACGCATCGAGCACCGATGCGCTGCGCACACAGGTGATCGCAGCGTTCGACATCGATGCGCTCACGTCGCGCTACCGCCAGTTCACCGAGCGCTTCGCGCCAGCGCTCACGGCCGCCAAGCGGGTGCGTCGCCTTGAACCGGGCGACGCGTTCGTGCTGCGTACACTGTTGATTCATGAGTATCGCAAGATCGTACTGCGCGATCCGCTGCTGCCCGCGAGCATGCTGCCTTCGCCCTGGCACGGTCAGAAGGCCTATCACTTGTGCCGCGATCTGTACCGCACGCTGGACGAACCGGCCCGCGCGTATCTCGATGAGCACTTTGAAACCCGCGCCGGCAAGTGGCCGCGCGCCAATGCCGAATTTTTCCGCCGCTTCGGCGGCTTGGGCCGCGACTGAAGGAAACCGACCATGACGTTCGACTCCATTGAATTTTTTGTGCGTGACGGCTACGCGCAACTCACGCTCAATCGCCCGCAAGCCATGAACAGTTTCACCGCCGCGATGCACGCCGAAGTGCGTGACGCACTGACCACAGTGGCTTGCGATAAAGCCATCCGCGCGCTGCTGCTAACCGGCGCCGGGCGAGGTTTTTGCGCTGGTCAGGATCTGAACGATCGCAAGCGTCAGGATAACGACGGACCGATTGATCTGGGCGAATCGCTCGACAACTTCTATAACCCACTGATTCGTTCACTACGTCATCTGCCCAAACCTGTGGTGTGCGCGGTCAACGGCGCCGCGGCTGGGGCCGGCGCCAATCTGGCACTGGCTTGCGATATCGTGCTGGCGGCGCGCTCGGCGAAGTTCATCCAGGGGTTCTGCAAGATCGGTTTGATGCCTGACAGCGGCGGCACGTGGGTCTTGCCTCGCCTGGTCGGCCACGCCCGCGCAACCGCATTGACGCTGCTTGGCGAACCGGTCAGCGCCGAAAAAGCCGCGGACATCGGCATGATTTACCAGGTGTTCGACAACGACCAGCTTCTCCCCGCCGCGCAGGCGATGTGCGCCCACCTCGCCACACAACCGACCGCCGCGCTGGCTGCCACCAAACGCGCACTGCTGCGCAGTCTGGACAACAGCTTTGACGCTCAGCTTGACCTGGAGCGCGACGCGCAGCGGCACTTGGGTACCACGGCCGACTACCGGGAGGGCGTTAGCGCGTTCCTCGCCAAACGAAAGCCCAATTTCGCCGGCGATGACACGTGAAGCCCGAGCTTCAGCTGGCGCGCGAGACCGCTGAGCGGATGCTGCGCGGCGACGCCGCATCGCGTCGACTGGGCATCACCATCGATATTCCGGCAGCGGGCGAGGCCGTGGCCACCATGACGGTGACGGCCGATATGCACAATGGCCACGGCGTGTGCCACGGCGGCTTGCTGTTCACGTTCGCTGATACCGCGTTTGCCTTCGCCTGCAATGGCTACGGCGTCGACACGCTGTCCTCGGGCGGCCACATCGATTTCCTGCACCCGGCGCGGGCTGGCGACGTGCTGACCGCTCACGCCAGCGAGCGGCATCGCGGCCGGCGCCAAGGCGTTTACGACGTGACAGTACGGAATCAGGAGGGCCACGACGTGGCGCTGTTTCGGGGCCAGAGCGTCGCGCTCTCCGCGTCTTCAAAGTGATACACAAATCATTGAAATCCTAATATTCCCGTGCCATGATGCCGGATCGACTCCAGGAGAATGCCGTGTACACGCAAGGACTTGATCAGAAAGGCCAGCCCGTCGTGACCTCAACCGAGGATTCTGTTCAGCTCGATCGCTTCGAGCGCCGCGTCGCCGCCGAAGAGAAGATCGAACCACGCCAGTGGATGCCGGACGCGTATCGCCGCACGCTGGTGCGACAGATATCGCAGCACGCGCACTCTGAAATTGTCGGCATGCTGCCCGAGGGCAACTGGATTACGCGGGCGCCGTCGCTGCGCCGCAAGGCCATTCTGCTCGCCAAAGTGCAAGACGAAGCCGGTCACGGTCTGTATCTGTACAGCGCCGCCGAGACCTTGGGCACATCGCGCGATGAAATGATCGAGCAGCTGCTGAGCGGCAAAGCCAAATACTCCAGTATTTTTAACTACCCAACGCTAACGTGGGCCGACATCGGTGCGGTCGGCTGGCTGGTGGACGGTGCCGCCATCATGAACCAGGTGCCGCTGTGCCGCTGCTCATACGGACCTTATGCCCGCGCCATGGTGCGTGTGTGCAAGGAAGAGAGTTTTCACCAGCGTCAGGGCTTCGACATTATGCACAGCTTGTGCACGGGCACTGACGAGCAGAAGGCGATGGCGCAGGACGCATTGAATCGCTGGTGGTGGCCGTCGCTGATGATGTTTGGCCCGAGCGATGCAAACTCGAAACACAGCGCCCAGTCCATGGCGTGGAAAATTAAACGTTTCAGCAACGACGAGTTACGCCAGAAGTTTGTTGACGTAACGGTGCCGCAAGCCGAGTTCCTGGGTTTGCGCGTCCCTGACGACGACTTGAGCTATGACGAAGCCAGCGGCCACTATCGTTTCGGTGAGATCGACTGGAGCGAATTCCATCAGGTGCTCGCCGGCAATGGCCCGTGCAACCGAGAACGCCTGCGCGCTCGCCAGTCGGCGCATGAAAACGGCAGCTGGGTTCGCGAAGCCGCTACCGCCTATGCTCAGAAACAAGCGGCGCGTGCGGCCGCATGAGCAACGCTAACTGGCCGCTGTTCGAGATTTTCGTCCGCGCACGGGCGGGTTTGAGCCATCGACATGTCGGCAGCTTGCACGCCGCCGATGCGGCGATGGCGTTGGATCACGCGCGCGATCTGTACACCCGACGCAGCGAAGGCGTCAGTTTGTGGGCAGTGCCAAGCGCACACATCACCGCGTCCGACCCGGACCAATCCGACGCGCTGTTCGACCCGGCAGACGACAAGATTTATCGCCACCCCACGTTTTACGACGTGCCGGACGGCGTCGACAATCTGTGAGCACCCTGCCCGCTCCCGATCCGCGCCTTGGTGCCCTGCTCAATCTTGGCGACAACGCTCTGATTCTTGGACAGCGCCTGGGCGAAACGGTCACCACCGGCCCCGAGCTGGAAGAAGAGATGGCGACGGCTAATTTCGCGCTCGACTACGTTGGGCAGGCGCGGCTGTTTTTTTCCTACGCCGGTGACGTGGAAAACAACGGGCGTGATGAAGACGCGTTCGCGTTTCGGCGTGACAGCGCCGCGTTTCGCAACGTGTTGCTGGTCGAACTCCCCAACGGCGATTTTGCGTTCAACATCGCCCGCCAGTTTCTCTATGAGTCGTTTTATTTACTGCAACTGCAAGCACTGGCCAGCTCAAGCGACCAGCGCCTGCGCGAAATTGCCGCACGCGCCGAGAAAGAAATTCGCTACCACCTGCGCCACCAGGTGAACTGGATGCTGCGTTTGGGCGACGGCACGCAGGAGAGCCATCGTCGCATGCAAACTGCGATCGACGAGCTGTGGCGTTACACCGGTGAGATGTTTGTCACCGGTCCGGACGAACTCGCTGCCGTCGAACAGGGCGTGCTGCCCGACCCGTCTACGCTCATCGACGACTGGCACACCGCGGTCAGTGAGACGCTGGGCAAAGCGACACTTAACGTGCCGGACGAGCAGTGGATGGCAAGCGGCGGCAAGCAAGGCACGCACACCGAACACCTGGGCTATCTGCTTGCCGAAATGCAGTTCTTGCCGCGCGCTTACCCCGATGCCAGCTGGTAACGCCCGCCTCGACGCCGCGGTGTCGGAACAGGCCGTACGCGCCGTTCTCGACACTGTGCTCGATCCGGAAGTGCCGGTACTGAGCATCTTGGACCTTGGCATCGTGCGTCATGTGATCGTTCACGATGCGCACGTAACCGTTGGTCTGGCTCCCACCTACTCTGGCTGTCCCGCTACCGAAGTCATCGAACAAAGCGTCATCGACGCGCTCGCACGCGCTGGCATACGCAGCGTCTCCACGGAGCGGGTGCTGTCCCCACCGTGGACCACGCGCTGGATCAGCGACGAAGGGCGCCGCAAATTGCTCGAGTACGGGATCGCGCCGCCAACCGAAGACCACAACGCCAAGCGCGCGCTGCTCGGACAGGATCGCCCGCGCAAGTGTCCGCACTGCGACGCTTTGAATACCGAGCGCATCAGCGAGTTTGGCTCGACGCCGTGCAAAGCGCTGTATCGCTGCACCGACTGTCGCGAACCGTTCGAATATTTCAAGTGTATTTAAGCCAGGCTGGCCCATGAACAAGTTTTGCTCCGCACGTGTCGTCGACAAAGCGCTGCTCGCTCGCGATGCTTTCGCACTCACGCTGGAAGTCCCTGACGAACGATCCGCCGAGTTTCGCTATCGCCAGGGCCAGCATTTGCCCATGCGCGCGACGATCGAAGGCGAAGAAGTGCGCCGCACGTATTCGATCTGCAGTCCGGTGGCCGACAATCGTCTGCGCGTCGGGATTCGGGTGCAGGACGGCGGGCGCTTCTCCACCTACGTCGCCGAGAAGATTCAGGTCGGCGACCACATCGACATTATGCCGCCCTCAGGTCAGTTCCACACGCCGCTGAACCCCGAACAGCGTAAGGTCTACGCCGCGTTTGTCGCCGGCAGCGGCATTACGCCCATCCTGTCGATTCTCGCCACCACCCTTGCTACGGAACCGCACAGCGAGTTCGTGTTGTTCTATGGCAACCGGCAGCGCGCAACCACCATGTTTTGTGACGCGCTGTGGGCGCTGAAAAATCGTTTTCCCGAACGCCTCTCACTGCACTTTCTGATGAGCCAGCAGGACAACGACATTGCTCTGTACGAAGGCCGACTGGATGCACCCAAAGTGCGCGCTCTGGTCAACGCATTTTTGAGCTCGCGGCGACCGGACGACATTTTCATTTGCGGCCCGAACCCCATGATCGACACGGTGACCGCCGAACTCGAGTCGCTGGGCTTCAACCGAACCCGCATTCACAGCGAGCGGTTTCGCGCCCTGTCTTTTGACGATGGCACGACGCCGGCGAAACCGTCGCCACACGCATCGGCGCTAGGCACCAAAGTCACCGTTACCATCGACGGTCGCCGTGAGTCGTTCACCATGAGCGAGAGCGACGACTACCTGCTCGACGCCGCACGCGCTCACGGCATCGATTTGCCCTACTCGTGCAAAGCCGGCGTGTGTTCCACGTGCCGAACTCGCCTAGCGAAAGGCCGCGTCGAAATGGACAACAACGATGCGCTCGAAGCGTGGGAAGTGGAACGCGGGTTCATACTCGCTTGCCAGGCACGCCCGCTGACCGGCGATATTGAGCTCGATTACGACACGGCGTAACTATTTCAAGAAGGAGCTGCCATGAACGCGGTTGTAAGCTCGCAACGCGACGGCGACATCGCCATCATTACGATCGACAATCCGCCAGTGAACGCACTGAGCCATGCCGTTCGCGCAGGTGTTGTGCGTGAAGTACGCGCCGCCGGCGACAGCGGCGCCCGGGCGATCCTTCTGATCTGCGCTGGACGCACGTTTATGGCTGGCGCCGACATTCGCGAATTCGGTCAGCCGCCGAAAGACCCTTGGCTGCCGCAGATGCTGAACGTGATTGACGATAACCCGTTGCTCACCGTCGCCGCGCTCCACGGAACGGCGCTCGGAGGCGGGCTGGAGACGGCGCTGTCCTGCCACTATCGTATCGCAGATGCGCACGCCAAGGTCGGTCTGCCTGAAGTACTGCTGGGCTTGCTGCCGGGCGCCGGGGGCACGCAGAGACTGCCGCGACTGGCCGGTGCGAAGAAAGCGTTGAGCATGATGCTCGACGGCAAACCCATCGGCGCCGGTGAGGCGCTGGACGTCGGCATTGTAGATCGAGTCACCCAGGGCGAACTGCGCGCCAGCGCGCTGACGTTCACCCGCGAACTGTTGCGCGACGACGCGCCGCTGCGCCGCGCCCGCGACCAGGATGTGGCGAGACCCGACCCTGAGGTCTTTGAACAAGCACGGGCAAAGATCGCGAAGCGCCAGCGCGGCTATGAAGCGCCGCCGCGCATCGTCAGCTGCGTCGAAGCGGCGGTCAGCAAATCCTTTGACGATGGCGTGGCCGTTGAGCGCGCGATGTTTGACGCCTGCATGGCGTCCAGTCAGTCCGGGGCCATGCGTCATCTGTTTTTCGCTGAGCGCAGCGCGTCCAAAGTACCGGGCATCAACAAACGCACGCCCGTGCGCCCAGTCGGAGCCGTTGGCGTTATCGGCGCCGGCACCATGGGCGCCGGCATCGCTTTGTCGTGCATGAACGCGAACCTGCCGGTAACGATGCTCGACAGCTCCGCCAACGGGTTGAAACACGGCCGCAAGACCATTGAGGGCTTGCTGGACAAACAGGTCGCTCGTGGCCGATTAACCCAGGCCCTGCGCGATTCGCGTCTGGAGCTCCTGACCACGAGCAGCGACTACGACGCGCTGGGCGACGCTGACGTGGTGATTGAAGCGGTCTATGAAAGCATGGACGTCAAGGAAGAGGTGTTTGGCGCTCTGGATCGCGTGTGCAAAGCCGGTGCGATTTTGGCCACCAACACGTCGACGCTCGACGTCGATCGTATTGCTCGGTCAACCACACGCCCCACTGACGTCATCGGCCTGCATTTTTTCAGCCCCGCAAACGTGATGCGTCTGCTCGAGATTGTGCGCGGCGCCGCGACCAGCGATGAGGTGATGGCCAGCTCGCTCGCGTTTGCCAAGCAGGTCGGCAAGCTCGGCGTGGTGGTCGGCAATGACTTCGGTTTTGTCGGCAATCGCATGCTGTATGGCTATGCCCGCGAGAACCAACTGATGCTCCTCGAAGGGGCCGATCCAATGTTCATTGATCGGGCGCTGACCAACTGGGGAATGGCGATGGGCCCTAACGCCGTGGGCGATCTTGCCGGTCTGGACGTCGGCTACAAGGTGCGTCAAGCGCGCACCGAAAAGCCGTCCGATCCGCGCTACTATCGCGTCGCCGACCTGCTCGCCGAGCAGGGTCGATTCGGCCAGAAAACCGGAGCGGGCATGTTTCGCTACGACGAAGGGTCACGCAAACCGTTGTCCGACGCCACGGTGCGCACGATGATTCACACTGAGGCGAAACGCCTCGGCGTCGCGCAGCGTGAATTCACCGAAGAGCAGATCGTTGAGCGCTGCATCGACGCGCTGATCTGCGAAGGTGCGAAACTGCTGGAGAACGGCATCGCAATGCGCGCCAGCGATATCGATGTCATCTGGGCTAACGGCTACGGCTTTCCGCGCTACCGCGGCGGACCGATGCGCTTCGCCGATGATCAGGGGCTCGACGTTATCGTCGCGCGCGTTCGCGAACACGCTGCACGTGATGGCGAGCAGTGGTGGCCGATGCCTCAACTACTCGAACAGCTGGCGACCGAAAACAAGACTTTCAATCAATGGGATCAGGAAAAAATGGAGTCCGCCAAATGAACGAAGCCTTTATTTGCGACGGCGTGCGTACACCGATTGGCCGCTACGGCGGCGGTCTGTCGAGCGTGCGCGCCGATGATCTCGCTGCACTGCCCATTGGCCAACTGTGCGAGCGCCAAAGCAAACTGGACCCATCGGCCATCGACGATGTCATCATTGGCTGTGCCAACCAGGCCGGTGAAGACAACCGCAACGTAGCGCGTATGGCCACGTTGCTTGCCGGGCTGCCGGTGGGCGTCAGTGCGATGACGCTGAATCGCCTGTGCGCGTCGGGCATGGATGCGGTGAGCAACGGCGCACGGGCAATTCGCTGCGGCGAAGCGAAGGTCATCATTGCCGGCGGCGTTGAGTCGATGTCACGGTCGCCGTTCGTCATGAGCAAATCGGACGCGGCGTTTAGTCGCAACGTGCAAATGTTCGACACCACCATGGGCTGGCGTTTTGTCAATACGTTGCTCAAGGCGCAGTACGGCATCGACTCGATGCCTGAGACCGCTGAGAACGTGGCCGAGAAATTTGGCGTCAGTCGCGAAGATCAGGATGCGTTTGCGCTGCGCTCGCAACACAAGGCTGCAGCGGCCATCGAGCGCGGGTTCTTCGCTGACGAAATCATGCCCGTGAGCATCGCGCAGCGCCGTGGCGACCCACTAATCGTCGAGCGAGACGAACACCCTCGCGGCGACACCTCACTCGAGAAACTGGCGAAATTGCGCGCTCCGTTTCGGACCGGTGGCACAGTAACCGCCGGCAACGCGTCGGGCATCAACGACGGCGCGTGCGCGGTGTTGCTGGCCGACGAAAAAGCGGCCGACGATCACGGCTTGACGCCCATCGCGCGCATCGTCACGTCGGCGAGCACAGGCGTCGAACCCGCCATCATGGGTATCGGACCGGTGCCGGCAACGCTCAAGGCGCTGCGCCAGGCGAGCCTGACCATTGAGCAAATGGACGTCATTGAACTCAACGAAGCGTTCGCCTCTCAATCTCTGGCATGTTTGCGCGAATTGAACCTGCCGGATGACGCCCAGCACGTGAACCCGAACGGGGGCGCAATCGCCCTTGGCCATCCGCTCGGCATGTCCGGTGCACGATTGATCGCAACGGCCGCCTACCAGCTGCGCGCCACGGGCGGTCGCTACGCGCTGTGCACGATGTGCGTAGGCGTCGGCCAAGGTGTGGCGACGATTATTGAGCGCGTCTGATGGGCGATTTGAATCTCGACCAGTATCGCGACGCGTTCAGTTCGCTGCAGTTCAACGACCAGGGTGAGGGCATACTCGAAATCGTGTTGTCCAAGCACGCAAGCCTCAACGCGGCCGATGCCAACATGCACCGCGATTTAGCCTACGTCTGGCGTGAAATTGACGGCGACACGAGCGTCAATTGCGTACTGGTGCGCGGCGAAGGTCGAGGGTTTTCATCGGGCGGCGATTTTGCCCTGATTGAAGACATGATCAATGACGCCGATACGCTTGCACGCGTGTGGAAAGAAGCGCGAGATCTGGTTTACAACCTGATCAACTGCTCCAAACCGATCGTGTCCGCGATTCACGGCCCGGCCGTTGGCGCCGGCCTTGCGGTCGCTCTGCTCGCCGACGTATCGATTGCGGCCAAAAACGCGAAAATTCTGGATGGTCACACGAGTCTTGGCGTGGCTGCCGGTGATCACGCGGTCATCGTCTGGCCGCTGCTGTGTGGTATGGCTAAAGCCAAATACCACCTGCTCACCAACGACGCGCTAAACGGCGAAGAAGCGGAGCGCATCGGTCTGGTTTCACTGTGCGTCGACAACGACGAGCTGCTGCCAAAGGCCACAGCGGTTGCGCAAAAACTGGCGCGCTCAAGTCACAGCGCCATTCGCTGGACAAAGTACGCGCTGAACAACTGGTTGCGCAGCGCCGGGCCGGCGTTCGACGCATCTCTGGCGCTGGAATTCATGGGTTTTCGCCAGGACGACATCCGCGAGGGCTTGGAGGCGGTGCGCGAAAAGCGCCCCGCCAAGTTCAAACCCGACTCCCCCCTGTAGGTCTAGGGCATCGACGGCGCCTGCCCCGGTGGTTCAAACGTCACACCGGGAATGCCCTGCGCTTCGGGCAAACTGCCTTCGGGCAGAATCAGCTCGACACCTGCGCCTTCACGATCGGTGCGGATGCGCTCGTTTTGCTGCGCCTCAAGCAGGCGTGACAAGCCCTCGGCGCCTGCGCGATTGGGCAACTTGTTGTGCTCGAGATTGCCCGGCTCCATCACCATACGAATAACATTCCGCCAGGTTTGGATGTAGTTATTGCGCACGGCCTGATTGTCGCCGAAGAGTTTGTCAGCATTGAATTCAACCACCGCGGCGAAGCGATCGCCGGCGTTGGCCAGTCGAGCGTTTTGCACCTCACCCAGTACTTCGCCCGTCTGGCTGGATCGAATCTGGATGGTGTACTGTCCGGTCTGCATGTCGTAGGAGTCCGTTAATTCGTACCCATCGGCGGCGTCTGCGGCACGCGCAACGTCGGCGTTAGGGCCAACGTAATCGTTGATGACGACCGTTGTACCGTTGGGATCCTCACGGGTTGCAAAACCCAGGTCCTGAGCCTCAAGCTGGCGCGGGCTGTCGCTGCCGTCTGCATCTCCGGTGCCGGTGGCCGTCGAGCCCGTGCCGTTCGACGGTGGCAGCGGCGGGTTGGCGGCGTTGCCACCGGTGGGGCTCGAAAGCAGCAAGCCTTTGATGTATTGCGCGGCCTGCTCCGCCGACATGCCCGGGTTCTGCTCCATCACGCGCGCGATGTCGTGAGGCGAAACACCATACTCCTGACCAACCCGGGTCAAATCGTTGCCGCCCGGCAATAGGATCGGATCGGGCAGCGTCTCGAGCTCCACTTCCCCGGCGACTTCGGCAGCGTGCTGCTCGTTCAGGCTCGCCTGCAGGTTGTTCAGGGCATCGCGATAGACGCCCACACCGCCACCGGCGAAGAGCGGCTCGCCGAACTGCGCGGCAAACGCACTATCGATGCTCTGGGCGCGCTCCACTAACGCGCCAAACTGATTGATGTCCACCGTGCGTCCAGCATCGATGTCGCGCAACGTTTGCGCCAGCATCGAGTTGGCGCGCCGACCTTCCAATTGCAATACGGCGTTGTCGTAGCCGCTCTGGTCAATGCCGGTGATGCCCTGAGTACTTTGCAAACCGTTTGATTCGAGCCGCAGGGATTCCAACTGCGCGACACCGTCGGCGTAGCTCTCGGCGCTATTGGCAAACTGCCCGGACGTTGCCTGGTCCATGAATTGCCCGAAGTCCGCGCGCAACCCAATGGCCGCGTTCACTCTGTTCTCCACTACGTTGAGACTGGCGTCGTCGAACCCTTCAATTTTGTATTGGCTCTCCACGTCGGCATCGAAGTCGCGAATCGCTTCCATGTAGGAAGTGAAATCCTCGGCGTTGGGCAACGGACCACCGCTGATGGCGTTGCGGTCGTACTGCGAGAGGACTGAATCGTATCGGCGGAACGTCAGTTCTGTCTGTGCGACATCAATTTGACTCTGATTGATCGTGGGCTCACCGCGTTCGATAAAGCCGTTTGAGCGATTGACCAGAGCGTTCAGTTCGGACTGGCCGGCGTCAAGATCCGCCGCGCTGTTGGCGAAATCGCCGCGCTTGATGTCGTCACGCAGCGACTGCAGCTCAGCCGTCAGCGCGGGTGTCTGAGGTGCGGAAGGTAGCGCCGGGGCGACCACCGTATCAGGTCGATTGGCGGGCGTGGCGGGCACCAGGTTGGTCTGCAGCACCGATGGGTTTTGCTGCGCGTAACGCAGCGCGGTACTCATGCCCAGTTCGACGGGGTTACGTCCCTCGGAAATGAGACCCCCTTCCTGCAATTTGGCGAACGTCTCGCCGAGAATCACACCAGCAGAGTGAACGCGTCCCTGTTCGAGAAAACCCATGACGGTACTTTCGAGCGCATCGACGGCCTGAGGATTGCCACCTTCGTCCGCCGTCATTTGATGCAACCGGTCGAAGAACCCTTCAACACCGTTCACCATCAGAGTCTCTTCGAGCGCCGGGATACCCGCGGGTTTCGCCAACGCATTCCAGATACTGAATGTGGAGACGGCCAAGCCCAAGCCCTGCACCAGGACGCCAACCGCTCGACTCCCGGCGGTAGCGCTCGCTGATGTGCCGACGCCAGCGCCCGTCAGCGTCGCGCTGCTGCCGTTTTGAAAGATGCGCTCGAGCGCCTGCCGTGCAACCTCGATCTCTGCACTGGTCGTGGGGCCCGCCAACGCGACGAGTTTGGGCGTCTGCGCGGCGATGCCAATGGGTGCTTGGACTGTCATGAGTTCGCCCCGTTGATTGTAGGACGATCAGACTAGCAAGACGCGCAAGGCGCAGCGTTTGGGGCTTTCCCTAGGTCGTTTCGGCGACAGCGTTACGCGCTGTACCCCGTTCTAGCCGTGGAGGCGGCGCTATCCGCGACCGCGGTTGCGGCTGCGCTGACGCTGGGCAACATCGCTAATTCCCCGACGCACCTTGGCAAGCCACACTCTGGCCCACGCGAATTCCAGTGCCAGCAAGGCCAAGCCCGCGGCCACCATCAGGATGCCCGGTCCGGGCAGAACCAGCAGAGCGAGGCCGATGATTACGATGGTAATACCCACCACACCGATCACCACCTTGCGGGCGTTTTTGTAGGGACTGTTCATGCCAGACAAAGCATACCAGTTTCGCTTCGCTTGCCCATCACCGATGTACGCATGGCACCCGCTGTACTACCATATGCTACGCCGGTTATCAGCCAATCAGGGAGACACTAACGTGCCAGGGAAATACCACCAACGATCCGTCTTATTCGCTGCTGCAGCCGCGCTGACGGCGAGCGCTATCGGCGCCCAGGCGCAACAGACCGGCACGCTCGAAGAAGTGCTCGTCACCGCACAAAAACGTGAGCAGAACATTCAGGATGTGCCGCTGTCGGTCACAACCCTGTCCGGTGAAAACCTGGACGTTATTACTTCCGCCGGCGCTGATATTCGTTCTCTGTCCGCGCGAATTCCAAGTCTGCTGATCGAATCCTCGTTTGGCCGCACGTTCCCCCGGTTTTACATCCGCGGTCTCGGCAACACCGATTTTGACGGCAACGCGTCCCAACCCGTTTCTCTGGTTTACGATGACGTGGTCCTTGAGAACCCCTTTGTGAAGGGCTTTCCAATGTTCGACATAGATCGTGTCGAGGTTCTGCGCGGGCCGCAAGGTACGTTGTTTGGTCGTAACTCACCCGCCGGCATCATCAAGATTGATTCGCGCAAACCCACCCAGGAACTCGACGGCTACATCAGCGGTAGCGTCGGCAGTTTTGAACAGGTGGATATTGAAGGCGCCATTGGCGGCCCGATCACCGACACGCTGTCCGCTCGCGCCTCGGTGCTGATTCAGAGTCGCGATGACTACGTCGAGAACATCGGGCCGGCAGAAGACACCGAAGGCTACGATGAGTTTGCCGCGCGCGTGCAGCTCTTGTGGCAACCGAGCGACCAGTTCAACGCCTTGTTCAATGTGCATAGCCGAGACCTTGACGGCACCGCTCGCGTGTTTCGCGCCAACATCATTCGCGAGGGCAGTAACGACTTCAGCGACGATTACGATCGCGAGCGCGTTCAGACCAACGGGCTCAATGATCAGGAGCTCGAATCACTGGGCGGCGTTGCGAAGCTCACCTACGATTTTGCCAACGGCATGAGTGTCACGTCGATCACCGCTTACGAAGACGTCTACCTGCCGATCTCAGTGGGGGATATCGACGGTGGCACCGGCGACGGCCCGGGCTTTATCCCGTTTCAATCCGTCACCGGCAGCGAAACGGACGTCGAGCAATTCACGCAGGAACTGCGTTTATCGGGCGACACGTCGAGCGGTCTGTTCTGGCAAACCGGCGTGTTTTTCTTTGAAGAAGAACTGGCGATCCGCCAGCGGGCGCTGGATGAAACCGGCCTGTCCACCGGTGGTCTGGCGCTGCAGCAGCAAGAGACCTCTGATTTCGGCGTGTTCGGCCACTTGAGTTACGAGTTCAGCGACCAGTGGGCGGCGTCGGGCGGCGTGCGCTTTTCGGACACCGAGAAAGAGTTTGTCGCCTCACGTCCGTTCAGCTTCATCGGGCCGCTGGCACCGCAAACGGTCAACCCGGACGATTCAGAAGTGAGCTGGGACTTGAGTCTTACGTTCAGCGCGTCGGATGACGTCAGTTTTTACAGCCGCGTCGCTCGCGGCTTTCGCGCGCCGAGCGTGCAGGGTCGCACGCTGTTCGGTAACGACATCACCATCGCCGACAGCGAGACCAATACGTCCATTGAAGTGGGCATGAAGTCACAGCTGCTGGACAATCGCCTGCGATTGAACGGCGCGATCTTCAGCTATGTGCTCGACGACCAGCAGCTCACCGCGGTCGGTGGCGCGGCCAACACCGCCAGCCTCATCAATGCGGATACGACGAACGGCTACGGTTTCGAGCTCGACGCCGAGCTCGCCGTGAATGACAACCTCTATCTGACCGCTGGCTTGAGCTACAACAATACTGAAATCGACGATCCGAATATCTCGGTGCCGGTATGCGGCTCGCCGTGTAACCCCACCGACCCGCTTAACGCGGACGGACGCGCGATTATCGACGGCAACTCGTTGCCCCAGGCGCCCGAGTGGATTGCCAACTTTACGGCTCGATACAGCCAGCCCTGGGGCGATCACGGCGAATTTTTTGCGCTGACCGACTGGGCCTATCGCAGCGAAGTGAATTTCTTCCTGTACGAATCAGTATCGTTTAATGACGACGATCTGCTTGAAGGGGGTCTGCGCGTGGGCTATGCGAGCAACGACGGCAAATGGGACGTGGCGCTGTTCGGCCGCAACATCACCGACGATGAATCACTAACCGGCGGCATCGACTTCAACAACCTGACCGGCTTTGTTAACGAACCGCGCGTCTGGGGCATCCAGGCATCGATGCGTTTCGACTAAAAATCCGGTGCTGCCCCCTCGCCGCGGCAGGGGGCAGTAAGTCATTGCGCCTCGTTCCGTTATACAATGGGGCATGGCTAAAGCAACTCTTCTGGTTTTAGATTCCTTCGGCATTGGCGCTTCTGCTGATGCCAGCAAATTCAACGATGTAGGTGCGGACACGCTGGGGCATATTGCCGAGCGCTGTGCCAGTGAGCGGGCCAATCAAGGGCGTAGCGGCCCGCTGAAGCTGCCCAATCTCACGCGCCTGGGGTTGATGCACGCCGCCAAACAAAGCCGCGGTACCTACCCGGACGGCTGCGCGACCGACATGACGCCGAGCGGTGCTTACGGCCACGCGCGGGAATTGAGCAGCGGTAAAGACACGTCCAGCGGCCACTGGGAAATTGCCGGTGTGCCGGTGTTGTTTGACTGGCACTATTTCACCGATCGCGAACGGTCGTTCAGTGACGACATTCTGCGCCCGTGGATCGAACGCTGCTCGCTGCAAGGCGTGCTGGGCAACTGTCACTCTTCGGGCACGGTGATCCTCGACAAGCTCGGCGAGGAGCACATGCGCACCGGCAAGCCGATTGTCTATACGTCGGCCGACAGCGTTTTTCAGATCGCCGCGCACGAACAGACCTTTGGCCTGGAACGCCTGCTCGACATTTCGCGCGTCGCGCGCGAGTTGCTTGACCCGTACAACGTTGGTCGCGTGATTGCCCGGCCGTTTATCGGCGACAAAGCTGGCGCCTTCGAGCGCACGGGGAACCGGCGTGACTTCTCGGTACCGCCACCCGCTCCCACGTTGCTTGACCACCTGACCGACAACGGCGGTGAAGTGATCAGCATCGGAAAAATTGCCGATATCTACGCGCAGCGTGGCATTACGAAAAAGGTGAAAGCCACCGGTCTCGAAGCACTGGTCGACGCGACCAAGCTCGCGATGCGTGAAGCCAACGATCAGTCACTGGTGTTCACGAACTTCGTGGATTTCGATTCGGCGTACGGTCATCGTCGCGACGTTGACGGCTATGCCCGCGCGCTCGAGTATTTTGACGCGCGTCTGCCTGAACTGATCGATACGATGGCCGATGACGACGTAATGATCCTGACCGCCGACCACGGCTGTGACCCGACCTGGCCGGGCAGCGACCACACGCGCGAGCACATCCCCGTGTTGTGCTGTGGGCCGCAGGTCAAGGCAGGCTCACTGGGAGAGCGTGAGACGTTTGCGGATATCGGACAGTCGCTCGCCACTCACTTTAAACTTGAACCTCTCGATTACGGCAAGAGCTTTTTATAATGCAGCCAAAACACTTCAACGCTGACCCGGACGCGTTTGCCCAATTTGTCATGATGCCCGGCGATCCGTTGCGCGCCCGGTACATTGCCGAAGAATTTCTCGACAACGCGGTCGAAGTTACCAACGTGCGCAACATGTTGGGCTACACCGGCACCTATGAGGGTCGGCCGGTTTCCGTCGTCGGCAGCGGCATGGGTATTCCGTCAGCGTCCATTTACGCGACCGAGTTGATCCAGTGCTACGGCGTCAAGGAAATTTTGCGCATCGGCAGCTGCGGAGCACTGGCCAAAGACGCGAGACTGCGCGATGTGGTCATCGGCATGGGCGCGTGCACCGACTCCAACGTCAACCGAATACGTTTCAAGAACTACGACTTCGCAGCCATCGCCGATTATTCGATGCTGGCCCGCGCGGTCGCCGCCGCCAGCGGTCTGGGCCTCAAAACACAGGTCGGCAATCTGTTTTCCGCGGATTTGTTTTACACGCCTGACCCCGACATGTTTGACGTCATGGACAAATACGGCGTGCTCGGCGTCGAAATGGAAGCGGCCGGGCTCTACGGCGTTGCCGCCGAGTTAGGCGCCAAGGCGCTCGCCGTCGTGACCGTCAGCGATCACATCCGCACCGGTGCCGCGCTTTCCACCGACGAGCGTCAAAGCTCGCTCGATGACATGATCCGTCTGGCCCTGCACATGCGTCTGATCGACGCCGCTTAAGGACTCAACCATGAATCAGTTTCTAACGACTTGCCGGATTGCCCTCGTGGCTTCGGCTTTAATCGCAAGCGCCGCCGCACACGCCACGTTTTCCATTGTTGCGTTCGATCCGAACACTCGTGAGGTGGGCAGCGCCATGGCAACTTGTGTCAGCAACATCGACCTGGGGTTCTTCGCTTCGCGGTTCGCGCCGGGACAAGGTGCGATCAACGCGCAGTCGTTTGCGTCCGTACCCAATCTTCTCAATGGCCGTGAACGATTGTTGATGGGCGACAGCGCGCAGGAAACGCTTGATTTCCTGCTCGCCAATGACGTAAACAACGACCCTCAGTCGCGCCAGTATTTGATTGTTGATCTGGGTGACAACGCATTCGATCACAGCGTGACGTTTTCGGGCGCTGACAATTTTGCGTTTGCTGGCGGTGTGGACGGCGACAACTACGCGATCGCCGGCAACATCCTGTCGGGCGAAGACATCATCCTGCAGATGGAAACCGCGTTTCTCAACACCGACGGCTGGCTGGGCGAAAAACTGATGGCGGCGTTACAGGGGCCAAGGAACCAATGGCTGACCAGCGTTGCCCGCAGACGTCATCGCTGTCGGCGTACATCAGCGTGACGCGAGCAGACGACGCGCTCGACAACGAGTTCATGCGCCTCGATGAACGTGCGCCGAACAGCATCACCGAACCAATCGATCTGCTGCAGAGTGCTTTTGACGATTTCGTAGCGGCGAATCTAACCGATGACAGCGACAGTGACGGCGTGCCCGATCTGCTCGACAACTGTCGTACGGTTTCAAACCCAATGCAGACCGACGCCGATGGGGATCAGTTTGGCAACGCGTGCGACGGCGATTTGTCGAACGATTGCGCGACCAACGCCGCGGATCTGGGGATCTTCCGGACGTTGTTTTTCGGTGCGGGTTCAGCCGCCGATTTCAATGAGGATGGCGTTGTGAACGTGGCCGATCTGGGTCTGTTACGTACACTGTTCTTCAGCGCCCCGGGCCCATCTGGCCTGACGAACGACTGCAACATGTAACGCACTGGTTGCCAGCGAAACCGAAAAAGGGTCGGGCTGAGTTTTAGAGAAACTCAGCCCGACCCTTTTTTATGACAGGTCTTTGTGCGTCAAATTCTCGCTTTCAAACCGCGCGCCGAGCTGCTGCACCGCTTGCGCGCCACACCATGAGCCCAGGCGGCCGCACGAACGCAGCGGTTTGTCTTGCGCGTAACCGTAGAGAAAGCCCGCGGCGTACGCATCGCCCGCGCCGGTGCTGTCGATCACTTTTTCAACCGGATCGGCGCTGATCTCGATGCGCTCGCTTCCGCGCACGATCACCGACCCTTCGGCCGCTTTGGTCACGGCAAACAAGTTACCAAAATCGGCGGCGGCGTCCAGCGCGCTCGCCAGATCGTCGGTACCAAACAACATCTTCACTTCACTGTCATCCGCAATGACAATATCGACGCTGTTGTTCACCAGCTCCAGATACCTGTCGCGGTGACGCTCGACGCAAAACGAATCGGACAACGACAACGCCACTTCGCTGCCGTGATCCTTGGCAATTTCGATTGCTTTATCGATCAGCGCCGGGCCGTGGGGCGCATCGAGCAGGTAACCTTCGAAGAAGACCACCTGCGGGACGCCAACGCTGCCTTCGGTAATGTCGTCGGTGTGCAGTTCGAGGCAGGCGCCCAGATAGGTGTGCATCGTGCGTTGGCCGTCTGGCGTCACCATTACGTAGCAGCGCGCTGTGGCGGCTTCAGCGGCGCGCGGCGGCAGGCGCATATCGACTCCCAGCGCTTTCATGTCATGGGCGAACACTTCACCGAGCTGATCGTCGTTGACGCGACCAATGTACGCCGCGCGGCCGCCCAGATTCGCGAACGCCGCGACGGTATTGGCGACTGAGCCGCCGGAGCGCTCTGTTGCCGGACCCATCGACTCGTAAATCGCCGTGGCCTGGTCGGCATCGATCAGGTTCATGGAGCCAGGCACACAACCCAGTTCCTCAATAAACTCGTGGCTGACCGTGGCCAACACGTCCACGATGGCGTTGCTCACGCCCAGAAGTTGTACGCTGTCGCTCATAATCAAATTTCGCTATCAATGTAACCGGCGCGCATCATAGCAGGCGGGGGGCCGTTGCGTATTACAACTCGTGTCGATAGCGAATATCAGGCACGACCCCGCGAGGATTGTGCAACGTGTTGAAGTAAAACGGGTTGTTCGACGCGCTTCGGACCGGCGCGTCTTCGTCAAACAGATTGCTCGCACCAACCGCTAGCGCGCTGTCCCCGGGAAATGAGACTTCCATCCGGGCATCCCCGGTCAGCCACGAATCCAGCTGTGCGCTTTGATCGCGCCGCTCGGTTTCGCCAATGTCGTTGCCATAGACCGCGAAGCCGATGCTGCCCCGCTCACCGGAAACACCGGCGGTTGGCGAGCCGTGCTTGCCGGGCCTTCAGCGCGCCGCGTGAGATTAAGTGGTGTGGAGCCAAGCCCCGTCCCCCTGCCCTGTTCTTATTCTTGTTTGTGAGATCGACCAACGCCGTTGCAAGTCTGATTTTTATCTACGAAAGCCGGTATATGCACAGTTTCGGGGTGACAACAAAACGCGCAATACCCTGGATTTGGTCTAATGCCCCGCGACGATGCAAGCGGCCGGAAAAATCGCACTCTCTTGGTGCGCATTGGTTCGCCGATCGCTGCAATCCCGGTCTGTCGGAACTGGCATGAAACCTGCTTAGTGGATTGGCATTGCCGCCAACAACACAGGAAAAGTCCACATGAAAATGATCACGGCCATCGTGAAACCCTTCAAGCTCGACGACGTGCGCGAGGCCGTTGCAGAGGTCGGCGTCGCGGGCATAACCGTCACCGAAGTGCGCGGCTTTGGTCGGCAGCGCGGTCATACCGAGCTGTATCGCGGCGCGGAGTACGTCGTTGATTTCTTGCCCAAAGCGAAGATCGAGCTGGCTGTCAGCGATGAGATGGTCGAACAGGTGGTCGAAGCCATCGCCAAGTCGGCTCACACCGGCAAGATCGGCGACGGCAAGATTTTCGTCGGGCCGCTCGAGCAAGCGGTTCGCATCCGTACCGGTGAGACCGGCGCCGAAGCCGTCTAGGCATCACCCCTACTTTTCATCAACTTTTTCGATAACAAACAAGACATTTTAGGAGCCTACCGGTGGAAGAATTAGCAACTGTCAGCGGACGCGTGACCGAACTCGCCTACGCACTCGACACATTTTATTTTTTGGTCATGGGAGCACTGGTCATGTGGATGGCCGCTGGTTTCACGATGCTCGAAGCCGGCTTGGTGCGGGCCAAAAACACCGCTGAGATTCTGACCAAGAACGTTGGGCTCTATTCGATTGCCTGCATCATGTTCATGTTAATGGGCTACACCATCATGTACCCACTCGATTTCGAAGGTGGCATCTTTCAGAGCCTCGGAACGATCGGTACAGGCATGCTGGGTACGGCCGACAACGACGTCGCGACCGTTCTGGCCGGTGACAGTTATTACTCGAACCTGTCCGACTTCTTCTTTCAGGTGGTGTTTGTGGCTACGGCCATGTCCATCGTGTCCGGTGCCGTCGCCGAACGGATGAAACTGTGGTCGTTCCTGATCTTCGCGGTTTTCCTGACCGGTTTGATTTACCCGGTACAAGGTTTTTGGAACTGGGGCGGCGGCTTTTTGAAAGCCGCCGGCTACCTGGACTTCGCGGGATCCGGCACGGTGCATCTGTGTGGTGCCACGGCCGCTCTGGCTGGCGTCATTCTGCTGGGCGCACGCAAAGGCAAATACGGCAAGGACGGTTCGATCAACGCGATCCCGGGCTGCAACATGCCGCTCGCGGCGCTCGGTACCTTGATTCTGTGGCTCGGCTGGTTCGGCTTTAACGGCGGATCAGAGCTCAAAGTGTCCGACGTCGGTGAAGCCAACGCGGTTGCACTGGTATTCGTCAACACGAACATGGCGGCCGCAGGTGGTCTTGTCGCATCGCTGCTGCTGGCACGCCTCTGGTTCGGTAAAGCCGATCTGACCATGGCGCTCAACGGCGCGCTGGCTGGGCTGGTCGCTATCACCGCCGAGCCGCTGGCACCGTCACCGATGTTTGCGACCATGGTCGGCGCAATCGGCGGCTTGCTCGTTGTCGGATCCATCGTCATGTTCGACAAGCTGCGCATTGACGATCCGGTCGGCGCCATTTCCGTTCACGGCGTGGTCGGAATCTGGGGCTTGCTGGCGGTACCGCTGAGCAACGGCGACGGCGGTTTTGGCGCCCAGCTGATGGGCGTTGGCGCCATTGTCGGCTGGACGTTTATCGTCAGCTTTGCCGTGTGGTTCATCATCAAGAAAACGCTGGGCATTCGAGTCTCCGAGGAAGAGGAGTACAACGGCGTCGACGTACACGAGTGCGGCATCGAAGCCTATCCAGAGTTTGCTCGCAGCGCCGATTGACCACTGTCGCGGCGGGAGCCAGCTGGCTCTCGCCGTGAAGATCTATCGCTAACGATAGTGTTAAGGTCCCCGGCATGGGACGAGAAAACCTGCCGTGGACCTGACCACCGTTGCCACTGTTGCACTGGGGCTGCTGCTGTTCGCGCTGGTCTCAAAACGCCTCGACGGCAGCGTACTCACCCCGCCCCTCATTTTCGTTGCCTTCGGGTTTGCCATTGGTGACGGTGGCTTTGGCGTCGCCATGGTCAACCCGGGCCGCGACGGAATCCATCTGCTTGCCGAGATCACGTTGATCCTCGTACTGTTCGCCGATGCCGCGCGCATTGACCTGAAGGTACTGCGGCGCGACCACTCCCTGCCCACACGGATGTTGCTCATCGCACTGCCGCTTACCATCGTTGCTGGCAGCGTTGCCGCCATGACTCTCTTTCCCAATCTCGGCGTATTTGAAGCCACGATGTTAGCCGCCATTTTGGCGCCCACTGATGCCGCTCTGGGCCAGGCGGTCGTTACCTCGCGCCACGTGCCCGTGCGCATCCGTCAGGCGGTCAATGTGGAAAGCGGTTTGAACGATGGAATTGCTTTGCCCGCGGTACTGCTGTTCGCCGCCATGGCAGGGGCCCATCACGGACCGCACGGCGCCGGCGGCTGGGGGGCGTTTGTCGCCGCTCAATTAATTCTCGGGCCGCTGGTGGGCGGGCTGGTCGGTGCGGGCGGCGCACGCATTATTGATACCGCCATCGAGCGCGGCTACATCGGTACCGCCGCGCAAGGTCTCGCCGTTCTGGCGCTCATCGCGTTGTGTTTCGCGCTGGCTGAGATGGTCGGGGGCAACGGGTTTATTGCGGCGTTTGTCGGCGGCATCGCGTTTGGCAACGTGGTGCGCCACGACTGCGAGTTCCTGTTTGAATTCATGGAAAGCGAAGGGCAGCTGCTGACGCTTGTCACGTTCCTGGTGTTCGGTGCGGTACTGTTGCCCGAGGGCTTGGTCCACGTGGACGGCGCGACCTTGCTCTACGCGCTGCTGAGTCTCAGCGTCCTGCGCATGCTGCCGGTCTGGTTATCCCTGCTCGGTACCGGTGTAAGACTGCCCACCGCGCTGTTCCTCGGCTGGTTTGGGCCACGCGGCCTGGCGTCCATTTTGTTTTTGCTGGTGATTCTTGAGGAAGCCGGCATGCTGCACGAATCGCGCTTGCTGTCGGTAACGGTGGTCACGGTGGCGTTGAGTGTGTTGCTGCACGGCATCAGCGCGGCGCCGTTCGCACGCCGTTATGGCGCCATGGTGGCACGCCTGGGCGAGTGCGCGGAAACCGAAGACGTCCCGAACACGCCCTTGCGCGAGGGGCCCTTGGCCAGTCCGTTGGAAGAGAACGAGCGCGCGCCAACCCCATAGCGTAAAATTTCAGGCTCAGTGCTCGTCGAGCATAGCCACCGGAGAACCGTAAATGAAACCGTGCATCGTTAGCGCCGCGGCGTTGCTGCTGGCGGGTTGTGCATCGACCGCACAGACGCCCGCCGCGGCACAAGAAACACCGCCCACATCGTCTTACCTGAGCGACAAGACGCACGCCATTGACGGCCAGTATTTTATCGGCCCGCAACCCACCGCGGCAGATTTGGCCGCGCTCAAAAAAGCTGGGGTGACCAAGGTCATCAGCTTCCGCACGCCAGCCGAAATGGAGAAACTGGCGTTTTCGCAACCGGGCTTGTTGCGCGAACTGGGTTTGGGCTACGACGTGATTCCAGTGGGCGGCGATGC
>JBGCFP010000005.1:0-7713 GCA_045107005.1 Gammaproteobacteria bacterium
GAGAATGCATCTCGAAAAACGTCAATCGCCGCCTCGGGTCGCAGTTCGCCACACACGAAAACGTCGATGGCCGCGAATCCACTCTCGGGCCAGGTATGGACGCTGATGTGGCTTTCGGCCAACGTCGCCACGCCGGTCACCCCTCCGCCGCCGCCAAAACGATGCAGGTCTATGCCCAGCAAAGTCGCCCCGATCGCTGCAACCGCGTCGCGCATGGCACGCTCGACGCCGTCAACATCGTCAAGTCGGCTCGCGCCAAACAGATCGATCAAAAGATGATGTCCGCGCATCGGTTTACTCATACCACTTCGCCCAGCCTTCCCGATAGTGACGCATCAATTCGTGGTTCTGAATCGAGTTCGGGCTCACGGTAATTTTCGCGCTGTCGGGCGCGAATACCTGCATCGCCGGCCACATATCCGGCGTCATAAAGCGCAAGCCGTCGGGCAGGTTGTTGCGCATCATCGGTAGAGGTCCAGGCGTTGCAATAACAAACCCCCAATCGCCAAAACTGGGCACGTACGCGTGATAGGGCAACGTGTTGAGCGTCTTTCCAGAGGCGAACGGATTGCGTGCGGCGCCAAGCGTCGCCGTCACGGACCAAAACGCCCGACGTGCAAAGACCGGCGACCCAGCCTGCGTCACGACAATCGATGTAGGTCGAAGTCGCTCTACCAACAGCGCGTAGAATTCACGCGTGTACAACTTGGAAATGGCCGGTGTGCGCGGATCCGGAAAATCCAGGATCACGACATCGTAGGCCTCGCGGCTCTCCATCGAAAACGTCCACGCGTCTTCGTTGAGGATACGCACGCGTGGGTCGCTCAACGATGAATCGTTTAGCTCGGCCAGCTGCGGACGGTCTCGGAACAGTTCGGTCATGCGTGGGTCCAGGTCAACCAGCGTCACCGATTCCAGACTCTCCCACTTCAACACCTCGCGAACTGCCATCCCGTCACCGCCACCCAGCACCAGCACGTGCGCCCGCGAAGGCGCCAACGCCATGGCAGGGTGCACCAGCGATTCGTGATAACGATGCTCGTCCAGACTGTCGAACTGAATCGCGCCGTTCAAAAACAGGCGATAGCGCTCACCAAAGCGGGTCAGAACGATGCGCTGATACGCCGTCTCTTCCGACACGATGACATCGTCCTCAAACAAAGCGGCATCCGCCAATGACACGATGCGGTCAGACCAAATTAATCCTGCGACCAGCGCCAGCAGGCCGCCAAGCCAAACGCTGCGCAACAGCCAGCTGATGCGATCACGGAAAATCCAGAGCGTCAGACCAGCGACCAACATATTCAAAATCCCGAACGCCAGGCTCGCAGACATCAGTCCCAGCTGCGGGATAATCACCAGCGGAAACAGCAGCGCTGCGACCAACGCTCCGGCGTAGTCGGCGGTCAGGACTGAAGACAAAACGTGACTCAGCGCCTGACGATCGTTCAATATTCTAGTAATCAGAGGGATCTCAAGTCCGGCTAGCGCGCCAATGGCAATAACGACCGTGAACAAAATGGCGCTGACCTGATTCAGGTAGGCAAAGGCCAGAAAAAGTATCGGCGCGGAGAACCCGCCGATCAGGCCCAGACCAGTTTGTGACCAGGCGAAACCACTTTCGGCGGCCGGTACGAATCGGGATACCCAGGCACCCAGTCCCATCGCGGTCATGAAAAATCCGATGACGAGCGAAAACTGGGTCACGCTGTCACCCAGCAGGTAGCTGGCGACTGTGCCGGCGATTAACTCGTAAATCAGCCCGGCAACGGCGACAACAAAGGTCGCGATCAGCAGCCAGACCGCCACCCGGTCAGGCGTTTGGGTCAACTGCGAATCACCGCCGCGATAATGATGGCGATGGCGAGAAACAGGGCGCCGATCAACACGGCAATGGCGAGGTTTTGATCTTCTTCAATTTCTCGGCGCAGTGAAAACGGCGTGATCCATTCGATAATAATCCAGCTTATCCCAAGCAGACCGACGCCGATCAGGGCGTAAACGACGGTCGAGATGATCTCGGCCAAATTCAAATTATCCAATGCGCCCATGTTCGTGCTCCTGTTACAGGTGGACTATTTTACTCGGCCAGCGCGGACATAGCCGCCGCCGGCAGAGCCTACGCGTGTTGAAGTGACCGATTTGCTTTCACCGCCGTAGCCGATGTAGCTCAACGACGCCGCCCCGACCACCAGACCCAGGATCACGAGAGTTATCAGTGCGCGAATCATCATTAGTCGTCGTCCTAGTCTGTCCAGTCGCTCCCGGACCACCGCCGGGTATCGTGAATCTGCCGTTGTGCCAGAAAGGCCAAGCCGCCTGCAAAAAGAAGCGCCGTGACCACCCACAACCAATATACACGTGCTACGCCCTGAATAATGGATGCTCTCGCGTTTGTGGCAGGTATGCCGGACCATTTTTTGTCGCCGACGTTTTCGGACACGCCCAGTTTCAGTACGTAAGGCCCGGGCGGCAGGTCTACGCGCAGACGCACCCTTTTCGATCCCTCTGACCAGCGCCCTTCACTGTCGCGGCCCGAATAGTATTCTGCGCCATCCTCAAACGCCGCAACAGTATTATCCGTGGCGTCCACCACCTCACCTTCCAGCGAAATCCACCCGTTCGAAATGTTGGTATTGATGTCAATCTGCACCAATCCATGTTGACTGGTGACTTCAAACGGCATCGGCTCAAGCGCACTCAAACTTGGAAAACTCTGTTTCGCGACGTCATCGCCAAATGACCCGAACACCAACGCCATGACCAAAGAAACTACGCCCCCGGCCAACAACCCGTTGCGCGCGAAGGCAGCCGAAGCGCTCCGCTTGAACGCCTGCAGCGGATGCACTTTCCGCGATTCGGGCCACTGACCGGGGTCTGCGCCAAAGGCTTCCAATGCCTCTTCACGCGGGACCAACCGGGAGTCTTCATACTCTTGCTCATCACCGTTGCCCACCATCGTGAACATGTTTTGGCCACTTAGACATGAGACATAATGGGGCTGCATGTCGAGATCCGCTGAGTAGTTGAACTCGCCTTCGACAAAAGTGGGTTTTTTAAAACCGCTGGAGTAATAGCGATAGTTCTTGCCGCCAAACGCAACACTGGGCCGAAACTCAGCCCGCTCGATCGAAGCCGCAGTCAGCCACGAGGGTGTGGCCAAACCACGAACCTTGCGCGTGAACACGGCTTGCCCGTCCTCCCACGTTAGCCAGGCGTAGCCATGCGTCGGGGAAAAGATCTGGTGATCAACCCAGCGCCACTTCATGCCTAAGTGACTCTCCAGCCAGGCAATCGTGCCGATCACCGTAAACTCGATGTCGTCTATCTTGCCGGTGGCACCGAGCTCAAAGGGCGATTTGGGCCGAGGCAATTCCCGATTACGTTTGAGCACTTTGTAATCGTCCTGCGCATCCAGCGTCGCGCCGCAGTGTGAGCACACGTGGATCAGCACCCGCCCACCGCCATACGCCGTGAGGCCGGCGCCACACTGAGTGCAGTTAAGGGTCGTTAGCTTGGCATCGGTCATCGCGTTTTGATGTCCCAGGCGCTGTACCATCGACCGCGCGTCCAGCTGTGACCACTTGGCCAGCGTTCCAGTGTCGCCATGCGATTACTGTTACCGGCAAACACCACGTAGTCGTGACGCTCGCCGAGCTCCAGGGCTTCCGGCAGCTCGCCTCGAAATGCGGTGCAGTGCGCTGAATCGATTTCGACAGCGCGATAGAGGTAGTCACCCATTTGATGCTCATCGCCAATCGAAAATTGGCCGTTCGGCGAATCGACGGGACGCTCGAGCGCATAGTCGCCCTCGTCAACGCTCAGCCAGGCGCCGTTGCCTGAATGATCGATGCACCAATATTCGTCCCACACGCCGCGACCGTAGTCGAACTGGCAATGACCGACCGGCGTTAACACCGTGGCGCTAATCCTGATATCCCGTCCGATTTCAATCAGGCTTGGCCCAACGTGAAACACGCCTTGTTTTCCGGCGAGGCGGAATGCGTCGTCCACCAGAACCGACGTGCTACCGCACTGCTCACAGTCGACGACGCGTGAGGTTGCAATGCGTGGCTCCAGCGTTGCGCCGCAATTTTCGCAGTGAAGGTCGATAGGTAAACGTCTCAATCGTTTGTGGAGTATAGCGTGTAGAGTTCACCGCGACCGCTGGCAGGTGTCAAGGGGCGCGGGGCTGCGTAGGCTGCCGCTGGCAAACCAGAGGCATGGGTTGTCGTTGTACGCTGGGGTCCAGGTATAGGATGTGGAATAAGTTTAGGGTCCATTTTCAGGGGCGAAAACGAATTCCAAGGTCTCACAACGGACTCCTAACGGATCGCACTCATGTCTCTGTGTTCTGTAATCCCCCCCCGGAAACGAATCGACGTTGTAAGTACGCAAACGGGTGCCCAGCTCGGGCATTTTATTCGCACCTGATTTCGGTCGCTCACCGGGGTGTTGCGTAGGGTTTCAGGTTCGTCAACAGCACGGTCAACAAGCTACTTTTGGTACTTGGAAACCGACGTCCGTCGCCACCGGCGATGATGATGTCGCGCGCACCGTCGGCGTCATAGTCGTATAAAGCAATGCTGGCAAGCTCGCCAGAAGGCGCGCTGCATTTCTCAAGCGTGGTGTATTCGAGACCAGGTCCCGGCGTTTGAAACAGGGCGAGCGTATTTGTCGACCCGCACATCAGAAAATCAGTCAGACCGTCGTTGTCCAGGTCCGTAACGTGCACCTGTCCGGACGAGCTTGAAAAGCCGACAGGGTCAATGGCTCGTAGCGTCTCGGTTAGCGCACCGTCGGGCTGGCGTGCCAGCACAATCAGAACATTGCTTGAGCGCAACACAATGTCAGACCGACCGTCACCGTTGACATCGGCGACTGTCAAATTGGGAGCACCGATGTCGTTCAGCGCGATGCGATCGCTGACCACAAACGTGCCCGTGGCGTCGCCCAGAGCAACAACGGCCTCTCCGGCGTTGCCGCCGCCACCGCCGCCAAAGCTGCCAATAAGTGCGTCCATGCGGCCGTCGTCGTTGGCATCGCCAAAGGACACAAGGCCAGCCCGTTCCACGAAGTCGCGACGCACGGACCCGAGTGATCCGTCGGGTTGCTGACGCCACAGAGCGATACTTCTGTCGCAGGCCACAAGAGCGGCAAGATCGTCGCGACCGTCCCCGTCAATGTCGCCGACCCCGATGCCGCCCGGGTCGTTGGACGGAAAAATACACGCATCGTCAGGCAAAGGCACCTCGATAAACGAATCCAGGAGTCCCGAGGCACCCTGATACGCAATCTGAATAGCCTCGGCGCCGGCAATGGCGATATCCAGCCGACCGTCCGAGTTCAGATCGCCAGTGGCGATCTGCCCGTCCCAGATGTCGCCACTACCCTCGGACGGACCGCTGCCCGCATCAAGCCGTGTGTAACTGCCGTTGCCATCGGCCAACAGCACCACCAGGTTGTCGACCGCCGGCGCCAGCTCGCGCACGACAAGGTCCTCGATGCCATCCGCATTGTAGTCGTCCACCAGAATAGAGCGGCCGGGTGCATTGCCAACCAGTTCATAGCGCAACGTGGGCGCATTACGTCCAACAAACAGCGGCAGCGACGCGCTTGCGGACAGGTGGCCCAGAAGCGTTCTGCGGGCATCGAACTGAACGGTTTTGCGCCCGGGCGTGTCGGTGACGTACTCGGCGATGAATGGATCGGCCTGCTCGGTCACCACTTCCGCACCCTCGCCCGCGACAAACCAGTCCGGCGGAAAGTTGCCATAGGCATCCTGGCTGGCGGCCCTTCCGTCGATCAACGTGGGCACGCCCGCGACCAGACCCGGCGCCAGTTCCAGCCCACCCACGCTGTTGCGTCGCGGCTCGGCGGTGAAGGTGACGGGCTGTGCCTCCACGGTGACACCCATGCGGGTGGCAGACTGTCCGTCACTCGCGGTCAGCTCAAACAAGTAATCCCCTTCGACATCGGGCGTGAACGTAACGCTTCCTGCCGCAAACACCCCAGGGTCGTAGGCACTTTCAAGGGGCTTGGCGAGCAAGCGCCAAGTCAGTGTCAGCCAGTCGCCGTCATCGTCGTGACTGAAACGGCCGTCGACCGTAGCAGGCTGCGGAAAGTCGGCGAACACCGGACCAGCATTAGCCACGGGCCCGGCGACGACGGACTGCTCGATGACATCGGAGCCCGCTAGCTCGCGCCAGCCAAGCCGTCGGAACTCGTCCGACGTGGCGTCACCGTTGGTGTCGATACCGACGGCGGCATAAGCCAACGACAATGCCGCGACGGTGACTGCATTGCCCTCGGCCTGCAGCAAGTACTCGCCACGCTGAGCAACCTGCACGCCGGCGGCTTCAAGCAGCTGCGGGTTGACGAAAGGCTCGACGGTGGTGACGTCAAAAAAACCGCGTTCACCGTCATAAATGCGGCCCTCCACGACGACACTAAACAGCGTTGTGCCGAGAATTTGCGTATCGTCATAGCGGATCGAAACGTCCTCGTAGTAGCCGATCTCGCCGGTATCGTCATCGCGCAGAACAAGATCAAGATCAACAAACCGTCCGTCCTCGCCGCTGATCGAGACTGAACCCTGCAGTGTGACGGTGCCTTCTGGCGTCGTCACCACCAGGTTGTCAAAGCCGATGTCGCCAGGTCCCGACG
Organism: Gammaproteobacteria bacterium; assembly: GCA_045107005.1. Taxonomy (GTDB): domain Bacteria; phylum Pseudomonadota; class Gammaproteobacteria; order Steroidobacterales; family JBCCMA01; genus JBCCMA01. The sequence continues at coordinate 6,667 of JBGCFP010000005.1, forward strand.
TACGGTACCGGTTGCCGGGGCGCGCCGATGCGGAGCGCTGAACCACGCGACCGTCGAACGTCGCTTCGCCAGCGCCGAAATTGACGTAGTCAAGCGTCAGTGTGCCGGAGCCGTTAGTGAGTGAGCCTGTCAGTGTTACCGTGCCGCCGCTCGGACCGGCCTGCATGCCCGAGACGTCGCCAGTGCGGCCCGCCACATCCACCCACGCGGCATCGGCGAGCCCAACCAGCGTGAGCGCCCCCACCACAGCGGCGCTCGACTCGACGGCGTTGTCCTTGCTCAGTGTTGCCGAGTTCACGTTGCCCGCATACTGCGCGACCGGTATGTCAGGCGGCGTCGATCCACCCGGCTGTCCAGGGTTGGGCGTAGTCGGCGCGCCCCCGCCACCCCCGCCACAGGCGGCAAGGGTAAGGATGAGGGCCACAGCTAAAATTCTTGTCGCAGGCGCGTGCATTTTTTTGTTCTCAACTCGGTGGTGTGGCGACGATACTTTGGAAAAATCCGCGGTGCGACTGTAAGCATCCCTTCCTGAACGCCAGTCAAAACCAGAACGTCCGGCCAAAGAGAGGTGGTCCCGGTTGTTTGAACCGCCAAACCCGATCGATGCTTTCCAGTCGGCGATTTGGTTGCCATGAATGTCGTGACGCTCGGCTAGTTCGGCGACGGTGTGCTCGCCTTTGATCGCTTCCATCGCCACTTTTGCTTTAAACGCTACCGAGTGATTCCGGCAGGGTCGTCTGCTCATTTTTTCTCTCCGCGATCATGGGCATATCATGCCCGGTCGATGCAGAGAATCCACTTATACGATTGCTCAGATTTGCGGGACCGCATTTGTTCATGCCGCCAACGACACCGCAAACCAACCGTGTTAAAGCCACTCAATATCCGGGTGTTATCGACGGTGCTCTAAACGAACCAGCATGGGCACACTGAACTAGTGAGACTCTTTGCCCAACGTTTCCATAGCCAAGTCGTGGGCGATCATCAGGCTCTTATCTTTTTCAGCCACGATGTCGGGAATGACACCCACTTTCTCCCAATCTTTGT
>JBGCFP010000050.1:0-51898 GCA_045107005.1 Gammaproteobacteria bacterium
GAAGACGGCATCGGCACGATTCCACTGCAGGACACGCTTCGCGCGGAATTCCTGAACGGTGGCAGTGCACAGGTCGTTCGTAACCCCAACGGTACCGTTAGCTCTATCGCCGCTAACAACCAGAACATCGCCGGTATCGAAACCGACGGTCTTGATCTGGAAACCGGTTACTCGTTCTCGGCTGGCAACATCGGTGATTTCGATGCGCAGCTGAACATCACCTACGTGCTGGAATCACTGACGGACACCGGAGCTGGTAACGGCTTTGTTGTTCCTGCCGGTGTCTTCCAGCCGGATTGGCGTGGTGCGTTGAACCTGAACTGGCGTCGTGGCGATCTGGCCGCAACCCTGAACGGCAACTACGTTGATGCCACCGCGTTTGTCGACAACACCGCTTCGTTGTCGTCATGGACCACGTGGGATCTGCAGTTTGCCTACGCCACACCTTGGAATGGTCGTGTCGTTGTGGGTGCGCGTAACCTGTTTGATCGCGATCCACCGATTGATCCAAACGGCCTTGGTAACCCGTTCTACTCGAATGGCCTGCACGACATCTACGGTCGTGTCCCGTACATTCGTTACGAACAGGACCTCTAAGCTTCGGTTAATCCAAAGCTAACCTTTTGCTAGAAAGGTGGACGATGGCTCGCTTCGGCGAGCCATCGTTTTTTTTGGCCCGCAATTCGGACAGGTTCGGTATCATCGGGAGCGACATGATTGAGAACTTGCTAGAGCCGATACGCACGGCGTACACGAACGGTCAACTTGAACACGCCACGCAGTTGTGCGCGGACGCACTTGCCGCGCATCCGGACAGCGGCGAACTGCACAACCTCGCCGCTGCCGTCGCGGCGCGCAGCGAGCGCCTCGAAACAGCACGCCACCACGCCAGTCGCGCGCGGCAGCTCGCGCCGAACAATTCATCCTTTCATCTCAATGCGGCCATGATCGACGAGCGCGCCGGGAATCTTACCGACGCCATTGTGGCGAATAACGACGTGCTCAAACTCCATCCTGACCACGGTGTCGCGCTGGCCAATCTGGCCAACATCGCTCGGCTTCAACACCAAGATGCCAAAGCGCTCGATTTGTACGCGCGCGCGCACTCGGTCAACCCAGGCAACGCCACTTTACTTGCTAACTGGGCGAGCCTTCTGAGCTTGCGCGAACAACACGATGCAGCGCTGGAGAAAATAGACAGCGCGCTTGGGCTCGAGCCAAACGCACCAGACTACATCGCCAGTCGAGCCGATATCCTTGCCGCGGCGCAACGCTTTGACGACGCCATCGGGCAGTACGCAGCCGCGCTAGAGGGTTTGCCACTTGAAGCCCGCGTGCCGGTGCTGAGCAACCTGGCGATTACGTTGCTTAAAATGCGCCGCGGCGACGAGGCGCTGCAACGCGCGGAGCAAGTCGACGCGCTGGACCGCGGGAACCGCACGGCGGCGGCCGTCCGTTACATTGTCGCCGCCCAGTCGGGCGATGCGGACATCGCACAGCGCGAAATGAACGTCGACCGCTTTCTTTCGCACCGTGCGGATTGTTGCCCTGAGGGTTACCCATCCACTGTCGCGTTCCTGACGGCGCTACAGCGGGAAGTGCTGGCGCACCCGTCGCTCGCGTTTGAACCCAACAGCAAGACGACCCGAGGGGGTCTGCAGTCTGCCAACCTGGTCCCCGATGCCGACCCCGCAATCCGTGCCCTGCACGCCATGCTCGAACGTGCGGTGTATGCCTACCTGAACGATCACGACGGCCGGACGCTTGAAGCGGCGCGGCCAATGCAGAATTTCCGCCTGAACATTTGGGTGACCGTGCTCAATACCGGCGGCCAACAGCTTCCGCACATTCACCCGGCCGGCGTCCTCAGTGGTGTCTACTACGTCGCCGTGCCCGATTCCAAACCGTCGCGATCGGGCGGTGAGATCGAATTTGGACAGCCGCCCGACGAATACGGGCCCTTTGCTGACTTGCCCGCGCGCCTCCTGACGCCTCGCGCTGGCGATCTTCTGTTGTTCCCATCGCAGTTTTATCACCGTACGTTGCCGTTTGCGCACGCCGAACAGCGCATCAGCGTGGCGTTCGATGTCATTCCCTGCGCGCACGATGCCGACGTGCCACCGAGCGCTGTGAATGCGCTCCAACGCGCAAAACAACATCTTTCAGCGCGCGACTTCGCCGGCGCCCACCGGCTGCTCACACCTCTGACGCAACAAGTGGCTGACTACGCCGAAGCCTGGTTTGTTGCCGGCAAGCTGGCGCTGCAGACAGGACAGCATGCCGCAGCCGTGCAGCACCTCAAGCGCGCCATCAAATTACGCCCGCGCGTCGCTCCCTGGTGGCACCAACTGGGCATCACCCAGCAGCGCCTGCTCGACTATCCGTCCGCGCGAGAATCGCTCGCGCGCTGCCTGGCTCTTCTGCCGGATCACGAACCCGCCTTGATGACGCTGGCTTCGCTGCATACGGATCAAGGCGAGGCGGACGACGCTCTTGAGGTCTATCGCCGCATTATCGATCAGCGAGCCGCGGCGGGACGCGCGTGGTACGGGCTCGCTCTGCAAAAAGTGAAAGCCATCACGAGCAAGGACGTCACGACCATGCGCACGGCGCTTGATTCTGGCCAACCCGTCCCAGCCGATCGTGTAGGGCTGCACTTTGCGCTGGGCCGAGCGCTGGAGCACGCAAAGGAGTACGGCGACGCGTTTGCACAATTCGCGGCGGGCAATCAGATCAAGCACGATGCCCAGCCGTTCGACAGCACGGCAGAACAACGCAACGCAAAAGCCATCTGCCAGGCGTTCACACCTGCCGTTTTTGATCATTTTGACGGCAGCGGGTGCCCGAGCGACGCGCCGGTGCTCATCGTCGGCATGCCGCGCTCCGGTTCCACACTCACCGAACAAATTCTGGCCAGCCATCCCGACGTCGCCGCCGCTGGAGAGACCAACGCACTGTGGCGAACCTTGAGCGACCTGGGGCGGTATTTGCCCGCTGGCAAACAAGTCCCCGCCGATATCCTGGCAGTGCCAAAAGACGCCTGGCGAGCACTGGGCGAACAGTATGTCGACGGGCTGCGTGCCGACGCGGGTGCCGAGGCGCCGCGTCTGACTGACAAACTGCCGTTCAATTACACGTTGCTGGGCATGCTCAGACTCATGCTACCCAACGCGTTTATCGTTGACGCAAGACGCCATCCGATGGACACCTGCTGGTCCTGTTTCGCGACTTCGTTTGGCGTCGATCGCGGGTTCACCAATAGCCTGAACGATCTGGGCATCACGTACCGCACTTACGATGAACTCATGGCGCATTGGCGTGAGGTTTTGCGCAAACCCATTTACACGGCCCGCTATGAGGCGACGATTGCCGACATCGAAGGTGAAGCTCGCGCACTTCTGAGCTATCTCGCACTCGAATGGCACGATGACTGCCTGCAATTTCACCGCACGAAACGGGCAGTGACGACATCAAGTTATGCCCAGGTTCGTCAACCAATCTACACCAGCTCCGTCGAGCGTTGGCGACGTTTCGAACCTTTCCTGACGCCATTGCGTGAGGCTCTGGGACCCTCCCTGGCCGCCTATGATGAGACCACCGCATGAACCAGTCCGCACTACCAAGCGCTAAGATTACGCCACTTTTTGCCGTTCCCTTCGCGCAGTTCTCGCTGCCGCAGCCAAAGCGCCTGTGCGCCGATCTGACGACACTCATTCTCGAGAAAGAAGCGCAGGGTGATCGTTTTCGCAACGCGACCAAGCGTCCGACGCAAGGGTCTGAAGTGTTTGAGAGTCAGTTTGATTTTTTTCAGTGGGAGGACGCTCCGGTTAGCGCCGTGCGTGATTTCTGTCATCGCTCGCTGGTAAGCTTGCTGTCTCATCTTGGACAAGTCACCCCGGATTCGACGGTGCAGCTGGACTACCACGCGTGGTTTCACGTCACTCGAAACGGGGGCTTCCAGGGCTTGCACAATCACCAGAACGCCAGTTGGTCCGGCATTTTCTGCGTCGACCCCGGCGATCTCGATCCCGCGCAACCACGTAGCGGTGTCGTCCGTTTCCACGATCCGAAACTTGGCAGCAATATGTACGTCGACCCGGCCAATCGAACGCTACCTATGCCGTTTAACAACGGCGTCTACGAAGTACAGCATCGCGCCGGCACGCTGAGTTTGTTTCCTTCGTACCTGACCCACGAGATTTTTCCCTACCGCGGTCAACGCGAACGCATTGTGATCGCGTTTAACTGCTGGGCGCGTGACGAATAGACCGGGCTAGCCAAGCTCGACACCCAGCGCGTCGGCCAAATGCTCCACGTGTGCGCGGTAGTGACGCCAGCGCTCTTTTGATCTCGAATACACCGGCTGACGAACCTGCCACCGACTCAAGGTCGAAACCATCGACGGATCGTAATTCGCGTTAAGACAACGCTCCTCGTAAGGCAGTGAGCAGTGCGCGAGCAGGCGCTCAAGCTGGCTCGCCTGATCGTCTACGACGTCTTCGTATTCCACTTCCAGCAATCGTCCGCCCAGCAGCTCGCGCCAGTGCTCCATCAGGCGCTGATACTGCGCGTAGTAATGAGAAATATCATCAAGATCGTTAGCGTAGTCATTGCCGCTCGCGAAATCCTGAAAATAGATAGACAGGCAGGTATCCAGCGGATGACGCCGACAGTGAATAAGCGACGCGTTTGGCAGCAACGCAGCGATTGTGCCCAAATGCAAAAAATTGGCCGGATACTTATCGGTAATGTAAGCCGCCGCGCCGACCTGCTCCAGCTCCTCGAGGTAACCCACGGCCAGCTCGCGCGCGGTGGTTTCATCCACGCTGTCCAGGCCTTCGGGATAGGGGGCCAGAGCCGGGCGCACGACACGCTCGAAATAACTCAGTTCGCCACCCGCATCAACATTGCTGTGGCGCGCAAGCATCGTCTCAAGCAACGTCGTTCCCGAACGCGGCATGCCGACAATCACCAACGGTAGAGCACTGTCGCTCGCTGCCGCGTGGCGCGCCGGCCGCGGCGCCTCGAATACTTCGATGATTCGATCAATCAGTTCTTCGTGACGTCTTCGATCGTAGCGCAAGCTGCGCGAGCGCTTGGTCAGGTTGGCGCGCGTGTAATAATCGAACGCTTCGTCGTAGTGCGCGCAATCGTCCGCCGCTTTCCCGAGCGCAAAATGCAGGCGCTCGAGCTGATAGGGACTGACATCCGGGGCCCGACTCGCCGCAAGCATGGCCACCACATCGGGGTCATCGAATGAGGTAAAGCGTCGATGCTCGGCAATCTGCTGAAACGCTTCAACAAACGACGGCTCGTCGTCCAGGGCATGCCGAAAATGTGCCTGAGCCTGTTCAAAGTCTCCGCGAGCGGCACACACGCTGCCCAACCCGAACAGCGCTCTGGAATACCCCGGCCGCAGAGCGATGGCGCTTTCAAAATGCGCCTGCGCTTCCTCTTCGCGCCGGGTCATAAGCAGCGTGTTGCCAAGCTCCGTGTAAGCTTCGTGTGGCTGCGCAATGCCGAGCTCCAGGGCACGCTCAAAGCTGATGACAGCCGATTCAACGCGTCCCTGTAGCCGGTAAGCGTGACCCAGATTGAAATGCGCATCCGCGTAATCCGGCACGTGCTGAATCAAGCTCTCAAAACTGTGTATCGCGGAGTTACCGTCACCAGTCGCAAGAGCAAGATAACCTCGCTCGCTCAGGAACTGCGGGTGATCGCCAACCTGCCACTGAGCTCGATCCAGCAACACTTTTGCCGTGTTCAAATCACCGCTTTGTCTTACGAGGCGCGCTTTCATCACCAGCGCTGGCCCATGCTCAGGCTCATTATTGAGAATGCCGTCCAGCAGTGCGATCGCGCCCACCGCGTCACCGGCCTTCAAGGCGACCAGCACTTGCTGCATGGGGTTGGAACCGCCGCTCATAACGTCTCCTGCGAAAACTGCGCGCGACACCGCGCGAGTTCCAGTGTAAACGGCGCCAGGTGCGTCGCATAGCGCTCGTGGCGCGCGAGCGCGTTGCGATACACCGGTTGACGGACCTGCTGATGTGACGCCGTGTTGGCAAAACGTGACGAGCGGTGAAACGACAGACAGGCCGGATCGAAAGGCAAATCGAGTTTCGCCAGCAGCTCGCGCAGCGTCGATTCGGGCGCGTCGACCAGCGTTTCGTAATCCAGCTCAATCAGTGGCAATGGAAGCACATCGCGCCAATGGGCCATCAGGCGCTCATAGTCGGCCATGTAAGCGGCCAGATCACGCTGATCCTGAGTGAAGGCCAGCGCCGGATCTTGAAAATTCTGTCGCAAACACGACAGCGCAACGGCCATCGGTTCTCGCCGGCAGTGCACGATTCGGGCTTTGGGAAAGACCATTGCGATCAGCCCAAGATAGCGATAATTGAGCGGCATCTTGTCAGTGATCCAGGCGACTGACGTCGCGTAGTCGCGCGCTTGCAAGTAGTCGCGTACGACCGCATTGAGCTGACCGGTGGTCAGTTCGCCCACCCGTTGTGACCACGCGTCACCTAACCCAAGCGTACGGGGCCAGTGCCCCACGTCATCGCGCTCGCCGAGCGCCTCCACCTGCGCATGCATGCCGAGCATCTGCTCGACGAGCGTCGTCCCCGAACGCGGCATGCCAACGATGAACAATGGGCCAGCGTCGGCGGCGTTGGTGTGCGCGAGCTGCGCCCAACCATCGGCGTCAAAACACTCAATGATCTGATTGATAAAACGCGTCTGCGCACCGCGGTCGAACACCCCGGGCGCCAGTGCGTTTCCGGCCTCGTAGTGTTTGAAGGCGTCGTCGTAGTCGCCGCGCTTGTGCAACACGTCGCCCGAGCAAAAATGCAGCTGACGGCGCGCCGCTGCACCCACTTGCACGGCGTGCTCGGGCGCTAGCCAATCGAGCAGGCCGCTCGGGTCAGGCGGTTCGACCGCAGCGTTCAGCGCCAAACGAGCACGAATGATTGCGACCTGCGGCGCGCTGTCTGCCGCATAGGACTTAATCACGGCCACCGCGCGATCCGTCTGCCCTTGCCACAGATACAGTTCCGCAAGCGCCGCGGCGCAGATCGGCTCCTCGCGAATGGTAAGGGCCGCCAGATAGTGCTTTTTTGCTTCGACCAGATCACCCTGAGCCTGACGGACGCCGCCAAGCTCACTGAGCAAACCGGCGTGCTCGGGTCGCTCCTGCAGAGCGTCGATGAGGACCACCGCTGCGCCAGACAGGTCGCCCAACGCGCGGCGGGACTTGGCGAGATTCAGCTGTGGCCCGATTTTTTCGGGAGCCAAAACGTGTGCTCGCTCAAACGCATCGCGCGCCTTGGCAAAGCGCCCGTCGTGCATTAACACCACGCCCAGGTAATCGTGCAGACGGGCGATATCAGGTTGCACGCGAATGGCGGATTCAAAGTGACGCTCAGCACAGGCCACATCGCGCATTTGCCAGGCCACCATGCCACGCTGGGTCAACGCGTCGAAATGCCGGGGTGCGTGCGTGAGCACGTCGTCCAGCGCACCGGCAGCTTCTTCAAATCGACCCGCGTCGTTATGGATCAGCGCCTGGTTGAACCGCGCACCAATCATGCGCGGCTCAAGCTCGATCGCCCGAGCGTACGCCCGCAAAGCAGCACGCGCATCGCCCTGCGCCTTTTGAATGTTTCCCAATGTGTTGTGAAACGCCGCGCGTCGTCCATCAAGTTGGATCGCGCGCTCCACCAGAGCCAGCGCTTCTTCGTTCTGGTCGAGTTGCCCGAGCGCGTTGGCGAGCAGGTGCTGTCCATCGGCGTGTTGTGGCGCGTGCTTGAGAAACGTGCGCAGAGGCTCAACCGCAGCAGCCGGCTGCCCGCGTTTTAGCGCTTCAAGCCCGGCCGCGAGCGCCGCGCGCACCTGCGACTGAGCGTTCATCTACCCAAGTTCGTCCATCAGGCCAGCGCTCTTAAGTCTCGCGCGCAACGGTGCCAGCTCTTCGGCATAGCGCCCCGCGCGTCCGACCGACGACGTATAGACCGGTTGGCGCACCTGCGCATTGCTGGCGGTGAACGCCACGCGATCGCTTTGGTGAAAAGCGAGCATTTGGGACTCAAAGGGCAACTCGAGAAAATCACAGACCCGACGAATCTCGTGCTCCGGGTCCGCCACAAGTCGAGCGTATTCCAGGTCCAGAATCGGCAACGGCGCCGTGGCTTTCCAATGTGCCATCAAGCGTCGATAGTCAGCGTAGTAGTCGCCGATGTGGTCGAGCGAATACGCGAAGGGCAACGACGCGAAGGCGAAGTCACGCGCATACAGCGACAACGCCACATCGAGCGGATCACGGCGACAGTGAATCACTCGAGCATTGGGGAACAACATTGGCAGTACGCCGAGATAGACAAAATTACCGGGCAGTTTGTCGGTAACAAAGTTCACGTCGCCCGCGTCTTCCCACAACGATCCACGGTACGCCTCGGCCACCGTGTTCAGCTGATCGATGCTTGCCGCGTTGATATGGGTTGGGTAGGGAAACGTCGCGTCACGCGTCAATAGCTGGCGCACCGATCGCGGCAAGGCGCTGCGCTCACCAGCGGCGTGCACTCGCGCGTGACACCCGAGCATTTGCTCGATCAACGTCGTCCCCGAACGCGGCATGCCGACGATAAACAACGGCGCCGGCGCAATCTCAGCGGCTTGTGGCCCCCCGGACTGAACGCCGCTGGGCGCTTTGACGATGTGATCGACAAACGCTCGGTGGCCCGCGGGATCAAAGCTGACTCTTTTGAGCTCATTGGCCTGCTGATACTGCACAAACGCCTCAGCGCATCGATCCTGCGTATCCAGAGCATCACCGAGGCAGAATCTGAGGCGAGAGGCTTCTGCGCGGGCCAGCGACGAGACCGACAAGCGATCGCGCAAGACGTTTTCCGCCGCAACCGCCTCACCGCTGCGTCGCTTCAGCTTGGCCAGCAGCAACGACAGTTCAGTATTCTGCGGAGCGATATTTGCGTGTTCCAGCAACAGCGCGCTGGCCGCCTGTGAATCGCCCTCGAATTCCGACACCGACGCCAGGCCGGCGACGGCTTCCGCATTCGACGCGTCGAGCGCCAGTGCCCGGTCGTACGCCTGCCGCGCAGCGGCGAGATCTTTGCGACCCTGCTGCAGCGTGCCCAGGTTTGACCACGCATCGGCACGCGTCGGGTCGACCACCAGCGCTTGTTCGTACAGCGCGCACGCACGACTCAGGTCTCCCTGCATTTGCAGGCTCGAACCCAGACTGATCAACGCGTCCGCATCATCCGGCGCTGCCGCACACCACAGATCGAAGCAGCTTGCCGCCACCTCCCACTGCCCGGCGCGAAACATCACACCGCCGAGTCGGCGCTGCAGCGCCACGTCGGTGGGCCGCAAGCGCGAAAGACTGCGCAATACGTCCACGGCATCCGATTGGCGACCTTGTGCGTTCAGGGTTTCGGCAAGCGCCATGGCCACTGGCGTGGTCGCAGGATCAATGGCCCACGCTCGCGACAGCGTTTTGCGCGCTTGCTCAAGATCCCCGCTCATGTGCTGCAGTTGACCCATGGCATGCAACGCGACGATGTCATCGGGTTCGGCATCGAGCTGCTGCTGGCACAGCGCCATCGCTGCGGGCAAATTGCCTGCGTCGCGATGCTGCGCGATCCGGGTCAAGAAATCAGCGGGACGATTCATGGTGATAAACGGTCAGCGGAACGCCGTGAGCTAACGCGCAAGCCGCAGCGCCGGGCTACGCATCCGGGGGCGCATCCAGCGCGTCAACAAACGGTTCCAGATGGGTGCGGTAGTGCCGATAGCGTCGCAGCGCTTTGGCATCCAACCGCCATCCGCTCGGGTCATTGGCGGGATTGAGTCCAAACTGTTCAGCCATGAAGGGGACTCCGAGAAAATCGGCTAACGCCCGGCACTCGGTTTTGGCATCGAGCACCAGACGCTCATAGGACAAACTGTGAATCGACACGTTGAGGGTCGCGCGCCAGTGCGCCATCAGGCGTCGGTAGTTATTGACGTAAGCCGCGATATGCCCCAAATCGTAGGAAAAAGGCAGCCCTTTGCTGGTCGCGAAATCGGCAAAGAAACACGAGCGCGCCACGTCGCGCGCATCGCGCACGCACTCGACAATGCGTACGCCGGGAAACAGTCGCGCAATGACACCGAGGTAAAGATAGTTACGCCACGTCGCGTCGAGAAAGAAGGCCTGATCACATTGCACCGGCAGGCGATCGGTCAGCGATTGAAATGCCGCTCGCGTGCTGTCCTGGGCTGTCAATCCGGCGAGCGACTGCGGCCACTGTCCGCCCGCTTGCTGCCACAACGCCAGAATGCTCGCTTCGACCTGTGCCGACGCGCCAACATTGGCGATGGCTGGATGGGCATTGAGCAACCGCGACGCGATCCCGACACCGGAACGTGGCAGCCCCACGACAAACACCGCGGTCGGCTCGTGCCAGTCACTGTCAGGCAACGTGGCGCTGGTTCGGCCGAACGCCGAAATAATCCCGTCGATGTGCTGTTCAAACGCCGTCGGATCAAACGTTGACTGACGCTCGTCATTGGCTCGTCGGCAGTGGAAGAAAGCCAGATCGTATGAGCCCTCGCCATCGAGAAGCGCAGCGAGCGCGTAGTGCAAGCGCATCGCGACGGCCGGCGGTTGCGACTGTTGCAACGCTTTTTCCAATAGCGCGATGCCCTCACGGCGCCTGCCCAGGCGCCCGAGTATGCCTGCATAAGTGCCGAGCAATTCAGGGCCGGCGCGACCGGAATTCACGCTCGGCGCGAGCCGCGCAGCGGCCGCTTTCACATCGCCTTGATCGGCCATCAGCAGTGCCAGTCCCGACAGCGCGTCCTGGTGCGTCGAGCGCAACTTCAGGGCCGATTTGTAGTTCAGCAGGGCCTGATCGTCGTCACCAACCACGCGGCACACGGCGGCGGCGTCGGTCATCAGATCAGGATCATCGGGCGCCAGATCGATGGCTTTGGCGTAGGTTACGTTGGCCTGATCGGACATGCCCTGAGCAAAATAGGTCGCGCCCAGCAAGGCCATCGCACGCTTGTCACCCGGGTCAAGTCGAATCGCTGCTTGCAAATGCGTCACCGCGTCTGCCGACTGGTCTTGCGCGAGCGCGATTTGGGCGAGCCCGCGCTGCGCGCCGCCCAAAGTGGGATCGAGTTCCAGCGCTTGCGTGAAGTGCTTCTGCGCGTCAGGCAAGGCACCGCTCAACCGGCAGACATGGCCAAGATTGGAGTAGGCCTGCGCGAATCCCGGATCGATACGCAGGGCGTGACGAAAGGCTTCGGCCGCGTCGTCGTGACGGCGAGCGTTGTTCAGCGCGCGCCCCAGATTGTTAGCGGCGACCGCGAACTGTGGCGAAAACTTGAGCGCATTTTGAAAATGGCCGATCGCCGCATCGAGTTGGCCGCTGTCGAGCGCCAGCGACCCGAGCTGATGATGGGCAACGGCGAAATCCGGTCGCACTTTCAATTCGGCGAGATAAGACTGACGCGCTTCGTTGGTCTGTCCACGTGCGGCCCGTACGTTACCGAGGCTGACGTTGTAGCCCACCCCGAGCGGATCACTGCGCAGCGCGGCGCGGATCAGATCGTCAGCGCGATCGACCATACCCCGACGCAACATGATGTTGCCGAGGCCGTGAAGTGACGGCGCGTGATCGTCGTGCGCGGCCAGAATGCTCTCGTATATCGAGACCGCCGTGTCCAGATCACCGGCCACGTGTGCGGAGTGCGCTCTTTGAAACTGCGCAAGGACTTCGCTTGAGTCCACAAGCATGGGAATTCACTCTCTGCCGCGACGGGCAACATCAACGAAAAACAACCGGGCCGGAGCCCGCCGCGAGGCGGTATTTTTGAAGTTGCAAGGCTACCACACCGGCAGATTTTTGGCCCGTGTGTGCGCGCCCTACGGAACCTTGATGCCCGTGGCTCAGTCCCATGGGATATGAGCCTTACTTTGACTGCCGCGCAGCGCTATTGTGCGTACCAGAGCGATAACATCGGGACACCAATATGAAGACTCCAGCCGTCATCGCGAGCGCCACGCTCGTCGCATCCATCGCCTGCAACGTCACCTACGCGGACGACGCCGGCCTCAAGCGCTGTGCCAATATTGGCAGCCCACTGGAGCGCCTGGAATGCTACGACGCCCTGGCCCGATCGATTGACCTTGCCCCCGCCAAGCCACCGGCGGCCCGTGCTCCCGTCGCTGCGCCGCGCGTGGCGGCCAATCCAGCGCCAGCGCCCACGGTTGCTCCCGCGCCAGCTCCAGTGCCGGAACCCGTCTCCACCGCACCGCCCCAGCCGACACCCGCGGCTGGCACCACAACGCAGCCGGCCGATTTTGGGTTTGAAGAGAAAAGGATGCGTGAATCGAGCGACAACCTGACGGCGCGCTACGACGGTGAGTTTTCAGGTTGGTCCGGGCAAACGTTGTTCAAGCTCGACAACGGACAGGTGTGGCGCCAGGCGCAAAATGGCCGGGTGTCCTATCGTCGCAGTCGGCCACTGATCACGATCAAAAAGGGCGCGTTCGGTAGCTATCGGCTGTCGGTCGAGGGCTTGAACAAGACCATCCGCGTTAAGCGGGTGAAGTAGGGTCGACCGCGTTCTTCCAATAGTCGTCGTTTTCCACACAACTGACCAGCATCTCCGCCGCGCGGGCCAGATTGCTGGCCACGTCGGCGAAATCGGCGCGTTCCTCCACCACATTGTCACCGCCGCCCTCTTCAATCTGCGCGGCCTGCAGCTGCCATTTCAACGCGAAATAACGGACGGCCTCGCGGGCGTCGGGCGCCAGATGCCGTTCAATGTGGTCGCTGGGCACGCTTCCACCGACGTACCAGTAACCGGCTTGCGCATTCGTTTTGTCGTAGAAACGACCTAGAAAAACCTGATGCGGGATGCTCCAGATCGGCAGACCTTCGGCGTCTTCACCAATCAATTCCAGACGCACGGCGTAGCGCGCCATCTGGTCATGCTGTTCTCGCACCCAGCGAACAAACGCCTCCTGGGCATCGCCGCCGGTTTCTTCAGATTGGCTCAACGTCTCTACTCCTGCGCGCTCAAAGCGCTATCTTAAACTATCTGGCCCCAGCCGCGGTGGCGCCAGATCCACACTCCCCGGTGGCCACGCGGTCGACGCTTGGCCCGTGCTCGAAAGGTGGGCCTGGATCTCTGCCGCAAACGGCGTGCCGGTCGCCAGCGCCAGTGCCGACGCAACCGAAGCCTTGGCCGCGTCCAGGTCGCCCAACGCGTGCATGACCAGTGCGCGCGTCACCGCAGATCGGGCATCAGGTCTCGCGCCGCTCAACAGATCGGATATCTCGCGCGCCTGTGCCAACGACTCCGCGTCGGTCTGGCACAGCGCGTTGTAGCGTGCGCGGACCTCCAGCACCGGACCGTAGTTGGCCTTGAGCGCCTCGGCCTCGGAAAGAACCGGGCCGGCGGCGGCGCACCGCCCCTGACTCAGATGGATCAAAGCCAGATAGTAACGCGCAAGCAAGTTGCCCGGGCGCTGGGCGACCAGCGTTGCGTAAGCGACGCGGGCATCGTCAGGCTGCTTACTGCGCAGCAATGCGTGCGCCAGCAGCAACTGTGGTCGGGCGTTATTCGGGTCACTTTCCAACGCAGCGCGATAGGCCGATATCGCCGCTTCGTCGTTCTCCGCGCGCTCGTTGAGCATGCCGAGAAACAGCTGCGCGGTGGCAGCACCCGGCTCCAGCGTCAGCGCCTTATTGAGCGCAGAACGCGCGCCAGCAATATCCCCGGTGACTTCGAGTGCTCGGCCCAGGCTGGTCCAGGCGTAAACATCGTCCGGGTTACGCTCGGTGGCTTGCGCGAAGACGCGCGCCGCTTCGCGATACCGCTTGGCCGTCAGCAGAGCGCCACCTTGCTCCAACAACATCTGCGTACTCCGCGAATAACTCGCCAGCGCCCGCATGCGCGGATCGTCGAGTCGCACCTGACCGTCGCCCGCTCGAGCCAACAACGCCGACTGACGTGCAACGCTGCTGTCGCGTTGGACGCGCGCCAACGGATAGTAGAGCCGCGTGGCTGACGGCTGGCGCTGGAGGGCTTGTTCCAGATACGACTGCGCCGCGGCGTTGCGCCCATCGAGCAACGCCAGCTCCCCCGCCAGCGCCAGCACGGCCGCGTCCTGCCCGGCGCCAGCCAACGCCTGGGTCACGTAGCTGGACGCCTGTGATGACTGCGCCAGATCCAGGTGCCAACGGCCAAGCCAATACGCCGCGTGTGCGTCGTCCGGCACCAGCCGGTGCACGTTCTGCATCGCGTCGATGGCGCTCGCCGTATCGCCTAGCGCAGCGCTAGCCTGGGCCGCATAGTAATGCCACGCGGGCTCACCCGGAGCGAGACGGCGGGCAGCGGCAAAACAATCGAGGGCTCCGTCATTGAGGTGATGACCCAAATAGAATTTGCCCAGCTCAGCGAACTCATAGGCGGCGTCGGGCGCCGTCAAATCGGCCCGGTCAAACCGTGCTCGCGCCGTTGCCAGGGCATCGCGCACGGCCGGTTCGAGAAACTGCGTATCCGGATGCCGCACCGATGGGTCAGTAGAAACCGAACACCCGACGTTGGCAACGACGAGTAAACCCAACCACAGCGCCGTCCTGATCATGGCGAAGGATCGGGTAGTAAGGTGTGATAGCGGTTTGCGCCAAGCTCGTCGAATCGTTTGCGCCGACCGTCGGGCCACAGAACCTCAACGGAAAAATTCTCGCCGGGGGACGCGAAGACCACGCGCGGGTCACTGCTCGATGCGTAGCTGCCGTCGCGCCGCACCTGCCGCACGCGTTGCGACTCACCGGATCGAACCGTCACCTGCGCACCAATCGCCACGCGCCCGCCCGAGCCGGTCAGAACCAGTGCGCCAAACCAACGCGTTGGCATCGATTTGTTATGCAACACTTGGGCCAGCCCGTGATTGTTGGCGATGACCGCATCGATGGCCCCGTCGTTATCAAAATCCGCGATGGCCAAGCCGCGGCTAACCGCCGACGGCGCTGCGCTCGAAACGCGATCGCTGTGATCGCGATACCCTTCCGGCGTCAAGCGGAAAAACTGATTGCGCTGACGCAAAGGATAAGCGTCGCCCGCATCAATCTGAGCCTGCACGCGCGTGACCGCACCGTTGGCGGCAAACAGATCAAGATCGCCGTCTGCATCGAAATCGGCCCAGCGCGTGCCAAAGCCAGTGTACGCAAGGCTGCTGTTGCCCACGCCGGTCATCGCCGAACGATCGTCGAAGTAACCGCGCCCATCGTTAACGTAGAGTGTGTTGCTCTCGCGGTTCAGGTGCGTCATGAATAAATCGACGTCGCCGTCCGCGTCAAAGTCAGCCGCGTCGACACCCATCGAGGCTTCCGGCGCGCCACTCATGTTCACCGCTGCACCGGCAAGTCCAGCGACATTGTCGAACCGCATGGTGCCGACACTGCGCCATAACAGATTCGCAGTGCCGTCGTTCGCAACGTAAATATCCTGCCGCGCGTCGCCGTCGAAATCAGCGACGATCACGCCCAGCGCACCGCCGAGTTCACCGCCAATGCCGGCGATCGTCGACACATCGTCAAAGCCGCCCGAGCCGTCGCCCTGATTGCGCCACAGCGAGTCCGCCTGCGGTGGATAAACCGTCGGCGAGCAGTAGTCGCGGGCGCTGGTGGTTGAGCGACACGGCTTGTGGTTAGCCAGTCGATAGTCGACGTAGTTGCCGACGTACAAGTCCAGCGCGCCGTCAAGATCCAGATCTGCGAACGACGCACTGACGCTCCAGCGCGCGTCGGCGGCGACACCGTCAAGCTGCGCAAAACGGCCGTCAGTCTGATTCAGCCACAACGAATTTTTGCCAAACGCCGTGAAATAGACATCCGGATAGCCGTCATTGTTAACGTCGCCGACCGCAACGCCCATCGCGTAGCCTTCGCTGCGCAAGCCGGCCTGCTCACTCACGTCCACAAAGCGCAATGCGCCCGGCTGGCTGTCGTTGCGATAGAGGCGCTGCAGTGTGGCCGGGCTCGGAGTCTGATCGAGCGCACGGCTTTGGGTGAACAGCAAATCCTGATCGCCGTCCCGATCAAAATCCAGCGTCGCAACACCGCCGCCCATCATCTCCGCGAACCACAGTTGATCGCGCATGCCGTTATCGTGCACGAAATCGACGCCACTGGCGGACGTCACGTCCTCCAACAGTGGCGGTTCGCCCGGCGATTCCATCGAACAGCTGATCATCGACGTCAGCGTGAGTGCCGCGACCAGGCGCATCTGTTCAGCCCTTGGGTGTGGGCCGCGCCGGCGTAAAGATGGGGTGACCTTCCGGCCACGCGCGACGCGTTTGCTGACCGCCAACGTAAAGCTCGAGATTTTCTGACAGTGACGGATCGGACTGCGCTCGACCGGTCTTCAGGCCCTCAAAGATGGCCTGGCGCTGGAAGTCGGCGGCGTCCTCAAACTCACCGTTCGCCGCCAAAACCATAGCCAGTGTCTCGGCCGTCTCGAGCGTCGGTTGCGCGTTGTAGAGCAACTGCGCGTAAGCCAGTGCCGTCTTGCGCTTGGCGCTGTCCACGTCGCACGTCGCGTAGAGCCGTGCGATGGCCTGCACGATGCGGACCGCCCGCTCTTCGAGCTCGTAACCGGCCAGCAGCGCGGTCTCGGCCCGGTCGCAACGCTGAGCCGCAATCCAGGCAATGCCTTGGCGAAACCGCAGCTCCGCATTTTTCTCGTCGCGAGCACCGGCCATTCCGTACTGCACCGCGGCGTCGGCGTACTGCCCCTGACGCATGCGCGCATTGGCCAGAAACACCCGGGTCGCGACCGCATCCGGATCGAGTTCGAGCGCGGATTCGAAATCGCTGGCCGCGTTGGCGTCATCACCGCTGGCGGCGAAGAATACGCCACGTTCAAAAAAATCGCTCGCGCTGACCGGTTCTCCTGTGGTTGCTGTGCTGTTCTGCGTTTGCGTACGCAGCGCGGACAAGCGCTCTTTGGCGACGGTGTCCTGCGGGTTAATCGCCGTGGCAAAGTCATAAAAGACCGCGGCTTGCGTCAGCTGGCCACGATCTCGTGCCACGTCACCGCGGGCGACAAAATTCGACGACGGTTCACGATGTGCCGCAAGCAGCGCCACCAGCTGATCTTCGACGACGGGCAAACGACTTCCCGTTTGGGTCGAATGTGTCGCGGCTTTGTCGCTCTGACCCAGAGCCTCGTACGCCTGCGCCAAAGGGGCGTGCAGCGCGTCGGCATTTTCTTGAATCGCGAGCGCCTGTTCGTACCAGTCCGCCGCTTCCTGATGACGGCCGCCTTCGAGCGCAAGTCGGCCCATGCCCGCCAATGCGGCGGCGTTGCCGCCAGCTTTTACCAGCGGCTCGAGCAGCGAACGCGCACTGGCCGTTTTGCCCGCACCGATAAGCGCAAGGCCCAGACGCGTTGCCGCCGCCTCGTTGTCGGGATTCAAGCGCAGACTCTGGCCGAAACGAGCGATGGCCGCATCGCCCTGGCCACCGAAAGACAGTGCGAGCGCGGCAAAATAAGGCCAGCGATAGTTCGCGGAATCCAGCGTCGCCGCATTGGCAAAAGCCGCGAGGGCCGGCTCCAGTCGACGATGGGCGAGATAGTGCAAACCGACCCGACCGTAGGCGATACCCAACTCAGGTCCCTGTGCCTGATCGCGCACCGCGTCAAACTGGTTCATGGCTTGCCGCAGCAGGCCTTTTTCCTGATCGTTGAGGCCGTCCATCGAGGCGACAGGTATGTCCCGCAGCGGGGCTGTGTCCTGTGCCACGGCGCTCGGTGCCGCGAGCCAGACAAGCATTATTGCCGCAGGAATAATTCGAAAGTTGACCATGGTAATTTCCGTTCAGGTGCCGATATTGAGGCGCTCACCACAATTGTACGTGAGTCGCGTCTGCGCGTTGTGAACCCTTATGACCTGCCTTGCGCACGCCGGTTCCGGCAGGCCCCGATTCCACCGGCACGCCGCGGCGCTGCAAACCCGTTATCAGCGGGCCCAGATCTTCGAGATAGTGGCGCCAGCGCTCGCGAGCACCGGTGTAGAGGGGTTGCTCGACCTGGGCAAAACTCGCCGTGGTAACCGCTCGCGAGCCGGCGTGGAACTGCAGGCACGCCGGTTCAAACGGCAGCTCAAGAAAGGCCAGAATACGCCGCACCTGGCCCTCAAGATCCGATACAACGCTCTCATAGGGCACGTTCAGAGTCTGCGGACTGCCCGCCGCCTCCCAGGCAGACATCACGGCGTGGTGGTGGCCAATGTACGCAGCAATATCGTCGAGCCGCGTGGAGAAGGGGGGCGGCGCCGCGCCAAAACTCTGCATGTAGCAGGACAAGCCGACCCCGAGAGGGTGGCGCGTGCAGTGCAGGATTGCCGCCCGCGGCAGCGCCTGACGCACGAGCCACAGCCACTCGAAGTTCTGCCACATTTTGTCGGTGCACAGTGCCTTGCCCTCTGCGTGCTGCTCGAGCGCGGCGCGGTAGCGCTGCGCCACGTCACGCAGTGCCAGCGGGTCCAGCGGTTCAGATGGGCTGCGCTGCAAGCTCTCGCCCAAACCCTGATGGGCCGCAACGGCTAACGCACGCTGCTCACCCGCGGCACCGATGTCGGGGTGCTGCGCCAGAATCTGTTCGAGCAACGATGTCCCGCTACGCGGCAGCCCGACGATAAAAATCGGTCGCACGCCGCCGTAGGCAACACCGGCGCCCGCACTCGCGATTCGCTCGATTAGAGTCGCGCTGTAGTGTTCGAGCGCCGCTTGATCGAAACGCGTCTCGCGCAGGGCGTTTCCTGCACGGTAATGACGAAAAGCCGTGCCGTAGTCAGCGCGCTGGTTAAAGCCATCGCCAAGACGAAATTCAACGAGCGAACGCAACGCAGGCGGGACGTCGCGACGCGCTGCCATCTCGCCAAGCTGGACCACCAGCATGTCGTCAAGCTGGCGATTGCTCTTGAGATTCGCGTAAGCGACCAGCACGACTGGATCCGGCGTCGCCGTGTCGAGCAGGGACCCCAGTTGCGCCCGCGCGCGCTCGGCATGGCCTTGCAGGTCGAGAATGCCGGCCAGCGCCGCATTGGCAGCGGCGTGATCGGGTTCCAGCGCGACCGCCTTTTCAAAACACGCGCGCGCGGACTCCAGATCGCCGCAAGACTGATGAGCGCTGCCTAGCGCGCTGTGCCACTGAGCGACTTGCGGCGCCAGTCGTACGGCTTCAAGCAACACCGACACGGCCGCTTCAGGACGCCCCGCACTTTGCAGCGCGTGCCCCCACTGCCACCACAAGCCCGGTGAACCCGGTTCGAGTGAGCAAGCCTTTGCGAAGTGATGTTCCGCGCGCGACATCGCCCCCAGCTCCTGGCACATCGTGGCCGCCCCCGTGTGCGCGGGTGCGCTCTCCGGCTCAATCTTCAGCGCTTTTTCATAGCGCTGCAGCGCCTGGGCGAACTGCCCGTCGGCGCGCAGTACGTGGGCCAGGTGCAAATGCGCGACCAGCCAGTCGGGCTCGAGCCGCAAGGCTCGGTCGAACGCCACTGCCGCGTCGCCAAAACGGCGCAGGTTGTTAAACGCCCGACCCTGTTCGAACGGCACTTCCGCCGATTGCGGATCCTGGCGCAGCGCGACATCAAGGTGTTCAAGCGCGCGGGCGGGGTGTTTGAGACTCAACGCCAGACGCGCGCACTCCAGCGCGACCAGACCTTTAGGGTCGTCGATCGTGACAGCGCACAGTTTTGTGTAGGCCACATTGGGCCCTAGCGTTGCCACGTCGGTGCGAGCTTGATCCAGCACTTCGCGAGCCGTTTTCACGTGGCGTCTTTGACCTGTTTTTTCATTACTTACACAATGGCTCAATGAGACCTCTGATTCTACTCGTTGCGCTGGCCGTTGGCGCCTGCAATGTGACCACCGCACCCGAGCCGCCCGCACCGACGATTGAGGGTGACATTATCGGACATTGGACCGGCCAACGTGCCGAGAATCGCGCAGACGTCCTGTGGCTGAGCCACGTCGAGGCGGACGGCACCCTGGAAATCGAGTTCTGGACCTGTTTCAACGGACAACGCATGCGCTGGCAGCGTCAGTCGGGACTGGGCGGTTTGCGCGATGGACTGTTCGAAACGCGCATTGCACGGCAGGAATTTCGCGGCCCGGATGACGACGTGGTCAATGTGAATGAGGAAGGCTTCGACTACGACTACCGCGTCACCGAGCTGACCGACTCGCTACTGCGCTACGAGAGCGAGGAACTTGATGAGCGCTACGAAGTGACCCGGGTCGACGCCAGCTATACCTTGCGCTGCCCTCCCGCCACCGTGATTGTGGATACCGAGCCAACCGGGCCACGCCAACCTGATGCCTGGATCCGCCGCGGTGTCGAGGATGGCCAAAGCGACGAATAGCGCGCCGATGTCAGTACAAACTCTGGACGCTCTCTACGCTCACCAGCTCCTGATCCCTCGGGGCGCCAGCCCTGCTACGGCTAAAGCAAACTAAGCTGGTCCCCGACTTCCTCAGGCAGTGCGAACTGCGTGGTATCCAGCCCGGCGGATTCGCGGGCATGCAGCCCCAGCTCGCGGCAGGTCTTGTCGAAGCGGCGTTTGATCATGCTGGCGAAGACTCCGTCGCCGCGCATGCGGTGACCGAAACGCGGATCGTTGTCTTTACCGCCCCGGCTTTGACGAATCAGGCTCATGACGTGCCCGGCACGCTCCGGATAGTGTTGTGCCAACCAATCGCGAAACAGATCTTTTACCTCGTGCGGCAAACGCACAAGAATGTAAGCGGCACGACGGACACCCACCGCATGAGCCGCGTGCAATATGGCCTCGATCTCGTGATCGTTGATGGCCGGAATGACGGGCGCGACCATGACGCCCGTTGGAATGCCTGCGTCGATAAGCGCACGCACGGTATTGAGACGGGCTTTACCCGACGGCGTCCGCGGCTCGAGCCGGCGTTTCAGATCGTTATCCAACGTGGTCACGCTGAGCATGACGCTTGCCAGGCGATCTTTGGCCAACTCGCTGAGAATATCGATATCGCGTTCGATCAGCGCGCCTTTGGTCACAATGGTGACCGGGTGGCGGTAGCGCTGCATCACTTGCAGCAGCTCACGCGTGATACCGAGCGTGCGCTCTGCGCCCTGGTAAGGATCCGTGTTGGTCCCCATTGCGATCGGCCGACAGCGGTAGCCCGGTTTGCGCAAGGTCTGTTCCAGAAGCGCCGCCGCGTTCTCCTTATAGAAGATACGCGTTTCAAAATCGATGCCGGGTGAGAGGTCGACGTAGCTGTGGCTGGGGCGGGCAAAACAATACACGCAGCCGTGCTCGCAGCCGCGATAGGGGTTGATTGAGCGATCGAACGGGATGTCCGGGGACTCGTTACGCGTCACGATACTGCGCGCCGCCTCTGGCGCCAGCCACGTTTGCGGATATTCCCTGGCAGTCGTTTCGTCCTTGACATCGCCGCTCCAGCCGTCGTCGACGGACTCTTTTTCATGGCGTGCGAAACGCGCCACCGGGCTCAATGTTGCGCCCCTGCCCTTGATAACTGTCGGTTCCATTTTCATGGCCCGATAATACTGCTTATTTATACAGTTAGTCCAGCTCCCGGAGCAACTGTTCAGACCCTGGCGCGTAGCCAAACTCAAGTTTCGCGAGGTTATGACGCTATTTATATGGACTTCGCTATAACTACCTCGCTTTGCAGCACCGCGCTATGGGAAGGACCCCATGAACCGACCTATGCAATTCTTTAGCGGTACCACCGGTAAGGTGGCGACCGCTATATTGCTCGTCATTACCGGCATCTCGCTGCTCGGGCAGCTGACTGTCGGAATCATGGTCGACGGGGCACGCAAAGAAGCGCGGAACATGAATCGCGCGGGTTTCCAGCGGACGCTAACGCAGCGCAGCGCACTCTTGGCCGCCGACTACCAGAAAGACAGATCGCTGCAGACTGCACAAGATATCGTCGCGACGGCGAGTTTGTTCCAACTCAACAATTCTCTGCTGCTCGGCAAGGGCGCGGAACCGATGCTGAACCAACTTTGGCCGCCAGCCAAACGTGAACTCAAGAGAATCCAGCCGCTCTTACTATCTTATTTCTCTTCAATTCTGGCATCCGCCTCCAATGAATCCGTGGCACCACCATCGATCCAGGATTCGAGAAACGTGCTTAACGCAATGCAGAGAGTCGTCGCGCTGGAAAGCCAGTCAGCGGAGCAGCATCTGGACGGTACGATGAACAGGGTCTGGCTGTTCGCGGCGTTAAACCTGCTGGTGACAATTGGCCTGGGTGTATTCGTTCTGCGTCACTACCTGAACCGCGACAGACAGAACGCTGTACACCTGTTGAAAACCGAACGGCTGTTCAAGGAAAAGTTCGAGAGCTCTCCACTAGTACAGTATTCGGTGGGCGACGACTGGCGCATGGTCAGCGTTAATACGGCGTGGGAGGACGCGTTCGGCTACCAGCGTGCCGACGTGATCGGCAAGTCCGCCATGCAGTTCATCGCGCCGCAAGAGCGTGACAGACTGAAAAAGCAGTCTGCCGAAGATGAAAGCATGGTTAGTGGCGTTGCGATTCCCGTACGCTACATGCGACGTGACGGCTCAACCTTCCCGGCTAACGCCTATATCAGTGAGGCCCGTGAAGCAAAAAACACGGGCAACGTCAAAACCTACAACGTCATTACAATCGACATGAGCGAGGCGGAAGACGCGCGCGAACGCGCTGATCATCACTTGCAAAAATTCGAAGAGAGCTTTCGTTTCTCTCCGATACCTCTTTTCTCGGCCGATTGCAGCGGCACCATCACGCGCGCCAACCCGGCGTTCCTGAAACTCGCTTCGGTCGGCTCCGTCGATCCGGTATCCGACCTGGATCTTGGCCATCTCATTCGCGTCGACGCGCAGCGTTTGCGCCACCCTCAATACAACGGCTCAATGACGAACAAGCAAACCGTCTTCGATGCCGACGGCAAAGCGCGCGACGTCATCATGTCCATGCGTCTCGCGCGCGCCAAAGATCAGAGCCAGGACCAGATTGAAGGGGCAATCTCCGACATCACGGAACTGGAAACGGTCAAGCGTCAGGTACAAAGCAGCCGGGCGCGCTTTCGCAGCCTCTACGACGAAACTCCAGTCATGTTGTGCTCACTGGACTACAAGCTGCGCATCTCGGACACCAACAAATTCATGTGCTCGGCATTGCAGGCGCACCACCACGATTTGCGCACAAAGCCGTTCGCGTCGCTGATCGCTACTGAATCGAAAGCCTCGTTCAAAGAGGCCTTCGAACTTGCGATCATCAAGGGAGAGATGCTGACCATCGACGTCGATTTGATGACCAGCGAAGATCAAACCAGCCCAACCAGGGTGTATGCGCGACCGCTCTTTGACCGCGGCAATGCGCTACAAACAATATTTGTCACGATGCTGGATCTGACCGACGTGGTCGAAGCGAATGAAGCGCGCGACAAGATCGCCGTCAAGCTGCGTACGGCCGAGAAACTCGAAGCCGTTGGTCAGCTCGCGGCCGGCATTGCCCACGAGATCAATACGCCCTGCCAGTACGTCACCGACAATCTCAGCTTCCTGGCACAGGCCTTCGACGAAATCACACCGCACCTGAGCCACAGCAGCTCGGCCAATAGCGAGGCACAAGACGTCGATCTCGAGTTTTATCAGGAAGAACTGCCCGATGCCATTGCGCAGTCCATTGATGGCATGACGCAGATCACCAAAATCGTTGGCGCAATGCGCGACTTCTCGCACCCCGGCACCAGTACGAAAGACGCCGTCGACCTGAATCGGTTACTGGAGAGCGTTACCATCGTGGCGCGCAACGAATGGAAATACATTGCTGAACTTGAGCTCGACCTCGATCCAACCGTGGGCGATATCCCGTGTTCAAACTCGTCGATCAATCAGGTCATGCTCAACATGGTCGTCAATGCGGCGCACGCCATGGAAGACAAATTTACGGACGGGCACCAGGGCAAAATCAAGATCAGCACACTGCGCCACACACGTCACGTGGAAATCGTTATCCAGGACAACGGCAGCGGCATCCCGCACAAATATATCAACCAAATCTTCAATCCGTTTTTCACAACCAAAGAGGTGGGCAAGGGCACGGGGCAAGGCCTCACCATTGCCCATCGTATTATCGTCGAGGAGCACGGTGGCTCACTCAACGTCGACAGCACGCCGGGCGAAGGCACGCGATTTGAAATCTGCCTGCCGACCACGGCAATGGAGAACGTGGCATGAAACGCATCCTGTTTGTTGACGATGAGCCCAATATTCTGGCGGGCCTCAAGCGCATGCTGATGCGCCAACGCCGGGAATGGGACATGCATTTCGCCGAGAGCGGCCTCGCGGCGCTGGATCTGCTCGCCGCCAGCAAGCCCTTCGATGTGGTCGTCAGCGACATGCGCATGCCGGTCATGCAGGGCTATGAACTGCTCGAGATAGTGGCACAGAAGTGGCCCGGTGCATCGCGGCTTATTCTGTCTGGCCACGCCGAACACGAATCCGCGTTGCGCTCCGCCGGCGTCGCCCACCAGTTTCTTTCCAAGCCTTGCGACCCGGATACGCTCAAACGCGCGGTCGCCAGGACCTGCGCGCTACGCGAACAGCTCGCACAAAACACCATTGCCGACGCGCTCAACGGCCTCGGAGGGCTGCCGGTGCTGCCCGCGGCTTACCAGCAAATTCGGGATGAGCTGTCGCAGTCAGAACCGTCAATGCAGAACGTCGCCGACATCCTGGCCAGCGACATCGCCATGTCGACCAAAATTCTGCAGCTGGTCAATTCGTCGTACTTTGGCCTGCCCCGCAAAATCGAAACCATCAACCAGGCCGCCATGCTGCTTGGATTGAAGACGATTCGTGATCTGGTACTGACAACGTCAGTGTTTCGCACATTTGCCGTCGATCAGAATACGCTCGATACCGAGGCGCTGTGGCGACACGGCCGCGACGCCGCTCAGTTGGTCCGCAAGATGTGCGCTGCCGCTGCAACGGACACGCTCACCGCCGGGGAGCTGGGTGTCGCCGCCTTTATCCAGGACGTCGGACAGCTAGCTCTGGCGTCGATGCAGCCCGATAGCTACGTACAAGTCGCCAGGCAAGCCGAGCAAACGGGCGACATTCTGGCCGCCGAGAACGACGTCTTTGGCGCCCAACACCCGGCCGCCGGGGCTTACATTCTTGGCCTCTGGGGACTGCCGGACAGCATTGTCGAAGCCGTCTATTTTCACCACACCTCAAACCCGCCGAAGGATCAGGCGAGCGACGAGGCGGGATTTATTGCGATCGCCAACGACATTCTGGCGGCAGCGAAAAATCCCGACGAAAGTGTAGCGGATGAACTCATCAGCTCACTGCGCGACACACCGTTTCACGCTCATGTCGCGACCTGGTTGAAACAAGCGCGAAGCGGAGTCTTAACTGAAAAATCATGAAGAGGAAAATACTGTGAGCGAGAAAATATTGATCGTCGATGACGAGCCGCGGGTCCTGACCGGGATCAAGCGCGGTCTCCACGGCTTGCATAAAGTGCTGACGGCAGATAGCGGTAGCGAGGGTTTGCGCCAGCTGGCCGAGAACCCCGACATTGCCATTGTTATTTCTGACATGCGGATGCCGCGCATGGATGGCATTGAGTTCCTGACCTGCGTGCGCACGAGTTACCCAACGGTTGTGCGAATGATGCTAACGGGTAACAACGACCAGGATACGGCCAAGACGGCCGTCAACGCGGGCGCCGTGTTTCGTTTTCTGAACAAGCCCTGCACGCGTGAAAGCCTCACTGAGGCTTTGGACTCTGCCCTTGAGCAGTTTCGCCTGCAGCGTGCGGAGCAAGACGTTCTGGAACGCACGATGGGGGCAAGCGTCAGCCTGATGGCCGACATTTTGTCCATGATCAAGCCTGGACACTTTGGCTCCATCGGAAGGCTGGTCAACCTGTCGACCGCTATCGCACGACGTATGGGCGGGGTTGAAGTTTGGGCAATGCACGCCGCCGCGACGTTGAGCACGCTGGGCTATCTGACGGTCAGCGAAGAAGTTATCGACAAACGTCGCGGTGGCGCAGCGCTGACGGCAGACGAGCTCGACGAATTCAATGAGCACGCGAAAGTAGGCGCGCGCATGGTTGAAAAAATACCCCGCATGGCAGACGTGGCGAGCATCATTCGACACCAGAACACGCGCTTCGCCGACGCCGACACAGACCATAGCGAACCGTTGCCGCTTGCTGCGCGCATCTTGCACGTCGCCATTGAATTCGATCTGTTGCGTCTGTCAGGAAAATCTACGCAACCCATTCTGGCAGCGCTCGAAGAGCAGGACGGCGAGTTCGATCCCGGCGTGCTGAACGTGCTGCGCGCGATCTGTCAGGAAGAGAACTTTGGAGAGGTGGTCTTGCGTGTCGACCTCAAGGATTTGGAAATCGGCATGGTCATCGAAGAGGACATCGTGACCAACAACGATGTGCTAGTCGTCTTCGCCGGTCAACCCGTCACGATCGCCGTGATCAGCCATCTCGAACAGCTGGCACAAACCGGCGCGTTGAGTGCGCAGCCACTGGTTCGCACGCAGAACAAGGAATCACTCAGATCGCCAGAGATAGCCGCCGTAAACGCTTGAACCACGCGAGTTACTGGCGCAGCAACAAGTGTTCCTGGTCGCTCGCCAAATCGCTGAACGTCTGACGCTGTCCGTCAGGCCAGATCACATCGACGTCCGCTTGCGTGCTCTGACCCAAACCGAACGTCAGCGGAAACTCGACGCTCGAGAGATAGCTCTTGCCCGTTGCGAGGTAACGATACTGTGGCGACGCCTCTGCGCTAACTCGCACTTCGACTTTGGCCCCGAGCGCATCGCGATTGGGCCCATCTTGCCGCAATAGCAGACGCAGCCAGTGGTTGCCGTGCGCCTGATCATTGCGCAACAGTCGCGGCGCTCGTGCCGGCTGGGTGATAATGACGTCGAGATCGCCGTCCTTGTCGATATCGCCGTACGCCGCCCCACGTCCAACCAACGGTCGATTCAGGTCGCCTGTCAACACACCGTCGACAAATTTAAACTGGCTGCGGCAATCGAGACCGCAGTTCCAGAATAACTGCGCCGGCTGAGCAAACTGTTGCGAGGGTTGCACGCTGTTGATCTCATCTTCCACATGGCCGTTGACCTGCAGCAGATCAAGGCGTCCGTCCAGGTCTGCATCAAAGAAGAACAGACCAAAACTCAGCGCACGGCGGCTTTGCGCGCCAACTCCTGACACGATGCTCTCGTCAGTAAACTGGCCGCTGCCCGCCTGGGCCACGTAAAATGACGTCATCTCATTGGCAAAGTTACCGACCGCGATACCCACGTCTTCGTTGTTCGCGTAGCGCGCCACGTCGACGCCCATCGCCCCGGTCGACGCACCGTTGTTGTCAAACGCTACGCCGTACAGAGCGCCGCGCTCCTCAAAGCGTCCGTCCTGCTGATTCAAGAACAGAAAATTCTGCACGGTGTCGTTGGCAACCATGATGTCCGGGTAAACGTCGCCGTCCACGTCCAGCACCGTGACCGCGAGCCCTTTGCCCATGGGCTTGCCGGTAGCCGGATTGTCGACCTGGATCCCGGCCCACGCGCTGATGTCCTTGAACTTGCCACCGTCGTTTTCATACAGCGCGCAGTGCGCGCCTTCGTAGTTCGTCGGCGGGCCGTAGGCGCGACCAACGCCCGTCAGGCGATAGTCCACTTCGAAATCAATCTCCTTCGACCAGCGAACGTAGTTGGCGACAAACAGGTCGAGATCGCCGTCGTTGTCGTGATCCAGAAACGCCGCGGCAGTGCTCCAGTCCTGTGCGTCCCCCGCTACACCCAGATCACGCTCGACAAAGCGCTCGCCGTTCTCGTTGATCAGCAGCTTGTTTCGGCCAACTGCAGCGATGAATACGTCCTTGTCACCGTCGTTATCAATGTCGCCAATCGCAACACCGGTGCCATAAATGGCGTCGGTCAGTCCCAGGCGCTCGCTGACGTCGTCGAATGTGCCGTCTCCGCGATTGGCGTACAGCTTGCTAAGCGGCGCCTGATCCGGCGCCGGTCGCCATGGCCAGGTACGGCTCTGAATCAACAACAAATCGGTATCGCCGTCGTTGTCGTAGTCGAAGAAAGCCGCGCCGCTGCCCATGGTTTCGGGCAGCAGACGTTCGCCATAGGCGCCGTTCTCATGCTCGAAATCGATGCCACTGGCGGCCGTGATGTCGACAAACGATAGCGACGGCGGCGACGGCTCCGCGGCGCTTTCGACGGCTTGGACCGGTCCTTCCAGAGCGGCATCGACAATGATCTCGCTGGACGTGCGATCACGCGACAGAAGCACGGCTAAACCGGCAATGACGGCCAATACCGCAAAGCCCATAACCGAGTAGCGAAACGCTTTCCCGATAACTTCGTCGTCCTGCTGCTCGAGGTCGCCGTCGTTATCCAACCCGGTCGGTTCCCGAGTCATGGTGCCGTATCACCGTCTCGCACCACGCCGCCGCGTTGTCCAGCTTGCCGAAGAGGAGCCGGGGCGCGCATCAAATCGTAGATCACCACGTTCGATGCGGCATGATCAGCCGCTTGCGAATTACGGCGCGCGGTCGCGATCGCCGCATCCCGCGCGTTGTCATCGGGTTTGTACTTGGCGTGCAGCGCACGGTGACGAGCCTGCGCGCTCTGGTCTTTGGTAAACGCGTAAATCTGGGCCAGACCGTAGTGAGCGGTTACGTTTTCCGGGTCGAGAACCAGCGCCTGCTGGTAAACCTGGATCGCCTCATCGATCAGAGCAGCGCGACGATCCGCGCGCGCGGCACCTCGCTCCCGTTTTGACAGTTCGTACAGCGTGCCGGCTAAATCGTTCAGCACGCGGTAATCCTGTGAAAAATCGAACCCCCGCTCGCGCGCGTCGTTAAACCGGGTTGCCACTACGCTGCGGAAGTTCTCGACCGCCTCGTCAAGAAAACCATTTTGCTTGTTCACCTGCCCGGTGAAATAGGCCACGGTCCACGGGGGCGCATCCGACTGCGCGGCAAGGCCCAAAGAGGCGACGGCGTCGTCCAGGCGTCCCTCGCGCAAATACACGCGCGCCAAATTCAGATGACCGTGCTGCGGCGCCAGTTCGCGCACCTCGCTAAAGGCGGCTTCCGCCTGACGCAATTCGCCCGCGCCGCGTTTGCGCAATAAACCGATGCCATAGTCATTCCAGCGCTGCCAGACCGGCACGTCGGGAGCGGCTTGCGCGGGCGCCGCTGTGTCTGCGACACCAAAGACAATCGAATCCGTCGCGATGGTCGTGATCGGCAAATCGTTGGTGACAAATTCATCGCCGAGCACCATGCGCATGTAGTTCGTGTTGAACTTGCGGTAGCGCAACGAGGCGCGCACTTCCACCGACTCGCGGGCGTTATCCGGCACCGCAAAGCGGTAGTGCACCGCGTCAGCGGCGCCGGGCGGAATCTGATTGTTGTAGAGCACGGTGAAGATGTCTTCCGCGTTGCGCCGATCAATCTGCTTGCCATGTCGATCGAGAACATAAGCGTTAACAAAATGAGACCAGGGATCCACCGCTTCGTCAGCCGGGTCGCGCCCGCCACTGCGCGCCACTTCCCGACCGTCGACCAGCAGTGCGACTTCGAGCCAGACTTCGTTGGAATCGGCCGTTCCCTGAGTGAACGGGTGACCGAGGGTCAGTGTGCGCAACACCGTCTCGATCAGGTAGCTTTCACCGGGCTGAACGCTGGGCACGACCGGACGCAGCGGTGCAATCAGCTCGCCGTCGATACGCCCTTCGCGTTTTAGACCAAACAAATCGACGCGCAGCGAACCTTCGAGCATCTCGCGGTGCGCAGCGTTAACCCCGGGCGGCCAGTCGAACAGATGGCCCAGCGCGGTGTTTGCGCTGGGAAACTGATGATCGTGAACTTTGAGTTGGGCATCGTCATCCAACCGTCGCGCGCCAAAATCGTCAGACACTTTCGCCTTCATGTGACAGCCGTTGCAGTTGTCCTGGGCCTTTGGCGGATAGTAAAAACTGCTCGCCCCGTGCCCGGACACGCCGCTGAGCAAATACGTGTCGTAGTGATTCTGACCGCGCAGCCACTTGTACGCATTGAGCTCTTCGGGCAGGTTGACCTTGTGGCAGGTGCCGCAGAATTCAGCGCTTTTGTGCAGAGGTTTGAGAAACGTCTTTTTGTGGAACTCGGGCTTCGCCTTGACCAGCGCCCGATTCACCCAGGCAAGCGTTGGATTGTCCGAGAACGCAAAGGGATAGTGCAGAGGTTCTTCAATCGTGAAATCGGAATTGCCGCGAACGCTGTTGACGTGCGTGATCGCGTGGCAACTGGTGCAGGTAATGCCAGCGTGAGCCGTCGGATGATTAACGTCATCAAACTCCGGGTCGTCAAACGCGCCCGAAAAGAACGGCACTGGATCGTGACAGCCGGCACAAAACCGGGACGCCTGCACCGACCCGTCGCGCTCAATCGCCTTGCGCCGCGTGTCGCGCACCGAAAACAAATACATTGGGTTGTTAAACGAACTCACGCGGTGAGCGCTGTGCTGCCACGACGCGTGCGTATCCTCATGACACTCGGCGCAGTAGGCGTCGTTCATCAAAGCCTTGGCCGGAATAAATTGTCCGCTCGCCGTGCGCGCCAGCGACGGGAAAAAATACTGCTCGCCCGAACTCGGACCGACCTGATTCCACTGACGCGGGTCTTGTGCCTGAAAAAACAGAGCCAACCCGGCGAGCGCCAGCGACACAGCCGCCACGCTACCGCCCACGGCCCAGCGAATGCGCTTCCCGGCGAGCCGGTGCAGCACAAACAACCACGCCGCCACGAAGGGCAAAATCACGTGCGACCAGTAAGCCGCGTCGCGCGCCTGCGGATCCTTGATTTCGATGAGCGGGATACCGCGCGTTAGCACCAGCCCGCTGACCAGCAGCGCCAGAGCGACGAAAAACAGTGCGTAACCCACGCGAACCGCACGCCGGTTGGGTCGAAACCAGGCTTTGCGCATGTGCACGACACCGTAAATCACGACCGGCGCGATGATCAGCAGCCCGAGAATCAGATGCGCCAGAAACACGATCTGATAGAAGTAATCCTGATAGGTCTGCTGGGTATACCACTCAAGCAGTGACGTGGCGCCCAGATAGACCGCCGTCACGCTGAGCAGCGCAAACAGGCCAAACACCGCCAGCAAGACTTTTCGCAATCGCGGCCCGACCACGGGCTCACGTAGCCGACGACGACGCGTTTCGCGATCCATCAGCGTCCCGCCTCGAAGCGCGTGTTGTAACGCTCGTGCAGGGCGTCGCGTTGTGCGTCTTGTTCACCCGGCAGCGGTGCAACCGTGCCACCGGTGTGGGTGTACAAATCCATATCCTTGGCAAAGCCGCGCACTTCGAGCACGTAGTGACGCTGGCTCGACGGCACCGGTTCTGGCGCTTCAAACTCCACGTGCACTTCTTCGCCAGGACCAATAATCGCAAACGCGTTATCGAGCGGTTCAACCAGTTCTGTCGCGTCACCGAACTCGGTGTAGTAGCCGGTCAAAAAACGACTGTCCCACAGCGGTTGACGATCCGCGTAGTCATAGCCCGGGCGTCGCTGGGGATGCGCGATGCGGCGCGCGAAGCCCGTGCGCGCGACGCGCGCTTCGCGCAGTGGCGCTGCGCTCATCGTCAGGGCCTTGCCCGGCGCTTCGGTTAGCGCAACAAACGCGTGATCCCAGTAAATCTGCAGCGACGACGTCAGGCGCAGCGCGACGGTGTCGTCCGGCAGGTCGTCAAGCGGCAACGCCATACGGCGCGGCATGCCCGCCGGATAACCAAAATTTGGATAGACCGTGTGCCACTGTCCCTTGGCGTCACGCGCTTCGAGTGTTGGCGGCACGTAGCCCGCGCCCGCCTGCCACGCGGCAAAAACGGTTTGCGAATACGGGTACTCAACCCAACCGTCGGCGACCAGCACGGGACGTTTGTCGGTGCCGTCCAACGACTGATTAAATTCAAGTTCCAGCGTATGTGGCGCACGTGTTCGGCCAATAAAACGGGCGTCTAGCGGGCCGGGCGACGCAGCCAGGCCGTCGCGCGCCACCACGCGATCGGTAATGTCGCCGCCGGCTCCGTCGAGCGCACGGATTGGCAACAGACGTTGCTGATAAAATAGTGGGTCGCCGGTAACCGCAGGCGCGCCCGTCGCCATCCGCTCATCAAGCACCATCGACCACCCGGGCGCCAGGTCGTAAACGTGCAGCCGCGCCTGATCGAGATACGCGATCTCTGCCATCGGCTCGGTGATTTTAAGCGCAAGCGTGTTGTCGTCTGTCGGAGCGAGTGCGCCGTCCGGCAGCAAAAAATATTCCCACGGTCGGGGCTCGGCGTAGCGACCGGGTTCGATCAAAAATCCGATGCCACCGACACCGAGCACGTCGCTGACGAAATCAAACGCCTCGCCATTCCACGCGAACACCACCGGGCAGCTCGACAACTGGCGCTGGGTTTCAGTCAGTGGATGAATCTCGCCAGCGGCCAGATCCAGTTCGGTTTGATAGACCCCGTCAGACCACGTAAGCGCAACGTAGTCGGCTCGATCGGCCGACCCAAGGCCCAGCGCCAGTGGCTGCAAACTCTGACCCGGGCCAGAGTGTCGATCAAACGTCTCGGTCAAAGTCCAGCGCGATCCGGTACGCAGCGCGACGCGCGTGCCGATGCCGCTGCGGTTCGAACGCATCGATTCGGCTTGCTCTTCCTTACCGCTGAACGTAAACGCGGCGAACTGACCGCGCCCCGTTCCGGGCGCATGCCGCCGCAACTGCACACCGTCCACGTCACGTTGCGTCACCCACAAACCGGGGCCAGCGCGCGGCTCTTCCACCACCGCAACCGCGGCGCCGACATCGCCGGTGCTGGTGAAGTCTGCCGCACCGCTCGTCAGATCAACGACCGTTACGCCGGTGTCATCGAGGACCAGAAGTTCTTCAATGGCGTCGCCATCCATTTCCACGGCAGCGAGCGTTACGCCACCGCCGTAGGAGCGCTCGCCGAGCGCTCGTTGTGCCAACGAGCCCACGGGATCGCGTTGCCACAGTGACAGCGCACCGTCGGACGACACGCTGACCACATCGGTGTGACCGTCAGCGTCGGCGTCGACCGTTACCGCCGCGTGGATATCCGCCGCCGCAAACGCGGGATTGGTGGTGTCGAGCCGGTAAGCCCACAGACGATCGTTCCAGAACACCTGATGGGGCGGTTGCGCCCCGATCACGACCAAATCGACATCGCGATCGTTGTCCAGATCGGTCACCAGCAACTGACGCGCGCTCGCGTCGCCAAAGTCCAACCCACGTTCGCCGCCCAACGATCGGAACGTGCCGTCCTGGTTGTTGCTCAACAGTTCGGTCGGACCGTCTTCATTGGCGATGAAAATATCCAGATCACCGTCGTGATCGGCGTCGACCAACGCCACGTCAGCGCAGCGCAAGCGACCGTTATCGGTACCGCTCTTGCTCGTCACGTTACGCCACTGGTTACGCGCACCCTGTTGCCACAGCTGATTGGCGCCGTCGCGACACAGGTAAACGTCAACCATGCCGTCGTTGTTTAAGTCACCCCAAGCGGCGGCGCGGACGCCAACCACCTGCGCCAGCGGGTGATCCGACGCGCGCTGCAGTTCGTCTTCAGCGCCCAGAAACAGCGCGCTCGGCACGTCCTGAGTGCCCGATGCCACGTACAAATCCAGGATGCCGTCGCCCTGCACGTCCGCAACGGTCAGTGATGCGTCACCGTACAGGCGGCTCAAGCGCGCCAACGCCACTGGCGCTTCAAACAACGCACCTGTCGGCGCCGCTGTTTTCTCAGCGCCCGGCAAATCCACAGCCAGCGCATTTCCGCGCTCGCCCATGCGCGTGTATTTAAACTCAGCCAGTCGTGCCCGCGGGTTGTCCGCCAGACGCGCGTACGCGTCAAAATTTTCTTTTGCCTGTTCGGGCGTTGCCACCCGTCGCTGCAACTGAGCGGATCGGTAGTAAGCGCTGCGCAAGTAGGGATCGATGGTGCGCGCCAGTTCGTACAGCTCCAGTGCCCTGTCGGTATCGCGTTCGGCGACACATTGGCCCAGATAATAGGCGGCGTAAGCGTCGCCCGGGTCGCCGTCCAGCACCGTTTGAAAATGCACGGCCGCCTCGTCCATCACGCCGCGGTACAGCTTGAGCAGACCGCTAACGTAATGCGCACGCAAATGACTCGGGTCGCTGGCCAGCACGTCGGTAGCCAGCGCCAGAGCACGTTCTTCGTCCCCTTCGGTCTGACGATTCAGCGTGGCGATGGCCAGATTGATTTTCGCATCCGACCACTGCGGCTGACGCTCCACCGCTTGCGCGAACACCTCACGCGCGCCGGGGTAATCGAAATAGCCCATCAGCGCGACGCCGCGATTGTTCAGGGCGATGTCGGCGGCATTCAGGGCCAACGCCACGGGCTGGTCGTCGGCCGGTGCGCCGTCGCCACCGCAGGCAAACAAACCAATGGCGCTGATGGCAATCAACAGCGATCGGGAACAGGACATAATCTGGTCGAAGATGGGTCGTTTCATGAATTTCAAAGAGCAGCTCATTCGTTATTCTTGCTCGCCGGCTGCGCGATTTACGGCTCGCTTGGCGCTCGCGATGCGCGTCTTCAGGCCGTCGATGGTTATCGTGCCGTTTTGCTCCGGACAAAGATAGGTGTGATCAAGGTAACTGTGGATTTCGCGGCGAAAATGCCCGCGGATGTCGTGGCCTTGTCGACGCACCCGCTCCGCTCGCAGCGTATCGATCGAAATTGGTGCAACGACGATTCGCTCGCCGCCACCCGCCTCCGCCTGAGCGAGCACGCGACCGTCGTAGTCCACGACCATACTGCCGCCGGGCCAACTGAACGGCGGGTAGTGTTTGAGCGAGGCGCCCTGATTGGATGCGACAACGTAAGCCGTGCTTTCCATGGCGCGGGTGCGGTTGATCATCGTCCACCAATCCATGGGCGTCGCCGTGCCCCAGGGATCCATATACGCCGACACACGCACGATGACCTCGGCACCCCGATACGCGATTTCCCGAATGGTTTCGGGGAACAGCCAGTCATAGCAAATGGCGACGCCCAGCTTGCCAATTTCGGTATCAACCACAGGAAAAGGATCGTGCGGGTAGTCGGCAATATCGTGCGGCGAGGTGTGCACCTCCCAGGGAATCCACGGATTCACCTTGCGGTACTTGCTCAAAACGCCGTCAGGCCCAATTAGTAATGTCGTGTTAAAGACGGCCTCAGGGTAATCGGGGTCCATCTCCAGGAACGAGCCGGTCTGAATGTAGCAGCCGTATTTTTTGGCGACGCGCGCGTACGCCTCGGTGTGTTCGTTGGGCAGCTCGACGGCCAGCTTTCGCCGCAGTTCTTTGGCGGACGGGTAAATCGGCACGGCGTGGGCAAATTCGGGAAAGGTCACCAGGCGCACGTCAAAAAACGGCTCATAGCCCTGCACCGCCTGATCAACCATCTGGCACATGCGTCGCGTGCGGTCAGCAATTTGAGACCGCTCGGTTGGCGCCTCAAAATCGGTCTGACAGGCAGCAGCGTAATAAAGACTCGGCATGGCGCCATTCTCGTGCTTGGGGCAAACCGCCATTTTGCCTCATTGGCGGCTGACCCGCACGCAGGCTCGTCGCACATTCGTTAGTGGTGGAAAAGGGCCAAAATCAGCCGAGTCGCGCAAATATTTGAGCCAGACGAGCGCGGCGTGAAATAATTTAGTGATTCCCCCGTTCTTATGTCGTGAACCCACCGATTTAGCCGGAGAACCCCATGCGCCTCAACGCCTTGCTGCCAGCCCTGATTCTGGCTTTCACTGCCACTACCACCGCCGCTGATTCGCCGTGGGGCCCCGCGGTGGGGAGCGCAATGCCCGCCGATCTGGCGGCGTCAACGCAAGCTGGCGAAATCGTCGCGCTGTCAGAACTGGCAAGCAGCGGCAACGGTCTTGTCGTTGCGTTTGTGCGCTCGGCCGACTGGTGCCCGTTTTGCAAACGGCAGCTGATTGAACTGTCGACGCGCGCCGAAGACTTTGAGAAACGCGACTACACGCTGGTTTCTGTCAGTTATGACAGTGCCGACATTTTGAAGAGTTTTGGTACTCAGTTCGAAATCGGCTACGACCTGCTGTCCGATCCCGATTCCGCGATTATCGACGCGTTTGGCATCCGCAATGAAGATCAGAAGCCCGGCTCCGCCGGAGACGGCATCCCGCATCCGGGCATCATGGTGTTCGACACGGATGGAACGCTGGTGGCCAAATTCGCCGAGAAAAGCTACCGCAAACGCCCGAAAATTGACGACGTGCTGGCGGCCATCGATGGCCTGAAGTAAGGATCGCCCGGTCGGGGCGGTCGCGACCGCTCCGACTCTGAACTTTGCTCAGGATACGGTTTCGGGCGGAAACTCGTAACCCCCGTCCAGATCCACCGTGTCAGGCACGTGCAGCGGTGGTGCGCCAAAGATCGACGCGCCCTCTTCCGCCGGGCCGACCATCGCGCGAAACGGCTCGAACAACTCGCGTCCCATCAAGACCGTGTTGTCACCCAGATCCGCGCCAGCCGGTTCGCGCTGGTCAAATTCCGCCTGATCTACCAGCACGGCCAGGCGCCCGGCCTGCGCATCAAGAATCATCGGATCCCCGTCCTGGACACGCCCGATCGCGCCACCACCCAGTGCCTCGGGCGTCAGGTGAATCGCCGCAGGCACTTTGCCCGACGCGCCGCTCATGCGCCCGTCGGTCACCAGCGCCACCTTGCGACCCGCGCTTTGCAGCAGCGCCAGATAGGGCGTGAGTTTGTGCAGTTCGGGCATCCCGTTGGCTTTGGGGCCCTGGAAGCGGACCACAGCAATAAAATCTTCGTTTAAATCACCGGCCTTGAAGGCATCGTGAAACGCGCGCTGAGACTCGAATACGCGCGCCGGTGCTTCGACCACCCAGTGTTCGGGCTTCACGGCTGAGGTCTTGATCACGCAGCGCCCCAGATTTCCTTCGAGCAAACGCAACCCGCCGTCAGCCTGAAACGGATCGTTAGCGCTGCGCAGTATGGAGGAATCGGCGCTTTGATCAGGCAATGACGTCGTCGCGAACGCTTCGTTGGTGACCGTCGCCCGGCAGGTGTAGCCGGCAAGCCCGTCACTGCCGTAGACCGTCTTCGCATCGCCGTGCACCAAACCTTTGTCGAGCAACTCGCGCAGCACCAGATTGATCCCGCCCGCTGCGTCAAAGTGATTCACGTCAGCGCTGCCGTTGGGGTAGACGCGGGCCAGCAGCGGCACCGCTTTGGACACCGTTTCGAAATCGTCCCAGTTGATCAGAATGCCCGCCGCGCGCGCGATGGCGATCAGGTGCAACGTGTGATTCGTGGAACCACCGGTGGCCATGAGCCCGGCCAGTCCGTTGACGATCGCGCGCTCATCGATGATCTGACTGATCGGCCGGTAATCGTCGCCCAGGTCGCTGATGCGTGTTGCGGTCAGCGCACTCTCGATGGTCGCTGCCTGACGCAGCTCGCTGTCCGGTTGCGCAAACGTGGCGCCCGGAATGTGCAGACCCATCATTTCCATCAGCATCTGATTGGAATTGGCTGTGCCGTAAAACGTACATGTGCCCGGCGAGTGATAAGCCGCCGATTCGGCTTCGAGCAGCTCGCGCTGGCTGATTTCGCCCGCCGCGTAGCGCTCGCGAATGCGGCGCTTGTCATCGTTGGACAAGCCGCTGTGCATCGGACCGGCCGGCACGAAAATAACCGGCAACTGACCAAACGCCAATGCGCCAATCAGAAGGCCAGGGACGATCTTGTCGCACACACCCAGACACAGGGCACTGTCGAACATGTTGTGCGACAACGCGACCGCCGTCGCTTGCGCAATAACATCGCGACTGAACAACGACAACTCCATGCCAGGCTGCCCTTGCGTGACGCCGTCACACATGGCCGGCACGCCACCGGCAAACTGAGCCACGGCGCCGACGGTCGCCACCGCTTGCTTGATTTGTGCGGGCAGCGCTTCGAGCGGCTGATGCGCCGACAGCATGTCGTTGTAGGCGGACACGATGCCCACGTTAATCGACTGCGTCTCAGCCAGAGTGTCTTTGTCTGAGGTGCCGCAGGCGGCAAACCCGTGGGCCAAATTGCTGCACGACAGATTGCCGCGCTGAGGCTTGCCACGGCGTGCTAACTCGGCGCGCTTCAAATACGCCGCGCGAGTCGCCGCACTGCGTTCGCGAATACGGTCGGTAACCCGATCAATCTCTGGGTGCAAAGGCATAGTACTAATTCCGGTCAGGGCGAGCCGTAAACCTCGACTCGCACAAAGGGGTCAGCCAGCAGGGCGACAATGGGGGCGCCAGGTGCGTCTTCCAGGGTCAACGTTTTGGCATGTTCGTAACGTTCGCGTTTTTCCTCGCCGCGAATCAGCAGCACAAGCTCGGTGGACTGAGCGAGCACGCGCCGACTCAACGTCACGCGGTCGAGCGGCGGGTTGGCAGGCGTGCCGGTGGGGAACGTGTGCAGCAGAGTCGGTGCGTCGTCAGCCAGAGCCGCGGCGGTGTGATCCGCATTGGGAAAGATCGACGCGGTCTGCAAATCGCCGCCCATGCCGATCACCGACACGGTGGGCGACAAATCGCGCCAGAACCCGCGCTCCAGCATCGTCGCGACGCGCTCATCGACATCAACGTCAGCCACATACGTGCGCTGAAACCGTGCGTGACGCGCGTTGTCGCACAATAGGTGCTCACGAACGAGCGCCGTATTGCTGGCCGCGTCGTCTTCAGGCACCCAGCGTTCGTCCACCAGCGCACAGGTCACGTGGCGCCAGCTCATATCGGCCGCCGACAGCGACTGGAACAGCGGCACCGGCGTCGATCCGCCGGACACCAGAAGCGTCGCCCGGCTCTCCTCGACAATGCCGCGTTCAAGACAACGGGTAATGCGCGACGTCAGCGCGTCGAGCAGTGCGGCATGATCATTGAAAAAATGCTCGCAAACGGCCACTAGTGCATGTCCTCGTGCCAGCTACGCCCGTCGCGATCAATCAGTGTTGCCGCGGAAGTCGGACCCCAGGAGCCGGCCGGGTAACCTTTGGGCACCGCGCTCGACGCCTCCCAGTGATCAATAATAGGACCGACCCAACCCCACGCGGCCTGCACTTCGTCACGACGCATAAACAGCGTTGAGTCGCCGCGCACCACGTCCAGCAGCAGACGCTCGTAGGAATCGGGATAGCGCACGTTGAATTCTTCGGCAAACGACAGATCCAGCGGCGCCGTGCGCAGTCGCATGCCGCCCGGGCCCGGATCCTTGGTCATCAAGCGCAACCCCACGCCTTCGTCCGGTTGCAGCCGGATAACCAGTCGATTGTTCGCAATCGCGCCGGCATCGCCCGGAAACGCCGAATGCGGAATTTCGCGAAAGCTGATCACAATCTCCGAGTGGCGTGTGTTCAGCCGCTTGCCCGTACGCAAGTAGAACGGCACGCCAGCCCATCGCCAGTTATCGATGTTGGCCTTGAGCGCCACAAACGTCTCGGTGCGGCTGGTGCGTTCAAGCTCAGTGGCGTAGGACGGCACGGATTCCGAATCAATCGCGCCAGCTTCGTACTGACCGAAAATGACCGAGTTGGGCACGTCGGCGTCCTTCATCGGGCGCAACGAATTGAGCACTTTCACTTTCTCATCGCGAACGGCATCCGCCGACATTGTGTACGGCGCTTCCATAGCGACCAGACACAACAGCTGCAGCAAGTGGTTTTGCACCATGTCGCGCAGCGCGCCGCTGGAATCGTAGTAGGCAGCGCGCGTTCCAAGACCCACCGTCTCAGCAGCGGTAATCTGCACGTGATCAATCACCGCTGACGACCACACGCTTTCAAACAGGATGTTGCCAAAGCGTAGCGCCAGCAGGTTCTGGACGGTTTCTTTACCCAGATAGTGATCGATACGATAAATCTGATCTT
Source organism: Gammaproteobacteria bacterium (assembly GCA_045107005.1). Lineage (GTDB taxonomy): Bacteria > Pseudomonadota > Gammaproteobacteria > Steroidobacterales > JBCCMA01 > JBCCMA01. The sequence goes on from JBGCFP010000050.1 coordinate 40,128, forward strand.
CGTGGAAATAACGACCGACCTGATCGTTGATTTCACAGGACGAATTCAGGTCGTGACCAATGGGTTTTTCAAGCACCACCCGCGTACCGCGCGTCACCAGACCGGCCCCGTCCAAATGCTCGCATATGGCGCCAAACAGTCGCGGCGACGTCGCCAGGTAAAAGACCCGCACGCGCGCTTCGGTGTGATCGAGCAACGGCAGAAGCTCAGCGTAGCCTTCGGGCGTGAGTGCATCGACGCGGGCGTACTTGAAACGTTTGGCAAAGCGCTGCCAGACCTCATCAGTGAAATAGGCCTTGTCGACGTATTTGCGGCAAGCGGCCTCTAACTGCGCGAGGAACGCCGCCTGATCGAGATCGCCGCGGGCCACCGCGATGACGCTGGCGTCGTCGGGCAACTGGCCGTCGACCTCGCGATAGAACAGGGCGGGAAACAGCTTGCGCATGCTCAAATCACCGGTGCCACCAAACACCACGTAATCGAACGGTTGGACGGGAATAATCTGACTCATGAACCTCTTGGCTCTGGCGGGCTACGTGGCCCCTTTTTCAAGCGCTCAAGGATAGGCGATTGGAGGATTAAGCTATAGTACTAATTACTGCCAGTCAGCGTGGGTTCAGCCGGCGGCTGGCACACTTGGCCTTTAAGAGTCGGAATTGCACCACAATGATGCCGTCATTTGTTCGAAATCCACTGCTGGCAACGCTGGCCGTCGCCGCACTTGGTGCCGGCCCGGCGAGTTTTGCCGAGGTCACCGCGCTGACGCCCTTTGAGGCCGAGTACAAGGTCAAGATCAAAGGGTTGCGCGGTCAGATGACGCTGTCGCTGGAAGCGGTCGACGGTGGCTATATCGCACGCTCTGAACTCAAGCCACGTGGCTTGGCCAGCATGTTCGCGCGCGGCCGTTTAGAAGAATCCACGCGCTTTGGTATTGCCGACGTGCGCGTCGTCCCCGCCTCCTACACGATGACCGACACCATCGGCAAAAACGAAAAATCGGGTGCGCTCGAGTTTGACTGGGCTAGCGGCCGCGCCACCGGCAGCACCGAAGAGGGCCCTGTCGCCCACGACATTGACAACGCCACGTACGATCGCGCGTCGATTCAATACGCGCTGATGCTTGACCTGCTGAACGGGCGCAGTGCCACCAGCTACACTATGCTCGACGGTGACCGGCGCAAGGCGTTGACCATCAGCCACTTGGGTGACAGCGTGCTGGACGTGCCGCTGGGTCGCTATACCGTGAGTGGCGTGAGTCATCAGGCATCCGGCTCGAGTCGTATGACCACATTGTATTGCGCTTCTGTGCTTGGCTTTCTGCCAGTGCAGATCGAGCAGTACAAAAACGACAAACTTCAGGTCCGCGCCCAGCTCGTTCGATACACGCCACGCTAACTTGAGAAGCCGCTCCTGAAACGGTACCGTGGCGGCCTGTTCGCAGGTCAGGAGACCGCCCATGACGACCGCCTACGACTTCACGTGCACGGCGCTCAACGGTAACGATGTCGATCTCAGCGACTATCAGGGAAACGTTTCGTTAATCGTCAATACCGCCAGCAAATGCGGGTTTACGCCGCAGTACCAGGGTCTGGAAGAGCTGTATAAGAAGTACAGGGATCGCGGCGTTACGGTCCTGGGTTTTCCGTGCAACCAGTTCGGCCGCCAGGAACCGGGCGAAGCCAAGGACATTGGCGAATTTTGCGAAATTAATTACGGCGTGTCGTTCCCGATGTTCGCCAAAGTGGACGTCAACGGCAGCGACGCCACACCGCTGTACCAACACCTGACCGAGGAAGCGCCCGGCTTGCTCGGCTTGAAAAAGATCAAATGGAATTTCACCAAGTTTCTGGTCGACCAGAACGGCAAGGTGATCAAGCGATACGCGCCCTCGGTCAAGCCCGAAGCGCTGCACGACGATATTGAAAAACTGCTTTAAGCTGGAGAAAGACAACATGCCTATTAATACTGGTGATTCAATCCCCGCCTGCACGATCAGCACCATGGGCGCTGAAGGCCCGCAGCCCATCACGACCGACGAGATTTTCAAGGGCAAGAAAGTGGTCCTGTTTGCGCTGCCTGGCGCGTTCACGCCCGGCTGCTCGATGGCCCATCTGCCCGGTTTCGTCGCGCACGCCGATACCATCAAGGCCAAAGGCGTCGACACCATTGCATGCCTGTCGGTCAACGATGCATTTGTCATGGGTGCCTGGGGCGAAGCACAGAACGCCAGCGAGATTCTGATGCTCGCCGACGGCAACGCCGAGCTGACCGAAAAACTGGACCTGGTGCTCGATGCCACCGGTTTTGGCATGGGCAAGCGCTCGCAGCGCTATTCGATGATTGTGGACGACGGCAAAGTCACCGCGATCAACATCGAGACCGGCGGCGGTGTTGAGGCGAGCTCGGCAGAGACGATTCTGACTCAGCTGTAGCGGACGCAAACGTACGCAATGAGCCGCTGCTCGGACCCCCGGGCAGCGGCTTTTTTTTGCCTGCAAGAGGGATCAGGGTCCTTCCCGTTGGCCGTGAGAGTGGGAATCGCGATTTTTCGCTTGCGCGACCCAGATTGTTGACAATATTGATCAAAAATGGCTAAATAGCCGCCCTTTCGGCATTTTTAGCCCAAGATTGTCAGCAAAACATGGCTACTACCTCGACGACGCTCTCAGATCATTTACTCGAATCGCTGCAAAAAGCGATCGTCGAGGGTGATCTGGCGCCGGGCGAAAAACTGCGCGAGCCAGATCTGGCCAAATCGTTTGGCACCAGCCGAGGCCCGCTGCGCGATGCACTGCGCCGGCTCGAAGCTCGCCGTCTCGTTCTGTCCACGCCGAACGCAGGCGCCCGGGTCACCTCGCTAAGCGCCACCCAGCTGATTGAGCTGTATCAGGTACGCGAAGCGCTGGAGGGCATGACCTGCCGCCTGGCCGCCCATCATATGAGCGAGCAGGAACTCGATGAGCTCGATGCGCTGCTGACCCGACATGAGGCCGCGCTGGAGCAAGCGGGCGGTCGTCGCTACTTTCGCCAGGAAGGCGATCTGGATTTTCACTACCGGATCGCCCAAGGCTGCGGCAATGCCCTGCTGACCAGCTCGGTGTGCGTCGACTACTACCAGCTCATGCGCATGTATCGCCACAAATTCAGCGCCCACCGCGGACGCCCGGCCAAAGCGCTCGCCGAACATCGCCGCATTCTCTCGGCGCTGGCAGAACGTGACGGCGAGCTGGCCGAAATTCTGATGCGCCGGCACATCGCTGCCGCGCGCAAGACCATTGAACAAACCCTCATCGAGGAGCCTGACCATGAGTAATTCAAGCGCCGGTCGTCGTTTTCGCGACGCCATTGCTGCCGAATCCCCGCTGCAACTACCCGGCACGATCAACGCCTATCACGCAATGATGGCTGAGCAAGTGGGTTACAAAGCGATCTACATGTCCGGCGCTGGCGTCGCCAACGCGTCTTACGGTCTGCCTGATCTGGGCATGACATCAATGAACGACGTGCTCGAAGACGCGCGACGCATCACCGGCGCCACCGATCTGCCGCTGCTCATCGATATCGATACGGGCTGGGGCGGCGCGTTCAACATCGCTCGCACCGTGCGCGAAATGACGTCGGCCGGTGTCGCTGCCGTACACATCGAGGATCAGATTGGTCAGAAACGCTGCGGCCATCGCCCAAATAAGGAACTGGTCTCGCGCGACGAAATGGTCGATCGCATCAAAGCCGCCGTGGATGCCAAAACCGACAGCGACTTTGTCGTGATGGCGCGCACCGATGCGCTGGCGGTCGAAGGCATGGAACCCATGCTCGAACGCATCAAGGCTTACGAGGACGCGGGAGCTGACGCCATTTTTGCCGAAGCGATGACCGAGCTGCCGATGTACAGAGACGTCGTTGCGGCCGTGGACATTCCCGTCCTCGCCAACCTCACCGAGTTTGGTATGACGCCGCTGTACACGGCCGATGAACTGGCGAGCGTCGGCATCGCCATGGCGCTCTATCCGCTGTCGGCGTTTCGCGCGATGAACGAGGCTGCACTCAACGTGTTTCGCGCGATCCGCGAGCACGGCACACAGCAATCGGTCGTTGACACGATGCAAACTCGCGCCGACCTCTACAAATTTCTGAACTACCACTCGTTCGAAGAAAAACTCGACGAGCTGTTCGCCAACAAATAACCCAACTACCGAAACAGGAACACATCATGAGCAACGCTGTTGAATCCAACGTCCGCCCGGATCCCGACAAAGAACTGGTGGACATCGCCCGCTACGTCGACGGTTACAACATCCAGAGCGATGACGCCTATCGCACCGCCCGCTACTGTCTGATGGACACGCTGGGCTGCGGATTCCTGGCGCTGGGCTTCCCCGAGTGCGCGAAACACATGGGGCCGCTGGTACCCGGCACCACCGTTGCCAATGGCGCACGCGTGCCCGGCACGCAAAGCGTTCTCGATCCGGTAAAAGCGGCGTGGGACATCGGCTGCATGATTCGCTGGCTCGATTTTAACGACACCTGGCTCGCGGCCGAATGGGGTCACCCGTCGGATAACCTCGGCGGCATCCTGGCAGTAGCGGACTACTTAAGCCGCACGCGCATCGCCGCAGGCGAAGCGCCGCTGACCATGCGCGATGTGTTGACCAACATGATCAAGGCACACGAAATCCAAGGCTGCCTGGCGCTGGAAAACAGCTACAACCGCGTTGGTCTCGATCACGTTTTGCTGGTGCGTGTCGCATCGACCGCCGTGGTCACAAAAATGCTTGGCGGCAGCGAAGATCAGATTATCGACGCGCTGTCCCACGCCTGGCTCGACGGCTCGTCGCTGCGTACCTATCGTCACGCACCCAACGCCGGTCCGCGCAAGAGCTGGGCCGCGGGCGATGCGACCAGTCGCGCCGTGCGTCTGGCCATGCTCGTCATGAAAGGCGAGATCGGTTACCCGAGCGCGCTGTCGGCGCCCACTTGGGGTTTCTACGACGTCAGTTTCAAGGGTAAGCCGTTCAAGTTCCAACGCGACTACGGCAGCTATGTGATGGAGCAAATTTTGTTCAAGATTTCGTTCCCGGCCGAGTTTCATTCGCAGACGGCAGTAGAAGCCGCCGTGGCGCTGCACCCGCAGATCAAGGATCGCCTTGACGAGATCAAGCACGTCCACCTGACCACGCACGAATCCGCGATCCGCATCATCAGCAAGGAAGGCAAACTCAACAACCCGGCCGACCGTGATCACTGCCTGCAGTACATGGTTGCCATTGGTTTGTTGAAAGGCGACCTGATCGCGGAAGACTACGAAGACGATGTGGCAGCCGACCCGCGGGTGGACGCGCTGCGCGAGAAGATGCTGGTCACCGAAGACAAACGTTACAGCGACGACTACCACGATCCGGAGAAACGTTCGATCGCCAACGCGATGCAAATCGAGTTCAACGACGGCAGCAAAACCGAACGCATCGAGATCGAATACCCGATTGGTCACAAGCGTCGTCGCGACGAAGGCATCCCCGTGCTGCAGGCCAAGTTCGAACGCAATCTGGCCACACGCTTCCCGGCGAAGCAGTGCGCTCGCATTGTTGAGATGTGCGCCGATCAGGCCACATTGGAAGCCACGCCGGTCAACGAATTTGTTGACGCGATGGTGATCTAGAGGAAAGACGTGGCGCCGTGACCCGTTCAAGGTCGCGGCGTCGCTGCTGCTACGAGGCCTGGCGCACCAGACTGAGCACCGACTTGGGCTGCGGCGTTGGCACCGGAGCCAGGAACACTCGATTGCGGCCACGTTCTTTGGCCGTGTAGACCGCCTTGTCGGCAGCCAGAATCAGATCGTCTTCGCACTCACTGCCAAGACCGAGCGCGAGACCAACACTCACCGTGACGTCAATCGCTTGAGCACCAGCGTAAAACGGCGAATGCTCGACGGCCGTTCTGATCAGTTCAAGCACCGATACCGCTTCGACTTCGGTGACGTCATTGAGCACGAGCAAGAATTCTTCGCCGCCGTAGCGACCCAGCTGATCGGTGCGCCGTACGATGCGCTCAATGCGCTGCGCCAAACCGGCGAGCACCTGGTCGCCCGCCTGATGACCGTAAGTGTCATTGATCTGTTTGAAATGATCGACGTCAATCAACGCGACGCCCAGATAGCGTCCGCCGGTCGGCCGCTGCGCAACCGCAATGGAAAGATCATCCAGCACTCGGCGTCGATTGGAAATTCCGGTCAACGCATCCTCATGCGCCAGCTTGCGCATGCGCGACTCGGCTTCGAGCAGACGATAGCGATCGTTTTCGAGCTGGCGGGTGCGCCGCTGCATTTGCAGCTGATAGTGCGCGCGAATGGTCTCGGAAAACCACGCGACGAAGGTGACGATGGCGAAGCTCGCCATAAAGCGCAGCGTCAGCCCGGTGCCGTAAGCGGCTGCGCCGGTGAGCGACTGCGGTGCAAGCAACAGTACGGACCACGCGACAAACACGACGCTGATGTAGGCCATCGCGATATGCCGTCCGTAGATCATCATCATGATCGCCGGGTAAGTATAGATCCACAGAATGCGGTAGCCGTGCTCGCTACCTTGCGTACCCAAATAGATAAACAGCGCGCCGACTACGATGCCGACACTGTGCGACAAGGTCTCACCTTCAGCGCGATGCTTGAGCCCGGCGAGCACTGCGATCATGTAGCAGGCAACGGCCAGGTCGACCACGCCCTCGACCATCGAATCGACGACGACATGGTAGACGCCAAAGATCACCATGATCAGCACTGAGACGCTGACGCAAACCGTGAAGATCACGCGTCGGCAGTATTCTTCGAAACTCAGCGACGCGCCGACAACGCTTTCAAGGGCGGCTGAGTAACGAGTGTCAGGTGTGGTGGGCATAACACCGGAAAGCGTAGCGTGTGACGAGCGCCAAAAAAGTGACGCTCGTCACAGGTCGGAGAACACCAGCGCGGCGTTGCGCCGCGCTGTAGCCGTTTAGCCCCGGCTTGAGAAACGCCGCACGCCAAACAGACTCAGCAGTGCTGAGCCAAGGAACCACACAGCGGCCGGCACGGGCACCTGGTTCACGGTGATCTGCGAACCGTCCATAAAACGGCCGTCGATGCCTGAGTCATCAAAGGTGGCGCACTTTTCGTGTCCGTGACAAGCGCCAGAACAGCAACACTTCGCGCAAGCATAAAAAAACCCCGCCGGAGCGGGGTTTTCTCGATTCAGCCTAGATAGACCGAGTCCATTCTCGTACCAGCTCTTACATAGGCGAGCAGATACCGTCAGCACTTGGACCCGGCGTGCCGAAGAAGAGCGTGCGGAACACGCCCAGATCGATCACGTTGGTCGTGCCATCGCCATTGAGGTCAGCCTGGTTACCGGGCTGGAAGAACAGCGTGCGGAAGATACCCAAATCGATCACGTTGGCGCTGCAATCGTTGTTGAAGTCGGCATCGCACAGGTTGCCGTGGCCGTCACCGTCAGTGTCGAGCTGGCTTGGGTTGGCATCTTCGGTGCAGTTGTCGACGCTGTCGCCAACGCCGTCGCCGTCCGTGTCGGTGTCTTCGTCACCGGCAAGTGTGAACTCACCGCTCACCACAACCGCTTCGGTCGCGCCCGGGATACAACCCGATTGCGTGAAGAACAGGCAGACCTGCACTTCGCCTGAAGCGATGTCGAAGATGACCCAGGCGCTGTTGCTGCTGAACGGCGGAACCAGGAATTCGAACAGAATCGTACCGCTGGTCAGGTTGCCGTCTGAGTCGGTCATGCCGCCGGTGGTCAAGCCGCCGCCGGTTTCGCGAATGGCTGCCACGTTGCTGTCGATGGGCAGCGGGTTAGCCGTCGCCGGGTTCGTGCCGTCGAACGGCTCGACCGGTCCGGAGCTCAGAATCTCAAAACCGAACGACTGGATGTCGGCAGTAACGAAAGTGTCATCGGTACCGACGTTGATCACGAGCGAGCCGTCAACTTCCGAGCCAAGTTCCAGCGCGGCGAACGAATCGCAGGTGCCGGTGCAAAGCGTGATGTCGCCAGCGTAGTTGTAGATTGGGGTTTGCGAGAAACCACCGCTGACCACAACCGCTTCGGTCGCGCCAGGGATACATCCAGACTGCGTGAAGAACAGGCAGACCTGCACGTCACCGCTGGCAATATCAAAAATAACCCAGGCACTGTTGCTGCTGAACGGTGGCACCAGGAATTCAAACAGGATCGTGCCTGAGGCCAGGTTGCCGTCGGAATCGGTCGTACCGCCAGTGGTCAGACCACCGCCGGTTTCGCGAATCGCGGCAACGGCGCTGTCGATGGGCAGCGGGTTGGCCGTGGCTGGGTTGGTGCCGTCGAACGGTTCAGCGGGTGCAGAGCTGGTGATCAAAAACCCGAACGAGTTGATGTCGGCAGCCGTAAACGTGGAATCAGCGTCGACGCTGATGTCGAGCGTGCCGTTAACGTCAGAGCCAAGCTCAAGCGCTGCAAACGAATCGCAGGTGCCGGTGCACAGCGTAATGTCGCCGTCGTAAGTGTAGTCGGTGGCTGATGCGGCGGAGGCCAGCAACAACAACGCTGCCGCCTGCACTCCTTTGATCAGACCGAGTGTTTTGTTTTGGTGCATTTCAAGGAATCTCCCAATAAGTGAGGTCAGTACCCAACCTCTATTTTTTCTGGATAGCCGGCTCAGTGTAAATGAAACCCTTTGGTGAAACACCTGTAACGCCGCGCATCGACATGAAAAACGCGGGCAAACCGCGTCATTTCAACGTCGAACGTAACGCCGCTTTACATATGTTGACCGGATTAACTGACGCGGTTGCGCACGCCGAGGGGTTTGCCGAAAACCTGTCGAAACGCACGAATAACGGGCAATCGGTCGTTCCACGCAGAGACGTCGGCCCGACTTGGGTCAATGGCGCTGGGAGCACCCGCAAAGCCGTGCGGGATTTGGCTGTGCACCGAACTGGCATCCTGATCCGAATCGGCATAGTGAAATTCGTAGCCAGGCAAGCACAAATCTTCGGCACACGGCACGTCGGTGGGTCGCAGGCCGTAGGACATCAACTCGGTCGTCAGCGTTTGCGGTGGAAGGATCCAGACGTGACGCGGACCGGCAATAAAACAATACTGAATCTGCCGATTACGCGAGACGATTCGGTATTTGGTGATGTCACCGCCGTACAGGTTGCTGCGCGATGTCGAAGTGTCCAGCAGCCCGTGGCGCAAGTCGGGAGTGAAGCCGCTGGCGAAACGCAAAGACGCGGGACGCAGTGGATGACCGAACCACGCAACCGGGTGTCCATCGTTGAATTCACCGTTTTCGATGGCGTGATCGCGCGGCTTGGTGAAATCGGCGTAAGGCTCCACCCGACCGTCGGGACCGCGACGCAGCACCAGCGCAATCGCACGATGATCCGGCCGTGCTCTGCCGCCGAGGCGCGACAGATCGTCGAGGGCCGCTTGCAGCTCGAACGGCAGGTTGGTGGTTTCCTCGGCTGAGGCATACAGCTCGTCATCACCGTCGACGGGCTTGACGGCGCCTTTGCCAATCCACTGGTCGGTATCCGACGCCACGTAGTGGCTGGCACAGCGCCAGACCAACGATGAGTCCTTATAAAAGATGCGCACAAACACTGGCCGCGGTCCGACTCGGTCAGCGGGCAAGCGAATGTAGGCGACAAAAAATCGAAACTGATCTTCCTGGCGCAGCCGGGTCAACAAGAAATCCGTGCCGAACAAGCGCACGCCAAAACGCGGCGTGTAACCCGCCTTGATTAGACCAAGCGGGTCGTGGCGCGCCTCCCCAGCCGGGCGCAACACGTGTCCGCTCGCCAACCAGCGCCGCAATCTTGCGCCGATCTGGCGCGGTGAGGCCGTGTCCGGCACTGCACTGGTCGTCGCTACAAATCCTCGATTTTTCAATGCCTTCACGCTTTCATTCGCCAATTTCATGTCTTTCACTGGCCTTCCTGACACCGTGCTGCACACCTCGACTCGCCATTTGGAGACAGACAACGATGTTCACACGCAAACCCACCCTGCTCGCGACCCTGGCACTTGTTGCAAGCGGTTTCGCGCACGCTGCACCCTACACCATCCCCGACCAGCGCGACGACGGCTGGCCGGTGGCCAGCGCCGAAAAACACGGCTTCGACACCACGCTACTGGAGAAACTGGTCGATGACATCACGGCTGGCGAATTCAAGCAGATCACCAGCGTTGTGGCTGCGCACGACGGCGCCGTTGTGTTCGAATACTACGGCGACAATGGCGGCCCGGACGTACTCAACGACGTGCGCTCGGCCAGCAAGACGGTCACCTCGATGCTGATGGGTGCCGCGCTGGATCGCGGGCTCATCAAGAACGTGCAGCAACCGGCTTTCGCGTTCTTCGACGATCGCGGGCCGCACGCAGACCCCGATCCACGCAAGGCCCAGATCACGCTGCAGGATTTGTTGACCATGAGTTCGCGCCTGGATTGCAACGACGACAATCCGCACTCCAGGGGCAACGAAGAACGAATGTACGTGCGCGAAGACTGGGTCGGCTTTGTGCTCGACCTGCCCATTCGCGGCTATGCGCCGTGGGACACCAAACCTGAGGACAGTCCCTACGGCCGTAGCTTTTCGTATTGCACGGCAGGCTCCTTCCTGCTCGGCGCCATCGTTGAAAAAGTGACCGGTCAGTCGCTGGCCGACTTTGCCGACGAGGTGCTGCACGGCCCGCTCGGCATCAAGAACGTCAAATGGCCCGTCTCGCCGTTAGGCGTGCATCAAGGCGGCGGCGGCACGCGCTACGCCAGTCGCGACCTGCTGCGCCTCGGAGAACTGACCCGCCTGAACGGCAAATGGGCGGGGCAGCGCGTGCTGTCTCGCCGCTGGCTCAAAGACGCAACCGCCATTCACGCGCAAGTGCGCGATAACGTGACTTACGGTTACCAGTGGTGGCGCTACGATTTCGACGTTAACGGCGAGACGCGCACTCATCTGGCCATGGCGGGCAACGGCGGCAACTACGTTTTTGTCGACACGGCCAGTGGTCTGGTGACGGTGGTCACCGCGACCGCCTACGGCACGGGCTATATGCATCGGCAGTCCCAGTCGATCTACAAAGACTATGTGGTTAAGGCGCTGTCGGCTCAATAAGCTCGGGCTGCCACCAGTTAGCCGCCAGCGCACGATCGCGTTCGCTGGCGGCCGCTTCACGTATGCGTCGCGCCACCGCGGCAAATCCAGGGTGACCGCGCAAGGATTCGAACAGCGGTGACGCCTCGAGATAGGCAACGTCGCGAAAGCCAAGCTCGATAGCGTCGTGCAAGGCGTCCATGGCCGCTTGCGCATCGTCAAGATTCAGCAACAGCACGGCGAGCTCAAGATAATTGTCGGGCCAGCGGCTCCCCTCCTCCAGCGACTCGCGAATGCTCGCCACTCGCGCCGTCAACGTCGCGGGCAATGCCTTCGGTGTTGCGTAAACGTCCAGCATCGTCTGTGGCCAGGACGCGGTGTTGGTTGCCTTGGCAGCAGCGTCAAACGATGCGACTGCTGCATCCACGCGACCATCGAGTAGCTCAAGCTCACCCTGCAGCGCCAGTAGATCGGCACTTACTGCACCGAGTCGAAGACTTCGCTTAGCAGCTTCGAGTCCCGCGGCCACTTCTCCGCGCCCCAGCAAGAAGCGCACGTACCCTGAGGCGGCGAAAAGATTGTCGGGATAAAGCTGCACGGTGCGCAAATAGCGCACGCGCGCCGCCCGCTCGAACGTCATCAATTCCAGACAGCGGGC
>JBGCFP010000051.1:0-3512 GCA_045107005.1 Gammaproteobacteria bacterium
CACCAGCTCCTCGAGCTCACGCAGCGCCGACTGTTGCACCTCGCTGAGCCTGGCAATTAGAAACAGCACTTCCGCCGTGAGCTCTCCATCGAGTCGTGCCATCCCTTGCGCCGCTCGATCACCCGTGAGATACGCCATGACGATAGCCATTACCTGCGGGTGTTCATTGCGAATCATTTCGTGAATGTCATCGATGCTCATCCAAGCCAACGTTTCCAGACTTTTGCTCGCGTCGCCTTCGAAGATTCGGTCAAGCAAAGCGCTGGCCCTGGATTCGCCGAACGCATTTGTGAGCACGTTACGAATATAGCCATCCGAGTCCGACTGAACGTTCGCTTCTTCTTCCAGGCGCGCTTCCAATGATTCAAGCGCAGCGCCTAACTGCTCGTGATTGATCGCGCTGAGTTCGCGCATGGCGCCACCCAGAACTTCCGCCTGATTCACGTCCATGTGGCGCAGCACGGACGCCGCCTCATTTTCGCCGAGCGACAACAGCAAGATAGCGGCTCGCTGTGGCCCGCTAAGATCCGCGGCGTCAGTCATCCTCGCTGCCTACCCACTCTTTCATGATATTCGCGACGCGTTCCGGGTCTTCGCTGGCGATGCTCTTTGCAGCGGTGATTCGCTCGTCAATGGTCGGTTGGGGCTCCTCCGCCTCTCCTGCAGGTAGCGCCAGGTTACCGCCGGCACCGGCCAGTGCCGGCGTTGCGTTATCGGGGAGCGCCGCGTAGGCCGGGGGCAAGGATGCGGTGGAAGCTTTGACCAAGCCCGTTGCCATCGGCTTCAGGACTTTGAAAATCACGATAAGGACCAGCAGGACACCGAGGCCCTGACGAATGATGTCAGCAAACCAGGCTTTCTCCCAGAACTTGGCGGCGGCGGGTTCATCTGCTGTTGGGGTCAGTTGAAATGCCTTGTTGAGCACCGTGATTGTGTCGCCACGCGCTTCGTCGAAGCCGACGGCGTCGCGCACCAATCGTTCAATGTCCGCCAACTCTTCCTCGGTGCGTGGCGTTGAAATGATGACCGGCTCCTGGCCCTCATCGGCCTGTGCATCGTCCTGCTCCACTTCTTGTACGGTCTGCACGTCATCCACCACAACGGCCACCCACAGACGTTTGATGTCGCCGACCGGCCGTTGCGTGGTGGTGATGCGCCGACCTGTGTCGTAGTTCTTGACGTCGTTACGGGTTGTGCTTAGCGCCGCCGCATCCCCCTGCGCCGCATTGGCCTGCGCATCCTGACCGGTCACCGGCGGCTGATTGGTCAACGCGCCGGGTATGCCGCCTTCCTGGCCACCGTTCAGACCGCGGTTTTCCGTCGACGCGGACTGCTCGCTGCGCACCGCGCTAAATCTCGGATCAAACGCTTCTTCGGTCAATTCCGAAACCGTGAAATCCAGATCTGCAACGACTTGAGCGCGCACTCGCCCGTAACCCACAATCGGCGCGAGCAGGCTTTCGATCTGCTTGACGAGCTTTTCTTCCTGCTTACGGGTCTGCTCGAACTGTCGATTGCTCATGGCGCTGTCGCGCGTCTCATCGGAAGTACTGAGCAGTTGACCAAACTGGTCGACCACCGTCACCGCCTTCGCATCGAGGTTGGGAATACTTGACGCAACCATGTGCACAATGGACGCGACCTGATCGCGCCCCAACGCCCTGCCACTACGAACGTCCAGCACAACGGACGCCGTGGTTTGCGTGCGGTCGCGTACGAATACCGACTCCTTGCCCTGCGCCAGATGCACACGTGCACTGCGTACGGGTTTGAGCTTGGCGATGGAGCGTCCCAGCTCGATCTCCAGCGCATGGTGGTAACGCTTTTGTTCCATGAACTGGCTCAAGCCAAAGGCCGGGTCTTCCTGCATCAACTCAAGACCGCTACCACCGTCTCCGGGAATGCCCTCCGCAGCGAGTTTCAAGCGGGCGTCGTCGACCACTTTGGTCGGTACCAGTATCGCGCCTGTGCTCGACTGGATCTTGTATTCGATTCCGGCGGCGTCGAGCGCCTGGGCGACTTCAGCGGCAGCGTCCTGGGGCAAATTGGCGAACAGCACGCTGTGATTTGGCGCTCGTGTCCACAGGATAATCGCCACCCCGAGCGCCACGCTGGCGGCGATACCCACCATCGCCAGGAGCTGGCGAGCCGCGGCGTTTTGCATCAGCCCGGCGAGACCACCCACTTCGTTTTTCAAGGTCACATTATCCATGGATCAAAGCACCCTTAAACCGGCATGTTCATGATTTCCTGATACGCGTTGACCAGTTTGTTACGCACCTCAGTCATCGCGCGAAACGAGAGATCGGCCTTTTGCAGTTGCAGCATGACGTCGGTGAGAGGCACGTTCGGGTCACCCCGCTCGACCGCTGCGGCACCTGCCGCTGCCGCCTTTTGGGTGTCACTGACGGTACTGACGGCTTGGTCGAGGGCGGCCTTGAAGGCCCCGGGATTTGCCGACTCAACGGCTGTTTCAGCACCCGGTCGTGTGGCGTCAATGCGCGCAGCCGTCGCGCGCATTTGGTTCATCAGTTGATCAATTTGCATCGGTTCCATCGGGCGTGGTCCTTGAGGGGTGCGAATAAAAGACAGTCAGTTTGGAGTCAGGCGTACGCGCCGCTCGCGCGACGCGGAATCGAGATTCCGGCGTCACGCAGCCGGGCGATTTTGTAGCGCAGCGTCCGCGGGCTGATACCGAGCCGCTGTGCGGCGTCTTTGCGGGTACCGTCGCCAGCGCGCAGCGCCGCGAGAATTAATTCCTCTTCTTTGCTGCGCAGATCGCTGCGCAACGCTGAACCCGTCTGCGCTCCAGTGACTTCGACGTGGCGCAGGTTGTCGAGCATCAGATCGCTGGGCTGTAGCTCGCCACTACCGCGCAAAATGACTCCGCGCTGAATGACGTTATCAAGTTCACGCACGTTTCCCGGCCACGCGTACGTCGTAAGCTGCGCACAGGCGGCCGCGCTCAACGTGACGTCGGTCGTGCCGCAGCGACGCAGGGAATGGAGCGCCAGGGGCAGTATGTCGGCCGGACGGTCACACAACGCTGGCAGTGCAATGGGAAACACATTCAGACGGTAAAACAGATCTTCACGAAAGCGTCCGGCATCAACGTGCTCACGCAGATCGCGGTTGGTGGTGGCTAACACCCTGACATCCAATTCGATCGTCTTTTGACCACCGATGCGCTCGACTTCTTTTTCCTGCAGCACACGCAACAGTTTTGCCTGCAGGCCAAGATCCATTTCCGAGATCTCGTCCAGCAGGAGTGTGCCGCCCTGGGCTTGTTCGAACTTGCCGGCACTCGCTGCGCCGGCGCCGGTAAAAGCGCCCTTTTCGTGGCCGAACAGCACAGCTTCGAGCATGCTCTCGGGAATGGCGGCACAGTTGATCGCGACAAAGGGTTTACCGGCGCGCAACGACTGGTCGTGGATGAAGCGCGCGTAGACTTCTTTGCCGGTGCCACGCTGGCCGTGCAACATCACGGTGGCATCGCTCGATGCGACGCGTTT
>JBGCFP010000052.1:0-39065 GCA_045107005.1 Gammaproteobacteria bacterium
CGCCAGGCCGCTGTCAATCACGTAGCGCACGCGCGGCACTGTCAGCGACGTCTCGGCCACGTTCGTCGTCAAAATCACCCGCTGCTGTGCACCCGGCTTGAACACTTTGGCCTGGCGTGCAGCGCTCAAGCGGGCGTAGAGCGGCAGAATCTCCAAACGACTGGCCAAGCCGGCACCACGAATCGCCTTCTCCGCATCGCGGATATCTCGCTCGCCGGGCAGAAACACGAGCATATCGCCGGCCTCTTTTTCGCCGCTGATCAAAGACTGCACGGCGCTGCATACGCGTAGCCCGAGCGGTCGCTCGTCGGCGCCGGTGTAGCGCATTTCGATCGGGTAACCCCGACCGCTGACTTCGATCACCGGTGCCCCGCCGAAATAGTTCGCAAACCTGGCCGGATCGATGGTCGCCGACGTCACGATCAGCTTCAGGTCCGGTCTCTTGCGCAACAGGCGCTTGAGCACACCCAACAGGAAATCGATATTGAGGCTGCGCTCGTGCGCTTCATCAAGTATCAGCGTGTCGTACTGGTTCAGCCACGGATCGCTTTTGAGCTCTTGCAGCAAGATGCCGTCGGTCATCAGCTTGACGCGGCAGTTCGGACCGGTTTCATCGGCAAAACGCACGCGAAAACCCACGCCTTCGCCAAGCGTCGTGCCCAGCTCACTGGCCACTCGCTCACCCACCGAGCGTGCGGCCAGTCGCCTCGGCTGGGTGTGGCCAATGGTGCCGAAGACTCCGCGACCGGCGGCCAGACACAGTTTTGGCAGCTGCGTCGTCTTGCCCGACCCGGTCGCGCCGCACACCACGACGACCTGATGCGCCGCCAGCGCAGCGCTGATGTCCTGCGCTTTGAGAGCAATCGGCAAATCGTCGGGAATCGTCGTGTCGAGCGGCAGTGCGGCACGTGTCATTGCGGCGGTCATGGAACGCTCGGCACGCGTCAACACGCGCGCCGCCCGCGATGCATCCTTCGCCGCTTGGGCGGACTGGATCGCCCGCCGGACCGCATGGCGATCCGCCAACATCAATGCGTCGACATCGATCGCTCCGAGTGCGTCGAGCTGGCTGGCGTCCGCGTTCGTCGGTTTACTGGTGTTCTGATTCATCGTTTGCGCCGCATTGTACGCAACGAATTGACCGATCAGGACACTAGATTTGAATTGTCACGCAAACGCCGCCCAGCGAACCGTCGGACAGCGTTAGTTCGCCACCGCTTACCTCAACCAGCTCGCGCACCACGGCGAGGCCTATGCCCTGCCCCGATACGCTTTCATCCGCCCGCGCTCCGCGCGCCAAAACGCGCTCGCGTTGATCCGGCGCGATGCCCGGTCCGTCGTCGTCAACGGCAAAGACAAAACCGCCGTCACCACCGTCTGCGCGGGTCCTGCCACGCACGCTCACTTGCACCGTTGATTCGCACCACTTGAACGCGTTGTCCAACACGTTACCGAACATCTCCATGACATCGCCGCGATCCCCTTGCGCCAACAAAGCGTCGGGGGCGGTGACGACAATGCGCACGGATTTGTCCGCGTAAACTTTGCCCAGCGCGTCAGTGATATCCCTGACCACAGCAACCAGGTCGACGCGCTCCTGACCCAGCGTCATGCCGCCGGATGCGCTGGCTCGATGTAATTGATAGCCAACAATATCGTTCATGCGGTCAATCTGTTGCTGCATCAAATCGGTGTCCAGTGCCTGCTCACGACGTCCCGAAAGCGTGTTGCGCAGCACCGCTAACGGCGTCTTCAGGCTGTGCGCCAGGTTGCCCAATGTGTTGCGATAGCGCGAACGCCGTTTGCGCTCAGCGCTCAGCAGGCGATTGGTGTTGCGCGTCAGGCCGGCAAGCTCAGTGGGATAGCCGGTGGACAATTCACGCCGCTCGCCTTGCTCGATGTCCTGAATTTCATCCGCTGCCTGGCGCAGCGGGCCAAGTACCCAGCGCAGCGCAAACGCCTGCGTGCCGAGCAACGCAAGCGCCAGCGCCGCAAAGTAGGTAAACAGCTGGCCCCGAAACTTGGCGACTTGCGCATTGAACGGCGCGGTTCGCTCTGAGACCACAAAGGTGTACGGCGGATCGCGCGGTGGCAAATCTTCAAACTCGACACCCAGAGCCAACGTAAACACCGGTTCCCCGTCGGACGCGTCCAGTCGTGAGAAGCGCCGTTGACCCGCCACTGACAGCGCCTGGCCGGGTACCGTTACCCCCACCGAGGAAATGGAGCGCCAGATCAATTGATCGGGCCCACTGACAATCTGGCCGAGCACGCCCGAGCCCGGCGTCGAGAACAGCGGTTCGGGCAAAATGGCGGGGATTTTGAGCTTGTCGTTATCGGTCACGGCCGCGGACAAGAGCATGATGACGCGCGCGTCGAGCCGATCCTCAACCGCTTTCTCCGCCGCGCGTTCGAACGCCACTTCCAGCACAATGATGGTCAGCCCGAAAAATACGATCAGCAGGATACTGACGACCAGTAAAAGCCTGGCGCTAAGCGAACGCATCGTCAGCAGCCCCTCGCCCTAACGACTGGCTGGCTCCAGCGCGAAACGGTAGCCTCGACCGCGCAGAGTCTCGATCGGTTTGACCGACCGCTTTGGGTCGAGCTTGCGTCGCAGGCGGCCGATAAACACTTCGATGACGTTACTGTCCCGATCATAGTCCTGATCGTACAGACTCTCGGTCAATTCTGTTTTGGACACCACTTTGCCCGCACGTAGCATCAGGTATTCCAGTACGCGATATTCAAACGACGTGAGCTCGACGCCGTCGCCTTCGACGGTCACCACTTGCGAGCGAGTGTCGAGTTCAATCGGTCCGGCGCGCAACACGGCTTCCGCCCAGCCGGCGGAGCGGCGCAACAGCGCGTTAATTCGTGCCTCGATTTCCTCAAAATGGAACGGCTTTACGACGTAATCGTCAGCTCCGGCTTGCAGGCCTTCCACTTTGTCCTGCCAGCGATCCCGCGCCGTCAGAATAAGAATGGGATAGGTGTGCTGCGCGGCCCGGATGCTCTGAATGACTTCCATGCCCGACATCTCGGGCAGCCCGAGATCGACGATCGCCAGATCAATCGGGTACTCAGTGGCAAAATAAAGCCCTTCTTTGCCGTCCGCCGCGCTTTCCACCGCGTAGCCGGCGTCGCTGAGCTCCGCGCACAGTGTCTCGCGCAAAGCCTGTTCATCTTCGATCACCAGTAATCGCATGGTGTTGATCTCTCCTTTACTTGACTCGCTCTCAGTCAAAGAGCGAATCCGTGCGTCAGCGCATCGCGCCGCTGGACGCGTCCACCGAATACGTGCGGACCTTGCCGTTATCGAGCACTTTGACTCGATGCACGACACGGCTGCCGTTACGCTGGGTTCGTGCGCTGATCACTTTGCCTTTGGTGCGACGTCGCACCATGTTGGTCGCCTGATCGAGTGAGATGCGCGCCGCCGGCGCTTCGCGGCTCTGAGCGAACGCTGGTGGCGTTACGATCAGATGGCCAGCCAGCAAAGCGGCGCCCACAACAATCAGACTTAAGACTCGACTCACAACGCATCCTCTTGAACGAGAGAGACTAGTAACGACCCGCCGGGTTTACCGAGACGCGCACGCGAATGCGATCGCCCGGATCATTGCGGGTGCGTGTAGTGTACTCCTGTCCGTTGTAAAGATATGTGACTTCGTAACCGTCGATGCGCTCTTCCTCGCGCACTTCGTCGCGAACTTCGCAGCGCTGCACCGTTTCATAGCGGGTGCTGCTGGTCTGACGACGGTTCGAACTGGCCGCATCGTTACCGATGGCCGACCCAACGAGCGCACCGACGACTGTCAACGCGTCGCGCCCTGATCCACCGCCAAACTGACGCCCGATGACCCCACCGAGCAAGCCGCCGGCGATGGTCGCGCCAGCCGTGCCGGAACGGCGGCGGTGGTCGACCCGGACTTCCTCATTCCAGCATTCACGACGCGGCACGCTAACCGTAACGAGGCGCACGATCGGGCGCACGGCGGTGACCCGGGCAAAATCGTAATTGCCGCGAGCCTGGCTGTACTGCTGGGTGCTGCGGCTGTACGCGGGCGTCGCCACTTGCACCGCGCGCACGCCGTGATGACGATCCGCCATCGCGCCCGGAGCGGCGCTCAGAATGACGGCGCTTGCTGTCAATGCTATGAGGTTTTTCATGATATTAGCTCCCTTTCTTGAGCTCATCTCGAATTAGGCAGTTGTGGCCCGATGCCGCAACTTGAGACCAAGAATAAGGGGCGGTGGCTGAATCGAACCTGAATCAGCCGGTTTGCGGTCAAACGGGCGAGACGGCCGCCGTCACCAGGCACAGCACGGTGCCTAGTCGACCGATTTCTTTTCCAGCGCTTTGGCTGCATCCCACGCCTTTTCCATGGCGCGGCGCGTCGCGGCATCGGGTGGCGCGTCAGAGACATCGACGGTCGCCTCCACGTGACGAAACCGCCGTTCGAACTTCCGGTTGGCGTCACGCAACGCGTCTTCCGCGTCCACGCCATGGTGGCGAGCGAGATTCACCATGCAAAACAAAGCATCGCCCAGCTCCTCGTGCAAACCGGCGCGGTCCTCCGGCTCGCGCTCCGCCAGTTCGTCCAGCTCCTCGTGCAGCTTGGCGTGCACCTGATCCGTATTTGACCAGTCGAATCCCACGCGCGCCGCCCGCGCGGACAGTTTTTGCGCCCGCATCAGCGCCGGCAACGCCTTGGCCACGCCATCAAGCGCACTGGCGGTTGCTCCGCGCTCCTGCGCCTTGGTCGCTTCCCAGCTTTGCTTTACTGATGCGGCATCCGTCGCCGTCTGGTCGTGGAATACGTGCGCATGCCGGCGGATCATTTTCGCCGCAATCGCGCGGCTCACCTGGGCAAAGTCGAACAACCCGGCCTCGGAGGCCATCTGCGCGTGGAACACAACCTGCAGCAGCAGATCGCCCAGTTCGTCACGCAGCTCATCCATCGCGCCACGCTCGATGGCATCAGCGACCTCGTAAGCCTCCTCGATGGTATACGGCGCGATGGTTTTGAAGGTTTGCTCCAAATCCCACGGGCAACCGTTGTCGGGGTCACGCAATCGCCGCATGACTTCCAGCAACTCGTCCATCTCATGATCAACGTTCATTCGTGGTCAACGCCTTTTTCAAATCCATGATCATTGCCGCCGTGGCACCCCAGATCACTTCGTCCTGCCAGTCGAATCGATGCATAACGACCCGGCGACCGTTAAATTCCCGCCGCTGCCGCGTCACATTGGCATCGTCGAGGAGCCACGCCAACGGCACGCTGAACACCAGCGCAACTTCGCCAGGATTCGGGACAAATGCCACGGTCCCCGTCACGTGAGCGACCACCGGCGTGACCCGAAAACCAGTAATTGTCGGCAGTTCATTCAAGCGGCCGAGCACGCTCACCGATGCGGGCTGAAGACCAATTTCCTCGTGCGCTTCGCGCAGCGCCGTGGCTTCCTCATTCGCATCTTCCGGATCCATTCGCCCCCCAGGAAAACTGACCTGACCGGCGTGATGACGCATTGCTTCGACCCGTCGCGTCAGCACGACTTCCAGCCCGCCAGGACCGTCAATCAGCGCGCACAGCACGGCCGCACGCGCTGGCGCCTGTTCGAGCTGGTAAAGCGTACGAAACGTTGAGGTATCAACCGGCTGCGACGGGCGCGATGCCAGTGCGGCGCGCACCTGCGGCAGCGAAATTTGACCAGCGGAGTTCGTCACTGCGGTTGCTGCATCCCGGTTTGATCGCGTGGCGCTGGCAGGGGTCGCGGATGATCGCCGGAAGTCCGGGTGCCCGATTGCCTCGCCGATGCTGTGTCGTTCATGCATGCCTCACTGGAAGGTGCGCCAACCTCGTTCGTATTGGGCTATTATGCGCCATCTCATTGGCCCATGTAGACCGGATTTCCTATGCAAAGCGACACACTCACCGCCCTGTCACCGCTTGACGGCCGCTACGCCGCGAGCGTCGATACGCTGCGGCCCATATTCAGTGAATCGGGGCTGATCCGGTATCGGGTTCAGGTCGAAGTGGAATGGCTGATTTTTCTGGCGGAACATCCTCAGATTGAAGAACTCGCCGATTTCGATGACGCCCGCAAGCAGGCGCTGCGCGGGGTCGCGGAACACTTCACCACGGCCGATGCACAAGCGGTCAAGGACATCGAGAAGACGATCAACCACGATGTGAAGGCCGTCGAATATTTCCTGCGTGAAAAAATGCCCGCCGAGGCGGCTCGCTTTGTGCACTTCGCGTGCACATCGGAAGACATCAACAATTTGTCCTACGCGCTGGCTCTGCGCGATGCGCGCAGTAACGTGATGCTGCCGGCGCTCGATGAACTGATTGAAGCGCTGTCAGCCCTGGGCCGATCCGCAGCGGCGCTGCCCATGCTCTCGCGCACGCACGGCCAAAGTGCGTCGCCCACCACGATGGGCAAGGAAATCGCCAACGTCGTCGCTAGACTAACCCGTCAGCGTCAGCGGCTGCAGGACGTCGATATCCTCGGCAAAATGAACGGTGCCGTGGGCAACTTCAACGCCCACCTGGCCGCTTATCCGAACGTCGATTGGCCCAAGGCCGGACACGAATTTGTCGAGCGCCTGGCGCTGTCGCCCAACCCCATGACCACCCAGATTGAACCGCACGACTGGATGGCCGAACTTTTTGATGTTCAGGCGCGGATCAATACGATCGCCATCGATTTTTGTCGCGACACCTGGGGCTACATCTCGCTTGGCTATCTGGCGCAGAAAACCCACGCGCAGGAGGTCGGTTCGTCGACCATGCCGCATAAGGTCAATCCGATTAACTTTGAGAACGCCGAGGGCAACTTCGGCTTGGCCAACGCGCTGCTCGGGCACCTGTCGCAAAAACTGCCGATCTCGCGTTGGCAGCGTGATCTGACCGATTCGACCGTGTTGCGCAACGTGGGTTTGGCGCTAGGCTGGTCGTTGGTAGGCATGCAGGCGACGCTAAAGGGCCTGGCCCGTGTATCCCCGGACGAAACGCGCATGCGCACCGATTTGGCCGAGCATGTGGAAGTGCTGGCGGAACCCATTCAGACGCTGATGAAGCGCTACGGTATCGAAGACGCCTATGAGCAACTCAAGGCACTGACGCGCGGCGCCCGTCTGAACGCCGAGACGCTGGCGACGTTTGTCGACGGCCTGGACATTCCCGACACCGCCCGCGAACGACTCAAAGGTCTGACGCCCGAAAATTACACGGGCGCGGCACAGCGGTTAACGGACGACGCCCTGGGCGATGACTGAGTCCGCCATCGCCTTTTTGAATACACAAGAGGGCGACGCGTTTCTGCGGGATCACTGGCAGCAGAGCCCGGCGTTTTTCGAGCGGCGGATGACGCCACTGCCGGCCCTGCCAGACTGGCGCTTACTGATGGCCAGCGAGGGCGTGGAATCCAGACGTATCGTGACGTTAGCTCCCGACCAATTTTCGCTGACCGACGGCCCATTGGCTGGCCAGGACCCGCCGTCTCCGTGGACCATTCTGATCCAGGACGCCGAACACCACGCGCCGGACTTGCGCTGCCTGATCGAGGCGGTGGATTTTCTGCCGCGCTGGCGAGTGGAAGACGTGATGATGAGCGTCGCCACGGCAGGTGGTTCTGTTGGCCCGCATGTGGACGCTTACGACGTTTTTCTGGTTCAGGCGCAAGGCTCGCGCCAATGGGACATTGGACGCGCTGGTGACTACGAGCGAGTGGACGATGACAGTGGCCTGCGTCTGGTCAAACCGTTCTTGGCGGCACGCACACTGATCGCGAAACCGGGCGACGTGCTGTACTTGCCTCCCGATGTGCCCCATCACGGCGTGGCTCTGGACGACTGCGTCACGTACTCGATTGGTTTTCGCGCACCGACGCTGCGCGATCTTGCGGCCGTAGCGCTGGATCAACACTCCGACACGTCGCGCTATCGTGATGCGGGCGCTGACCGTAACACCGAGCCGTTGGACATCGATCGCGCAACGCTTAACCGGCTGCGCGAGCAGCTCGAGGCGTATCTCACGCTGAGCGACCGCGCACTGGCAACGGCACTGGGCGAACTGATGACCGAGCCCAAGCCGTGGTTGCTGGACGACGAGTCACCGCCAGCAGCCCGCCCATCCGCCGCGACGCGCACACTGGTACTCAGTCCCGGCGCTCGGCTGGCGCGGTTTGACGACGCCGATAGTGGCGTTTTCTTTGCCAACGGCCAAGCTTACGTCGTGCCGAATCGTGCGGCCGCCGCCATGTTGGCAACGCTCGGTCACGCTCGCGAGCTGAACTGGCCGGACGACCCCACCTGTCAGCCGCTGATCGAAGCACTGCTGAACGACGACATTGTGAGATGGCGCGATGACCATGGCACGCCCTGAATTGAAAACACGCACCGCCGACTGGACCGGGGATCAGCAAGCCCTGCGCCAGATACGGCACGAGGTTTTTGTCGTCGAACAGAACGTGCCACCCGATCTCGAATGGGACGGGGAAGACGAACAGTGCGCCCATGCATTAGCACTGCTCGACGACGTGCCGGTGGGCACCGGTCGGTTGAGCCCCGACGGCAAAATTGGTCGCATGGCGGTCATCGCCACCGGTCGCCGACGCGGCGTCGGCGGAGCCATTTTGGGCGAGTTGATGAATCAGGCCCGTGCACTCGGACTCAAGCAGGTGCACTTGCACGCGCAGACGCACGCGCTGGCGTTCTACGAAAGACACGGTTTTTCAGCTCACGGTGACGAGTTCGATGAAGCGGGAATCCCGCATCGCCACATGACTCGGACGCTCATCTGACTCGATGACAAAGTGTCACAATTGGGGCGAATGAAGTGCCTCCCGTCGATCCGGTTTTGAGAAATCTGTCACAATTTTGGCCAGTCCCTGTGGCTAGAATAAGCGCGTCAGGACGGCAACAACGCGCACCGATGGATCGGGTCTCTGCGCAACAAAAAACCGCGTCCCTCGAACCGATTGCACGAGTACTTTTCATGAGTTTGTCCCGATGAACCAGTCGCTGCGCCAAGTGGCCATTGATCCCGTTTCGCCACTTCCGACTCGCCAGGTTTTTCACAACGCGGACGACGCACGAGAAGCCACGTACGAAGTGGCACGTTCGGCGCGTCGCTCACTGTGCCTGTTTACGCAGGATCTGGAGCCCGATGTCTACGATCGCATCGAGTTTCTCGACATCGTCAAGAACCTGGTGCTGACGCACAAATTTGCCCGCGTCCGGATTTTGATCAAGCACCCCGTTACCTCCGACCGCCACGCGACGCGTTTGGTGGAGATGTCTCGGCGCTTCTCCAGTTTTCTTGAAATTCGCCAAATCCATGCGGACGCCGCACAACGTCGCGACGCCTTTTTGCTGGCCGATCAGTCCGGGGTCATGTACCGCACGGATGCCAGGCGCCATGAAGGCATCGCCGACACGCGCAGCGCGGCTGTCACCATCGGCTATCTGGAATTCTTCGATACTCTGTGGGACAAAAGCGAAACGGCTCGCGAGCTGCGTCTCCTGCATCTCTAGTCGCCAGTAGCGCTCGTTCTCGAGCGCATCAGCTCTCAAGGCGTATCGGCAAGCCCGTCGGTTGAGTCACAACCGCCCAACGCACAGACCAGCTGGACCGATCGGTCCGCCACGACATCATCCACTGTCAACGTGAATTCGGTGGCGCCGGCAGAGCGCAAGTCCACATAAAGTCGATAGCGTCCGTCGCCCAGATCGGTGGCCAGTACATCGCGCGTTACGCTCGAATCGAACACCCGCACGACGTTGGTCAGATTGGATCGACCGTTCAATGGCGCGAGCGCAACGCGATGGCCCGCGCCCAGTCCGACGCCATTGACGCGCGGCACCACATCAAGAGTCGCGTAGCCAACGACCGCTGCGCGAACACCCTGGACCACCGTCAAACCGGCACGCAGTGTTGCTGCATCAAACGCGACATCAGACGGACGCCCGACGTAGTGATAGCCGCGATCAACGATGCCCTGGTCTGCAAACTGCGATCCTGCTTCAGCAAAGCGGTCATCGAGCCCAGCTGCCAGCGCCGTCCGGCTACCCTGATCGATGCTTTGAGCCGCGGCTGTCGCAAAGTACTGCTCACCAAACGCCTCAACACCCACTTGCAGCGCAACATCACTGATGCCGATCGGTCCGCGATCCATCGAGTTGAAACTCGAGCCGATGCCATCGGGCAGGCCGCTGGGTGTTCCCACACCGTCGACGTTGCCGACGATCAAACTGTCCGTTACGTCAATGGCGTTACCCGAGTTTGTGTCGAGCGGCGCGCCCTGCCCCGCCTGTCGCGCCTGATTCAAAGTGATCGTGGCGTTCGTCACTGTCCATTGCGACACCGATTCGCCGTACATTGCTGCGCCTCTTGTCGCCCCGTTGCCAACCAACAAAACGTTGTCCAGCGTTGCCGTCAAACCCGGGTTCGCCAGGTAAAAGGCGCCACCGTCTTCGCTGGCACGGTTGCCAAAAGCGCTAACCTGGGCAACGCTAAGCGAGCCCGACTCGCCCACCACCGCCAGTGCCCCGCCGTGCTGATCACTGACGTTGCCGGCGAACACGACGTCGCGCAGCTGCGCTTGCCCATTTTCAATGCGCAAGGCGCCGCCCGCAAGAAGCGCGCGATTGTTGCGCAGTCGAATATTGCTGAAACGCACGTTACTGTCTTGCGTCGCAACTGCGTGACGGGTGTTATCCGCGACCGTAATGTTTTGAACTTGCACGTTGTTGCAGCCGTCAATTTCCAGTGACGGTGAATCCTGGGCCGTGAGCGTGGTCGTCGGTTGCCCGTCGTCACCCAACCGAACGCGTCCACTGCTGTCCACCGAACCGGCAAATACGATGTGGTCGCACGGTGGCATCAGCCATTTCATGCCTGAATACCTTTCGGTTTCATCGGCCGCTATTACGACAAACGTGGGCTGTGCAGAACTGATACCCGGCTGCAGATCCGTCAGGCCAGACAGATCCCGTCGGGCCGTGGCGGGTGTTTGCCCGTCGTTGGCATTGTCGCCATCGGTCGACAAGTAAATCACCTGCGCCGCTTCGATGGTCGGATCTGCGCCTGCCAGGATTTCCGTGGCATCGTCAATGCCGTCGCCATCGGTGTCGATGGCGACCGGATTGGTGCCAAGCTCGGTTTCGCGCGCATCGCTTATCCCGTCGCCGTCGCTGTCGAGCACGTCGATCTGCAGCGCGATGTCCGCGATCGCCAGTTCGCCTGCCGCATCCGTCGCGCTAACGTTGACGCGAAAGACGCCCGCCCGGGCCTCGACTTCCGTTGGCATGCCGTTGATCAAACCATCCGGCGAGAGCGTCAGCGAGCGCGGCAGATTGTCGGCGTTAAAGCTCAAGGTCGGGTCGTCAACATCGATAAACTGTGCCGTCAGAGCCAGCGAAAACGGCGTATCTGCCAGCGCACGCAGCGACTGTGTCGCCGTCAATGCCTGCGGCGGATCGTTCACTGGCTGCACAATCACAGCGACTTCACGCGTAATGGTCCGATCGTTGATTACGTTCGTTGCTGTCACCATGAGCGTCGTCGCGCCGAAAGCATCGGGCACGGCGGTCACGGCCACCAACCCTTGCGCGTTGACGCTCGCCGTCACCACCGGGTCAACCACCGTCACCGAAAACTCGGTGGCACCGGCAGGCGCCGCGCTGTCCAAACTACTGATGATCGCGGGTGCGTTGGCGAAGTCTTCATCAAGTGTCAGGGTCGAAACATTCAAACTGAAATCCGGATCGCGTGGCGCAATCTCGAGTTCGAAACTGGCATCGATGGAAAACTGGCCGTTGCTGGCACTGATCTGCAGCGCTAACGGGCTGGCGGCAAAATCCGCGTCGCTCGGCGCTCCGCTCAATTGTCCGGTCAGTGGATCAAAGATCAGACCGGTTCCCTCCGGCAAGCCGGTCAAGGCGAAAATCAGTGACGCTGCGAACGGGTCATTGAAATAGATCGATAAATCGAGGTCAACGTCGCTCCCGACGGCACCGAGCGGCGGCACGATAGCGTTTGCCAGCACCGGTGTCGCGCCAATCACCGTGACAATTTGCACGGCTTGCGCGGACAACCCTGCGGCGTCGACGGCGGTCCAGATAACGCGCGTGTCGCCAACAACAAATCCGTCCGCGGGTGCATCGTTTGAGATCTGAATGCCGTTGGGGAGCGACACATTGTCGCTGGCGATTGCCGTGCCCAAAGCGACCGGCGTGCGGACATCAAGTGCGTCCGCGGTGGTATCGGGCGGCGGCACAATTTGCGGTGGCGTTTGGTCGGTGACGGTAATTTCCCAGAGCGCCAGCGTCTCATTGCCCCAGCCATCGATGGCCACCACTTCGATGCGATTGACGCCCAATGGCAAACGTGAGGGCAAGCGAACGTCAATTCTTGGGGTTACGTCACGATCGTCAATCGCGACAAAATCCGCCCCTGCGTCCAACAGACCCGTCGGGTCACTGCCCGTCGCATCGTCAGCAGCGAGTGTTAGCGGCGCTGCACGATTCGAAAAAACCGGCGCGACCGTGTCAGTGGTGCCTGGCGTAGGCTCACAGCCGGCGGCACTGACAACGGGCGCACCCAAATCCGCGTACTGATCGAAATGATTGTTACGAAAACGCAGTATCTCGTCGTTCAGTGTACGCCCGTTCAGCGCCGCGAAGTCATACAGCGCCTGACCGCCAAGCCCAATGCCGTCCAGACGACAGTCGATCAAATCCTCTAGCAGCAGATCGATGGTGGCGAAATCCGCATGGACGAGCCCGCGTTCAATTGCCAGGGCGTTGAGCGCGTAGGCCAAGCCGCCAGCAATCAGCGCATAACGACGCTGCTCGTCGTTCCCCACCGGTGCCAACGGATCAGCGGCCGTGGTAATTAATGGATCGAGGCCCAGCGCACTGGTGTACTGACCGCGATTGCTGTCGAGTCGTTGCGCGAAATTGGGGCCGTCGGCTTCCAGCTGTGCCTTGCGCACCAGCGCGTCGCTGAACAGAGTGATCGATGCGACGCTCTCGCCCGCTGGCAGGTACGACAGCAGAGCATCCTGTGCACCCAGCTGCACGGTGCGCGGCGCGTCGGTATTGGGATCGGATTCGTCAACAAACCGGCCACCGACGGAGCGCACAAGCAAACCGGTGTGATCCGCTGGCACTGTCGCTTCCCAATTCCCGGCGGCATCCGTGATAGCGACCGCAACGGGTAAGCCCTGTGGACGCCCGCGCGAATCGGTTGCCAACAGCTCAATGCGCGCACCGTCCAGCGGTCCTTTGGTCGCCCGCCCTTGCACCTTGGCCGATACGGGTTGGTCCTGAGTCGGTTCGACCGTTGCCACACCACTGCCTTCGCAACCCGCCAGGGCAACAATCAGTAGTGCAAGTAAGCCAGGTTGTCGAAGTGACGTCATACCCTGTCCGTAGCGCACGCGATTAGTGGCGCGCTTATGTCGACTCTATTTGCAGCAAGTATCTCACCAAGCGCGGGCCGACAAGCGTATCAATCCACAAATCAAGAAAAAACTCGGTATCTATTGGCGCAGTCAGGTACATCTCATAGGTTCCGTTGCCCAAATCACGAGCCGCCGTCGACGCGCCGCTCCCCAATGGGTCCACGACCTCGTCCGTGTAGCGGTGCAGCCTGACCTGCGCTACGCCAAGTTCCGCCGAGCCAAACAAACGTCGCCCGGGACCCACGGCCACACCACCACTGCGCGGCTGGAAGCGAAGAATGTGACGTAATCCGGCCGGATCGATCTCGAAGCTGGTGATCTCAATTTCATCCACGACGACCGCGCTGTCTGTGGCGTAGTGAAACCCGGCGTCCAACGCGCCGGTATCCGGACCGGAGCCATCGGCGTCGGTGAAACGAGTCGACAGTGCGACCGCCGCATCGTCGCTTTGAAACGTCTGGCTGTGATCGATGGCTGGCGAAACACTGCCAGGCGTGTGTGACAGGTAGAATCCGCGGGTCAGGAGCGGATCGGCCGTGATGTTGTTGGTCCCGAAGAACCCGGCCCATGCCGTGTCCACGACATTATTATTGGCATCAAGATTGATCAGCGTGCCCGCCGTGCCACCGATGCTGTCAGCACTGGTGATCGCCCGATTGTCGATCACAATATTGTCATCAAAGCGCGCACTGCCCGCCGCGACCCAGATGGCGCCACCTTCGTTCGCCAGGTTATACGCCGCGGAAATATTGGAAAAGACGCTGCCCTGCGCGTCATCGGTGTAGGCACCGCCGCCGGTTTGCGCGTAGTTGCCTGACAAAATGACGTTACGCACTTCCAGGTTGGCGCGCGTATCGCTGGCCCAAATACCGCCTCCCGCCACGGCAGCTTCGTTGCCGCTGATCGTCAGGTTCCTGAGATCCATGACACCCGTGGCGTCACGCGCACTGATCGCCCCACCAACGGTGTCGCTCTGATTGCCGCTGAACGTCGCCTCGCCCGCCATCACATTGGCGTCATCAATGAACAGCGCGCCACCGCCACCACTGACGCCCGCAGCGCCCGCCTGCACAATTCGGTTTTCAGTAAAGCGGGTGCCGGTGATCGTCGCTGTGGTGAGCGCGCTCAGATGAACGGCTCCGCCACGACCGTCCACCCCATCGACGGCGCTGACTCGATTACGCGAGAACAGACCGTCGATCAGCGTCAGGGACGCGCCCGCTTCCAACGCAAGCGCACCGCCCTGCTCAGTCGCCTCATTATTGGCGAACGCGATATCGTGAAACGTCGCGCTTGACGCTGCTACGCGAGCGCCTCCACCAGACGTCACGCCGCTGCCGCCGGTGATACGCAAACCGTAGAGATTCGCGTTCGCGCAGTCTTGCAGAGTTAATGGACGCTGCCCCGGGGTGCCGATCAGACGCGTGGACCAATCGCCGTCTGCGTCGGGTTCGGGCACGCTAATCAAATAGCCAACGCTGCCGACGATCACCATATCGTCGCAATTGTTGTTCAAGTCGAGCTGCCAGTCCGTCGACGTATCCGCCACGGACGGGTTCTGGGCCATCAGTACGAAGGTGGTCGCGCCGGGGGTCTCGACCAGCACACCCGCGTTGCTGGCGGCGGCGAGCGATACGAACGCCGTGTCCCAGCTTGTGCCGTCACTGCCAGCGGCACTCGTCGTGCTGTCAATAAACACGACGACGTCATCGGCGACGTCAGGATCGGTACCGACTTCCAGCTCAATGTCGCGCCCCACCCCGTCGAAATCCGGATCGTCCGCCGGCCACACATCCACCGTCAGCGTGGCGATCGGACTGACGTTGCCTGCGGCGTCGCTCACAGTGTAAGTCAACGGATCAGAGCCTGCGAAGGTGGCGACACTGGTGTACAAAATCTCACCGCTCGCCGGATCCACGCTTGCCATTTCCTGCGGGCCCGACACGATCGTCACAGAGTCTGCGGCCAACGCCGTATCCGGGTCAGTGTCATTGCCGAGCACGTCAATTCGAGCTGTCGTACCGGCAAGGACGACTTCCCGGTCATCCACGGACACGGGCGCGTCGTCGACAAATTCAACGTTAACCGTGACCGTCGTCGCCGCACCGAAGTCGCCATCGGTATCTGCCACTTGATAACTCAGCACGTCGTCGCCGAAAAATTGTCCGGTCGAAGTATAAACAAGGCGACCGTTGGCATCGACGGTGACTGTGCCTTGCAACGGTAGCGTAACGACACTCACGCTCGCCGGGTTAATCGCGCTGTCGACATCCGAATCGTTGGCCAGAACATCGATGACAACCGCGGTGCGTTCAAGTGTGGTCGCCGCATCCGCCAGCAATTGAGGGGCGTCGTTTCGGGGCGTGACAATGACGCTAATGGTCGCCGTATTCGACCAGTCTCCGGACTGATCCGCAACGCGAAACGAAAACGCGTCAACGCCGAAGAAGTTCAGGTCAGGCGTGTAGCGTTGCACGGCATCGACGCCGCCGGTCAGCGTGCCGTTTGTGGGCGGCGAAACGATCACGAAACTGGTTGCATCCAGCGCGCCTTCCGGGTCGCTCGCTGGCAACGGAATGTCAGTCGCTATGTCCTCGTCAATCGTCACGCTTACATCGCTGGCAATCGGCGGCAAGTTGGGCGCCGTCGCAATGACCGTCACGGTCGCTTCTGCCGTGTTCGACAGCGCGCCGCGAGCGTCCGCGACGCGAAAACGAAACGTATCGATGCCGTTGGCTCCCGTGTCGGGGGTGTATGTCAGGGTCTCACCAGTGGCGACCACGACGCCCATCGTTGGCGCAACAACCAGTTCGAACGCACCAAAATCCACGGCGTCGTCACTGTCGGTCGCAACGAGCGGCGCGGCAACCGCCGCGTCCTGAACCGTACTCAGCACAAGATCGTTAAGCAGCGGCGGTTGGTTGATGCCCGCGACGGCGATCGAAACAATGGCCGCGTTTGAGGTCAATCCGGTGCGATCCCGCACCTGATAGCGAAACGAATCGGCACCGTCGAAATCCGGAGTTGGCGTATAGACAATAGTCTGAGTCGGGCCATCGACGATAGCCGATCCGTTGGTGGGAGCCTCCAACACCTCAACCGTCGCGCCTGTCAGACCGAGCGCGTCTGCGTCCGTATCGTTGGCCAGGACCCGCACGCTAACCGATGCGTTCTCCGCGACACTGGCGCTGTCGTTGACTGCAACCGGCGCGTCGTCATCCAGCGGCACGATGGTGACGCTGACTGTGGCCGTCGCCGAACGTAATCCGTCGCTGTTGGCCACCGTATAGGTCAGCGTCGCGATCCCAGAAGCATTCGGGTTTGGCACCACGCGAATCACGCCCGCGGAACCGAGGACCGATGCCGTCGCCGGGCCGCTGATGGACTCAATGCTAATGCTTTCCGGAGCTAGCGGCTGCGACACACTGACATCGTTATCGAGTACGGGAACGTCAACCGGCTGGTCTTCGTTGGTCGTCGCCACGTCATCACTGGCCAGTGGGGGCATCGACGTCGTCACAAAAATACTGCGCACGGCTGATACCGTTGCATTGCCGACCGCGTCCACCGCCAAAAACTCTACGCGCGTTTCGCCGACCGGTAGTCGATTCGGCAGAACCGCGCCCCCTTCGCCGCGCAGCGTGATCGTTACAGCGCCGGGTCGAGCATCGATCGCACGCGCGCTGTCTTTGAAAGGCTGCAAGCGACCGTCGTCAATCAGCACGCCTTCATCCAATGGATCCGACACCACGATGTCGTCAGGCAGTGCAATAAACTGAGGACCGTTAACATCCGGTACAACGGCGCTTTGTGCACACGCACTCGCATCCACCTGCACCAGATCGCTGCCCTCGTAGGCGTCAAACTGATTGTTGCGAAAGCGCAGAATCTCCAGATTCAGATTGACGTTGGTGGTCAACACGCGCGACGCGTCGGGCAACGCAACCTCAATGGCCACACCGTCCTCCAGCGCGTCAAGCTGGCAATCGGACAGGTCACGCACAAAGGCGTCGAGTGTGGGCGCCGTGGGCACGACTTGCGCCAACCCGACCGCTGCACGATTCAGTGCGCTGGCCGTGCCGCCCAGCAGCATGGCGTAGTCTCTTGTGCTGCCGATATCACGGGTCGGAAACAAGGGATTGTCAGCGAGCGTGACAAACGGATCGAAACCGAAAGCCGCTTGCGCATTGCTGCGAATCGCGCTGAACACCTGCGCAAAATCCGTGCCGAAGCTCTCGCGTCGGGCCTTGCGCAGCAGCGCGCTGCTCAAAGGCGACAACGTGGCAGTGTTTTGGTCGGCGAGCAATACGCCCTCGAGCAAACCGTCGCCAAGCTCAATCTGACGCAGACCCTGGCTTGCCGTGCCGGAATCGGCTGGATCAAAATACCGACCCCCAACACTCTGAATCAGATAATCGGGGCGCGTTGGGTCCAGCGCAACGCACCACTGGCCGTTGTTGTCGGTCGTTGCTTGAGCCACGGCCACCGTACCGGCCATGCCGCCGTCGTCAACGGTGAAAAACCGAACATCAGCCCCAACCACTGGACCAATCATCACGCGCCCGCAGATCTGCTGCGGTGACTGCACGACAACGGCGCGCACGGTGACGTCAACTTTTGCCGTCGCGCGCTCGCGGCCGTCGCTGATCGTATAGTCGAACTGATCCAGGCCGCTAAACCCGGGGGCCGGCGTATAGAGCAACTCGTCATAGACCCGGAGCAAGCTGCCGGATGCCGGAGAAGAATAGGCAAGCAGTGCGACCGCTTCGCCGTCCGGATCGCTGTCATTGTCCAAAACGGCAATGGTTATCGCCTGCCCAGGCTGGGTCAGGGCCATATCGTCGACCGCGATTGGCGACGCATTGACAACGGCGCTCGAACTGTCTGCGGCAACATCGATCATCAGAAACGCC
The DNA here is from genome assembly GCA_045107005.1 of Gammaproteobacteria bacterium. Taxonomy (GTDB): domain Bacteria; phylum Pseudomonadota; class Gammaproteobacteria; order Steroidobacterales; family JBCCMA01; genus JBCCMA01. The sequence continues at coordinate 18,393 of JBGCFP010000052.1, forward strand.
TCGGATCGGGCCCCACTTGGATCCTCAACGCCGTAGCTGACCATAATGCTGCCGACGAAATTTTCCGGCACGCTCAGACGAACTCGATCATCGGAGCCGTCGAGCGGCGTACCGGCATCGTCGATACTTGCGGTGCCGGCAGTCGGCACCCCGACGTCGGTCAGGACAAGGGCATCGCCATCCGGATCGGAATCGTTATCCAGAACGGCAATGTTCAACGCGCCGCCTGTGCCAGCGGAGATCTCATCATTGGTGGCGATGGGCGTTTGATTCGCCCGTTGAGGCGGTGGCAGCGTTGCGGTAACCGGCGTCGCGTCTGGCGCCGTCGTTGTGGTGGAGGCTGAGTCAGTGCTGGTGCTTCCGCCACTGCCGCAACCAACCAGTAGTAACGCAATCGCCGCAACGTGCACGACACGTACCGCTTTTGAACCAGAGTTTGCAACGTTGCGAATCATGCTGAAGATGTGGGGGTACCTGATCGATCAAAAGGCGGATGCGGTGGTGACTGCCACGCACATTACACAACTCCCCAAGGCTAACGCAGACGCGGTTTTTCGCCTGTGTTGCACTTCACAGAGTGCTACGATCACCAGTCAATGAGACACCGCGCCTGACATAATGACGCACAAAAAAAGCCCGCCATAGCGGGCTTTTTTGCCGACGAATCAGCGTTCGCCTAGTTGTTGTCTGGTGCCGCCTGGAACGCCGCCGAGCCGCTAACGTCGGTGCCCGCATCATCGCTTAGACCAAACGCAAATCCCGCGCCGTCGATGTTGCCATCGGCATCACCAGAGAAGAAGCCGGACAGTCCGCCGCTACCGTCAACCGTGTTCACACCGTCACTGATCGTGACGTCGTCAAAGGCACCAGCGAAGGTCGCGTCGCTGCTGTTGATGTCAACATCGCGGGCACTGGCATCCCAGACCTGATTGGTCTGTGCAAACGACAGACTAACGTCAGCATCGACCGTTTGCGCATCGAAATTGGCATCCAGCGATGCGCTGCCGAGTGTTCCCACATTTCCCTGATTGTCGGTCGGGTCTGTGTTGCCGATCAGATCGAAACTGCGCGAACCGGTGACCGGCACCTGTGGGGTGGGCGCGTTGTCTTCACTCGCGATCCAGTGCACGCTACCGTCCACGTCGAGCCCGGTGGTCGCGCCATCAGCGCTGGCGTTTACACTACCGTTACTCCAACGCCCCCAGCTCAAGCCCGTCGCGCCATCCCGCTCGTCGTCACGACCGACGTTGACCGATTGCGCAGTATCCAACGCAAACGTTGCGTCGCCGGAGGTGAATCCGTCGACCGCTCTTTGATCATTACGTTGCAGATCACCGCGTCCGGCGGCACTTACACCGATCCCTGCGCCGGGTACGTTGGCGAAAGCAACCGAACCGGTGTTATCCACCGTCGTAGTGACACCGGTGTTGAAGTCAACGACCGCCGACACGTTCTGTTCTTCGCTGGAAGACACACCCGTGTCCGGCGTCGATTCCTCCACCGGATCAGGTACCGTTGCAGCGGCCGCTGGCGCCGTCAGCGATTCTTCGTTAACTTGAGCTTCGGTCGCCGGTGCCAGCACCTCGCGCGCGACATCCGAACGCGCCGGTGCCTGCTTGCCACCGCCGGTGTAGCCAAATTCGTTCGCCTGCAACTCGATGGAGCCAGCGTCGTTAACAACCACCACGGCACCGCTGTTGATGCCGATGTAAAGACCGTCAGCCAGCGATTTTCCGAGTGCGCGCGACAACGGCTCGCAATCCGCAGCGCAATACACGGCATCGTAATCGGTACCGCGAATTCCGATGGTCGCCACCGGCGTACGCACGCGATACGCTTCTTTATCCTTCTTGCCCACCGCACCGGTGATCGAGCGAAATCCACCCTTCAGCAACGCAAAGAAACTCACGGGGGTCTGCGTCGCGAATACGTCAGGGTCTTCGTCGTAGTGAAACGCTTCAATGAGAAATTCAGTGGCCGGGCGCAGCGCGATTAAGCCACCGTCGCTCATGCGAATCTGAACCCGTCCGTTTGCGCCGGTCAGCACGCGATCGCCTTCGCTTAGCTCACCGCCACGCGTTAACGCTCGGCGCGAGCCGTCGGCAGCCACAACGTCCGCTTTACCAAACACGAAAATTGCGTTGCCCGCCGTATCGGCGGCCGCTAAAGCGCTACAGGAAAACAGGGTCAGCGAGGCAATCGCTGCGCTGCAAAGAAATGGCTTCAACATAATTCGCGTCTCGTCTTACGGGGCCTTCTGACGGGCCGGATGGTCAGTCCGCAAAGCGTAATCGCTTGGGTAAATTTTTGCTGTGATGCTACTCACAGGCTGCGGTTTTACCGCCAGACGTAGCGCAATCCGAACGCCACTTCAAAGCGTTCAAATTCGAAAACGTCGATATCGGTGTCGTTCAGCCGATAGCTGAGCGAATGGGCGAATCGCCAGCGCCGTGCGAATTGCCAGTCAAGTGCACTGCGCAAACGAAACGCCGTGTCCTCGCGCGGCTCGTCAAACAGTTGCTCAAAGAACACCTCGTCAAAATCGCTGGTTTCCATGACCCCGCCGAACGCGAGGACGACCCGGTCGTTGAATGCCCAGCGCACGTTGGCAGACCACTGCGTGAAATCACGTCCGTAGCGTGAGTTGTCCTGCTGTGGTCGATCACGTCCGGCGTAGACACTGGATTCCAGTGCCCCCTGTCCGCGTTCCCCAAACTGCCACTGCGCCAGCGCACCGGCGGCCCACTGATTAACGTCTTTGACCGCGAGGGCGTTCTCATACCGCAGCACGCCGACGCGCGCCGCAGGCCCAACCCACAAAGAGTCGTTGACGCGAAAGCGCCAGTCGCCGCTCAAGATCACCGCGGAACTGTTGCGTGACCCGTCGAGAAACTGGGAAAACGCCTGGAGTCCCAGCGACCGACGCTGCGTCTGTCCCACGTGATCCAGTCGTACCTGCGCGACACCGACATCGCTGTTGGCAAACGACGCCTGCGAATTGCGTCGCAATCTGACGCCGAGGCGCCCGCTCAACCGCAGCTTGGGCCGCGGCCTGTACGCGCCGCGCGCCGTCAATGCGGTTTCAAAAAACTCGCTGTCCTGCTCGCGGCTGTTCTCGCTAAGCCCAAAGCCCAAAAACTCTTGAATGTCCGTAGCACTGTTGACGTTCGAGTCGTAACCAGTGCGCGTGCTGAGCGTCAGCGCTTTGGAAAACCGTGCGCGGCGCTCGCGCCTGTCGATGGTTGCCAGATAGTCGTTAACCACTTTGGCCGCCGCTTCTGGCGGCCCAGCCCGCAACGCCAGGTCGAACTCGCGACGAGCATCGCCGAGGCGACCGAGCTCGAAGAACGCACGACCGAGGTCGATTCGCGCGCCGTGAAAGTTTTCATTGAGCAACAGTATGCGTTCGAAAATCAGTGTGGCTGTCGCCGCATCGCCACTGTCCAGGGTGGCTAGCGCCAGCGCGTAGTCAAAGTCGACCTGACCCTCACGCTGCCCACGCCACGGTCGCAACACGTCGAGTGCTTGCTCGCTTTTGCCCTGCGCGATGAGTTCCACGGCCGAGGCAACGGGATCAGGGGCCGCAAAAGCGGTGGCCGACGCCACGGCTAAAGCCAGGCTTATCAGGCAGGCGTGGATGGATTGAAGACGTAAACGCAAAGTATCGGGGACCCTTATGGATTGGCCACGCGCAAACGCGACACATACAGTGACCACCGAAATGATACGCCGCTGCTGAGGAGTCGATGTGATCAGATTCACAGTATTCTGTTAACACAGTGTTAACCTACGCCGCATGGAATCCAGTCATGCTCGCATTACTGTCGCCGCCGTAGCGGTGCGCGATGATCGTTTCTTGCTGATCGAAGAAACAGTCCGCGGTAAAACGATGATCACCCAGCCATCCGGCCACTGGGAACCGGGCGAATCTCTGCACGACGCGGCAGTCCGCGAAACGCTGGAGGAATCCGCTTTCGCGTTTGTCCCCGAGGCCGTCGGTGGTCTGTATTTTTGGCGCCATCCCGTGCGCGGCTACCCGGTGGCACGCGTTAATTTCATCGGCCAAGCCTCCGGCCCGGTGCCTGACGCCGAGCTTGATAAAGGCGTCGAACGCGCGCTGTGGCTGACTCGCGACGAGCTCATGACGCACCCGACGCCTCTGCGCAATCCCATGGTCATACGGACAATCGATGATTATCTGGCCGGCAAGCGCTATCCGCTGGAGTTGCTCCAGCACGTTGAAAAAGACTGGCGCGCCCGAGAGCAGCCTGCCGCCTGACGACCTTTGCGCCGCTCCTGCGCTATAATCGAGCGACTATGCTGCCACCACCTTCAGATACACGCGTCATCGTCGGACTCTCCGGCGGTGTGGATTCGGCCGTCACGGCTGAGCTTCTGATCGAACAGGGCTACCAGGTTGAAGCACTGTTCATGTTCAACTGGCAGGAGGACGAAGACGCCTACTGCACCGCAGCTGAGGATTTTCAGGACGCTCGGCGCGTGGCTGAGACGCTTGGGATTGTTCTGCACCGCGCGGATTTTTCCGCTGAATACCGCCAGCGGGTCTTCGACTATTTTCTCGAAGAGTACGCCGCGGGCCGCACGCCGAACCCGGACGTGCTGTGCAATCGCGAAATCAAGTTTGGTGTGTTTCTCGACTACGCGCTGCGTCTTGGCGCCGATCTGATCGCGACCGGGCACTACGCCCGCATTGATCACGCCGCAAAGCCACCCCGCCTGCTCAAGGGGCTCGACGACAACAAGGATCAATCCTACTTTTTGCATGCCATCGATCGTCGCGTACTCGATCGCGTTCGGTTTCCGCTGGGCGAACTGCCCAAGACCGAGGTGCGTGACATGGCGTGGTCCAGAGGTCTGCACAACCATGCCCGCAAAGACAGTACCGGCATTTGCTTTATCGGCGAACGACCCTTTGCAAAATTTCTTGGTGGTTTCCTGCCTGCCAAACCTGGCAAGATCACCACCACGGACGGGCAGCCGGTTGGGCGCCACCAGGGACTGATGTACTACACGCTCGGGCAACGCCAGGGTTTGGGTCTTGGCGGTATTCGTGGACGGGCTGAAGGCGCCTGGTATGTGGTGCGCAAAGATCTGGACAGCAATACGCTGATTGTTGGCCAAGGTGGCAATCATCCAATGCTGTTTTCGGACGTGCTGTGGACCGAGCGCGCGCACTGGCTGGTGCCACCGACCACGAAAACCTTTGCATGCCAGGTCAAGACGCGCTATCGACAAGCTGACCAAAGCGCCCGCGTCGAGTGTCTCGACGACGACACGCTGTGTATTCGTTTTGATGACGACCAGCGGGCTGTGACACCCGGTCAGTATGCCGTGCTCTACAACGGGGACGTTTGCCTCGGCGGTGCCGTCATCGAGAGCACCGCTCTTGCCCATCCACGAGCCGCGGCGCAGCAGTAATCCCGACTGGCGGTGTGCTGGTCCAATCCTGGCTCTTACGCTGTCGCCACCGCAGGCGCGATACCCCGGACCGCCTCCACGCCGTGACCGGGCAGGCGAGTTCAACTATAATTTTAGCCCCCCGACAGAACCTACCGACGGCCGGAGACAGCATGACCCAATACAAGGAAATGGCTCGTTCAACACTCAGTGTTAGCGGCAAGGACTACGACATTTACAAGCTCGATAGCGTGCCGGGAGTACAGCTTGATCGCTTGCCCTACTCCTTGAAGATTCTGTTGGAAAACCTGCTCCGCCACGAAGACGGCGTCAATGTCACCAAAGATGACATCGAAGCGTTAGTGAACTGGGATGCTAAAGCCGCGCCGAGTCAGGAAATTGCGTTCACACCGGCTCGCGTCATTTTACAGGATTTCACCGGCGTGCCCGCTGTCGTCGACCTCGCCGCCATGCGCGATGCGGTGGTTGCACTGGGTGGCTCTGCCGGCGACATCAACCCTCTGTCGCCAGCCGAACTGGTCATTGATCATTCGGTGCAGGTTGATCGCTTCGGTACAGCCGCGGCACTCGCGGCCAACAACGAAATCGAATTCCAGCGCAACGAAGAACGCTATTCGTTCCTGCGTTGGGGGCAAAGTGCGTTTGAGAACTTCCGTGTCGTACCGCCAAACACCGGCATCGTTCACCAGGTCAATCTCGAATACCTGGCACGCGTCGTGTTTGGTGCCGAGAAAGACGGCCGCTTGCAGGCCTATCCCGACACGCTGGTTGGCACCGATTCGCACACCACGATGATCAATGGTTTGGGGGTGCTCGGCTGGGGTGTCGGCGGTATCGAGGCCGAGGCCGCCATGCTGGGTCAGGCGATCACGATGCTCATCCCGAACGTGGTCGGCGTCAAGCTTACCGGCCGCGTGCCCGAAGGCGCCACGGCGACCGATCTGGTGCTGATGGTGACCGAGAAGCTGCGTGAAGTCGGGGTGGTAGGGAAGTTTGTCGAGTTTTTTGGCGACGGCGTTGCCGGACTCCCGCTGGCCGACCGGGCCACGCTTGGCAACATGTCACCGGAGTTTGGCAGCACCTGCGCCATATTCCCGATCGACGAAGAGACCATTCGCTACATGAAGCTGTCAGGTCGGGACGACGACCGCGTGGCACTGGTTGAGGAGTACGCGCGTGCCCAAGGCATGTGGCGCCGAGACGACGACCCGGACGCCGACTACAGCGAAATCGTGCACGTTGACCTCGCCACCGTGGTACCGAGTATCGCTGGCCCGAAACGCCCACAGGATCGTATCGTATTAACCGACGCCGCAGCGCAGTTCGGCCGCCTGATGGCGCCGATTAAAAAAGCCCGCGGCGGCAACGACAAAGGCGCGATCGACGTCAGCGACGAAGGCGTCCACTACACGCTAGAAGACGGGGCCGTGCTCGTCGCTGCCATCACAAGCTGCACCAACACTTCCAATCCGGCCGTCATGGTGGCTGCCGGATTGCTGGCTCGCAACGCCGCGACCAAGGGCCTCAAGGTCAAGCCGTGGGTCAAAACCTCGCTGGCTCCGGGCTCCAAAGTGGTCACCGACTATCTGGACAAAGCCGGATTGAGCGACGATCTCGATGCACTTGGCTTCAACACGGTTGGCTACGGCTGCACAACGTGCATTGGCAACTCAGGTCCACTGCCAACGGCCATTACCAAGGCCATGAACAACTCCGACGTTGTCGGCTGCTCAGTGTTGTCGGGCAACCGAAATTTTGAGGGGCGTATCCACGCGCTTGTACGCATGAACTTTCTCGCTTCGCCACCGCTAGTGGTCGCGTATGCGCTGGCTGGCAATATGGATGTCGACGTCCTCAATGACGCGCTCGGACAAGACCAGGATGGCAACGATGTGTTCCTCAAGGACATCTGGCCGTCGCAGCACGAAGTCGCTGAAACCATCGGCAGCAGCATTGATTCGAGTATGTTCCGCAGTTCCTATGACAGCGTGTTCGACGGCGACGCCAACTGGACGTCGCTGGACGTCCCTGACGGCGAAATTTTCGCGTGGTCGGACGACTCCACTTACGTCAAAAACCCGCCCTACTTCGTCGGCATGACCAGCGATGTCGCGACCGTTGGCGACATTCAGGGCGCACACGCTCTGGCGCTGCTCGGCGATTCGGTGACTACCGATCACATCTCACCGGCCGGCTCCATTGCCAAGGACAGCCCAGCGGCGAAATACCTTCAGGCACAAGGGGTCAAGCCGGCCGACTTCAACTCCTACGGTTCTCGTCGTGGCAATCACGAAGTCATGATGCGCGGGACATTTGCCAACATCCGTTTGCGAAATCTACTCGCGCCTGGCACTGAAGGCGGCTGGACGACACACATTCCCACTGGCGAAGTGATGTCCATTTACGACGCGTCGTTGAAATACAGCCAGGAAGGCCGACCGCTGGTCATTGTTGCCGGCAGCGAATACGGCACGGGCTCGTCGCGCGATTGGGCGGCCAAAGGTACGCTGCTTCTGGGCGTCAAGGCGGTCATCGCGGCAAGTTATGAACGCATTCACCGTTCCAATTTGATTGGCATGGGCGTGTTGCCGCTGCAGTTTGAAGACGGTCAAAACGCGACGTCGTTAGGACTGTCCGGTCAGGAAGTCTTCGACATAACCGGCATCGATGACGCGAAAGCCAAAACGGTATCGGTGACCGCAACGCCGCCCAACGGTGCACCCATTCCGTTCACCGCCAAAGTGCGCATCGACACACCGAAAGAGCAGGACTACTACCGCCACGGTGGCATCCTGCACTACGTGTTGCGTCAACTGGCCGCGAGCGACGCCGCCTGACGAACGACCCACATCGCTTCGCCCCTGACCTCCTGGCTCTGCTTCAGGGTCAGGCGCGCATTGTTGTACTTGCTGGCGCCGGGCTATCTGCCGCCAGCGGCGTGCCCACGTTTCGCGATGCTCAAACCGGTCACTGGGCGACATTTCGTCCGGAAGACCTGGCAACATCGGAAGCGTTCATGCGCGACCCGCAAATGGTCTGGCGCTGGTACCTGTCGCGACGCGAGACCATTGGGCAAGTGAGTCCCAACGCCGGCCACGACGCGCTGACGCGCTGGCAACGCGAGCGCGATGTCACGATCATTACGCAAAACGTCGACGGCCTGCAGCAGCGAGCTGGCGGTACGGTGACAGAGTTTCACGGCAATCTGTTCGTCGATCTGTGCTTTGAGGAGCACCGCGTATTGTCAGCCACGGAGCAACACCCTGGCGAGCCGCCGCGCTGCGTGCACTGTGACGCTTACGTGCGCCCCGGGGTCGTTTGGTTCGGCGAAAACATTCCGACGCACGCGATGCGCGAGGCTGAACACGCCGTCGATCACTGCGATATTTTCGTCAGCGTCGGCACCTCATCGTTAGTCTATCCCGCGGCTGGCTTCGCTGAAGCGGCCCTGCGCCGCGGCGCTCGCTTCATCGAGATCAATCCTGAGGAAACGCCGCTATCGAGTCTCGCCGATCATCGCCTTGCCGAGCCAGCACAAATCGCATTGCCCGCGCTGGTTGACGCACTCCTGAGTCGCTGAACCGCAATGGCAACAGCATCACGGCGCAGACTCCAACGAGTCGCGCTACAGCGTCAGGGATTGAGCGGCGCGCGCCCGTTTGGTCGTGGTCTGGACGCGACTTTGAGTGCCGTCGAGCACTTGGGTTACGTGCAAATCGACACGCTGGCCGTGGTTGAGCGGGCGCACCACCATACGCTATGGACTCGCGTTCCGGACTATCAGCCGCAGATGCTGCACCAACTCGTGTACGAACGACGTGTATTCGAATACTGGTCGCACGCGGCGTCTTATTTACCCATGCGCGACTATCGTTTCGCTTTGCCCAGAATGATGGCTGCGCGCCGCGGCGAGCTGGTGTACGCCAAAGCGCAGCCCAAATACCTGCGCGAAGTCAGTGCTCGCATTCGCGGCGACGGCCCGCTCAAAGCCCGAGACTTTGAGGCCAAGTCAAAACGCAAAGGATCGTGGTGGAACTGGAAGCAAACCAAGCGCGCGCTCGAGCAACTCTTCACTCAAGGAGACCTGATGATCTCCGGCCGCGACGGCATGGAAAAAATCTACGATCTGGCCGAACGAGTCTTGCCCAGCGCCACTGACACTCGCGAGCCCTCCCTGGCCGAGCTCGCTGACTACCTGGTCAAAACGGCACTGCGGGCCAACGGCTTCACCACTCTCAAACAACTTGCTCACTTGCGCCCCGGACGCGCACTGCGCGACGCTCTGGCCGCAAGCCTGGCACAACAGATGGAGGCCGAAACGGTCGTCGAACTCGCCGTTGAGGGCATGCCAACCGTTTACGCGGATCAGGCCGCGATCAACGCGACACTGCCGCGCACCGCTGCGACATTGAGGCTGCTGTCGCCGTTCGACAATGCCGTGATTCATCGGGACAGGGTTGAGCAGCTGTTTGCATTCAACTACCGGATGGAATGCTACCTGCCCAAATCAAAACGTCAGTTTGGCTACTTCTGTTTGCCGATTCTGTTCCGTGACCAACTGATCGGGCAAGTCGACTGCAAAGCGCATCGAACGCAACAGCATTTCGAGATGATCCACGTGCACCTGAACACCGCGGGCCTCGAACCCGATCAGTGGCTCCCTGCCTTCCGTCATTCCGTACGACGGTTTGCGGCTTTTAATCACTGCACGACCATCGCGGCCACCAAAGTCAGCCCGCGGAAACTCACCGGAGTGCTGCGCAAAGCGTTTGGCTAGCTCGGGGTGTGGGGAGGCGCCAGGCCAGGCTCAATCGTCGAGACGCAACCAGTCGGGCACGATGCCCTGTACGTTATTGAGTCGCCGTTCCTGCCGTCGATAGTTCGGCGCGTGTTCGCTGACGAGCTTCCAAAACGCTTTTGAATGATTCATGTGTCGGCTGTGGCACAACTCGTGCACAAACAGATAGTCGGTCAAATCCGGCGGCGTGAACAGCAAACAGTAGTTCAGGCTCACCGTGCCGCTGCTGGAGTAGCTGCCCCAGCGCGTTTTCTGCCCGCGCACCTGTACCCGCTTGTAATGCATCCCCATGACCTGCGCCCGCTCGGCCAGACGCGGCACCAACTCCTGTTTACCCTTGTGCTGCAGCCACGCGCGCAATGCCCGGCAGCCGCGACCGCGCTCGTTCTGTTGCGCACCCAGCGCCACCGTACTGCCAGCCTCCCGCCAACCTTTTTTGGGCACGTGACGACCGTAAACGACGACAAACGTCTCGCCGGTCAACGGCAGCGAAATCTTGTTGGGCAAGCGCAGATCCGGCGGTGGACCCTGCTCGGCCAGCGCCTCACGCGCCCGCCGAATCCAGTCGCGCTGACTGGCCACAAAGCGCTCGACCGAGGCCGGTGAGGTAGCGAACGGTACGACCACTTCTATGTCGTCAACGTGGCGGACATGGATAGCCATGCGGCGCGCCCGTTTACTGCGCCGAACGCGCCACGCACCGTCTGCGCCCGCTTCACGAAACAAATCAAGTTGGCGCTCGGCAAACATAGCCTTAAAGGCTGGCCGCGAGTTCGCTGCCTTGGCGAATTGCCGTCTTCGCGTCGAGCTCCGCGGCTTTGAACGCGCCGCCGACAATGTGCACACTGTGCTCGTCGCCAAGCTCGTCCGCCAGCGTCCGCAGCGGTTCCTGGCCGGCGCAAATGACGACGTTGTCGACTTCCAGTAACCGGTTCTTTTCCCCCACGACGATATGCAGGCCGGCATCGTCAATCCGCTCGTACTGGACGCCGCCAATCATTTTGACCTGTCGCCCGGCCATGGCCAGGCGGTGAATCCAACCGGTGGTCTTGCCCAGGTTTTTACCCAGTTTCGAGTCTTTGCGTTGCAGTAAATACAGATTCCGCGCGCTGTGATGCGCCGCGCCCTCGGGGTGCAAGCCACCCTCTTCGGCATATTTCTTGTCGATGCCCCACTCGCGCAAAAACGCGTCCGTCTCAGGTGGCTCAACCGGTGGCTCATGGGACAGGAATTCGGCAATGTCGAAGCCAATCCCGCCAGCGCCGATAATCGCGACGCTTTTCCCAACCGGCGCACCGTGCCGCAGCACGTCCACGTAAGACAACACTTTATCGTGATCGATGCCCTCAATGGCCGGCGTGCGCGGCGTGATACCGGTGCAGACAACGATCTCATCGAAGCCTTCTTCGATCAGCATTGACGCATCCACCGTCACGCCAAGTCGCCGTTCTACGCCGGCGTCCTTCAAAACGGTGTCAAAATAGCGCAACGTTTCAAAAAACTCTTCTTTGCCAGGCACCAGTTTGGCCATATTGAACTGCCCGCCAATTTCGTCCGCTTTGTCGAACAACGTGACGGTGTGACCGCGCAGTGCCGCCACGTGTGCCACACTCAAGCCGCCCGGTCCGGCACCAATCACGGCGACGCGTTTTACCGTCTCCGCGGGCGTATAGTTAAGTTCGGTCTCGTAGCAGGCGCGCGGATTGACCAGACACGATGCACGCTTGTTTTCAAAGGCATGATCCAGGCAAGCCTGATTGCAGGCGATGCAGGTGTTGATGCGATCCGCCCGATTCGCCGACGCCTTTTGCATGAACTGCGCATCGGCGAGAAACGGGCGAGCCATCGAGACCATATCGGCATGGCCGTCAGCCAATACCTGTTCGGCGATCTGTGGCGTGTTGATGCGATTGGTCGTAATCAGTGGGATATCCACTTTGCCCATCAGACGCTTGGTCACCCAACTGAAGCCCGCGCGCGGCACCATCGTGCCAATGGTCGGAATGCGGGCCTCGTGCCAGCCGATTCCCGTGTTGATTAACGTGGCACCGGCCTTGGCAATGGACTTGGCGAGGGTTTCCACCTCCTCCCAAGTGTTTCCGCCTGCGACCAGGTCGAGCATGCTCAAGCGGTAAATGATAATGAAGTCTGGCCCGACCGCCTCGCGGACGCGGGCGACGATTTCCAACGGGAAGCGACAACGTTTTTCGAACGAACCGCCCCACTGATCGGTGCGCTGGTTGGTGCGCTCAACCAGGAACTGATTGATCAGATATCCCTCCGAACCCATAACCTCGACACCATCGTATCCGGCGTCCTGCGCAAGCTTCGCGCAGTTGGCAAACGCATCGATTTGCTTGTCCACACCGCTGACGCTCAACTCACGCGGTTTGAACGGCGAGATCGGCGAGCGCACCGACGAAGGTGCGACGCACATCGGGTGATAACCGTAGCGACCGGTGTGCAGGATCTGCATGCAAATTTTGGCGTCGTGTTCGTGCACCGCCCGCGTGACCAGCGTGTGACGCTCAACTTCACTGCGCTTGCTCAACTTACCCGCGAACGGTGCCACCCAGCCTGCGCGGTTGGGCGCGATTCCGCCGGTGACCATCAGACCCACATCGCCGGCAGCGCGTTCGCCAAAATACGCGGCGAGTTTCGCGTAGTTCTTCTTGTTATCTTCAAGGCCTGTGTGCATGGAGCCCATCAGTGCCCGATTCTTGAGGGTGGTGAAGCCCAGATCGAGCGGCTTGAAGAGGTGCGGATAAGGTGTTGTCATAGTGCTCACAAACGCGAGTTCAAGTCCGTTAAGTGACGTATAGTATAGAACCTGCCGCCACACGAGAGCACTTTTTTTGTCCCATCCGGCATTGATTGATATTGGTGCAAACCTCACCCACGAGAGCTTCGCCAATGACCTGAGTACAGTGCTAAGTGATGCGCACGCCGTCGGTGTCGAGCGACTGGTGATCACGGGTGCCAGCGTGGAGGGCGCGAAGGCCGCGTTGACGCTAGCCACCAACCATTCCGGCACGCTTTTTGCCACGGCGGGGGTTCACCCACATCACGCCAAAGACTGGCAGTCCGCGGATGCTGGGGAGCTGCGCGAACTGCTCAGTGCGCCGGAGGTGGTGGCCGCTGGCGAGTGCGGACTCGACTATTTTCGTAATTTTTCTTCACCACAACAGCAAGCCGATGTGTTCGAGCGACAGCTCGCTCTCGCGGTCGAAGCCGAAAAACCGGTGTTCCTGCATCAGCGCGATGCCCATGACGCGTTTCTGGAAATTCTCGACGCCTACTTGCCACGCCTTACTCGCGCCGTCGCGCACTGTTTTACCGGCAACGGCCTGGAACTCGATCATTACATTGAGCGCGGTCTGTATGTTGGGATCACCGGTTGGATCTGCGATGAGCGTCGGGGACATCACCTGATCGATCTGGTGCCGCGCATTCCCGACGAGCGACTGATGATCGAGACGGATGCGCCCTATCTGATGCCGCGCACGATTCGACCGAAACCCAAGACGCGACGCAACGAACCCAAATACTTGCCCGAAGTGCTGCGGGCGGTCTCGGCAGCTGCCGGTCGCGAGCCACAGGAACTGGCGCGACAAACCACGCGCAATGCTGAGCGATTCTTCGAGTTACCCGCCCGCCCGCCTGGCTAGCGTCGGTATATACTCAGCAGCACGTTTTTTGTCCCGTACTTTCGAGGCGCTATGGATACCGAAAAAATCAAGACATTTGTCGACGGATTGTGGGACGAGAGCATCGTTCCGACGCTGTGCGATTACGTTAAGATTCCCAACAAGTCACCACTGTTCGACCCTGACTGGGCGGCACACGGTCATATGGATGAGGCGGCGAAACTGGCGCTGGATTGGTGCCAACAACAACCCATCGACGGCATGCAGGCTGAGATCGTCCAACTCGAGGGCCGCACACCGGTCCTGTTCCTCGAGATCCCCGGAGCGGTGGACGACACGGTGTTGCTCTACGGTCATTTGGACAAACAACCGGAATTCAGCGGCTGGAAAGACGGACTCGAACCGTGGAAACCGGTGATTCGCGACGGCAAGCTGTACGGCCGCGGCGGCGCCGACGACGGTTACGCCGTGTTCGGCTCGCTCACCGCAATCCGAGCGCTGGCGGAACAGAACATCCCTCACGCTCGCTGCGTTGTGTTGATCGAATTTTGTGAAGAAAGCGGCAGCTTTGATTTGCCTCACTACATCGATTTGCTCAACGCACGGATCGGCCGGCCGTCACTGGTGGTATGCCTTGACGCCGAGTGTGGCAACTACGATCAGCTTTGGTGCACCACGACGCTACGCGGCAACCTGGTCGGCACGCTGCAGGTCGATGTGCTAACCGAAGGCGTGCACAGCGGCGGAGCCAGCGGCATCGTGCCGTCGAGTTTCCGCGTGCTGAGGTCTTTGCTCAGTCGCCTCGAAGACGAACTGACCGGCGAGTTGTTGCTCGACGAGTTGAAGGTCGACATCCCCCAACAACGCATCGAGCAAGCAGACGCCACCGCCAAAGTGCTCGGCGCGACGGTCGCGGACAAATACCCGTGGGCCGGCACGACCCGCCCGGTGGTGGACGATGTGGCGCAACAGTTGCTCAACAACACGTGGGTCTCAACCCTGTGTGTCACCGGCGTCGACGGGATGCCGCCTCTGGGTCAGGCGGGCAACGTGCTGCGACCGCAAACTCACGTCAAACTGTCTTTCCGACTCCCGCCCACCGCGGATCCGGACCTCGCCGCCGCCGCCGTCAAACGCACGCTCGAGAGCAACCCGCCGCACAATGCCAAAGTCACGTTCAACGTCGAATCGGCGATGGGCGGCTGGAGCGCGCCGGAAGTGGCACCGTGGTTACAGGATTCCATGTCGGCCGCCTCGCAGGACTTCTTTGGGCGCGACGTCATGTACATGGGCACCGGCGGCTCGATTCCGTTTATGGGCATGCTCGGTGAGAAGTTTCCGGGCGTGCAGTTTCTGGTCACGGGTGTGCTCGGACCGCATTCGAACGCGCACGGCCCCAACGAGTTTCTGCACATCGCGACCGGCAAGGCAATCACCGCCTGCGTAGCGCGCGTGTTACAAGATCACGCGCTGCAAAGCACGGCGGCCAAGGCGGCCTGACAACACCGGGTTACCCGATGGGCGGAACGAGGCGCGTTCCGTCCATCGTGCCGATCATTCCTACGGCACCAGCTGCGACGGCAAATACGGTTCCGACAAGAGTTCTTCAAAGCGCGCCCAGCGCTTCTCAGGGTCTTCGCCCGCTTTGGCAACCCAGTCCGCGACCAGGTCGCGTCCCAAGTTGTAATTGATCACGTAGGCACGATACTTGTCGACGAACTGCATGCTCTGCTCGGCTCGGTCGCGCGCCATCAACGCGTAACGAACCAGCCAATCGGCGGCTTCAATCGCGTCAATCTCGCCATCCAGATAGCGCCGTGCCGCTTCATTGCGCGCGTAGGACAGTTTCTCAACAATGGACTGCACTTCGTAATACCGTGCCGCGTCCGTGACATTGAGCT
The DNA here is from genome assembly GCA_045107005.1 of Gammaproteobacteria bacterium. Lineage (GTDB taxonomy): Bacteria > Pseudomonadota > Gammaproteobacteria > Steroidobacterales > JBCCMA01 > JBCCMA01. The sequence goes on from JBGCFP010000052.1 coordinate 34,178, forward strand.
CGGCAAGGTCAAACAGGGTGGATTTCTCATACGCCACACGCTCGTCGGCAGGAAACGCCATCCGAATGCCAAAGTTAGCGCTGCCTTCGGCGATCAACCCGGTCGGACTGAACAGCGGCAGAATCGAGTATTCGATCCAGCCTCGTTGCTTCAACAGTCGCTCTTCCAGCAGCGTGTTGTAAACGTGATGACCCGGGTACCCCTCGTGGCACGCGAGGTCAACGGCGCGATCGATGTAAATGGGAAAATCGGTGTTGACCTGAATCAGGCTGCGAGCACCGCCTTGAAACCAGTTGTAGCCACCCCAAGCCTTGTCGTTTACGTACTCAATGGTGAACGATTCATCCTCGGGCAACTCCAGCCACCGCCGAGTCCGCTGAGCACACTCGTCAATCGCCGCTCGAAACACCGTATCGAGTCGCTCGGGCGCAATAACGAAACGCGCGCGAAAGTTCTCGTAGCGCGTTGTGATATCCCCGGCGCCCGGCAACAACGTCTCCAACTGGTCCAGCGAGCGCTGAAAAAACACCGCGTCGTGCCGTGGCGCCACGGCGTCATACAGCCCTCTCGATTCCTCGTCGAAGGTAAACTGCTCGCCCATGAGCATGCGGCTGCGAAACGCTAGCGCTTCAAACTGGCGGGCCAAATGTTCGCGTCGACGCTTATTCTGTCCGCCACGAACTCTGGCTGCCCGCAACGACCGTGCCGACGTCTCCGCACTGAGGCGAATCTGCGCCAGTGCCCGCTTCTCCTTCGCCGCATCGCGCTGCCACTGCTCCGGGCCGTGATACGCGTCCACGTAATCCGCATCGTGCTGGCCCAAGTCCAGGGCCAAACGGACAAAGCGCTCGCCGTAGAGATCGAGATTGGCCACTTTGAACGTAGGGGAACCGGTGCAACCCCCGAATGACAGTAATAGGGCTGCGACAAACGCGCACGCGCGCAAGGGCTTAGACATGGATGCGATCCTGTATTCGAATTTTTATAAGTTACGCCGCAACTTCCTGTCGCAGTCGATCCCAGTGCGGGTAGTAAGCGCTTAGCTCCGCTCGTGCACTGCGCGCGGGCGCTTGCGCAAATTGCTCGGCCAACAGTGTCGGAGTCGTAACGCTTGGCGGGAGATCCGCACCCAGCGTGACGTTGCCAACCAGTACCACACGACCGTCAACCGGGACTTCATCGCCAAAGCGGGCGCGCAAAGCAATAACGCGACGATTCAGAAGATCCAGCGGATTGTTGAACGCAACGCGACTGCTTGGGGTTAGCGCAGTCCAGTTGTCGAGTCGTTCGCCACCGAACACGGTGCCGTCAACGCGCTTGATCTCCAGCACCAACAGACCGCGCGCGGTCAGCAGCACCTGGTCAATTTGAATTTCGCCGTCAACGCCGTCCGGGATCACAACATTGGTCAGTGTATCGGCACCGATCAACTTGAGAGTCTTTTTCAAACGCCGTTCAAGACGTCGGATAGGCGTAAACCAATAGACGACAAATACGGTGACGATGACCAATACCGTTGCGGCCACCAGGACCCAAATCAGAGGAAGGTTTACAGGCATGCGTGAAAGCGACGTTGGTCAACGAGAACGGGCGACAAAACTATTGCACAGCCGCTCGAGTGGCGCCACGATGCCGAGCGGCCTGCGCGCAGACTGAGCGACACAAACCTGCCGCAAGCCGCTTGTTTTGCAGCCAGTTTTGACACCGAAATCTGATCGTAGCGGTGGGACGTTTTAGCCCGGAAAGTGTTGAAGAAACGCGTCCAATTGCGCGCTCAAACGGATGCTGTGGCTGGGCTTGTCGAGCAGCGCCTGCAGGTTCGCCGGGACATCGATGGCACGCCCAATCAGTGGTTCCACAACACTCTCGAACTTGGCCGGATGCGCCGTGGCCACAACCACCCACGGGCCTTGCTCTTTTGCCCCGGCAGTAACGTGATGATCGAACGCGTGCATCGCCGTTGCCGTATGCGGGCAGAACACCTGATCGCGCGTTTTATCGTCGTGCGCGATTTGTTCGCGAATCGCGGCGTCATCAATGGCGCTGGCACTCGCACTGGCACGGACCACATCGTCATCGCCAAACATGGCGCGCAGGCGTTCCATGTTGCTCGGGTTCCCAACGTCCATGGCGTTGGCGAGCGTCGTGACACTGGCGCGAGGCGTCCAGTCAGTGCCACTGAAAAACTCGGGCACACTGCGGTTGTCGTTAGTCGCGAAATGAATCCGGCCAATCGGCGCACCGCATCTTTTCGCCCACACGCAGGCCAAACCGTTGCCAAGGTTGCCGGTGGGTATGATGAACGACGGTGGCGCCTGGTGCTGCGCCGCCAGACGCACGCTCGCCCACACGTAGTAGGCCGCCTGCGGTAACAGGCGGCCGAGGTTAATGCTGTTCGCTGATGACAGACGCCGACGCTCGCGCAAGCCTGGGTCAACAAACGCCTCTTTGACCAATCGCTGACAGGCGTCAAACGGTCCGTCCACGCAAAACGCTCGAATGTTGTCTCCCCAGCAAGTCAGTTGCTGCGCCTGCCGTGGCGACACCTGGCCGTGCGGGAACAGCACATCAACGGCAACACCCGGGCGCTGATGAAAAGCCGCGGCAACGGCACCACCGGTGTCGCCCGAAGTCGCGACCAGTATCGTCAACGGGGCGTCCGCCGCTGCTTCCAGGCGTTGGAAGCAGGCGGCCAAAAAGCGTGCACCAAAATCTTTGAACGCGGCCGTGGGGCCGTGAAACAACTCCAGCACGCTCAACGCGTCACCGTCGACCGGTTCAATAGTGACTGGAAAATTGAACGCTTCGGCGCATATATCGGCCAACGAGTCACGCAAGGGATCGCCGTCAAAGAACGGGCGCATAAAGCGCGCGGCAACCGCCGGCAGCGACTCCACGTGCTCGGGACGCCAGTCCTGGACCGGCATGTTTACCGGGACGAACAAGCCGCCATCCGGTGCCAGACCACGGACGATCGCGTCACTGGCCGTGCACGTATCGCCGTCGAGCGCGCGCGTACTGACAAAACGCACCGTCACGGGTTCACCGCCTCAATCACTTTGGCACCCGGCGCGTCCAGGGACGAATTGACGCGCTCACAGGGCAATCCGGCAGCCGCAAACGCCCGCTCGAACGCGTGGTCAACGCGCACGGCATCCGCATCGCGACACCACGCAAACATGGCCGGCCCGCTCCCGGAAATCGTGCACGCCAGCGCCCCCGCGCCGAGGACCGCGTCACGGACTGAATCAAAGCCGCGGATCGCAGGCTTGCGTTGAGCCTCGATCAGCGTGTCGACCAGGTGCCGACCGACCGCTTCGGTATCATCTCGATAGCAAGCCGCAACAAACGCCGCCAAATGACCGGCCTGACGCACCCATTCACCCAAAGCGTAACTAGAACGCAGGGCCGCACGACCGTCCCGCGTATTAATTTCCAGTGCCGGACGCGCCAGGACACAGCGTAACCCGGTCGGCGACGGAATGCGCACGGGCGAACTTTCCGCGGGGGCCAGTATCAGCCCGCCGTACAAACTCGGCGCTACGTTATCCGCATGAATGGCGCCGCTGGCCACCGCCTCGCCTTTGAGGGCAAACTGCAGTAGTTCATGGCGTGTCAGCGGCTTCGTCAGCAAAGCGTTGATCGCCACGGCGCTGGCCACCGCCGACGCGGCTGAGCCGCCCATACCCGAGCCCAGGGCAATCCCTTTTTTGATGGTCAAAGTGACCCCAAAATCGAGACCGAGCTCGTCAATCATCTCAAGAGCGACGCGACCAGCGGTGTTTCTGTGCGGCTCTCGGGGTAGTTCAACCGTAACGCCATCAATCGCGTCGATGACAACTTTTGCATCCTCGCGGCGCTGCGCCGTAACCGTATCGCCCGGTCCGTCCAGCGCCAGCCCCAACAGGTCAAAGCCAACGCCTACGTTACCAACGGACGCTGGCGCGTACGCGCTGGCACGCATGACCGTCATTAAACGGCAGCGCCGAGGTAGGCAGACAGCCGCAACAGATCGGCGAACACGCCGGCGGCGGTCACGGCCGGCCCGGCACCTGGGCCCTGCACGACCAGCGGGTTGTCGCAGTATCTGGCCGTTTCAAATTGCACCACGTTGTCGGTGAGATTCAAGTGGCCAAACGTGTGCGTGGCCGGCAGCGACTTCAACGCGACGCTGGCACGACCGTCGTCGCCGAGCACCGCCACGTAACGCAACACTTCGTTTTTTGCTTTCGCCTGCGCGTAACGTTGCCCCATATCATCGTCGTAATCCGCCAGACCATCCAGAAAAGACGCCACGTCGTCGCCCTCGAGGGCGGCCGGCACCAGGCTCTCGATCTCGACGTCAGCCAGTTCAATGGAGAGCCCCATTTCGCGGCCGAGGATCACCACTTTGCGCGCCACGTCCATGCCGGACAAATCGTCGCGCGGATCGGGTTCGGTAAAACCACTGGCTTTGGCCTCTCGGACGATTTCGGAAAACGGTTTGCTGCCGTCGTAAACGTTAAACAGGTAGGCCAGCGTGCCCGACAAGATGCCCTGGACCCGACGTACGCGATCACCGGTCTCGCGCAAATCCCGCAGAGTCTGAATAATGGGCAAACCGGCGCCGACGGTGGTTTCGTACAAGTAACGCGTATCACCCAGGCGTCGGGCCGTCTTGATGGCCTCGTAGTGCGCTAGCGGTCCACTGCCCGCTTTCTTGTTGGGCGTAATCACGTGAATGCCGCGCGCGAGCCAATCCGGGTAACGCCGCGCAATGACATCCGCGGACGTGCAGTCGATGATCACCGCATGCGGCAAGTGCTCAGCACGCACATGATCGGCCAGAAAATCCAGATCCGACTCGTGCGTACTGTCGGCCAACAAATTTTCCCAGTCGTTCAAATCC